>JAFXEB010000033.1 GCA_017521025.1 Clostridia bacterium | reverse complement strand
GGGACAGCTTAAACATAACGATAGCCGCGGTGTTACACACGGTAAACTCATTGAAGTGAGTCTCGTTCTTGCGGGAGCAAACCCCGGCGCCTACATCGATTCTGTAATCAGACATGGTGAAGAGTCGGAAGAGGAAGCTGTGATGTGGTTTGTCAGTGAGCCTGACTCTGGCGAAAGAGATCTCGTTCTCCACAGCGCAGAAGAGCAGGTTGCTCCCGCTGACGAGTCCGCTCCCGCTGACGAGTCCTCTGAGGAAGAGGTTAAGGTTGCTGACATTACCTTCACCGTTAAGTATGTTGACAACGGCGACGGCACTGCTACCATCACCGCAGCTATGCCCGCAGGCTTCATCTCCGGTAAGGTTGTTATCAACACCTCCGCTGACCTCGAGTACATTGCTGATTCTCTCGCAACCGAGGCTGCAGGCGCTCTTACCAACCCTGCATATGACAAGGACGGCGTTACCGGTCTTATGGCTAACGTAGGTTCTGTTAACGATATCCCTGAAGGCACCATCCTCTTCAAGGCTAACTTCAAGGTTGCTGATGACGCTGTTATCACTGCAGAAGACATCATCGTTTCCGCATGGGATCTCGGCGCTGCTGACGGCACCGCTTATGACCAGACTGCTGGCGACGTTAAGAAGGACATCCCCACTGTTGAAGAGTCCTCTGAGGCTGAGTCCACTGTTGTGTCCACTGTTGAGTCCGAGCCCGCTGCTGATTCTTCCGTAGTTGACGGTGACGACACTCCCGATACCGGCGACGCTGGTATCGCTGTATTCGCAGTTCTCGCAGTTATCTCTGCAGCTGCAGTTGTTGTTCTTAAGAAGAGAGCATAACTTATAACATACAGAACATTTAATTCTAATCTGTAAAATGCGGCATCCCCCCCGCCGCAGCATAACGGATATGTAATTGAAACGCCTTGCAGGCTTCCTGCAAGGCGTTTTTCATTCCATTTTTAGTGGACACATATTTTAGTGGACACATAAATAAGCCTTCTCCTTTGAGGAGAAGGGGGACCGACGGAGTCGGTGGATGAGGTGTAGGATGCGCCAGCATCCGTTTGTCGCTGTTTTATGCGGTGCGCTGGGGGGCTACTCCATTTTGCTTGCGCTCACAGCTTAGGGAACGTAAAGCCGTCTGCTAAGACAGTTGTACTTTCGCTTACCGCTTAGGGAACGTAACGCCGCCCCGTGGACGGCTACACCTCATCCGTCACCTACGGTGACACCTTCCCCTCGGAGGGGAAGGCTTTGTGATGCCTCCCGCAAAGAGTTATGTTGTTGCCGAAGGACGATGCTTTTTTGGTCGGATTTTGTTATGGATAGAAAACTGTGACGTAACATAAAGCGGTGTCGAAACGTGGTAACATAAAGCGGTGTCAAAACGTGGTAACA
Source organism: Clostridia bacterium (assembly GCA_017521025.1). Taxonomy (GTDB): domain Bacteria; phylum Bacillota; class Clostridia; order Oscillospirales; family CAG-382; genus SIG636. The sequence continues at coordinate 183,370 of JAFXEB010000033.1, read as the reverse complement.
TAAAGCGGTGTCAAAACGTGGTAACATAAAGCGCTGTCAAAATGTCAAAGGGGCACAAAAGTAAAGCAGTGTCTAAATGAAAAAGGCGACGCAAAATAAAGTGGTGTGGGATATAAAACGGAGGCGTAAATGAACAGTGACGGAATGAAAAACGGTGTCATAGCAGAAAAAAGGTGCTGTCCTAAATGCATTCACCACACATTTGAGACAGCACCTATCTCGCAGTATTATTTTGATGCGGAGCTTTACATATACAGTATAGTCCCCTTTGCCTTTACAACCTCTGCCTTATCAAATGCGTCGGCGTTTTCGCTTATTACCGCTTGAGGGTCACGGTGATAACGCTTTCCTATATCCCATGCGGTCTCACCCTGATCGGGGTAGTATATAATAAGGGGCACATTATCCTCCTCGTCCCCCTGCCTTGCGTTTATCTCTGCGCCGGTGAGGGCGGTAATTCTCTCTTTCTTTACGGTTTTAAGAGACAGCTCTGCGTTTATCCGCAAGCTTACTCTGCCGTCGGGTCTCAGCTCAGCGGCGGCGCTCAGCATATTTGCCTTGGCGTTAATGAGGCAGTCCTTTTCGCTGTTTAAGGGCAGTCTCTCCTTAAAGCTTGCAGTAACATCCTGCGCTTTAACGCCGTCCTCTCCCTTGCCGAGAATGCTGACCGCACATACACCGCTTACCCATACCTCATCACTCTCTGACGTAACCTCGCTTACGCTTATTTCGCCATCGGTAGCGATAATGGTGCTTGCATTAAACTCCGGCGCTTCAACAAGCTTCTCCGTTGAAAAACGGTGACGTGGTTGCGTTTCCCACTTCTCTGCCACTAAGACGTCGGCCTTGCTTTCGCTCTCGTATTCCTCAAAAAACAGATCTATGGGCAGCTCTATATCCTTGCTACCCAAAAGCTCCAGTGTTACCCTTGCGTTGCCGTTTACCGAAAGCACACGCATTTCACCGTAGCCGTCCATTTCCTTGACTACCTCGCAGTCGGTGCAGCATATTTCCGCAGAAAGCTCACACTGTCCGTTCAGACTTTCGCTATCTACGGTGAACGCAACGGGAAAGCTGCGCTCTATGTAACGCAGTGCGCCTTCGTCTCCCTCCTCCTCGTAGAGGCACTTTAGCATGGCGGTGGAGTGGATAAGCACACTACCCTCTGACAGGTTATGCTCTGCGGGCGCAAAACAAAGGCTTGCGTATATTATCTCGCCAACGGGAGGCATACCCTCAAGGCTTACCGTCTCACGCAGTGAAAAGCTCTTGTCAATGGGCGTCATAAGTACCGACAGTCTATGTCCCTCCGTCTTGAAAAATGCTCCCTTAAGGTCGGCGGCAGAGATAACGCTTATCCCTTGCATACAGCGTAGCTTCAGTCCGAGGTCTGCTCTGCATTTCAGTATAAAGCGCCGTGGGTTAAGGGTCTTACAGCTCACATAGCTGCATCTGCCCGTTGTCAGAGCTATGCTTTCGCCCTCAGGCGTTTCGCCTATATCAAAGCTGTGGCTGAAATCGGCAGTAAAGCGCTCACAGCGCAGCTTGCTCTTGTAGTCGGATTCGTACAGCAATGCAAACACCGCCTTGCCTCGAACCTCTGCCTTGGTGCCCTTTATGGTGGTGTCATCAATATAGATATTCGCCTCCGTGCGCACAACTCTGTTGATACCGGGTAAATAGTCCGCCAGCGTGCCCTCCAACTCTATGTCCTTGTCTACTCCCGTCTCAAGCAATGTGCGTGGGATAAAAATTTTGGTGGTTTCAGCCTTCATAGCCTTGCTCCTCTTTGTTTTGTTTTTTGTTTAATTTTATGCTTGGCGTGGCGATATAATTACCTTTAACAAAAAAACACCCTGCGGCGTATTATAAAAGCAGGAGGTGCCGATATGGCTTTGTGTAAGGAACAGCTTGGCGGTATGGCGTTGGCTTTCGGGGCAGGGGCACTGCTCTGTGCCGTCCTGCCCTGCGGTGCTATGCTGTTTGTGCAGGGCGTTCTGCTACTTGGTACGGGCGCTTTGCTGTTTTGCTGCAGATGAAAGGCGGTGTGCGTATAAAGGTCTACATTTTTAAATCCCCCGCAATATTAAGACCCTTGCTCAGAGCAATGTTCAAGGTGAGCAAAAAGTAAAGCAGATAAAAAGCGGCTCTGTATGGCTGATTCGCCATACAGAGCCGCTTTACTTTGGCTTGTTATTAAAGTCTACGCCTTCTTAAGCTCACGCTCAAGCCATATCATACCTATCTCAAAAGCGTCAAAAAAGCTGCTCTTCTCGCACTGCTTTATGACCTTTTCGTTGAAGGATGCGGTCTCAGAGGTGCTCTGTATCTGTACAAGCACCTTGGTAGCTACGTCAAGGTCGCCATCCTTCTTGGACTCAAGTATGTTCATAAACAGAATGTACTTGTCCGTAGGCAGGCCGTAAAACAGAAAGTTGCCCTGACGAACCAAGGGCTTGCCCTTGTAGGTAAAAACGTTTTCCATCTCTGTGTCTCTCCTTTATCTGTACTCTTACGCCTTAAGGAAGTTCTGAACGAGGGTGCGCATAAGCTCGTACCTATCCATCTTCGTGATGATAGAACGGGCACCCTGATAGCTGGTGATATACGTAGGGTCCTCGGAAAGGATATAGCCCACGATCTGGTTTACGGGGTTGTAGCCCTTCTCCTTAAGTGCGGCGTAAACTGCCGTCAGCGCCTTCTTCATCTCATCATCGGCGCTCTTGCATATATCAAACTGTACCGTGTTCTGTACGTTTTGCATGTTTTGCGTCTTCTCGTTCATAAACTCGTCTCCTTTTGTGTTAGTTGCCAATGCCGTTACTGTCGCCTTAGGAACGCAGGATAATGCCTGCCTCCGCCTCAAGACGTTTAAGGATATTTGCTACCGCCTTGTCTGCATCCGCATCGTTCATAGTCTTGTCGGGCAGACGGAACGCAAGGCTGAATGCCACGCTCTTTTTGCCGTCGGGTACGCCTGCGCCCTTATAAACGTCAAATACCCTGATGCTCTCAAGTGCCTTGCCGCCGCTCTTCTTTATCATTTCAGCCACAGCGCCTGCCTCAATAGCGTCATCCATGACCAGCGCAAGGTCACGGGTAAGGGCAGGGAAGGCAGGTAGCTTTTTGAACTGCTTGCTACCGTCAGCCGTCTCAAGAAGTGCGTTTACGTAAAGGACAGCTATATATGTGCCCTTGCTCAAGCCGTACTCAGCGGCAACGGCAGGGTGCACCTGACCAAGAACTGCAAGCACCTTGCTGCCCTTGGTAATCTTAGCGCAGATACCGGGGTGGAAGCCTGTCTCAGCGGCAGACTCAAGCCTATACGCCTTTACGTTTACTGCATCAAGGAAGGCTTCAACATAACCCTTAAGGTCATAGAAATCGCCCTTGCCGTCCATAGCAACGACAAACTCCTTCTCCTCCCTCGACATACCGTCCTCAGTGGGGAAATATACCGTAGCACACTCAAACAGACCTATCTCCTCTGCCTTGCGGTTGCGGTTGTATGCCACAACGTCAAGCATAGAGGGAAGGGCGGTGGTACGCATAACGGAGGTGTCCTCGCCCAAGGGGTTGATAAGCTTTATGCTGTTCCTTCTCTCATCATCAGCCGCCATGCCTATTCTGTCATAAGCCTTGGGGGAGATAAAAGAGTAGGTAGCTATCTCATAAAAGCCGTGGGATACAGCCGCCGCCTTAAGGTCGGCAATAAACTTCTGAGAAACGCTGTAGCCGCCCACGGAGACCTCGCCCTTGAACAGGGTGGAGGGTATCTTGTCAAAGCCGTAAAGCCTTGCTATCTCCTCTGCAATGTCGGCAGTGCGCTCCATATCGCCTCTGAAGGGGGGCACCACAAGCTCGTCGCCCTCTACACGCATCTCAAGGGGAAGCAGCATCTCAGCCATCTCCTCACGGCTGAGGTCGATGCCCAGCAGAGCGTTTACACGCTGAGGATTGAAGGGTATGCGCCTCTCACCGATATCGGCGTTGCAAATATCTATAATGCCCTCTGCAACCTTGCCACAGCCCAGCATACAAACAAGCTCAAGCGCTCTCTCGAGGGCGGGCAGGGTATTGCACACGGGCAGGCCCTTTTCAAACTTGCCGCTCGACTCGGTACGGAGAGCACAATCACGGGAGGTATGGCGGATGCTGGAACGGTCAAAGTTTGCAGACTCAAACACTACCGTAACGGTGCTGTCAAGTATCTCGCTGTTAAGACCGCCCATTACGCCTGCCAATGCCACGGGCTTCTCACCGTCGGCAATGCACAGCATCTTATCGGTAAGCACGTGCTCGTTGCCGTCAAGCGTGGTTATCTTCTCACCCTCTGCCGCATTGCGTACAACTATCTGCTTGGATGTGATGTAGTTGTAATCAAAGGCGTGCATAGGCTGACCGTACTCAAGCATAACGTAATTGGTAATATCAACTATGTTGTTTATGGGGCGTACACCTGCCGCCTTGAGCCTTGCTCTCATCCAAAGGGGGCTGGGCTCTATCTTAACGTCGGTAACCACTGCGGCGGTGTAACGGGGACACAGCTTTGTGTTGCGCACGTCAACGCTGATGTAGTCGGCTATTTTGCCTGCCTCGGGGCTTACCTTATACTGGGGAGCCTTCAGCTTAAGAGGACTGCCGATGGATGCGGCAACCTCTCTTGCTATACCGATAAAGCCAAGGCAGTCGGGCCTGTTAAAGGTCAGCTCAAAATCAATAGTCTCGTCACGCATATTAAGGGCGTCACGGATATCCTGACCGTTGTAGCACTCCTCCTTGATGATAAGGATGCCGTCATCGGGTGCGTAGGGGAAATCGTTTTTGGTAAGACCGAGCTCCTCAATAGAGCAAAGCATACCCTCAGAGGGGAGACCCCTCAGCTTGCCCTTCTTTATCTTGGTGCCGTCATGCAGTATTGCACCGTCAAGACAAACAGGAACAACTGCGCCTGCAAATACGTTGGTAGCGGCGGTTATTATCTGAACGGGTGCATCTGCGCCCACATCTATCTTACAAACCGTAAGCCTGTCTGCGTCGGGGTGCTTCTCCGTAGAAAGGATGGTACCCACAACTATATTGCTTATCTTCTCGGGCAGTATCTCAAAGCCCTCTGCCTTGGTGCCCGTATAAGTCATAATGTCAGCAAGCTTTTTTACGTCTACGTTTACGTCTACGTAGTCCTTTATCCAATTAAGTGAAACCTTCATCGTATCTATACCCCCTTAAAACTGAGACAGGAAGCGCAAATCGTTCTCATAAAGATGGCGCATATCGTCAATGCCGTACTTGATCATAACTACACGCTCAAGACCGACGCCGAAAGCAAAGCCGCTGTATACCTCGGGGTCGATGCCGCAGTTCTCAAGCACGTGAGGATGCACCATGCCTGCGCCCAGTATCTCTATCCAGCCCTCGCCCTTGCAAAGCCTGCAGCCCTTGCCGCCACATACAAAGCAGCTTACGTCTACTTCTGCAGAGGGCTCGGTAAAGGGGAAGTTGTGGGGACGGAAACGGGTCTTGGTGTTCTCACCGAAATAGAGCTTTGCAAACTGCTCAAGAGTGCCCTTAAGGTCGCCAAGACTGATATCCTTGCCTACCACGAGTCCCTCAAGCTGATGGAACATAGGAGAATGGGTGCCGTCCACCTCGTCGCAACGGTAAACTCTGCCGGGGGATATGATGCGTATGGGAGGCTGCTTGCCCTGCATAGCTCTTATCTGAACGGGAGAGGTCTGGGTGCGCAGCAGTACCTCGGGAGAGATATAAAAGGTATCCTGAAAATCTCTGGAGGGGTGGTCTGCAGGAGCGTTCAGCGCATCAAAGTTGTTGTATGCCAGCTCAACCTCGGGACCCTCGGCAATGGTAAAGCCCATGCCCACGAATATATCGGAAAGCTCCTTCTCTACCTGAGACAGGGGATGAAGTCTGCCACCCTTCTTGCTCTTTGCAGGTAGGGTAACGTCTACCTTTTCCTTGGCAAGGCGTGCCTCAAGCTCAGCCGCCTTTACAGCCGCCAGCTTTTTTTCCACAGCCGCCTCTATCTGCGCCCTTACGTCATTAGCAAGTGCGCCGATAACAGGTCTCTCCTCAGCACTGAGACCGCCCATGCCCCTGAGTATGGCAGTAAGAGCGCCCTTCTTGCCGAGATAAGCCACCTGTGCCGCCTTAAGCGAAGCCTCATCAGCGGCGCTGTCAACCTCTGCCACTGCTTTGTTCAGTATCTCCTCAAGCTGTTTTCTCATAACTGTTCGATTTCCTTTCGAGTATATGCGTATTTATCGTAAATATCCCTCACGGTTTTTTCCATCCCGTAACGGGCGATATTTTGTAGTATATCGGTGTACACAGAGCACTCTGCAAGCCCTACCGCTGCCGAAAAGCGCACAGCGCTTGCAGTGAGAGTCCCGGATATGCGCTCCATATCCTTCACGGCTTCCTCATAGCCGCCGTAATGGCACAGCAGGGGATTAAAACGCCCCCTCTTTAAGTCAGCCTGCAGGTCATCCACCGCATCTATAATGTAGATATACCTGCCAATGTGATAGCCTGCCTCCTTGGCGATAGCAGCCGCCGCACCCTCAAGCCCGAAGGCGGCGATAGAGGAAAGCGCCTCCGCAAAGCAATCCGCAAAGGTGTCAAGCGTGTGCCGCTCACCGTCTGCCTCAAGAGCAGACAAGCGGTCAAGGGGCGCCGCAACCTGCCCGTACAGCCCGCCGTAAAGCTTCTCCGCCCGCTTTTTCATCCTGCGGAAAAGGGGCAGCGACAGCCTTTTGAGCAATCCGCCCTCGTCCCTTACGTCGTCCTCGGCCTTAGCGTACATAAGACAGCCAAAGGCGGCGGCAACGTAGGCAAATACCCCGTCGCACACAAGGGACTGCTTTCTTTTCATAGCGTAAAGGCACAGCTTTTTTTCAAGGCTCGGCGCCTCTGTGCCGAGAGCCAGCCTCAGCGTGGCAAGGGCGGTGAAATCATAGCTCAGGAATAGGCGTGTCAGCCTTGATATGCGCTTGCCGCCCGTGCGGCAGAGCCCACAGTATATGGCCTTGTAAAGCTCGTATTCCTTTACAAGCAGCTCGCCCTCGAGAGGCATAACGTAGCCAAACACAAACACCTCGCCACCTTTCCTCTCAGTTTACCACATTTTTTGTGACTTGGCAATAGCTTTTTTCTATGTTTTGACACGGCTTTTCAAAAATTTATAAAAAATAAAGGGTATTTTAAAATTTTTGCGTATATTATATATGTAATAACAAAAAATGCGGTTATTCTGCTTTTCTGAAGGGAGTGTACGTTTTTTATGAAAGCCACTACTCATTTGCTTGAGGAGAGATTGCTTTGTTCCCGTGCGTTCAGAACCGCCGATACGGCAGGCAGACTTCGCTATGACGAGCCTTGCCCTGTCAGGACGGAGTTTCAGCGTGACAGAGACAGGATAACCCATTCCAAGTCCTTCCGCAGGCTGATGCACAAGATGCAAGTGTTCATCGACCCCAAGGACGATCATTATCGCACCCGCCTCACCCATACGCTTGAGGTCGTGCAGATTGCCCGTACCCTTGCCCGTGGGCTTGCCCTTAACGAGGACCTTACCGAGGCGGCGGCGTTGGGGCACGATCTGGGGCACACGCCCTTCGGCCATTCGGGTGAGAGGGCGTTGGACGAGATAATGGACGGTGGCTTTCGCCACTATGAGCAGAGCCTTCGTGTGGTTGATGTGCTTGAAAGGGGCGGTCAGGGTCTTAACCTTACCTTCGAGGTGAGGGACGGTATACTGAACCATTCGGGCGGTATGAAGGCGCAAACGCTGGAGGGGCAGCTTGTAAAGTTTGCCGACCGTATAGCCTACATAAACCACGATATCGACGATGCCTGCAGGGCGGGGCTGATAACTCCGCAGGACATACCGAGGGAGCTGAACGGTATTCTCGGCGACACCCACAGCAAGCGGATAACCTCTATGGTCAGCGCAGTTATCGCAGGGGGAACGGGCGGTGATATCCGTATGGCAGAGCCCTTCGGTACTGCGATGATGGAGCTTAGGGAGTTTATGTTCGCCAACGTATATACAAGTCCCAAGGCAAAGAGCGAGGACAGCAAGGTAAGCCTGCTTATTGAGTATCTGTTCGGCTATTACAGAAATAATCCCGATAAGCTGCCTATCGAATACAGGCGCAGGGAGTATACGGATGGGCTTGACAGGTGCATTTGCGATTATATCTCCTCTATGACCGACAGGTACGCCATCTCCACCTTCGAGGAGATCTATGTGCCCAAGGTGTGGAGCATATAAGCTTTCGAAAAAATGCAGATAAAAAAGTTTTATATATCGAAAAACGAAAAACAAACTACACTAAGAGGATAAAACATGGCTTTTTCTCCAAGATTTTTGGACGAAATAAAGGACAGAAACGATATAGTTGAGCTCATCTCAAGGTACGTCGCCCTGAAGAGGGCAGGGAGTAATATGTCGGGTCTGTGTCCCTTTCATAGTGAGAAAACACCGTCCTTCACAGTGTTCCCCAAGACGAGGAGCTACTATTGCTTCGGTTGCGGTGCAGGTGGCGATGCCGTCAGCTTCGTGATGCAGCTTGAGGGGCTTTCCTACCGTGATGCGGTGGAGTATCTGGCAAACCGAGCCGGTCTGCAGATGGAGGAGGACGGTGAGCGCAAGCGTGACGAGGTGCGGCGTGACAGGGTTGTTGCCGCCACTACCGAGGCGGCACGCTTCTTCCACAAGGCGCTGGTCTCGCCTTCGGGTGCAGCCGCCGCTGAGTATCTCAAAAACAGAGGGTTGTCACCCCTTACCGTGCGCAGGTTTGGCATAGGCTATGCCCCCGATAGCTGGGACGCCTTGTCCAAGCACCTCAGCGCCGCAGGCTTTACACCCAAGGAGCTGGAGGCGGCTTTTTTGTGTCGTACGGGCAAAAACGGCAAGCTGTACGATGTTTTCCGCAACCGTGTACTGTTTCCGCTGATAGACGTAAACGGCAACGTACTTGGCTTTTCCGCAAGGCGGCTTAACGAGGCAGACGAGAGGAAATACGTCAACACCTCGGACACTCCTGCCTTTAAGAAAAGCAAGTTTGTATTCGGTCTTAATATAGCCAAGAGCTCTGAGGAGGATTCGCTTATTATGTGCGAGGGCTGTATGGACGCTGTTGCGCTCCATCAGGCGGGCTTTACCAATGCCGTTGCCACGCTGGGCACGGCGATAACCTCTGAGCAGGCACGGCTTATCGCAAGGCACGTAAACACCGTGTATCTCTGCTATGACAGCGACGGGGCAGGCAAAAACGCTACGATGAAGGGCATAAAGCTGCTGAATGAAGTGGGCGTTGGTGCAAAGATACTTGACCTTGGGGACGTAAAGGACCCCGATGAGTATATAAAGAGGTTCGGCGCAGACGCCTTCAGGCGCGTTATAAAGGGCTCCACAGGTCAGATGGACTACAGGCTTAAGGAGATAGCCGATAAGTTCAATATGGCTCTGCCGGAGGAAAGGCTAAGGGCGTTTGAGCTGATGTGCTCCTATGCAGCTACTCTTGACGGCAGGGCAGAGCGTGAGATATGCTCGTCACGCATAGCCGCTATGTGCGAGGTCAGTATGACCGCCGCTACCGAAAGCGTCGAGCACAAGCGGAGCATAGGGCAAAGGCGTGTCAAAAAAGAAGAGACGGGCAAGCAAATGCAGGACGCACTGGGCTTTGGCGACAGAGTAAACCGTGACAGGGTAAAGCTACCTGCCGCAGTTATGATAGAGGAGCGTATTCTGGGCATACTGCTTACAAAACCCGAGCTGTACAGGGAGATAGCGGACAAGCTGAGCGAGGACAGCTTTGTTACCGAGTTTTCAAAAAAGGTGTTTCTGCTTTATAAGGAGGATTTTGAAAACGGACGTGAGAGCGTGCTGTCCAAGGACGGTGCGCTGACGGGTGAGGAGCTGTCACGGGTGGCAGGTATGCAGGCGGCAAGGCAGGCTGTTAACGATAACGGGCTTGATACGCTGAAGTCTTGCATTAGTGCCCTTGAGCGTGAAAAGCTAAAAACAGATTACGATGCGGACATTGCCGAGAGGGGTATTGCCGCACTTGAAGAATATATTGCTAAACTAAAAAAGAAAAAGACGGAGGGTTAAAGCGTTATGGGAAATAAAGAGAAGGTAATGGAAACAAAGGCTGAGGAAACAACGGTGGATATGAAGGCTATAGGCGATAAGAATACTCTGACTTCAGGTGAGTTTCTTGATATGCTTGACAGCGCAGACTGTACTATAGAGCAGTTTGAAAAGCTTTTTGCAGAGTTCGAGGCTAAGGGCATTGAAATAGTTAACGATCACGAGAGCACTATGTTTGAGGACGTGGACGAGGATGGCGAGGACCTTGAGAAGTGTCAGGAGGACGTGGACGAGCTCCTCTCCAAGGACGGTCTCCCTATTGACGACCCCGTGCGTATGTATCTTAAGGAGATAGGCAAGGTGCCCCTCCTTTCTGCAGACAAGGAGCTTGAGCTGGCTTGCAAGATGGCGGCAGGCGATACCGTTGCAAAGCAGCAGCTTGTTGAGGCAAACCTGCGTCTCGTTGTAAGTATTGCAAAGCGCTACGTAAACCGTGGTATGTTCTTCCTTGACCTTATTCAGGAGGGTAACCTCGGTCTGATGCGTGCTGTGGAAAAATTCGATTATAACAAGGGCTATAAGTTCTCCACCTATGCTACCTGGTGGATCCGTCAGGCTATCACCCGTGCTATAGCGGATCAGGCAAGGACGATCCGTATACCGGTTCATATGGTAGAGACCATAAACAAGGTGCTCCGTGTTTCCCGTCAGCTTCTTCAGGACCTCGGCAGGGACGCTACCGCCGATGAGATAGCCGAGGAGATCGGTATGCCCGTTGAAAAGGTAAGGGAGATACTCAAGATAGCGCAAGAGCCTGTTTCTCTTGAGATGCCCATAGGCGAGGAGGAGGACAGCCATCTCGGTGACTTTATCGCTGACGATAACACCCCCGCACCTGCAGATGCCGCTTCCTACACAATGCTTCGTGAGCAGCTTCTTGAGGTGCTTCACACCCTTACTCCCAGAGAGGAGAACGTGCTTAAGCTCCGCTTCGGCCTAGAGGACGGCAGACCCCGCACTCTTGAGGAGGTAGGCAAGGCCTTTGATATTACCAGAGAGCGTATCCGTCAGATAGAGGCAAAGGCGCTCCGCAAGCTCCGCCATCCCAGCCGTTCCAAGAAGCTCAGAGACTACCTTGAATAAAGCAAGAGGCAGTCGCAAAGCGTTTTTTGAGAGGATTTTTGAGTAATGAAAGACCCCTATAAGGTGCTTGGCGTAAGCGAAAGCGCCACAGATGAAGAAATAAAAAAGGCGTACCGTGCTCTCGCTAAGAAGTATCACCCCGATAACTTTGACGACTCTAACCCCTTAAAGGAGCTGGCGTCGGAGAAGATGCGTGAGATAAATGAGGCGTACGATACACTGAGCAAGCGCTCAGGGCAGCGTGGCGGTAACCAAGGCGGTAACAGCAGTTACAGCGGCAGTTACGGCGGCGGCTATGGCGGTACCTACAGCGGCAGCAGTGAGTTTTACCGTATCCGCACAATGATAACTCAGGGACGGTATACCGAGGCGAGCAGGATACTTGATATGACCGACCAAGGCTCAAGGAATGCTGAATGGCACTTCCTTAAGGGCATAGTGCTGGTCAAAAAGGGCTACCTGATGGACGGCACCGAGTACATACGCAGAGCCTGCGATATGGACCCCGAAAATCCGGAGTACAGTCAGGCGTACAATAATATATCAAGGGCAAGCTACGGCTCCTACAGCGCAGGCAGGCAGGTGCACAGCACAGGCTGTTCCGGCTGTGATATCTGCATGGGGCTTATGTGCCTTGACTGTCTTTGCGGCTGCTGCAGGTAAGGGCAGATGAAGAAAACAAGGATAGTATCTGAGTGCGGTATGCTTGCCGCACTCAGCATAATAATACTGCTTTTGGGTGCGGTGTTCGAGCCTCTGGACTTGACCACCGCCTTCCTTGCAGGCTTTGCCGTGCTTGCGGTAAGGCTTCGCTGGGGCAGGGGCAGTGCTTTGCTTTTATATAGCGGTACTGCGCTGCTTGCGTTTTTGCTGCTGCATAACAAGCTGCCTGCGGTGCTGTATGCCTTTTACGGCGGACTTTTTCATATAGTTAAGGTAGAGGCAGAGCGAATTCCCTATGCAGTGCTTCAATGGCTGATTAAGATAGGCTACGCCTGCGTCGCTTACACGGCTATGATATTTGTGTCACTTAACGTGCTTGGCGTGACCGATCTGGATTTCACCTACAGCGTGCCTGCGTATATCGTTGTTGCGGTGGTGAGCTTTTGTGCCGACGTGGCGGTAAGCCTGATAATACAGCAGTTTGGCGCTCTTATCTACCGAAAACGCAAGTGAAGTCTTGACAGGGCGTTTGTCTGTGTGGTATAATATTTTGATAATTTAAAAGGGAGAGATTTGCAGATGGCTTTCAGTATGACAGGCTACGGCAGATGCCGTGAGCTATTGGAAGGTAAGGACATTTGTTTTGAGATAAAATCTGTAAACAGCAGATATCTGGATATAAATATTAAACTCGGCAGGCTGTACGCCCCCTTGGAGGAGCGCATAAAACAGCTTGTCTCTTCTCGCATTTCAAGGGGTAAGGTGGACGTATACCTTTCCGTAAACAATATTGAGGGCGATGCCACTACCCTGACTCTGAATAAGGACTATCTCGAGGCGTATCTCGGCGTGATGGAGCGTATCTCCACCGAATACGGCGTAAAGGGCGAGGTCACTCTTTCAATGGTCAGCTCCAAGTCTGAGGTATTTAACGCTACCCGTCCCGAGGAGGATATGGAGCAGGTATGGGCGCTGGTGCTTCCCGTGGCAGAGAAGGCGCTTGATGCCTTCTGCAATATGCGTAAGGCAGAGGGTGAGAAGCTGGTGGAGGATATCAGGTCCCACGCCGCCGTCACCGCCGTGCTGAGAGAGCGTATCAAGGAGCGTGCTCCCCTTGCGGTAAGCACTGCCAAGGAGCGTATGCTTGCCCGCATAAGCGAGCTGCTGGAGGGCGTCAGCTATGATGAGGGCAGACTGCTTACCGAGTGCGCAATATTCGCCGACAGGGCAGATATCAACGAGGAGCTTGCAAGGCTGGCAAGCCACTTTGCTCAGCTTGAGGGTATACTTGCCGACAAGGGCAGTATAGGCAGAAAGCTTGATTTCCTTGTACAGGAGATGAACCGTGAGGTAAATACCATCGGCTCCAAGTCTCAGGATGTGGAGATTGCAAGGGCGGTCATAGACGCAAAGAGCGAGATAGAAAAGATAAGAGAACAGCTACAGAATTTAGAATAGCTTTTATCGGATAAGGTGATGTTGATATGAAACTGATAGACGTAGGCGGCGGCAGCTTTGTTTCCGCCACAAGAATAGTGGCTGTGCTGTCTCCCGATTCACTGCCTGTACGCCGACTGGTGCAGGATGCAAAGAATCAGGGCAGGGTCATAGACGTAAGCTGCGGTAAAAAGACCCGTGCGGTCATCGTTACCGACAGCGAGCACACGGTGCTTTCCGCAGAAAGCCCCGAGACCATAGAGGAAAGGATGGAGAAGTAATGGGTAAGGGTATACTGCTTATTGTTTCAGGTCCTTCTGGCTGCGGCAAGGGCACGGTGCTTAAGCACGTGCTTGCAAAGGGCGGCTACCGCTATTCCGTTTCCGCTACCACCCGTCCCCCCCGTGAGGGTGAGGTGCACGGCGTCCACTACTTTTTTGTAGACAAAAGCCTTTTTGAAGAATATCTGAAGGACGGCAAAATACTTGAGTACACCGTGTATTGTGATAACTATTACGGCACCCCCCGTGAGTTTGTAGAGGCTTGCCTTGAGGATGGAATGAACGTGGTGCTGGAAATAGAGACCGAGGGCGCCGCCAACGTAAAAAGGCTGATGCCTCACGCTTTGTCTGTTTTCATTGCTCCTCCGAGCATGGAGCTTCTTGAGGCGAGACTCAGGGGCAGGGGCACCGAGGATGAGGAGACTATACAAAAGCGGCTCAGGCGTGCAAGGGAGGAGATGCTACTTGCACCCACCTATGATATCACTATTGTAAACGAAGAGGGCGCACCCGATAAGGCGGCAGAGCTTATTGCCGCAGCGGTGGAGTCCAAGAAAAACGCATAAATCCGTAAATAAACCGTAATATACAGTAAAGAGAGGAAAATAGATATGCTTTACCCTTCCGTACAGGATCTTACAAACAACGAGGTCAACCGCTATATGCTGGTTATAGCCGCAGCAAAAAGCGCACGTTATGTTACCTACAAGCAGGGTCTTGTGGATGAAAACCCCGAGGCGCAGGCAGAAAAGCTTGAGGAGTCCAATAACGAAAAGGCAGTAAGCACCGCAGTAAGCAAGCTTCACAGCGGCGAGTTCAAGATAATAGTAGAATAATAATGCGGCTTTGTCAGGTATATCTGCTTGATACCACCCTTGCCTATGACAGGGCGTATACCTATTCTGTCCCCGAGGAACTGGCAGACAGCGTGGTAAGCGGCTCTGTGGCGGTAGTTCCCTTCGGAAAAAGCAACAGGCGTATGGGCGCTTTTGTGACCCGTGTGTGGGAGGGCGAGGCGGAGGAAGTGGCTGTAAAGCCTGTTCTTTCCGTGCCCGACTATGACCTTGCCGCTACCGATGAGATGATAGCGCTTGCCGCTTTTATAAGGGACCGCTTTTTCTGTACTTACGGTGCGGCGCTTAAGCTTATGCTGCCCGACGGTATAAACGTAAAAAGCAGGGTGTATTATACTGCGCTCCCTTCCGACTGTGAGGACGAGCTGTACTGCTTTGTAAAGCAGGGTGAAAAGGTCTACGAAAAGGACATACTTCGCTCCTTCGGTGAGGAGGGGCTTCGTATTGCGGCGTCTCTGTGCCGCAAGGGTGCTTTGGAGAGGCACAGCGAGGTGGAGGAGAGGTCCAACGTAAAGACCGAGGCGTGGGTGCGTCTGTTGAAGCCCGATGCAGAGCTTAAGGGGCAAAAGCAAAAGCTGCTTCTTTCTCTGCTTGCCGAGGGTGATATGTCTGCGTCTGCTCTCTCGGATGCAGGTGTAAGCACAGCCACTGTGCGCAGTCTTGAGGTAAAGGGTGTAGTCTCCGTTTACCGCAAGCGTGTTCAGCGTTTTGCCTATGAGGCAGACAGCTATATGGCAAGTCCCTACAGCTTGTCGGAAAAGCAGGCAGAGGTGCGTGACCGTATACTGGGCTATATGCGCTCGGGCAAGGCGGAGGCGTGCCTGCTCAGGGGCGTTACGGGCAGCGGCAAAACAAAGCTTATACTTGAGGCGGTGGATGAAGCTGTAAGGCAGGGCAGGCAGGCAATAGTGCTGATGCCCGAGATAGGACTTACGGCTCAGGCTATCGCAACCTACTTCGGCAGATACGGTAATGCTTGCGGCGTGCTCCATTCCAAGCTTTCCGTAGGTGAGCGTGCCGACACCTACGCCCGTATAAAGGGCGGCGAGATAAAGGTGGTAATAGGCACACGCTCAGCAGTTTTTGCCCCCTTTGAGAGCATAGGACTTATCGTCCTTGACGAGGAGCAGGAGCACACATATAAATCAGAAAAAACACCTAAGTACCACGCAAGGGACATAGCACGTTTTCGCTGTGCAAGACACGGCGGGCTTATGCTGCTTGCCTCTGCCACCCCCTCGGTGGAGAGCTATTTTAAGGCATCCACGGGGGTTTATCATCTGGAAACTCTGGATGAACGCTACGGCGGTATAGAGCTGCCCGAGGTGGAGATAGTGGATATCGGCGGTGATGACAGGATAATCGAGGGCAAGCTCATAGGTACAGAGCTGAGAGACGCCCTTAAGGAGACCCTTGACAGGGGAGAGCAGGCGATACTGTTTCTGGGCAGGCGTGGCTATAACTCCACCCTCCGTTGCCGTAGCTGCGGCTACGTTTTCACCTGCGACAGATGCTCTGTTTCCCTTAACTACCACGCATATAACAGCGATGCAGGCAGGCGTGGCAAGCTTATCTGCCACTATTGCGGCAGGATAGAGGAAAAGCCTCATAAATGTCCCGAGTGCGGCGGCAGCTATATTGGCTATTTCGGCTACGGCACCCAGCTTTTGCAGGACGAGCTGGAGGAGCTTTTCGGAGAGGGCAGAGCTTTGCGGATGGATACCGATACCACTGTGGCAAAGCGCTCTCACGACGAGATACTTGAGGAGTTCGGCAGGGGCGAGGCGGATATACTTTACGGCACCCAGATGGTGGTAAAGGGCTTGGATTTTCCAAGGGTATCCTTGGTGGGACTTGTTATGGCAGACAGCGTTCTGTATATGAACGATTTCCGTGCCTGCGAGCGCATGTTTTCCCTGATTACACAGCTTGTGGGCAGGGCAGGCAGGTCGGGCAGACGTGGTAGGGCGATAGTACAGACCTATAACCCTCTGCATCAGACACTGCGTTTGGGCGCAAGACAGGACTACCTTGCCTTTTATAACAGCGAGATAAGGCTGAGAAAAGCGGTGGTGTTCCCGCCTTATTGCGATATTGCGGTGTTCTCCTTCGTTTCTGCTGACGAGGCGGCTGTGGAGCGTACCGCAAGGGCGTTCTCTGCAGAGTTTGAAGCTCAAGCAGAGTCGAGAGGTGACCTTAAGCTTATCAAAATGGGCCCTTATAAGGAGGGCATCTATAAGGTCGGCGGCAGGTATCGCAATAAGATAATAGTCAAGTATAAGGACTCAAAGGAGACGAGAGAGTTTTTCAGGGCACTACTTGCCCGTTTTGCTGTTTCTAAAAGGGATGACGCCACTGTGGATATAGATATAAATCCCTTCAGCGTTTAAAGGCTTTTTTGAACAAACTATTTTGGAGAGTACGGTATTATGGCACTTCTTAATATACTTAAAGAGGGCGACGAGACCCTGAGGAAAAAGTCACGCCCTGTTGAAAAGCTGAGCCCCAGACTTATACAGCTTCTTGACGATATGCAGGAGACTCTTAAGGAGTCCGGCGGTGTCGGTCTTGCCGCACCGCAGGTTGGCATACTCCGCCGTGTTGTCCTTGTGGACAACGGTGAGGAGGTTCTGGAGCTGATAAACCCCGAGATAATCGAGACCCGAGGTGAGCAGACGGATTACGAGGGCTGTCTTTCCTGCCCGGGCAAATGGGGCATAACCAAGCGCCCTGCCTATGTAAAGGTCAGAGCGATGAACCGCAAGGGCAAGTATTACGAGGCAGACGGTACGGGTCTTACCGCCCGTTGCTTCTGTCATGAGCTCGACCACCTTGACGGCACCCTCTTTATCGACAAGGTAGAGCGTATGCTTACGGAGGAAGAAATTGAAAACTTGTAAGGTCATCTTTATGGGCACCCCCGACTTTGCCGTGGCGCCACTTAAGAGAATATTTGAGGATGGGCACAGGGTGTCTCTCGTTATCACTCAGCCTGATAAGCAAAGGGGCAGAGGTATGGCTTTCACGCCCTCTCCTGTGAAGGCGTATGCAATTGAAAAGGGGATACCCGTCTATCAGCCTGCTACGCTGAGAGATGAAGAGGCACAGCGCATAATAAAGGCGGAAAATGCAGATTATATAGTTGTTGCAGCCTACGGTAAGATACTGCCTCCTGAGGTGCTTGGCGCCGCAAAGGGCGGCTGTATCAACATCCACGCATCCTTGTTGCCCCGTCACAGAGGCGCCGCCCCCATAAACCGTGCGGTGATGGAGGGCGATACTGTCGGCGGTGTTACAGTGATGCAGATGGCAGAGGGGCTTGACACAGGCGATATGATTTTGGTAAAGGAAACGCCCATAAGCAGCACCATGACCGCAGGTGAGTATCACGATGTGCTTGCGGCGTTGGGTGCAGATGCCATCAGCGAATTTCTGGCGGGTGAGGGATTTGTGCCCGTAAAGCAGGATGACAGCCTTGCCACCTACGCTGCAAAGATTGAGAAGAGCGAGACCGAGGTGGACTTTGACACCGACAGCGTCTCTGTATATAACAAGATAAGGGGACTTTCCCCCTATCCCTCCGCCTTTGCCATAATCGGCGGTAAGCGCTATAAGCTGATAAGCGCAAAGCTCGGCAACGGCACGGGCGTGGCAGGTCAGGTGCTTTCGCAGACTGCCGACGGTATCGAGATCGCCTGCGGCACGGGCAGCGTGCTCATAACAGAGCTTCAGGCAGAGGGTAAGCGCCGTATGACAGCGGCAGAATTTTTGGCAGGCAACAGAATATAGCATTCTTTGCCGCCGTCGCCTTTTCAGGAGTGATTTGAAATGTATTTCTACGGCCCTGTATATTTTGATTGGACCTATGGGCTTCTTATCGTTGCAATGCTTATTTCGGCGGTAATAAGCGCAAGGGTCAACAGCACCTACAAAAAGTACGCAAGGCAAGTGGCTAAAAACGGACTCACCGCCGAGCAGGCGGCACAGCGTGTACTTGCGGCCAACGGCGTTTACGGCGTGGGCTTTGCAAGGATAGCAGGAGAGCTTACAGACAACTACAACCCAAGGACAAACGTAATATCTCTTTCCGACAGCGTATGCGGCAAAAGCTCTGTTGCCGCCATCGGCGTTGCCTGCCACGAGGCGGGTCACGCAGTACAGCACGCCCTTGGCTACGGTCCCGTCAAGCTCAGAACTGCTATGGTTCCCATAACAAACATCGGCTCCCGCCTTGCGGTGCCTCTGTTTGTTCTTGGCCTTGTCCTTGACTTTATGGGGCTTGTCTATGTGGGTATTGCACTTTTCTCCCTTTCTACCTTGTTCCAGCTTGTTACACTGCCTGTAGAGTTCAACGCAAGCCGCCGTGCGCTTGTTGCGCTTGAGGAGCAGGGCTTGCTTTACGAGGACGAGCTGAAGGGTGCAAAAAAGGTGCTTTCCGCAGCGGCACTTACCTATGTTGCCGCTCTGGCTACCAGTGCCCTGATGCTTCTCAGATATATCAGCATCGCAAAAAGGCGTGACTGAGTATGGAGGATAAGGCAAGGCGTTTCGCCCTTACGGTGCTCCGCCGTGTGTGGGAGCAGGGGGCGTACTCGAATATAGAGATAATCAACACCTTAAAGAGAACCGAGCTTTCTACTATAGATAAAGCCTTCGGCGTGGCTCTTGTAAACGGTGCGGCGGAAAGACTGCTGACTCTTGACTTTATGATAGAGCGAGCGTCCGGCAGGAAATGCGCCGATATAGAGAAAGAGCTGCTTGCGGTGCTCAGACTTGGCTTTTTACAGCTCTTTTATATGAAGGTGCCCGATATGGCGGCTTGCAGTGAGAGCGTTGCCTTGGTGTCGGGCAAAAAGCGCAAGGGCTTTGTAAACGCCGTTATGCGCTCCGCCTGCAGAGGCAGGTCTGCTCTTGAGGCGGCGGTGGAGGCGGCAGAGGACAGCGTGAAATACTCCCTCTCGCCTGAGATATGCGACCTTGTTGCGGCTCAGTACCCCGATGAGAGTGATGCTGTGATGGCGGCGTTCTTCGACCATAATCCCTTGATACTACGTGTCAACACCTTGAAAAATACAGCCGAAAAGCTGCTTGAGTTATTGACGGCCGCAGGCGTCGAGGGTACCGTCCTCGGCAAGGCAGTGGCAGTGCAAAGCGGCTCCTCCGCAGGGCTTGCCGCTGTGGATATGGGCGATGCATTTGTGCAGGGGCTTTCGTCTCAGGCGGCGGTGTCGGCGCTTGGGGCTCAGGCGGGCCACAGGGTAATAGATATGTGTGCTTGCCCCGGTGGCAAGACCCTCGGTGCCGCATTGGATATGGAAAACACGGGCAGTATATTGGCTATGGATATCCACGGCAACAAGCTACCGCTTATTAAACGCAGTGCCGAGACCTTGGGCGTTGATATAATAGAGACGAGAGAGCAGGACGGCAGGAAATATGACCCCACCCTGGCAGAGAGCGCAGACAGGGTTATATGTGACGTGCCCTGCTCAGGCATAGGTGCCATAAAGGGCAGACCCGAGATAAGGTACAAGAGCTTCAGCGATATAGACAGGCTTATAGATACCCAGCGTGCCATTCTTAAAAACGCTTACTGTTATCTGAAAAAGGGCGGACGTATGGTGTACTCCACCTGCACTGTCAACAAGAACGAAAACGAGGGCGTGGTGCACCCGTTCCTGACGGAAAGCGGTGCAGTGCTTGTTTCCGAGCGCACGGTGCTCCCCCTTGAAAAGTGGCACGATGGCTTTTATATAGCAGTTTTGGAGAAACGTATATAATGACAGATATAAAGAGCATGCTGCCTGAGGAGCTTGCAGTATTCCTTGGGGCAAAGGGTCAGCCTAAATACAGGGCAGACCAGATATTCAAATGGCTTCACGCCGTAGGTGTGGGCTTTGACGGTATGACGGATATCCCGAAGACCCTCAGAGAGTCTCTGCGTGCGGACTGTATTGTGCCCGATGTGGAGATAGCCGCAAAGCAGGTCTCCGCCATAGACGGCACGGTCAAATACCTGTTTCGCCTTTATGACGGCGAGTACATAGAAAGTGTTTTTATGCGCTACCATCACGGCAACACCCTATGCATTTCAACTCAGGCAGGTTGCCGTATGGGCTGTAAGTTCTGCGCCTCCACCTTAAGGGGGCTAAAGCGCAATCTGTTGGCGGCGGAGATGATATCGCAGATACAGGCGGCGATGAGGGACACGGGTGAGCGTGTTTCGGGCGTGGTGCTTATGGGTATGGGTGAGCCTCTTGACAATTACGATAACGTACTTAAGTTTTTAAGGCTCGTGAACCATCCCAAGGGACTTAATATAGGGCATAGGCACATCTCCCTCTCTACCTGCGGCCTTGTGGATAACATAAGGCGGCTTGCGGAGGAGGATCTGCAGATAACCCTTTCGGTCTCACTCCACGCACCCAATGACGAGCTGAGACAGACCATAATGCCCATAGCCAACAGGTATTCGGTAGACGAGCTTTTGCAGGCTTGCAGGGATTACGAGAAAAGAACGGGCAGGCGTACAAGCTTTGAATATGCGCTGATATCTGGTGTTACCGATACGCCTGAGCTGGCAGAGGAGCTTGGCAAAAAGCTTAAGGGCAGTCTCTGCCACGTTAACCTGATACCCGTAAACGAGATAAAGGAGCGGGCGTTCAGGACAGCATCCAGAGCGGCTGCTGCCGCTTTTGTGAAAAAGCTTGAGAGCTTTGGCATAACCGCCACCGTGCGCAGGAAGCTTGGCAGTGACATCTCTGCCGCCTGCGGACAGCTCAGGGATGAGCACGAAACTCTTGTGGGAGAATGAGCGGCGGTTTTTTATACAAAGGGTGATGATTTTATATGATTAGTTACGGTAAAAGCGACACGGGCAAGGTCCGTCGCCGCAACGAGGACAGCTTTAAGATAAGCGAATGTGACGAGTGGGTCTCTGCCGTGGTGTGTGACGGTATGGGCGGCGTGAACGGCGGCAGTATAGCCAGCGAGCTTGCACTGTGCGTATATGCGGACACTCTTTTTAAGGAGATAGGCAAAAGCGGCGCAGACCTTACGGGACAGATAATAAAAAATTCAATGCTCTTTGCGGTATCTGCGGCAAACAACGCCGTCAGAGAGAGGGCAGAGAAAAAAGCAGAGCTTAAGGGTATGGGCACCACGCTGGTTGCCGCCTTCGTGTGGCAAGACAAGGCGTATGTGGTGAACGTAGGGGACAGCCGTCTGTACAAGACTCTTAGCGGTGCCTTTTCTCAGGTTACAAAGGACCATTCCTTTGTGCAGTATCTGGTGGATACGGGCGCTATAACCGAGGAGGAGGCTGTGGACCACCCAAATAAGAATGTTATCACAAGGGCTTTGGGCATTGCGCACGAGGTGGATGCAGATTTCTTTATGGTGGATTCTTTTGACGGACTTTTACTGTGCAGTGACGGGCTCAGCAACTATGTATCAAACGATGGGCTGCGTGCCATCCTTTCTACAGGCGGCACGGTCAAAAACAAGGTAAAGGCTCTTATAGACGCCGCTAATAATGGGGGCGGCGGTGATAATATCACGGCAGTACTTCTTATGAAGGAGGGCAAAAAGTGAGCAACAGCAGTAAATACGACGAATACGTTGGCAAGGTTCTCGACCGCCGCTACAAGATACTTGAGCCTGTGGGCGAGGGCGGCATGGCTTTTGTGCTCAAGGCAGAGGATCTTATTATGAACCGCCTTGTAGCAATAAAGATTCTTAATTCCGAATACAATTCCGATGAGGCAATGGTACAGCGCTTTCTTAACGAGTCGAAGGCGGTTGCCATGCTGTCTCACAAAAATATAGTAAGCATTTATGACGTTGCCATCTACGATGATATGAAATACATCGTTATGGAGTTCCTCGATGGCATAACCCTTAAAGAGTATATCGACAGTAAGGGGCTGCTCTTCTGGAAAGAGGGTTGCTTTTACGCCATCCAGATACTGAAGGCGCTTGAGCACGCCCACAGCAAGGGTGTTATCCATAGGGATATCAAGCCTCAGAACATAATGCTACAGAAAAGCGCCGAGATAAAGGTTACGGACTTCGGCATAGCCAAGCTACCAAATGCATCCTCCCTTACCGTGGCAGAGAAGGCGATAGGCACGGTCTATTACATCAGTCCTGAGCAGGCAAGCGGCAAGAAGACTGATTTCCACGCCGACCTGTACTCTGTGGGCATAATGCTTTATGAGATGTGTACGGGCAGGCTTCCCTTTGTCCACGAGAACGCCCTTAATGTGGCGATGATGCAGGTAAACGACGACCCTGTAGAGCCTATAAAGGTAAACCCTGCCATCCCCGAGGGTCTCAATCAGATAATACTCCGTGCTATGGAAAAGGCGCCCGAGGCACGCTTCCCCTCCGCCCACGCTATGCTTAAAGCGCTTGAGGTGCTGTATAACAATCCTGATGTGGTTTTTACGTCGGGCAGCACTGAGGCTGCCGTTCTGCCCAACGTTGTCAATATTGACAGCATAGCCACCGCCAGCATCGGCGATATCACCCCCTATGGGGGCATTGACGTCTCCGTATTTGCAGAAAAGAAGATAAGCCACGAGGCTAAGGAGCCAAAAAAGAAGAAAAAGAAAACAAAGACCGACAGTGCCGCTGGTGACACGGGCAAGCGCAAAAGGTCTCTGTTTACAGGCTCAAGCCACAGTATGTTCCCCATAATCGCAGGTGTTTCCGCCGCTTTCCTTATAGTGGTGGCGATGATAATGGTGGTGCTGTTCAACTCCTACATCAAGTCGATATTTGACGGTAGTAACATTCCCACCGAGATAAAGGTGCCCGATGTGGAGGGTATGATATACGGTGACGAGCTTTTGGAACAGCTAAAAGCGTCATATAAAATAGACGTGCTTGACGAAAACGTAAGCTATGAAAAGAGCGACAGACCCAAGAACGAGATCCTGACGCAAAACCCTGTGGAGGGTATCGTAAACCTGCCCGAGGGTAAGGAGTTTTATACGGGCCTTAAGCTTACAGTCAGCTACGGTCCTAAGGAGAGCGTTTATCAGGACCTTTGCATGTATACAAAGTCTTATGCGCTCAATATGCTTAGCAAGTGGAATATTGAGGAGGACGATATTTCCGTTATCAACGTGCCCGACAGTAATGGACTTATCCCGCCTGCGGTAGATGAGGAGAGGGTGCAGTACGCATCTCAGGCTCAGGTGCTTTTGGTACAGCGTATGGATGCCGAAGGCAACTATGCAGAGCTTGTAACGGGCGACATTATACGTGAGGGCGAAAAGTTCCGTATATATGTCTACGCTCCCGAGATAGAGGTGAATATGCCGAATCTTATGGAGCTTACTGAGGAAGAAGCGGCAAGGATGCTTGACGAGATAGGTCTTGTGCTGGGCGAGGTTACCGAGGAGGAGAGCGTTTCTCCCGACGGTAAAGTTATCTGGCAGGAGTTTGACGAGGGTACCCTTATGATGCGTGGCACTCCCGTAAGCATCCGTATAAGCAAGCAGTGCAAGTTTATGCCCAACGTTCTTGGACTTACCGAGTCTGAGGCGAGAGCGGCTATGCTGCATCCCGACGTGCGTATCTATAATTACAGCTTTATCTACGACCCCACCTCCACCGAGGAGGCTGGCACGGTAATAGATGTCACCCACAAGGGCGGCGACCCGGTATTCTCTACCGATACCGTTATCCTTACGGTATCCGCAGGTGCCTCCGGGGAGGAAAGCTCTGTAATAAGTGAAGAGAGCTATGAATAAGATGGATATAGTCGAGGGCGTAATAATCAAAGAAAAAAAGGGGCTGTATACCGTAGCGTCAGGCGACAGTCAGGTGCTTTGCAAGGCGGGCAGTCACATCCGCAAGGATGGGCTCAGGCTTCTCGCAGGGGACAGGGTAGAGCTGGAGCGCAACGCAGACGGCAGCGGCTTTATCAGGACGGTAAAGGAGCGTAAAAACTGTCTTGCCCGTCCCGCAGTGGCTAATATAGACCTGTTTGTGGTGGTTACCGCTACTATGTCACCCGACCCCTATCTGTACAATATCGATAAGCTCACCGTAATGGCTGAAAACGCAGGAGTAGAGACGGTAATAGCCGTTAATAAAAGCGACCTTTGCGCACCCACCGCTTTGATTGATATATATGAAAAGGCTTTTTACAAATGCTTTTCCCTATGTGCCGCAAGAGGTGAGGGGATAGAGGAGCTGCGGACGTATCTTGACGGCAAAACGGCGGTTTTCGCAGGTGCGTCGGGAGTTGGCAAGTCGAGCTTGCTGAACGCTCTCTACCCAAGCCTTAACGCAGAAACGGGTGAGCTCAGCAAAAAAATAGCCCGTGGCAAAAACACTACAAGACATACAGAGTTTTTTGCAGTGGGCGATAATACCTACATAGCAGATACGCCCGGATTCACTATGCTTGACGAGGATAGGCTGGGTGTGGAGGAATACGAAGAGCTGAAGTATTGCTTCCCTGAGTTTGAAGCCCATTTGGGGAGCTGTGCTTTCAGAGGCTGTACCCACCTTAAGGAGGAGGGCTGCGGCGTTATCGGAGCAGTAAATAGCGGCTTGATCGCCGAAAGCAGGCACGGGAGCTTTGTAAAGCTGTACGGCGAGCTTAAGGCACGTAAACGCTACAGTTAGTGCCGACTATATATAGATGAGGAGAAATAATTATGTTTATAGGCGTATATAATCTTGCCAATTTTGTAACTCTGCTGGGACTTGCATCAGCACTGGTGGCATGCTTTGCGGCGGCATCGGGCGCTCTTTTGCTTGCGGTCTGTATGTTTTTGCTGTCGGGGCTTTGCGATATGTTCGACGGCAGAATAGCACGTGGCGCCGGCAGCCGCACCCGTAAGGAAAAGGTCTTCGGCATCCAGATAGATACCGTGTGCGATATGGTGTCCTTCGGCGTTGCTCCTGCAGTCATAGCATATTTCAGCGGCTTCAGCCGTTGGCATGACGTTGCCGCTTACATAGTTTACGCCGCTTGTGCCGCAATAAGACTTGCGTACTTCAACACACAAGCCATAGAGGAGACTCCCGACCTTAATATGAAGGCGTTTACGGGCGTGCCCGTTCCTTTCTCCTGCCTCGTTATGCCCGTGCTTATGATAGCAAGGGCGCTTATCCCCAGCTTTATAGCTACTACCATTATATATGACCTTGTTTTTGTCGCCGTAGGAATTGCCTTTATACTTAACGTAAAGATAAAAAAGCTCAACATCGTTCAAAGCGTTATTCTGATTGCGGCTGAGCTTGCCTGCGTAGTGGCAATGTTTTTGGTATACTAAAAATTTGGTGCAGAAAGTTTAAAAAAGGTATTGATTTTTAGTTTACACTATGCTATACTGTGCTTTGTGAAAAGTATTATTTTGTTATAGGAAGCGAGGGAAGTAAAGTGAAGGAAGGCATCCATCCTAAGTTGAATAAGATCACTGTAAGATGTGCTTGCGGTGCAGAAATGCAGACCGTGTCTACCAAGAGCGAGCTCAAGGTTGATATATGCTCCAAGTGCCATCCGTTCTTCACCGGTAAACAGAAGTTTGTTGACTCCGGCGGACGTGTTGACAAGTTTAAGAAGAAGTACAACCTGGACTAATTTTAGGCTTAGTACGGAGAAAGGGCAACGCATCAGCGTTGCCCTTTTTGTGTGTTTTCACCGCCCCCGATGTGTTTTAGGAGGTGTTATTATGATACTTGATACTACCAAGGCTTTTGAGGAAAAAAGAGCAAGGGGTGTCCTTGTTGCTCTGTGTACGGGTGACCCCGAGGCAACTGAGATCTCCCTTGACGAGCTTGAAAGCCTGCTTGATACAGCAGGCGGCACCGCCGTTGCCAGAGTTACGCAAAACCTTGAGTCTCCCAACTCCAAGACCTATATAGGCTCAGGCAAGGCTATGGAGATAGCCGATTTTGTGGAGGCGGACGGCGACATAGACCTTGTGGTTTTCGATAACGAGCTTTCGCCCTCACAGCTTAATAATCTGGAGGAGCTTATCGGCGTCCGTGTTATAGACCGCACCATGCTGATACTTGATATATTTGCGCTCCACGCCGTAACGGGCGAGGGTAAAATGCAGGTAGAGATAGCCTGCCTCAGATATACGGCGCCCCGTCTTACGGGTAAGGGTAAGGAGCTGTCCCGTCTCGGCGGCGGCATCGGCACCCGTGGCCCGGGCGAGAGCAAGCTTGAAAGCGACCGCAGACACATAAAGCGCCGCATAGCCGCTCTTGAGTCCGAGCTTAAGGAGATGGAGCGCACACGCCTTACCAAGCGTGCCGCAAGGGATAAAAAGCCTATAAAGAGCGCCGCCATAGTGGGTTATACCAACAGCGGCAAATCTACCCTGCTGAACTATCTGACCGATGCGGGCATATTGGCAGAGAACAAGCTTTTTGCTACCCTTGACCCTACCACAAGACTGCTCACTACCGAGAATGGGGTAGAGGTATTGCTAACCGATACCGTCGGGTTTATAGACGGCTTGCCTCACCATTTGATAAAAGCCTTCAAATCCACCCTTGACGAGCTTAAATATGCCGATTTTATCATCAGCGTTACCGATTCCTCCGAGGAGGATACCCGCCGCAGACGCAAGAGCGCCGTTACCGAGTCTCTTATAGAGGAGCTTTGCGGCGGTCATAAGCCCGTTATCAAGGTGTTCAATAAAATGGATATAGCTGTGGAAAGAGACTATATCCCTGCGGATGCTGTGATGATATCCGCCGCCACGGGTGAGGGGATAGACGGGCTTATAGCCGCCCTTGAAAATTCGGTGAGAGACGGCAGACGGACTGTCACCTTCCGCTTCCCTCAAAGAGCCGCAGGTAAGGTGTCCACCCTTTATGCCGCCGCAGAGGTGCTCTCCACCGACTATAAAGATGACGGTAGCGTTACCGTAAAGGCTATCTGCGACGATAAGGAGATAGGCAGGCTTGCCGAGTATATCTGCGATTGACAATAAAAGAAAAAACAGAGGGCACCGGTGCCCTCTGTTTTTGCGTATATACCGTCATATCTCGTCGGCGTTGTGCTCCTTAAAGCCTTCGCCGAATATCTCCGTAGCCTTGGTGACTATCATAAAGGCGGTGGGGTCAGTTTCCGCCACCAGGTCCTTCACCTTGGGAAAAGTCTGCTTTTTGATAACGCAAAGCAGTACGTTCTTGTCCTTGCCCGTGTATGCGCCCTCTGCCTTGATAAGCGTAACGCCTGCCTCAAGCTCTGTAAGTATGCGCCGCTTTATCTCGTCCTCGCAGTCGCTCATAATGTACACCATCGTTGCACTGTCCGAGCCGTACAGTACCGTGTCGATAACAAAGGTCTGTACCGCCAGAGTGATTATCGCATACAGCAGGACCTTGATATCCCTAAAAGCCACTGCCGACAGCACTATGATAACGCCGTCTATCGCCCAGAACAGCTCACCTGTTTTGATGTGCTTGAACCTGGTGCGCAGTACACGCACGATAACGTCAC
Organism: Clostridia bacterium; assembly: GCA_017521025.1. Lineage (GTDB taxonomy): Bacteria > Bacillota > Clostridia > Oscillospirales > CAG-382 > SIG636. The sequence continues at coordinate 155,392 of JAFXEB010000033.1, read as the reverse complement.
TGCCGCCCGTGGTGGCACCTGCCCTGAATATCATACCCATGCCCAGCGACATAAAGGCGCCGCCTAATATACTGCAAAGCAGGGGGTCGGTGCTGAGAGGAGCCACGTTTGCCTCAAGCAGGTTGATAAACCAAGAGGACATCACTGTTGCCACTATGGTGGTGAAGAAAAACTTAAACCCAAACTTCCATATCCCCAGTGCCATTATCGGTATGTTGGCTATAAATATAATTGTACCCGTTTCGATACCGCTTATACCAAACCAAAGCTCAAGATAATGGTTGATGACGATTGCAAGACCTGAAACGCCTGCAGGCGTAAGCCCGTTAGGGTCTAAAAACAAAGCGATGCCAACGGCATAGACTACACAGCCTACAAGAATAAAAACAGCGTCACGCACCGCATTTCTGTACTTCAGCCTTTTCATATACAGCCTCCGTTTTATTAACTAATATATATTATATACATTTTTCGCATAAAGTCAACCGCCCCTTTTTGTCCTGCTAAAAAAACGCAAAAAATCTCGAAAAGCTATTGAAAATATCAGATATAAATGGTAAACTTATACGGTAAGTAATGATTGAGGAGGCATATCGCAATGGCAGGCTACGGCTTTAATAACGAGCTTTATATAAACAAGCAGTCAGAGCATATTACAAAACGTATAGCAGATTTCGGCGGCAAGCTCTATCTTGAGTTCGGCGGCAAGATCTTTGACGATTACCACGCCTCCCGCGTGCTTCCCGGCTTTGTGCCCGATGCCAAAATACAGATGCTGCGCAATATCGCCTCCGACGTAGAGGTGGTCATTGTCATCAGCGCTGACGATATCGAAAAAAGCAAGATCCGCTCGGATATCGGCATCAGCTACGATGCAGACGTTTTGCGCCTTATAGATGCTTTTAGGGATATGGATCTTTTCGTGGGCAGCGTTGTTATCTCCAAATACGCCCGTCAGCACGCCGCAGACGCATTTAAAAAGCGTATGGAGACCTTGGGGGTAAAGGTGTATCTCCATTACCCCATAGAGGGTTATCCCGTGGCAGTATCTCACATTGTAAGTGAGGAGGGCTTTGGCAAGAACGATTACATTGCTACCTCCCGTCCTCTCGTGGTGGTTACCGCTCCCGGCCCCGGTAGCGGTAAGATGGCTACCTGCCTTTCGCAGATATATCACGATTATAAGCACGGCGTGAAGTCCGGCTACGCAAAGTTTGAGACCTTTCCTATATGGAACCTGCCGCTTAAGCACCCTGTGAATCTGGCTTACGAGTCAGCTACTGCAGACCTTGATGACGTAAATATGATAGACCCCTTCCATTTGGAGGCTTACGGCGTAACCGCTGTTAATTACAATAGGGACGTTGAGGTTTTCCCCGTGCTCAATGCTATTTTTGAGGATATAGAGGGTATCAGCCCCTATAAGTCTCCCACGGATATGGGCGTTAATATGGCGGGCTACTGCATAGAGGATGATGAGGCTGTACGTGCCGCCGCCAAGGGTGAGATAATACGCCGTTATTTTGCCGCCCTTTGCGAAAAGAAAAAGGGTAGGGACAACGGCAACGCAGTGCAGAAGATAGAGCTGATAATGAGGCAGGCAGGCATCACCGTCAACGATAGGGAGGTTGTGCCCGTGGCGCTCCAGTGCTCCGCCGAAACGGGCGGTCAGCCTGCGGTCGCTATCCGCCTTCCCGGCGGCAAGGTCGTTACAGGCAAGACCTCTGAGCTTTTGGGCGCCGCTTCTGCCGCTTTGCTTAATGCGGTTAAGGAGGCAGGCGGCATCGACAGAGAACAGCTCCTTATAAAGCCTGCTGTTATCGAGCCTATCCAAAGCCTTAAGGTCGGCTTTTTGGGCAATAAAAATCCTCGTATGCATACGGATGAGCTGCTTATAGCTCTTACCATAAGCGCTACCCATGATGAGGTATCAAAGCGTGCTTATGAATGTCTGCATCTTCTCCGTGGGGCAGAGGCACATTCCACCGTTATACTGTCTCAGGTGGATGAGGAGGTCTACAGAAAGCTTGGTATAAATCTTACCTGCGAGCCCACCTATCAGACCAACAGACTTTTCCATAAATAGTAGACAAATCGTAAAAAAGTATAGACAAACCGAAAATATTGTGGTATTATTGTAAAAACGCATCTTTAATCCGACACAGTGAGGTCGCAAGACAGCGTGGATGTTTACACCTTTCGGTGCTTTGTGTTTACGTATGCACGGTCTTGCCCTCCTTGGCAGGACCGTTTTTTCTTTGTGAGGGACTTTTATGGAGTTTAAGGCTCGTGTAATGAATGGTGAGGCGATGGGCCGTTCCTTAAAGCGCATAGCGCACGAGATACTTGAGCGCAACCGTGGTTGCGACGAGCTGTGTCTTGTGGGCATTCATAGCCGTGGTGTGCCTATGGCAAGTCGGCTTGCTACGCAGCTTAAGGCAATCGAGGGGGTAGATGTGCCCTGCGGCACCCTTGACATAACTCTGTATAGGGACGATGTGGGTGAGCTCACTGACGCACCCTTGTTTCTTGATTCCCACCTCCCCTTTGAGGTTCAGGGTAAAACTATAATCCTTGTGGATGACGTTATATTTACGGGCAGAACAGTCCGTGCCGCTATGGAGGCTATTATGTCCCGTGGGCGTCCTGCGGGCATACAGCTTGCCGCCTTCGTAGACAGAGGGCACAGAGAGCTGCCCATAAAGCCCGACTACGTGGGTAAGAATGTGCCCACGTCAAGAGAGGAGTCGATCTCCGTCTGCTTTGAGGAGACCGACGGTATAGATTGCGTTGATATATATACTGCATAGCAGAGCAAGCTTCAGCCATAACCGCCCGCCGTTAACGGCAGGCGGAGGAAATAAAAAATTTGGAGGATCTATTTTATGAAAATGGTTTATGGCGTAAAAGACAAACCAAAGCTACCCGCACTGATTGTTTTCTCCCTTCAGCAGCTTCTGTCTATCATGGCAGCAACGCTTGTTGTTCCCGTTATAGTAGGTAACGGTATGAGCTCTGCCGCAGCTCTCTTTGGCGCAGGCGTTGGCACTATCGTTTATCTGCTCTTCACCAAGTTCAAGAGCCCTGTTTTCCTCGGTTCTTCCTTCGCATTTATCAACTCTATGTTTGCAGCCTTTGCAGGTGCCGCTACCGTTGGCCTTGGCTACCTCGGCCTTATCATCGGCGCTATCCTTGCAGGTCTCGTTTACGTTGTTATCGCTGTTGCCGTTAAGATCGCAGGCGTTAACTGGATAAACAAGCTTATGCCTCCCGTTGTTATTGGCCCCACCGTTGCCATCATCGGTCTTTCCCTTGCAGGCAACGCTGTAGGCGACCTTCAGAACGGCGGCCTTAAGATAGACAACGTTTCCGTTTGTTCCCCCTACGTTGCTATTATCGTTGGCCTTTTCACTCTTGCTATCGTAATGATTTGCTCTACCTATGGCAAGGGCATGCCCAAGCTTATCCCCTTCATAATCGGTATCCTTTCCGGCTACGCTCTTGCTGCTGTTCTTACCATTATTGGTAACGCTTGCGACTATGATGCACTCAAGGTTATCGATTTCTCCAAGATCACTTCCGTATTCGATCCCGTTACCGTAAAGAGCTTCTTTGCAGTACCTGAGTTCACCTTTATTAAGGCGTTTGGTGCCTTCGGCGAGCTTTCCGGCTCCTTTATCGGCACCGTAGCTGTTGCATACGTTCCCGTTGCATTCGTTGTATTTGCAGAGCATATCGCTGACCACAAGAACCTTTCCTCCATCATCGAGCAGGATCTCCTTGAAGAGCCCGGCCTCCATAGGACCCTCCTTGGTGACGGTGTCGGCTCTATGGCAGGTGCATTCTTTGGCGGCTGCCCCAACACCACCTACGGCGAGAGCGTTGGTTGCGTTGCTATCACCAAGAACGCTTCTGTTTACAGCATAATAGGTGCCGCTATCCTTTCTATTATAATCGCTTTCTTCACCCCCTTCGTAGCCTTTGTTAACTCCATCCCCTCCTGCGTAATGGGCGGTGTTTGTATGGCTCTTTACGGCTTTATCGCAGTAAGCGGTCTTAAGATGATAAAGAACGTAAACCTCGACGAGAACAAGAATCTCTTTGTAGTAAGCGTTATCTTCATCTCCGGTATCGGCGGCCTTTCCCTTACCTTCGGCAAGGTTACCCTCACCACCACCGCTGTTTCCCTTATTCTCGGCATCCTCGTTAATCTGATGCTGTCCAGAGGGAAGAATGATGAGGCACAGCTCCAAAAATAACCTTTTTGGGACGGTGAAAACGGCGCAGAACGCCGAAAATCGAACATTTTAGGTTTATAAAGAAATTAGGTTTATAAAGAAATTATGGGCGGCAGTGATGCCGCCCATAATGCGTTTTTAATATATTTTTCAGCTATGGACGAACCTCCCCTCTTGCAGTACTTTTGTACAGCTTCGGGGTCGGTTCATCCATTCTGCCTCCATTTTCCCACGTCCCAAGGGACGGTGAAAACGGCGCAGAACGCCGAAAATTGAACATTTTAGGTTTATAACAAAAACAAGCCTGTGGAGCCAAAAACGGCTGCACAGGCTTGTTTTGATGTTGGTTCTACTTGAGCCCCAATCTTTCTTTTGATTCGTCACGCATTTTATATTTGAGTATCTTGCCTGCGGCATTCATAGGGAACTCGTCCACAAACAAGAAATATCGGGGCACCTTGTGACGTGCTATGTATGCGTTGCCAAACTCCTTCATCTCCGCCTCGGTGGCAGTCTCTCCCTTGTGGAGTATCACCCACGCACAACATTCCTCACCGTATCTTTCGTCGGGTACGCCAACCACCTGTACGTCACGCACCTTCGGGTTGGTCAGATAAAACTCTTCGATCTCACGGGGGTAAAGGTTTTCGCCACCACGGATGATCATATCCTTAAGTCTGCCTGTTACCTTATAATAGCCATCGGGCGTGCGGCAGCAGATGTCGCCGCTGTGAAGCCAGCCGTCTGCATCTATAGCCTGAGCGGTTGCCTCGGGCATCTTGTAGTAGCCCTTCATAATGTTAAAGCCACGGGCAACAAACTCGCCGCTTTCGCCGTCGGGAAGCTCCTCGCCCGTCTCGGGGTCAATAACCTTGCACTCGACGCCGGGGAAAGGACTGCCTACCGTCTCAACACGGTGGTCGATATCCTCATTGACCTCACCCATAGTACAGCCGGGAGACGCCTCTGTCTGTCCGTAAACAGAGATTATCTCACGCATATTCATCTCATCGGCGGCACGGCGCATAAGGTCTGGAGGGCAGTTTGCACCTGCCATAATGCCTGTGCGCATATACGAAAAGTCCGTCTTTGCAAAATCGGGGTGGCCGAACATAGCGATAAACATAGTGGGCACGCCGTTGAAGCAGGTTATGTGCTCATCGTTAACGCAAGCAAGGGATGACTTGGGCGAGAAATAGGGGATAGGGCAAAGGGTGCCGCCGTGGGTCATCATAGAAGTCATAGAAAGCACCATGCCAAAGCAGTGGAACATAGGTACCTGTATCATCATACGGTCGGCGGTGGAAAGGTCCATCCTGTCGCCAATGGTCTTACCGTTGTTAACTATATTGCGATGGGTAAGCATAACGCCCTTGGGGAAGCCGGTAGTGCCCGAGGTGTATTGCATATTACAAACGTCATCGGGCTTTACGAGGGATGCACGCCTGCGCACCTCCTCACGGGGTACAAGGGAGGAACGCCTCAGCATCTGCTCCCAGGTAAGACAGCCTTCCATAGAAAAGCCTACGGTTACTACGTTGCGCAGGAAGGGCAAATTTTTGGAGTAAAGCGCCTTGCCGGGCACAAGAGTCTCAAGCTCAGGGCAAAGCTCCTTTATTATCTCCTTATAGTTTATGTCCTTGCAGTACTCTATCATAACGAGGGTGTGGGTATCGGACTGCTTAAGCAGATACTCTATCTCGTGTATCTTATATGCGGTGTTGACAGTAACCAGAACAGCACCTATTTTTGTGGTCGCCCAGAAGGTGATAAACCACTCGGGCACATTGGTTGCCCATACTGCCACGTGGTCGCCCGCCTTAACGCCTAAAGAGATAAGGGCGGCGGCGCAGGTATCCACGTCACGGCGGAATTGCTCATAGGTTCTGGTATAGTCGAGGGTAGGGTACTTGAAGGCGTACTGGTCGGGGTAGTTTTCTACCATAGTATCCAGCACGTCTGAGAATGTGGCGTCTATAACGTCATATTTCTTCCACACAAAGGTGCCCGTCTTTGCCCTGTTGTAGTAGGCACGGTCGGTATCCTTCTTATCCCTGCGGAGAGAGGAAAGAAAACCGGCAAAATGGGTCAGCACTATATCGGCGTCATTTATCTCCTCGTTCCATGCGGCACAGATAAAGCCGTCAAAATTAAGGGAGGAGAGGGCACCGATTATTTTTTCAACAGGAAGCTCACCCTCACCGATAAGGACGGTCTTCTCGCCCTTCATATCGCCGAGACGGACGTATTTTATGTATGCGCCCAGAGTTTTGATGGTTGTCTCAGCCGTTTCGCCTGCGCCGAAATAGGTGCCACGCACGTTCCACGAAACGCCTATTGCCGCAGAGGAGAAGAAATTGATAACGTCAATAACGTTTTCGGTATCTGCAAGGTAGCCCACCGTCTCAAGCAGTATGCCCACCTCGGTGTCTTCTGCGCGCTTAACGGCGGCACCGAGCTTTGAACCCAGCGCCTCATAGTCCATCTTGTTCTCCATACGGACTATAATGTTTGTCACACCTGCGCTTGCCGCCATCTCTACATATTTCAAAACCGCCTCAGCCGTTGCCTCTTCACTGTCAATGGGGCAGGGGTAGCTCAGGGCAGAAACAGCAAGCCCACGGTTGATGAGCTTTCTTTTTGCGTCTGCAACACGGTCACGGCGGAGGATGCTGTCGTGGTGCTGACTGCGCTCCTTTATAGCGTCGTATATCTCAAAGCCCTTAAAGCCGTAGTCGTAAGCGTAACGGCATATATCGAGGAAAGAGCTTCGGTTCACGTACTTGGTAGAAAAAACAATCTTCATAGCTTTTTGTCTTACTCCTCTTCGTAGACTATCTTGTTAAGAGCATTGATATACGCCCTTATGCTGGCGGCAACAATATCTGTGGAAATACCGTTGCCCGAGTAAAGCCTGCCGTTGTTGCGGAGCCTTACTATAGCACTGCCAAGCGCCTCCTTGCCCTCGGTAACAGCCTGCACCTGAAAATCGTCAAGCTCATAGTGGTGTCCCACGCACTGCTCTATGGCACGGAAAGCCGAGTCAACTGCGCCGTCACCCATGCTTACGCCGCTTATAAGCTCGCCGTCGCACTTAAGCGTTACCTGAGACATAGAGCTTGTAAGGTTGGAGCAGCTTGTGGTGTAGCTCTCAAGGTGATAGGTAGAGGGGGCCTGCATAGCGTAGCTGGCGACCAAAGCCTCAAGCTCCTTGGCGCCAACCGCACCCTTCTTGCCGCATACCTGCATAAGCGCCTTGTATACCTTGCCACTGTCCTCGTCGGAAAGGTCGTAGCCAAGGACTGCTGCTGCCTGAGATACCTGAGCTATAGTGCTGTCGGAATCAAGCAGTATCTTCTTCTTTTCGCTAACGGTCTCATCAGCATCGTATGCCTTGTGGTTGATGCCCGAGAGCATATCGTCAATACTTGAGTGTATCTTTGTGTTCTTAAGAGCAGTCTGTGCGCCAAGCTCCGCACCGCAAACGCTTACAGCGTCGGATATCGCACCCGTAAGCAACACGTCTTTGCCCGCCATAGCGCATTTAAGTCCGTCCGCACCTGCGGCAATTGCCGCCATGGCAGAGGCTACAGCCATATTTATGCGGTCAGACACCTTTACGTATACGGGTACCTTGACTGCCGCCTTGATCTTCTCCGTCAGTGCGCCAATGCTCTGTGGCAGTGAAATGCCTGCATCGTCACAAACGGTAACAAGGGTAGCACCCTTTGCCTCCGCCTCCTTGACTGCGGCGATAAGAAACTCCTCATCCGCACGGGTAGCGTCAAGGGCAACAAGCTCAACGTCCTCACAAAGCTCCTTTGCGGCGGAGATAAGGGCGCTGATTTTGTCCAGCATCTTCTCTGCCTTAACGTGATAGGTGTACTCCATCTGGACGGTGGATACGGGCAGCTCTATCTGCAAACGGGGCTTTTCCGCCTCCTTGATGCACTCAAAGGCATCTGCCACGCTATCTATGCTGAAGCCTACGGGGATAGCCAAAGCAGCATTCTTTATGTTTTTTGCAATAGTCTTATATATTATCGAATCCTCCCTTAGGCTCTTAACGGGAGAAAGCTCTATAGTATCAACGCCAAGTCCGTCAGCACAAGCCGCAATCGCTGTCTTCTCACGGAAAAGCAAGGAAACCTCCATATCCTCAGAAAGCTTTTTGAGGGTCACGTCCGCAATTTTGATATTTTTCATTGTTGAAAACTCCTTTCAGTATATAACAAGAATATATGTAATGTTAACACCGCCTGTAAAGCCAACAAAAAAACGCCTCCGCCTCCTTGTCAGCCCAAAGAGACGAAAACGTAAAAAGCAAAGCTCTACAATTTCCGCGGTACCACTCTTCTTCACCCAATGAAGGATGCACCTCAGGTGCCTGCACACCCTGACCCTGTAACGGGAGCCCCCGTCTGCCACTACGTTTCCCAAAAGGGAAGTTCACAGCAGCCGCTCCACGGTGAGTTCCGCAACGCTCCCCCAATGTCTCGCACCAACCGACATCTCTCTCAAAGGCGAAAGCACCTTGCGTACTATTCCGTATCACTGCGTTTTCGATTTGCGTGTATTTTATCACGGCAAGGGGTGTTTGTCAAGATGTTTTTTGGATTTTTATAATTTTTTCTGAATATTATTTGCACAAATAAAGGAGGCGCAGTTTTTGTGCGCCTCCCTGAAATATTGCTTATATATCTGCTATCCCCAAGCCGTCAAGCACGGAGGATATAAGTATCAGCACGATAAATACGGGACACACATACTTTATCATAACGCTGAACATAGTCTTTTTCTTGAATCTCCCGGTCAGCTCTATCTCGTCGGTAAGGCTCTTGGGCTTGATAACATAGCCTATGAACAGGCTTGTAAGCAGTGCCACAGCGGGCATCAGTATGCTGTTGGAGAAGAAATCGAACATGTCAAGTATGCTCATGCCCGCAAGCTTTACCTTGCTCCAGATGCTGAAGCCGAAGGCAGAGGGAAGCCCCAAAGCTGCCGAGCCTGCAAAAACTGCAATACATGCGGTCTTTCTGCCCCAACCAAGCTTGTCTCTGACAATAGAAACCACCGTTTCCATAAGGGAGATAGAGGAGGTCAGTGCCGCAAACATAACCATAAGGAAGAACAAAGCGCCGATAATCGAGCCGCCGATGCTCTCTATGCTGGCAAAAACCTTGGGCAGGGTTACAAACATAAGCCCCGGACCCTGATTGAGGGCAGCCTCGTCCCCGCCCGAGAAGGAGAACACAGCAGGTACTATCATAAGACCTGCAAGGAAAGCTATGCCTGTATCAAACAGCTCTATCTGTCTGACCGAGCCCTCAATGCTGACCTCCTTCTTCATATAGGAGCCGTAGGTTATCATAATACCCATAGCGAGGGACATGGAGTAGAAAAGCTGACCCATGGCGCCAAGCACGGTGTTTACGGAAAATTTGCTGAAATCGGGAGTTATGTAATACTTAACGCCATCCATTGCGCCGGGCATAAACATAGTGTATACCGCAATACCGATAGTAAGCACTACCAGAACGGGCATCATAAGCTTAGACACCTTCTCAACGCCCTTTTCAACACCAAACAGCACCACGAGTGCGGTAAGTCCTATATACAGCAAGAACCAACCGACAGGCTCAAGGGGCTTTTCTATAAAGCTGTCAAAAAAACCGCTCTGTGCCGCATCGTTTATCCCGCCGCTTACGAATACCGTAAAGTACTTCATTACCCAGCCGCCGATAACGGAGTAATAGGGCAGTATCAGCATAGGCACCACAGACGCAAGTGCGCCTATGAATCTGTATTTTTTGCTCAAGGCAGAGAAGGCTCCTATAGCGCTCTTGCCCGTTTTCCTGCCGATAGCTATCTCGGCGCACATCAGCACAAAGCCAAATGTCACGGCAAGCACAAGATATACAAGCAGGAATATACCGCCGCCGTACCTTGCCGCCAGATAGGGGAAACGCCATATATTGCCCAGACCAACAGCACTGCCTGCCGCCGCAAGCACAAAGCCGATTTTGCCTGTAAAGCTGCTTCTTTTATTCTCCATAACAAATCCTCGTTTTCGCAGGTGATAAATGCGCTTCAAAACGCACTAAGAGTGATTGTACCACATTAACCGTTCAAGGTCAAGGAAAAACACAGTATAAATCTGCACAAAAAACCGCACCCCGTCACAAATCCGTGTCGGGGTGCGGTAGTAAATTAATCGTTGATAAGACTCATAAGATAACGGCCTGTTTCAGCCATCATGCGGTACGCCGCCGCTGCCAGCTCTTTGGGGAACTGACGAACGTAAAAGCCTGCCTCATAGGTGAAGTCACCACTGTAGCCAATTTCCTTCAGCGCCGCACAAATGCTTTGCCAATCCAGCTTGCGGTTAAAGGGCATATTGTGGCAGTCGTTGACGTGGTCGTTATCGTGAACGTGCAGTGCACCCACACGGCTACCCATTCCACGGAGAAGCTCTGCGGCATCACTGCCGTTGATAGAGGCGTGCCCAACGTCTACCAAAGCCGTAAAATGCTCAGAGGGCAACGCATCCACAAGAGCACCAAGCTCCTCGGGCTTTGCGAAATATGCGTGGGGAATAAGGTTCTCAATAGCGATCTTAACGCCGTACTCCTTGCAATAAGGAGCGAGCGAACCAAAAAACTCCACGTTGCGTTGCAGACTGTCGCCGCTTACCGGCTGTGGGTGCATAACCACATGGGGTGCGCCCAGAATAGCCGTAGCCTCGATAGAACGGATAAGGCGAGGAAATGTCTCTCTGTTATACTCACCGTCCCCTTCCTTAAAAGAGGGGAAAGGAGCGTGGGTCTGGTTAAAGCAAGCACCGCAGTCAGCCGCAATCTTGCGGAAAGAGGAAAGCCGCCTTTCATACCCGCTGTCGGTCAGAGGGTTATCCTCCCTTGTCAGGTCAAACATTGAGTAGTCAAGTCCGTCAAAGCCGGCGCCCGTCACTATCTCAATAGCCTTCTCTGTCCCAAAAAGGATAGAGGCATAGTTAAACTCTGTTGACAGAAGCAAAGCCGTTCACCTTCTTTATTACTGCTTAAAGAGCAATAACTCTTCTTACGCCCTCTATAGCCTTGATGTCGGCTACCATCTTATCGGTAACGTCATTGTTGGTCTCAAGCACGGAGCAAGCGTTGTTGCCCTTGGAGCGATTGAGCATAGCCTCGATGTTAGCGCCGTCGGAACTGAGTACGGCGGAAACCTGTGCAACGATGTTGGGCACGTTCTCGTGGAGAACGATTATCCTGTTCTTTGCCTGTCTGGGCAGGTCTATGTTAGGATAGTTAACAGAGTTCTTGATGTTACCGTTCTCAAGGTAATCAATAAGCTCGTTAGCTGCCATAAGCGCACAGTTCTCCTCAGACTCGGGAGTGGAGGCGCCAAGGTGGGGGATACAAACTATCTTATCGCAGTTGATGGTGTCATTGGTGGGGAAGTCGGTCACGTATGCTGCAACCTTGCCGTCAGCGATAGCGGCCTTAAGGTCTGCTACGTTAACGAGGTCAGCTCTGGAAAGGTTTACTATCCTTACGCCATCCTTCATAAGAGAGAAGGAGCGAGCGTTGAACATACCCTTGGTATCCTTGGTGGAGGGAACGTGAACGGAGATATAATCGCTCTTTTCAAAAACCTCGTCGAAGCTGTTAGCCTTGATGATAGAGCGGGAGAGATGCCATGCATTGTCAACCGTAAGGAAGGGGTCACAGCCGATAACGGTCATGCCAAGGCTCTTTGCGCAGTTGGCAACGAGACCGCCGATAGCGCCAAGACCGATAACGCCGAGGGTCTTGCCCATAAGCTCAGGGCCTACGAATGCGCTCTTACCTGCCTCAACAGCCTTTGCAACGTTTTCCTCACCTGCAAGACCGTTTGCCCAGGTGATACCGCCGGCAATATTTCTGGAGGCGAGAAGCAGAGCCGCAATAGTCAGCTCCTTAACGCCGTTAGCGTTGGCACCGGGGGTATTGAAAACAACGATGCCTTCCTCAGCACATCTGTCAACGGGTATGTTGTTGACACCTGCGCCTGCACGGGCGATAGCAAGCAGGTCCTTGCCAAACTCCATATCGTGCATAGCGGCAGAGCGTACCATTATAGCGTCAGCCTCAGCGGCTTCACAGCCGATATTGTATGCGCCAACGTCAAACTGCTTAAGACCTGCGGCGCCTATTTTATTAAGTAAAGCGATATTCTTCATTATGCGTGTTTCTCCTCAAAATCTTTCATAAATTCAACCAGCTTCTTAACGCCCTCGATAGGCATAGCGTTGTAGATAGAAGCTCTCATACCGCCAACGGAGCGGTGACCCTTAAGGTTTACAAAGCCTGCCTTAGCTGCGGCAGAGCAGAACTCCTTATCAAGGTCAGCGTCGCCGGTAACGAAGCAAACGTTCATAAGAGAACGGCTGTCCTTCTCAGCGGTAGCCTTGAAGAGCTTGGAGGAATCAAGATAATCGTAAAGCACAGCAGCCTTTTCACGGTTCATCTTCTCCATAACCTCAAGACCGCCGAGACCAAGAATCCACTCATAAACCAGACCTGCAATGTAGATGGAGTAGCAGGGAGGAGTGTTGAGCATAGAATCGTTGTCAGCCTGAGTCTTATAATCCATATAGCCGGGGCAGATGGGGTTAGCGTTACCGATAAGGTCCTCACGAACGATAACAACGGTAAGACCTGCGGGAGCCATATTCTTCTGTGCGCCTGCATAGATAAGGCCGTACTTGCTTACGTCAACGGGAACGGAAAGGATGCCGGAGGACATATCTGCAACGAGAGGGATGTCACCGGTGTCGGGAACGTAGTTGAAAACAGTACCGTAAATGGTGTTGTTGTAGCAGATGTGAACGTAGTCAGCATCGGGAGAGAAAGCGTCCTTCTCAACAACGGGAACGTAGGAGAAATTCTTATCCTTGCTGGAGGCAACTACGTTAACGGTGCCGTATCTCTCAGCCTCTTTAGCTGCCTTGCCGGAGAACTGACCGGAAACAATGTAGTCAGCCTTGCCGGTCTTCATAAGGTTCAGAGGAACCTGAGAGAACTGAAGGGTAGCGCCGCCCTGAAGGAAGAGCACCTTATAGTTATCGGGAATATTCATCAGCTTTCTCAGAGAAGCCTCAGCATCCTTTATTATCTTATCGTATACAGGTGAGCGGTGACTCATCTCCATAACGGACATACCGCTACCCTGATAATCAAGCATCTCCTCTGCCGCTCTGTTAAGCACTGCTTCGGGAAGCATAGAGGGGCCTGCCGAAAAATTATAAATTCTGCTCATAATTATTCCTCTTTTCTGATTTTTTATTTACTTTATCATACTACTTTTTAATACCTTAGTCAATAGTTATATGTTCAAAAATTATATTGACATAAAGCTAAAAAATTGGTATAATCAAATATATAATATGATGATTCTTAAAGTCAGGTAATATGCCCTTTTCAAACTAAGGGCGCATTTTGCATATATACATCGGTCCTTGTATATGTACATTGTGTATGAAAGGTGCTTTTCGTTATGAAAAAGCTTATGGCTTTTGTTTCTGCCAAACGGCGCAGGATAGGGCTTTTTGTCCTTGATATTATAATTGCGGCTTTGGGCTTTGCTTTTTCGTGGATACTTATAATGGGCGAGCGCATCAATACCGAGTTTGCGGTATATGTGTTGTGCAGTCTCGGCACTTTGTCTGTAGCGCTTTTTGCTTTCGGGTGCTACTCCCGCATATGGCGATATGCCCAGCTCAGCGACTATTTCCGTGTTTCGGGTGCGGTAATAGTCTCGTCGCTTCTGCTCCATACGGTAAGCAGGCTTACGGGGCAGCCCTCGGTGATTCAGTCTGTTATCACCCCCTCTGCAGACGTGGCAAAGCTGATGTATGCCTTTTCCGTGGTAGCCTGTATTGTCAATATTGTTTGCCTTTGCGCTATGCGAATGGGGTATTATGTGCTGAAAAATATGCGTAAAAGCGTAGTGCCTCAGTGCAATGAAGGTGCAAGAAAGCGTACTGTTATCATAGGCGGCGGTCAGGCGTGCTGGTTGCTGCTTGCGGAGGTACAGCATTCCAATTGTGAGTACGGCGTTGTGGGCGTTATTGATGATGATGCTGACAAGATAGGCAGAAATATACAGGGCGTGCCTGTTTTCGGCCCTATTGAGAGCGTGGGTGATATAGCCGCAAGGCTGAACGCTGATGTCATTATTATAGCAATCCCCTCGGCAAGCAAGGAAAACCGTACACGTATAGTAGACCTCTGCAACGAAACGGGACTTGAGGTAAGGATAATACCGGAGATACACAACATAGTTGACAGCCGCAAGCTGATGAGTCAGATGCGCAAGATAAACACCGAGGACCTGCTGGGCAGGGACGTGGTTACTATGGACGTTGTGGAGAGCGCATCCCTTATAGGCGGCAGGGTAGTAATGGTTACGGGTGGCGGCGGCAGTATCGGCAGTGAGCTGTGCCGGCAGATAATGACCTACAGACCCAAGCAGCTTATCATAGTAGACATCAGCGAAAACAACGCATACGAAATACAGCAGGAGCTGCTTACCGAATACGGTCCGGCGGCGCCTCTTGCGGTGCACATAGCTTCTGTGAGAGATTATGCAAAGATGAAGGTGCTGTTTGAGCGTTACCGTCCCGCTTTGGTGTTCCATGCGGCAGCACATAAGCATGTGCCGCTTATGGAGACCGACCCTGAGGAGGCACTTAAAAACAACATCGGCGGCACCTATAACGTGGCGTGCCTTGCGGATAAGTACTGCGTTTCCCGTTTTGTGCTTATCTCCAGCGACAAGGCGGTGAACCCCACCAACGTAATGGGTGCGACAAAGCGCTTTTGCGAGATGCTTGTGCAGTATTTTGACGGCAGAAGCGAGGGCACCGAGTATTGCGCCGTAAGGTTTGGCAACGTGCTTGGCTCCAATGGCTCTGTAATACCTCTGTTTACAAAGCTTATTGAGCAGAAAAAAGACTTGCCCGTTACCCATCCCGAGATAACCCGCTATTTTATGACCATACCCGAGGCGGTTTCTCTTGTGCTCCGTGCAGGTGCTATGGCAAAGGGTGGCGAGATATTCGTGCTGGATATGGGTCAGCCCGTAAAGATAGCCGATCTGGCGAGAAAGCTTATCAGACTTCACGGCTACGTGCCCGACAGGGATATAAGGATAAGGTATGTGGGGTTGAGACCGGGTGAAAAGCTTTATGAGGAGCTTTTGATGGGTGACGATCTTGAGGCTACAAAGCACGGCAAGATATTTATCGAGGGCAAGGCCTTCGTAAACGGCGACAGGCTCATGACTGACTACGATAATATCTGCACCGCCGCAGAGAGCAACGATTCACGCCGTGCGGTAGAGGCGCTCTTGGCGGCAGTGCCCACCTTCCGCAGGGAAGGCAGCAAGGTATAACAAGGGTAAAGTGTTATTATGCGGAGGATGAAGGCTTATGAATTTCAGTATTGAAAAAACCATAAAATTGCTGCGCAGGCATTTTTTGCTTGTACTTGCGGTGGCGCTTTTATTTTCTGCCGCCTTCTATTACTATAAGAAGAATAATTCCGTTCCCGTCTATACCGCCTATGCCGAGCTTTATGTGGTAACAAAGGCGGCTGAGGACGGATATATGCAGGCAGGCATCTCTGCCGAGCGAAACTACGTTTCTACTTACATCGAGATGCTTAAGACTGTAAAATACAGCCAGTCCATATACGATTTCCTTGACCCCGATGATCAGAAAAGAACGTCTGCGGGCAGTATCTACAATTCCCTCTACATATCAAGCAAGAACGAGACCGAGATAATCACCATAAGGGTGTATAATACCGATAAGGAGCTTGCACTGCGTATTGCGGACGTGCTTGAGCGTGCGGCAGAAAGCCATTTTGCAAACCTTAAGGTGTCCATTGATGACGTTTCCGAGGCGGATGCACCACGATTTGCGGGGGTCAGCACCGTATCCTATAAAAAGAGCGTTATTATGGGCTTTATTATCGGCGCCTTCGTTTGCTTTTTCATAATTTTCGTTAAGGACCTGTATGACTACAGGCTCAGGAGCGCCTCCGAGATAAAGGAGAGGTACGGTTTGCCCGTGCTTGGCTCTGTGCCCACCTTCGATAACAGTGCTTTTGGCGAAAGGCGCAGTTCACCCTCCAAGGGCGACGGCAAAAAATAAGGTAAGGAGAGGGCAGGCAAATGTTTTGGAACAGAAAAAAGCGTTACAATGACCGCTACAGTGCTTACGGCACCTACGGCAGCGAAAACGAAAGCGCAGTTATGTTCTCTGTAAAAGAGGCGTACAAGGCTATCCGCACCAACATAGCTCTTTCCGTGATGAAGGACGGGTGCCGCCGACTGGTGTTTACCAGCGCTATCCCCTCCGAGGGTAAGAGCACCACTGCGCTGAACGTGGCAGTCTCATTTTCAAAGGCGTATTCAAGGGTGCTGCTTGTGGATTGCGACCTGCGAAAGCCAAGGATACACAGGGCACTGGGTGTGCCCAATAATACGGGCGTTACCAACGTGCTCAGCGGTCTTGCCGAGCTGGAGCAGGCTATACAGAAAACAAGGTTTGAAAATCTTGACGTGCTTTCGTCGGGTATTTGGGCGCCAAACCCTTCTGAGATGCTGGCAAGCGAGCGTATGCAAAAGCTTTTGGATGCGTTGGCACATAGATACGAGTATATCATAATAGACACCCCTCCCGTTAATGTGGTTGCCGATGCCTTGCCCCTTATCAAGGTGTCGGATGGTGTGGTGCTCGTGGCAAGGCAGAACTACTCCTCTCACGGAGATATAGAGAACGCAATATCAAAGCTCCAGTTTATAGATGCAAAGATTTTGGGCGTGGTGGTCAACGACTCCAACGATACCGATACTAAAAAATACAAGGGCGGAAGATATGGCGGCACCTATGCCGACTACGGCGGTTCACAGGGCAAAAAGAGCTGATAGGTGGTTCTTATGGTAGATTATCATACTCATCTGCTTCCCGATATGGATGACGGTGTAAGGAGCGTGGAGGAGAGTCTGGCGGCTTTGTCTGCGCTGAAGCGCCTCGGCTTCAGGCACGTGGTGCTAAGCCCTCATTTTTACACTAACAGAGAGCCTGCCGATGCCTTTATAGCGAGGCGTGAGGATAGGTATGCCCGTATTGCCCGAGCTGTCGACAGCGGCGAGGGGGGCAGTTACCCACAGCTTCACTTAGGGGCAGAGGTGTATCTTACCTCTCTGCTTTTCAACACTGCCGACCTGCGTCCGCTTACGGTGGACGGCGGTGACTGTATGCTTACCGAGCTGCCCTATGACGATAAGCTAAAGGACTCAACCCTGAGAAATCTTGAGCGGCTCTGCTACAGCGAGGGGATAACCCCCGTCCTTGCACATATTGAGCGCTATCCCTATCTGCTTGACCCCTCTTTGCTGGGTGAGCTCTTTGATATGGGGTGTAGAGCGCAGGTCAATATAAATCCTCTTAGCTGGGGAACAAAAAGAAAACTGAAAAAGCTTCTTTCAAAGGGCTTTGTTTTCGCCTTGGGTACGGATACCCACATAGGCGGCGGCCTTTACGATAGGGTTTCAAAGGGGCTTTCTTCGGTCAACAACGCCCTTGGCACAGGTTATGTGAAAGCGGCAGGGGCGTATACAAAGGAGAATCTGATATAATGCTTAAATTTGAAAACGTATGCTTTACCGTGCCCGACACGGGTGCGGAGATAATAAAGGATCTGTCCCTTGAGGTGAAGGACGGTGAGATACTTGTTGTAACGGGCCCCAACGGCGGCGGCAAAAGCACGCTGGCAAGGCTTGCTATGGGCATAATTACCCCTACCTCGGGCAAAATACTTCTTGAGGGTCAGGATATCAGCACTCTTGATATAACCGAAAGGGCAAGGCTTGGTGTGGGCTACGCCTTTCAGGCACCTGCACGATTCAAGGGGCTTACAGTAAGGCGACTGCTTACTCTTGCCGCCGGCGGCGAGATAAGTGACAGTGATTGCTGTAAATATCTGTCCCGTGTGGGGCTTTGCGCCGCAGACTATCTGGACAGGGCGCTTGATGCAACTCTCTCCGGAGGCGAGCTCAAGAGGATAGAGGTGGCATCTCTTATGGTGAGACAGCTTAAGGTGGCTATATATGACGAGCCCGAGGCAGGCATCGATATCTGGTCTTTTAATATGCTTGTAAACGCCTTCAGCACGCTCGGCAAGGAAAAGAGCGGTGCGTTGATGATAATTTCACATCAGGAACGTGTAATGCAGACAGCCGACCGTATAGCCGTCGTGGCAGAGGGTAAGTTGCGTGATATCGGCGCAAAGGGCGATATACTGCCCAAGCTTACCGACATCTTTCAAAGGGAATGTATAAAAAAACAGCCTAAATAGCAGGCAAGACAGTAAAAGCAAACGGAGCGTAATTATGATAGATAACAAGCTTTTAAAGGGCGATATGAGAGTCCTTGACATGATAGCTTCAATGCCCGAGATACCTGTGGGCAGCGCCTTTAACATCCGCAAAAACGGCGATAAGGCGGCAAGGAGCGTTACCGAGAACATAGATATCCGCACCAAGGAGGACGGTAGCGGCATTGATATAATCGTAAAGGCAGGAACTAAGGGTGAAAAGGCGTATATCCCCGTCCTGCTTACTGAAAGCGGCCTTGACGAGACGGTTGCCAACGATTTTATTATCGGCGACGGGGCAGAGGTGGAGATAATTGCGGGTTGCGGTATATGCAACAGCGGTAGCTGTGGCAGTAGCCATAGCGGCGTTCACACCTTTAAGATAGGCAAGGGATGCAGAGTCAAGTATGTGGAAAAGCATTATGGTGAGGGCGATGCAGGCACGGTTATGAACCCTACCACCGTTATTATGGTGGGTGAGGATTCTGTGTTTGATATGGAGTCCTCTCAGATAAGGGGCATCAGCTCCACAAAACGCAATACGGTAGCCTACCTTGCCGCAGGCGCCCGTATGAACGTTTCCGAGCGTCTGGTTACCCACGGCACTCAGGACGCCAAGTCTGATATGGAGGTGTACCTTAACGGCAAGGACAGCTCTTTGCAGATAGTGTCACGTTCCGTAGCGCAGGACAGCTCCTCTCAGATGTTCCATCCCAAGGCAATTGGCAACACCGCCTGCAGTGCTCATATCCAGTGTGACGCAATTATTATGGATACCGCTTCTGTAGGCAGTATCCCCGAGATACAGGCAAACAGTGCCGAGGCGTCTATTATACACGAGGCGGCTATAGGCAGGATCAACAATGAGCAGCTATTAAAGCTTCAGACCCTTGGGCTCACCGCCGAGGAGGCAGAGGCTGTTATTATAGAAGGCTTTTTGAGTTAGGCTAAGATTCATAACG
This sequence comes from Clostridia bacterium, assembly GCA_017521025.1. Taxonomy (GTDB): domain Bacteria; phylum Bacillota; class Clostridia; order Oscillospirales; family CAG-382; genus SIG636. Next base: position 135,766 of record JAFXEB010000033.1, on the reverse strand, counting down.
GGAGATAATAAATATGGTAGCAAAATTTGAAGTAAAGGGTATGCACTGCGCCTCCTGCAGCGCTATAGTAGAAAAGACCGTGGCAGCACTTGAGGGCGTAAAGAGCGTTTCCGTCACTTTGCTTCTCAACAGTGCAGAGGTCGAGTTTGACGACAGCGTGATCAGCGCAAGACAGATTGCCAAGGCTATAAAGGCCGCAGGCTTTCCGGCATCAGTAAAAAAAAAGTAGCTGACGGCGGCGAGGAAAAGGAGAGAGGTGCGTGGCGCATCCTCCTTTCCCTCCTTTTCCTCTTGCCGCTTTGGTATATAGCGATGGCCCATCATATGGGCTTCCCTCTGCCTGCCGCCATAAGTGCTCACCTTATGAACGGACTTTTGCAGGGGGCATTTTTGTTGCCGATTTTGGTGCTTTGCTACCGTATGCCCATAAACGGCTGGCGTGCCCTTTTGAGATTGCGCCCCGATATGGACAGCCTTGTGGCAACAGGTGTCACTGCCTCCCTCGTTTACAGCATCGTCAGCCTTATCAAAGGCACGGGTGCTTACTATTTCGAGGCGGCAGGTATGATACTTACCCTCATATCCTTGGGCAAGTATATTGAAGCAAGGGCAAAAAAACGTACCGCCTCTGCTGTTGAAAAGATAATAAACCTTGCCGTACCCGAGGCTACGGTTCTGCGTGACGGCAAGGAGCTTCGTATACCTGCCGAGTCGGTGGTTGTGGGCGATACAGTGGTAGTAGCCGAGGGTGAGCGCTGTGCTGTGGACGGCACCGTAACAGCAGGTGGCGGCACCTTTGACGAAAGTGCTGTAACGGGCGAGAGCCTGCCTGCAGACAAGCTTGTGGGCGACAGCGTAATCAGCGGCAGTGTGAATATGTCGGGCAGGGTCTGCGTTTGCGCAGAGCGTGTGGGTGAGGACACCACGGTAAACCGCATAATAAGGCTTATGGAGCACGCCGCCTCTGCAAAAGCACCTATCGCAAGGATAGCCGACAAGGTCAGCTCGGTCTTTGTGCCTGCAGTTATGACTCTTGCTGTGATTACCGCCTTGGTGTGGCTGGTGCTTGGCGACAGCGGCAAGGCGTTTTCTCATGCTGTATCCGTGCTTGTGATCTCCTGTCCCTGTGCTTTGGGACTCGCTACACCCTCTGCCATAACGGTTGCTCTTGGCAACGCCGCAGAGAAGGGCATACTGTTCAAGGATGCCGCCGCCTTGGAGCATATAGGCAAAACCACGCTTCTTGCGCTGGATAAAACCGGCACGCTCACAAAAGGCGCCCCAAGGGTAACGGATGCCGTGGGCGATATAAAGGCGATAGCCTATGGGCTTGAGAGTCTAAGCCCCCACCCCGTGGCAAAGGCAGTCTGTGCCGCCTTTTCCGAAAGCTCGGGACTTACCGCAACGGATTTCAAGAGCTATGCGGGCAGAGGCGTTTCTGCAGTAATAGAGGGCAGGACCGTCTACGGCGGTAACCGCCGCTTTATGAAGGAGCAGGGCATAGACCTCGGAGAATACGCTGACTATGCCGACAAATATGAGTCGGAGGGCAAGACACTGCTTATTTTCGGTACCGAGGGGAAGACGATAGGCGTTGTCGCCGTTTCTGACAGCTTGCGTGAGGATGCAAAGGCCACTGTTGCGAGGCTTAAGGCTTGGGGCATACGCACCGTAATGCTTACGGGTGACAACAAAAACGCCGCCGCCTATATGGCAAAGGCGGCAGATATAGAGGAATACCACGGCGCACTGCTCCCCCAGGACAAGGCAGAGTATATGGAAAGCTGTCTTAAAGCGGGCAAGGTAGCCGCAATGGTGGGCGACGGCGTAAACGATGCACCTGCACTTGCCACTGCCGCTGTGGGCATATCGGTAATGGGCAGCAGTGATATAGCCGCCGATGCCGCCGACGTGGTGCTTATGGAGCAGGGCATTGGCAGGGTGGCAGAAAGTGTGCGGATAGGCAGAAAAACCTTAAGGGTGATAAAGCAAAACCTATTCTGGGCGCTAATATATAACGTAATACTTATCCCCGTAGCGGCTGGCGCTTTTTCGGCGTTGGGCTTTGTGATAACTCCCTCTATCTCCGCCGCCGCTATGAGTATAAGCTCCCTTACCGTTGTAGGCAACGCTCTCAGGCTGAAGCTCATATTGAAACAGAAATAACAATAAATAAACGAGGCGGTTTTTGCAATTACAGACCGCCTCGTCTTTTATATTTCATTTATTTTAGTATCGACAATCAGCCGAATATCCCGGTAGATAGATATCTTTCCCCCGTGTCCGGCAGCAGTACTACGATGTTTTTGTTGCGGTAAGCCTCGTCCCGTGCCAGCTCGCAAGCTGCCCAAAGTGCTGCCCCTGAGGATATGCCGCAAAGCAGACCCTCGCACCTGCCAAGGAGACGGGTGTACTCAAAGGCGTCGCCGTCCTTCACTGTGATAACCCTATCAAAAGGACGCTCTGCCGCCGCCAAGGGCACAAAGCCTGCGCCTATCCCCTGCAAGCTGTGAGGACCGGCCGCACCTCCGGATAGCACCGCCGAGCTCTCAGGCTCCACAGCCACTACCTCTATAGCCTCGTTCTGCTCCTTCAGGTATCTGTAAACTCCGCCGATGGTGCCGCCACTGCCTACGCCTGCCACAAAAACGTCTATGTCACCGTCCATATCACGCCATATCTCTTTGGCAGTGGTGTTGTAGTGTATCTCGGGGTTGGCAGGATTAGTGAACTGATCGGGTATATAGCTACCCTCAGTGCGCTCGGCAATAGTGCGGGCAAGTCTTATAGCGCCTGCCATGCCTTCCTTGCCGTTACTCAGCGCTATTTCCGCACCGTAGGCGCTGACAAGGGCACGTCTCTCTGCCGACATGGTGTCGGGCATAACTATTATCGCTCTGTAGCCTCTTACTGCCGCAACTCTGGCAAGTCCTATGCCGGTGTTGCCCGACGTTGCCTCTATAACTGTGCCGCCCTTCTTCAAAAGCCCCATAGCCTCAGCTCGGTCTATCATTGCCGAGGCGACCCTGTCCTTGGCTGAGCCCGAGGGATTGCAGCTCTCAAGCTTGGCGTACAGACCGCAACCAAGTCCCAAGTGCCTCTCAATTGCCGAAAGCCTCAGCATCGGCGTATTGCCCACCAGCTCTTCAATTGAACTATATATCTTTCCCATAGCTATATCTTCATCTTCTGCTTTATAAACTTTGCAACGACCTTAGCTTGCCTTCTTGCAGACTTAGCGTTAGGGTGCCCGTTAGCACCCTGCTCGTCCTTAAACTCCTGCCAAGGCTTAAGCTTGTGGAAAAAGCACTTCTTGTCCTCTATACGGGCAAAGGCCTCCTCAAGATAGGGGAAGGCAGATACCTGCATCATACCGTACACCCAGAATATGTAGGCATCAGGATAGGTCTCACGTATCTGATTAACAAAATCGACCACAGCGTTAGTGAAATCTTCGCCCCTTACACCGCCTGCAAAATCGTTGGTGCCTGCGTTTACTACCACAGCATCAGGTGTCCATTTGGAAAAATCCCAAGGCTCTCTCGTAACTCTTGAGGCGTGGTTGAAGAATATGGGTATCTCGTAATTCTTCTCGCCTCTGCAGTTGCAGAACACGCCCTTGCCTGAATAGCAAACAAAATGTGCCTCAGCATCCAAAAGCTCTGCACAAACGTAGGCATAGGCTCTCGTGCTGTCCTCCTGATAGGTGTGAAACACCTTATCCTCGGCAGTGCCGAGATTGCCGTAGCCTGCCGTCAGCGAATCCCCCACAAACTCTATCTTCAGCTTGCTGTTTTTGGGGGGCACAGGGAACAGCTCAGGTGTAACACCCTGTATCTCCATACCTGTAAACACGATACGCTCGTCAACACTTTCGCCCTCGGTGACCTTAAGCACCTCAACGCTGTGACGCTTGTTGTCGAGTCCCTCTATGATTATCTTTTCATTACCCGTAGAGATAGGGAAGCGCTGAGACATTCTGTCCACCCTTACAAGCAGATAGTGGGTGTATGGTGTCTCAAACGGGGCAAAGCTAAGGGTTATTCCACTGCCTCTGAAAGAAAAGCAAAAGCCGCTGTTAGGCCAGCAAAAGGCAGGCATGCCCTCATAATACGTGTGTCGTCCCAAGGTTTTGATGCGCTCATCGTCAGATCTGAAAAAAGCTTTCTTCATCATCTTAAACCTCCAATGTTTTTACTTCCTGAATGGGATATTTAACCACAATAATAATTAAGCTGATTATACACTATAATTTCGCTTATATGAACAATAAAAAACGAACAATTTGTAAATATCCGACAGTAAAAGGGGCAAAAAAGCTGATATCCCCACAAATGCCCACTGCTCAGCGTTAAGCCACACCGTACCGAAAACGCTTCGCATCCCCCCTGACAGCACCGTTGAAAGCTGTAAAGCCGAGCAAAGCAAGAAGGAGGCGCAAAGATATCCGTTGCCAAAGGGGTGCTTTTTTATCATAGGCAGCTCACTGCGCATATTGAAGGAATGTACAAGCTGTGACAGTGACAGCACTGTAAATGCCATGGTGCTCCCCAACCGTGGGTCACAGTAATATCTTGCGCCCACATTATAGGCAGTGAGGGACAGCATTCCTATAAGCAACCCCTCCATAAGCATCTTGCACCAGACACTGCCTCCAAACAAAGGCGCAGCCTTGGCAAGGGGCGGCCTCTCCATTACCCGTCTGTCGGTCTTTTCAAGTCCCAAGGATATGGCAGGCAGGGAATCTGTCACAAGGTTGACCCACAGTAGCTGTATGGCAGACAAAGGCGAGCCAAGCCCCAAAAGCAGTGCACCCAGCACCGTCAGTATCTCTCCTATATTGCAGGAAAGGAGAAAACGCACGCTTCTGCGTATGTTTTCAAATATCCCTCTGCCGTGCCGTACTGCCTCTACCACGGTGGCAAAGTTGTCATCTGTAAGCACAAGGTCTGCCGCCTCTCTTGCAACGTCAGTGCCGCAACCGCCCATGGCACAGCCTATATCCGCTCGCTTCAGCGCAGGTGCATCATTTACTCCGTCACCCGTCATAGCTGTCGTCTGACCTGCTTCCCTATATGCCTCCACTATCTTCACCTTGAATTCAGGCGTCGCTCTTGCAAAAACAGTTGCCTTTCGGATTGCGGCGGCACGCTTTTTCTCGGGCAGGGCGTATATCTCCTTTTCCGTATAGGCACCGTCGCCCTCAGCGTATATACCAACCTTTTTTGCTATCGCTATGGCCGTTGATTTGTGGTCGCCCGTTATCATCACAACCCTGACTCCTGCTTTCCTGCAAAGCCTCACTGCCTCTGCCGCCTCGGGTCTCGGAGGGTCGCTCAGCCCCGCAAGACCTCCAAAGCAAAATGGAAGCGACGGGTCAAGCAGGTCCTCGGGCAGGGTATTGCAGTCTGCATAGGCAAAGCCTATGACCCTCAGTGCCTCTCTTGCCATCTCCTCTGCCTGACAAAGAGCGTTTTCGCTTGCGGTGCAAAGAGGGAGTATCACGTCAGGCGCCCCCTTTACAACTATCCTGTATCCGCTTCCGTAGCGGTGGGCGGTGGCCATCAGCTTTGTCTTTGACGAAAAAGGCAGCTCTCTCACCCTTGTGTACCTTGCCGCCGCCTCAAGTCTGCCCTTTTCGGTGGCATAACGCATCAGGGCGTTTTCAGTGGGCGAACCGTCGTTGTTACACATAGCCGCAAGCAGGGGAAGTACGTCTCCACCCTGCACCCTTGTGACCGACATACGGTTTTGAGTGAGCGTGCCTGTTTTATCGGTACATATCACACCTACGCAGCCAAGAGTCTCAACGGCAGGCAGTCGCTTTACCACAGCTCTCTGCTTTGCCAGCCTCTGCACGCCTATGGAGAGCACTATAGTCACTATGGCAGGCAGACCCTCCGGTATCGCCGCCACCGCAAGGCTCACAGAGGTCATAAACATATCAATGGGCGGCATCCCCTTTACCAAGGCGTAAACAAAAATAATGCCGCATATCATAAGGGCGATATTCCCGAGCAGACTGCCCATTTTCCCGAGGCGTTTCTGCAATGGTGTAGGCTCCCTTTCCGTGGCTGACAGCATCCCTGCTATCTTGCCTACGCAGGTATCCCTGCCCGTAGCCGTTACTACAAAGCTGCCGTGTCCGCCGGTCACAGCCGTGGAGGCAAAAAGGCAGTTCTTCATCTCCGCAAGATGAGCATCTTCATCCACTGTCGCTGCCGCATCCTTAAAGGTACCCTCCGATTCACCCGTCAGCACCGATTCATCTACGGTGAGTCCCTCGCTTTCAAGCAGTCTGCCGTCTGCGGGAACAAAATCGCCCTTATCCACGGTCACTACGTCGCCTACCGTTATCTCTGCCGCAGGCACGGTGCGCCTTTTGCCGTTCCGCATTACGGTACAGTGAGGGGCTGACATACTTTTCAAGGCTTCTATAGCCTTTTCCGCTCTGCTTTCCTGTATTACCCCCACAAGGGCGTTGATAAATACGATAAGCAGTATTATCAGGCTGTCAATGCCGCCCTCCCCCGTGGCGACGGATACGGCAAAGGATATTGCAGACGCCGCCAGCAGTATTATTATCATCCTGTCAGAAAGCTGAGCTATAAAGCGCTTTATATAAGAGGTCGGCTTCTGCCCCTCTGTTTCGTTACGTCCGTTCTTTTCAAGCCGCTCCAACGCCTCCTCTTCGGTAAGCCCCGTGGGTCGACTGTTTACCTCCCTTAGCACGTCCAAAGCCTTTCCCTTGTGAAAACGCAACTATCTCACTCCTTGATTTATATAGTAAAAACAGATTGGGAAACAGCATAAGCGCTCCCCATATATCCGCCACCGCAAAGCTTTTGCCTTCAGGCATAAGTGCGCCCCAAAAGGCACCCACGGCTATAAAAAGCCTGAACAGTGCGGTAGCACAGGCGCTTTTGGGAAACAGAAAAAACACCGCCTCCTCACCGTAAAAGCACCAGCTTATAATGGCGGCAAAGGCAAAAAAGAACAGCGCAACCGAGTAAAATCCACTGCCAAAGCCGCCAAAGCAGTGCTCAAACACGGCACGCACCGTATCTTGTCCCGTGCACAAAACGGCAAAGGCTACAAGGGTGCTAACCACAAAGCTGTCTATAAAAACCTCTGTAACGCCCCAAAGCCCCTGCACATGTGGGTCTCTTTCCTCTGCCGCCGCATAGGATATGGGAGAGGAGCCCATTCCTGCCTCGTGGCTGAAGGTGCCCCTGACACAGCCTACACGGAGCATCGCCGCCGCTCCTATTCCACCCGCCGCCTGCCGTAGACCTAAGGCTTCTCCAAAAATGCGGCAAAGTGCGTGGGGCAGTAAATGGGCGTGGCATATTATCGACCAAAGGCATAAAAAGCAAAAGCCAAGGGATATAAAAGGCAACAAAGCGGCGTTTACCCGACCGATGCGCTTCCTGCCACCGCTTATCACTGTCAGGGTGATAAGCGCTATCAGCGCACCTCTGATAAGTGAGTTGTCTACGGCTCCTGCAAGCACCTCTGCGGCACTGTTTGCCTGAACGGTGCTTCCGCCCAGACCTGCAGATAACACGCAAAGCAGAGCAAATAATGCTCCAAGCCTGCTGTACCCCATGGCTTTCAAGCAGTACATAGCACCGCCGCTGTAGCCTCTTTTTGTAAGCCGCCGTCGGCTGTGCGCCACGGCAACCTCCGCATACTTGAGCCCTATACCCAAAAACGAGCACACCCACATCCAAAAAACGCTTCCTGCACCGCCAACGCTTATGGCAAGGGCAACGCCGCTTATACTGCCCACGCCAACGGTGCCGCCAAGGGCGGTTGCTATGGCAGACAGCGAAGAAAGATTATTGCCGTCACCCTTTCTTTTGGGTGCAAAAAAGGTACGGCGAAAGGCATCGTATATCCCTTTCGGGGTCCAAAGCCCCAGCCGCACAGTGAAATACCCGCCAAAGCCGAGCAGTAAAGCCAATGTGGGTGCCCCCCACAAAGCATCACGAATTACTTCTGTCGGCATAAAGCCACCGCCCTTCCAAGCCATGTATATGCCATATATATGCCCGTCTGTCTCCAAAAATCAAAAAATATAAAAAAAGGCTTGAAAAAGAGGTGTAAACTTGGTAAAATAATGTCGAATAACTATCGGAGGTTTACTATGGCAGTAGATGTAGTTTTCAGCGATGCTAAAAAGGGGTATAATAAGGATGAGGTACAGCGTTTTATAATGCAGCTTACCTCTGACCACGCCTATGCTATAGGTGAAAAGAATGATGCTATAAAGACCCTTATGAACGAAAAGGACGCTATGGAGCGTAGCTACAGCGCCAGAATAGCCGAGCTTGAGGCGGCGCTTGAGGCGGCACAGGCTGAAAATAAGGATAAAACCGCCAAGTATGACGAGCTTTGCGCACGTATGGGCGAAAAGCTTTTGTTTGCCGAGAGCCGCTCTGCGCAGATAATAGCGGAGGCGGAGGAGAGCAAGCAGAGGATAGAGGCTGAGGCACGCAAAAAGGCTGAGGAGTCTGTTGCCGCCGTTGCCGCCAAGGCAAGGGAGGATGCTGCTTCTGCCCTCAGAGCCGCAGATGTGCTCAGGCAAAAGAGTCAGAATATAAATGCAGGTCTCGACCACACCAAGCGAGTGCTTGAGGAGGCTATCGCCGCTATTGAGAGGCTGGTAAAGAATGATTAGGATATGCACAGACGAGCTGTCTGTCCTTTCCCCAAAGCTCAGGGCAGGGGATATGGTTGAGCTTTCAGGCGTAGTATACACGGCAAGGGACGCTGCCCATAAGCGTATATGCAGGCTGCTTGATGAGGGAGGGGAGCTGCCCTTTGACCTTAAAGGTGCAGTCATATATTACGCAGGTCCCACCCAAACGCCCGAGGGCAGGGTGTGCGGCTCCTTTGGTCCCACCACCTCCTGCCGTATGGACAGCTTCACCCCACGGCTTATTGCTCTGGGGCTTGGCGCTACCATAGGCAAGGGCGTGCGCAGTAAAGAGGTGACCGAGGCTATAATAAAGTACGGCGCACCCTATTTTGCCGCACTGGGCGGCGCAGGTGCGCTGGCGGCAAGTCATATAAAGAGCCTTGAGGTGATAGGCTTTGAGGAGCTTGGCTGTGAATCGGTAAAGCGGCTGGTTTTTGACAGGTTTCCGCTGTACGTGGCAACCGACGTTTACGGCGGCAGTATTTATAACAGGGGGTAACTGATTTTGAGTATGGAAAGCATGCACGGCAAGGTGCAGGAGTATATACAGAGCAAGCGTGAGGAGTATGTTGCCGACCTCGGCAGCCTTATAGCTATTGAAAGCGTGGGCGCAGACCCCGTAGGCAAATACGTCTTTGGAGAGGGTAGCGCCAAGGCTATCGACAAAATGCTGGAAATTGGCGGCGGCTACGGCTTCGCCACCGAAAACCACGATTATTACTGCGCCAGCGTTGTTTACGGCGATAAGGCAGAGGAGCTTGGCATGGTCGCCCATGTGGACGTGGTACCTGCGGGCGAGGGGTGGAGCTATCCTCCCTATCAGCTTACGGTGGAAAACGGCTTGCTTATTGGCAGGGGCACCGAGGATGATAAGGGACCTGCCGTTGCCGCCCTTTACGCTATGCGCTTTTTTAAGGATGCAGGCATAGAGCTTCCTTTTTCCCTCCGTCTTATAGTGGGCGGCGATGAGGAAAGGGGCATGAACGATCTACCCTATTTCCTGAAAAGTCATAAGGCGCCCTTCTTTTCTTTCACACCCGACAGTGAGTTTCCCGTTTGTACGGGTGAAAAGGGCATAGGCAAGCTTGATATCAGACTGGCTCCGCTGAGTGGAGATCTGGAAAGCTTTACGGGTGGCACCGTTACCAACGCCGTGGCAGGTAAGGCGGTGGCAGTTATTAAAAACATAGCTGTCGACAGTCTCCCCTCTGCCGAGGGCATCAGCATAAGCTATGCTGACGGAAAGGCAACAGTGACCGCCACGGGCAAGACCGCCCACGCCGCTATGCCCGAGGAGGGTGTAAGTGCAATAGCTCTGCTTGCCACCTATCTTCTCGAAAACCTAAGCCTTTCGGCAGAGCTCGAAAACAGCCTTCGCTTTATGGTAAAAACCTGCGGCGACTATCTGGGCAACAATCTTGGTATTGCAGACAGCACTCCCTTGATGGGGTATCTCACCTGCGTCGGCGGTCTGCTCAAGAACGTAGACGGCTTTCTCGTTCAGAATTTCAATATTCGCTATCCCCGTTCAGGTAGCTGGGATACCATAAGGGCAAATGCAGAGAAATATGCCGCAGCCTTCGGCGGCACTCTTGTTAAGGACAGCCATTCCGACGGCTACTGCTTCGACCCCGATAAGGCAGAGATCCGTGCGCTTACCGATGCTTGCGCCTTTGTAACGGGTGAGGACAGCAAGCCGTATACTATGGGTGGCGGCACCTATGCACGCAGCTTCCCCAATACGGTTGCATTCGGCAGTACCATAGCAAGGTACAGAGGTCTCCTTGGCGAGGGCAGGGGCAAGGCTCACGACCGTGACGAGTATCTCAGCGTTGCCGAGTTTGAAAAGAGCGTGGAGATATTCGTGCTCTCCATAGCGAAAATAGCAGGTCTTATCTGAAATATCAACTAAAAACGGGTTGTAAAGATTTTGTTCTTTACAACCCGTTTTTGCTATACATTTTTGCTATGCGTTTTTGAAATACAATGCCGCACCGATACACACGCCGAGGGTGATAAGCCCCGTGATAAGAGCAGTCAGACCCGATTTAACGGTGGGTGCCTTGCTTCCACGCTCGTTTACAAGACCGCCCTTCCTTAGTGCGGTGACAACCGGCTTGTAAACAATCAGCGTGATGCCCGTGTTTATACCGCTCTTGATAAGGTTAAAGGGTAAAAAGGCAGGCACGAGAAGTGCGGCAACGGCGCTTCGGCTGATGCCCATATACAAGGGCGTGATAAGGTAATTCCACCCCAGCATAAAGGCTGTGGTAAGCACGGTAGCGCATACAAGTCCCACAATAGCTCCCTTTATGTTCTTCATAGCCTTATAGATGATTGCGGCGGTGCAGGCAAATATGGCACTGGAAAGGAAGTTCATAACCATACCGATAAGTCCCGTAGAGCTTATGGCAAGCTCGATAAGTGCCGCTACAAGGCTTACGGCAATGGCAAGTAAAGGCCCGAATATGAAGCCGCATATAGCTATAAGCACATCCTTGCCGTCATAGTGCAAGAATCCCAAAGAGGGCACCAGAGTAATAGGCACCACGTTGCAAAGTGCAGAAATGCCAAAGGCAAGGGCGGCAAGGATAGCCGCAGCAGTGATTTTTTTGATGTTGGTCTTCAATTTTCTATGCACCTCCGAAAAAAGAAAAATACCCGTAAAAAGCAAAAAGCCTTTTCGGGTAAAACAGTGTGGTTACGGCGCAGGAACGCCTAAAAAACCGCAAAAGCCATCTTCCATCCGGACTGTAACCGTTGGTCTCGGACTTGCACCGAGTCGGCGTGCGCCGCCATATAAGACGCACGTTTGCGGACTTTACCGCCAGTAGGGAATCTCACCCTGCCCCGAAGCCTTGCTACGGTATATATTATAGCATCTCGCTGCATTTCTGTCAATAAGCAATGGAAGGAAAATATGTAAATATATGTTGCAAAAAGAAAAAACGGGTGTTATAATCAAATCAACAGGGGTAGATTATCCCCTCGTCAGCATACTTATCCTCCTGAAGAAAGGCGGTTTGATATATGGAAAACAACGAAAACAGCAGGCTAAGCTTCAAGCAGGTGCTCATTATCGCCTTGTCCTCTGTTGCTTTGTTCGTGGGCCTTTGGAACTTTAAAGAGGTTTTGTCCTTTATGCTTACAATAATAAGCTACCTAACGCCTCTTTTTGCAGGCGCCTGCCTTGCCTTTGTCCTTAACGTGCCTATGAAGGCGTTTGAACGCTTCTTTTCCTTTGTACAAAGAAAGTGCCGTATCAAGGTCAGACATACGCTGAACACCTATCTGAGCCTGATACTCACGGTGGGCGTAATAGCAGGACTTATCACCCTGTTCATAAACTATATGGCGCCCGATATAACCAAGTCCGCTATGGATATCGCCGCATCGGCTGAGGCCGCATATCCTAAGATAAGAGAGTTCCTTGTGGATATGGGTGTTGACGTAGCCAGCGCTGAGGAGTTCGTTACCAATTTCAACATAACAAAGCTTTTTGATTATCTTAAAAACTATATCTCCTTCAGCTCTACAGAGATTATGGATACTGTGGTCTCTGCCGCAGGCACCACCGTCAGCATATTCATAACCACCTTCTCCTGTATAGTGTTCTCTATCTATATGATAACGGGCAAAAAGAAGCTTAACGTTCAGTTCCGCAAGCTTATCTATGCCTACACTCCCAAAAAATTTGCGGATAAGACCTGCCATATAGGCAGTCTGTTTTTCAAGACCTTTACAAGCTATATCTCCAGCCAATGCCTTGATGCGCTGATGCTTGCGCTGATACTGTACGTGGCAATGACCGTTCTGCGCCTGCCCTATGCAGGTATAATCTGCGTGCTTACGGGTCTGTTTGCTCTTATACCTTATGTGGGTGCTTTTATGTCCTGCGCCCTCGGCGTAGTGCTTATACTTCTTATCAGTCCCGTGCAGGCGCTCATATTCCTTGTGGCGTTCCTTGTGGTACAGCAGCTTGAGGGGCAGTTTATATACCCCCACGTTGTGGGCGGCTCCGTAGGTCTGCCCGCTATATGGACACTGTTTGCGGCACTGCTGGGCGGCGAGCTTATGGGTATCTTCGGTATCATTTTCTTCATCCCCCTTACCGCCGTTATCTATACGCTTATCAAGGAGGGTGCAGACGTACGCCTTACCGCCAAGGAGATAGTGGTGGAGTCTCCCCTTGACCGAGCCGAGCGTGAAAAACAACGCCAGCAGGCGGAAAAGCGTGAGCGCCGCCGCAGAGAGCGTGCCGAGCGCCGTAAGGAGCGCCGCCGCAAGAAGTTAAATTACGCAGACCCACCCTCCGAAAACGCCGAGGATGACGATGACGAGGAATAACCAATACAACCGGCAAGAAAGAAGGTTTACAAAAAAATGAAAAGAATCGTAACCGTGCAGGATATATCCTGCCTTGGTAAGTGCTCACTTACCGTAGCACTGCCTATTATCTCCGCTATGGGCGTTGAGTGCGCCGTTGTTCCCACGGCTGTGCTCTCCACTCATACTATGTTCAGGGGCTATACCTTCCGTGACCTTACAGATGATATCCGTCCCATCCTCGCTCATTGGAAAAAGGAGGGCATCAGATACGATGCCGTCTATACAGGCTACCTCGGTTCCAAGGAGCAGCTTGAGATAGTTGGCGAGATGTTTGACGATATGAAAAAAGACGGTGCAATAGCCGTAGTTGACCCTGTAATGGCAGACCACGGCAAGCTTTATCCCGGCTTTACCAAGGAGTTCGCCGCAGGCATGGCGGCACTTTGCGGTAAGGCAGACGTGATAGTGCCCAACCTTACCGAGGCGTCCTTTATGCTGGACGTGCCCTATGTAGGCGACAACTATGACGAAGCCTATATAAAGGATATGCTTAAAAAGCTGTGCGGTCTCGGTTGCCCATCTGCGGTAATAACGGGCGTAAGCTTTGAAAAGGGCAGACTTGGCGTTATGGCGTATGACAGCCGCACGGGCAACTATTTCAGTTACTTCAACACCCATCTCCCCGTAAGCTATCACGGTACGGGTGACATCTTCTCCTCCTCCTTCCTTGGAGGACTGGTAAGAGGTATGGGTATGGAGAAGGCGCTGACGGTGGCGGTGGACTATACCGTTGAGTGCATAGACCTTACTATGAAGAATCCCGAAAGCAACAGCTATGGCGTAGATTTCGAGGCGGCGATCCCCTCACTCGTAGCCAAGCTGTAAAAGCGTATAATGTGAGCACGAGGTCGGCGGTTTTGAACTGCTGACCTCTTTTTTTGAAAAATTTGCTTTCAGCCGATAAAATACTGCTCACCGCTATTGACAAAGGCGTATATAAATAATATACTTAACATAGTAACTGTTAACGCATTAAATTTATACACGTTAAATTTTTACGGAGGTGCCGAAAATGGCAGACAATATGGACAGAACCACATTTATTAAGAAAGTTATAGGGCTATTTATCAAGGCCAACAGAATGCACAGAGAGGCTTTTGCCTACAATGCGGCAAGCTTTGGTCTCCACCGCAGTCAGCATAAGATGATAATGCATCTCCACGGCAAGGAGGGCGGCCTTTCTCAAAAAGAGCTGGCAAAGTATATGGACGTAAGCCCTGCGGCCATAACCGTTATGATAAACAAGCTGGTGGCAGGCGGCTTTGTAAAGCGCTCTCCCTATGCAGATGACAGCCGTGTCAATCTGATCCTGCTCACCGAAAAGGGTGAAGATGTGGCAGTAAAGTCCCGTGCGTTCTTTGATAGCGTTGACAGCACTATGCTTGAGGGCTTTTCCGATGAGGAAATAGCGACCCTCTATGGCTTTTTTGAGCGTATGCAAAAAAATATGGCAGAAGCAGTGGAAAAGAGGTAAGATACAACTTGAGAAAATGGATGAAATACGTCAAGCCGTATAAGTGGGCGTTTATCTTAGGCCCTCTTTGTATGATAGTCGAGGTGGTGGGCGAGGTGCTGTTGCCCAAATTCCTTGCCGAGATAATCAACGGCGGCGTTGGTGAAAAAATAGGGGAGGGCAACGGTGTTGCCTATATAGCTCTTATGGCAGGTCTGATGGGCGCAACTGCGGTGCTTATGCTCCTCGGCGGTGTGGGCGGCGCATATTACGGTGCCAAGGCATCGGTGGGCTTTGCCTCCGACCTCAGGCTTGACGCATACAAGAAGATACAAAGCTTTTCCTTCTCCAATATAGACAAATTCCGCACAGGCTCGCTGGTAACAAGGCTTACCAACGATATTACACAGATGCAGAATTTCGTAAATATGCTACTCCGTATGTGTCTGCGCTCTCCCGGCATGCTTATCGGCGCTGTGATAATGGCAACGGTAACCAACCCCGACCTTGCAAAGATACTTATAGTAGTGATACCCCTGATACTTGTGGTCATCTTTTTCGTTATCCGTGCAGGCTTCCCTCGCTTTTCAAGGATGCAGATAAAGATAGATAACCTGAACACCACCGTAAGGGAAAACCTTACAAACGTGCGTGTGGTCAAATCCTTTGTAAGAGAGGATTCCGAGAAGGAAAAGTTCTATACCGCCAACGGTGAGCTGAAGGCGGCAGGCCTTTCCGCTATGAATGTTATGATACTTATGCAGCCTATAATGATGCTGCTTATCAATGGCACTATCATTACCGTTATGTGGCTTGGCGGCAATAAGGTCATAGGCGGCACTATGCCCAGCGGCGACCTTGCGGCGTTTATTACCTATATCAACCAGATACTTTTCTCCCTGATGATGGTAACTATGCTGTTTATCAACGCCTCCCGTGCAATTGCCTCTGCTAAGCGTATAGGCGAGGTGCTTGACGAGACCCCTTCTATCGACGATAAGAACGCTGCGTTTAAGGAGGCAAGGGTTACCGAGGGCGCTATCAGGTTTGAAAACGTGTCCTTCCGCTACTACAAGAACAGCGAGGACAAGGTGCTTGACAATATAAGCTTCTCCATCCCTGCAGGTGCTACCGTAGGCATAATCGGCTCAACGGGCTGTGGCAAGACTACGCTTGTTTCTATGATACCCCGCTTGTATGACGTGGATGAGGGCGCTGTCTATGTAGACGGCATCAACGTAAAGGATTACGGCATTACAAACCTCCGTGACGGCATCGGTATGGTGCTGCAAAAGAACGTGCTCTTCTCGGGCACTGTAGAGGATAACCTCCGTTGGGGCAACGGTGATGCTACCGACGAGGAGGTGCGTATTGCGGCGGAGCACGCACAGGCACACGGCTTTGTATCAGAAATGCAGGGCGGCTATAAGGGCGATCTGGTTCAGGGCGGCCTTAACGTTTCCGGCGGACAAAAGCAAAGGCTTTGTATTGCTCGAGCGTTGCTTAAAAAGCCCAAAATACTTATCCTTGATGACTCTACCAGTGCAGTGGATACCGCCACCGAGGCTAAGATAAGGGAGGCGTTCCGTACCGACCTTAAGGGATCTACCAAGATAATAATTGCCCAGCGTATCAGCTCTGTAATGAATTCGGATATGATAATAGTAATGAACGAGGGCGGTATAACGGGTATCGGCACCCACGCCGATCTTATCAGTAATAACGAAGAATATGCTGAGATATACCATTCCCAAACTGACGGAAGGGAGGGTAACTGAAGCTATGGTAAGAAATCTCGAGGAACTGAAAAAACGCTATAATTTCGGCTCTACAGGCGGTGGCAAGGGACCGGGCGGCCCCGGCAAGGGTCCGGGCAGAGGCGCAAGACCCACGGGCAAGCCTAAAAGCTCCAAGGGTACGGTAAAACGCCTGCTCAGCTACCTTGCTCCCTATAAGCTGAGGTTCGTTTTCATATTCCTTTGCCTTATAGTAACCACCCTTACGTCTCTTGTAGGCTCATATATGATGGCGCCTATCATTGATGAGATAATCCCCGCTTCCGAGGGCGCCGCTACAGAGGAGCTAAGCGGAGCGGAGGACTTTGCCCACAAGATAATAAACCGTGTCACCGACTCTATGGAGCCCTTTGTAAGAGGCATAGTGGGTGAGGATGCGGCGCATTCCGTGTGTTATTTGTTCACGGGTCTGTTCATTCTTGCCTGCATATATGTTGTAGCCATCGTCTGCACCTACATACAGCAAAAGCTGCTTGTTGGCGTGTCGCAGAGTGCAATACAGCGCATCCGTAACCAGCTTTTCGATAAGGTGCAGTCTCTGCCCCTGAAGTTCCACGACAGCACCACCACGGGCGAGACAATGAGCCGCTTTACCAACGACGTCGACAATATCGGCGTAATGTTCGACTCCACCGCCGTGAGCCTTGTTTCGGGCGTGGTCACTCTTGTGGGCACCCTTTGCATAATGCTCTACGTCAATCCTCTGCTTGCGGCGATAACCGTTGTATTCACCCCCATATTCGCCCTCGGCGGCGGCAAGATAGCAAAGCACAGCAGTAAATACTATTCCGCACAGCAAGCGGCGCTTGGCTCAGTGAACGGCTATATCGAGGAGTCTGTTGCAGGGCAGAAGGTAGTAAAGGTCTTCAACCACGAGGACGAGTGCGTGGAGGAGTTTGCACTGCTCAACGATGACCTCCGTGAAAAGCAGACCAAGGCTATGTTCTACGGCGGTATAATGGGCCCCATAATGGGCAACATCTCCAAGCTCAGCTACGCAGTCACCGCAGGCGTGGGCGGCATACTTTGCTACCTCACCTTGAATGGCGATATCGCAAGGACAAGCGCAATGGCGCTTACCATAGGCGGACTAACGGTCTTCGTTCAGTATGCAAACCAGTTTGCCCGCCCTATTAACGAGATATCCATGCAGATGGCAAACATCTTCTCCGCCCTTGCAGGTGCCGAGCGTGTGTTCAGAATAATGGACCAGCCCTCCGAGCCTGCCGATGCAGTAAATGCTGAGGATTTTGCAGAGAAGGGCATAAAGGGTCACGTAATTCTTGACAACGTGTCCTTCGGCTACACGGATGAAAAGACCGTGCTAAAGAATATATCTCTTTATGCAAAACCCGGTCAGAAAATAGCCTTCGTAGGCTCTACGGGCGCAGGTAAGACCACTATTACCAATCTGCTCAACCGCTTTTACGATATAAAAGAGGGTACCATAACCATCGATGGCGTCGATATAAAGCAGATAGAGCGTGACGTGCTGCGTAAGAACATCGCAATGGTGCTTCAGGACACCCACCTGTTTACGGGTACCGTCCGTGAAAACATCCGTTACGGCAGACTTGACGCTACCGATGCCGAGGTTGTAGAGGCTGCGAAGACCGCCTACGCTCACAGCTTCATCAAAAAGCTGGAGGGCGGCTACGATACAATGATAGAAGGCGACGGCGCAAACCTGTCTCAGGGTCAGCGTCAGCTCTTGAATATCGCCCGTGCCGCACTCAGCAAGGCGCCCATTCTGGTGCTTGACGAGGCAACCAGCTCCGTTGACACCCGTACCGAGCGTCATATCGAGCGTGGTATGGATGCGCTTATGGAGGACAGAACCACCTTCGTAATCGCCCACCGCCTCTCCACCGTCCGCAACTCCAACGCCATAATGGTGCTGGAGAAGGGCGAGATAATCGAGCGTGGCGACCATGACGACCTACTTGCTCAAAAGGGCAGATATTACGAGCTGTATACGGGTCTTAAAGAGCTTGACTGATTTACTGTAAAAAGATAAAACGCTTCGGTAGAAAAAGCCGAAGCGTTTTGCTTTTTTAAGATTTGCTTTATATTTCCTTGCTACAATAGGGCAGAGGTAAGGAGACTTACTCGGCGGAAAAGCGCATACTGTGGCACAGTACAAACTCCCCGCCTGCCTCCAGTACTGCGTTACCCTCCTTGTGCTCAAGCAGTCGGTCGCTGCCAACGTAATCGTCGATGCCGCAGTTCAGCTCTATGCAAAGGAAGGGCGCTTGCTGCTTTGTCCACAGCAAAAGGTATTCAAAGCCGTCATATTCCACCTCTATCCTTCTGCCGTGACCTACAAGTGCTACCTTTCTTGACTTAAGCCCCTTAAAGCAAAGGGCATCCACCTGAAAGAAGCGGTAGTCCATATCAAGCACCTGTATGCCCTCGCCGATAACCGTTCTGTCCACCTGAACAAGGTTGTCGGCTATAACAAGGCTTTCAAGGTTTTCGGGCACCTCAAACTCTATTCTGTAGCCCTCTATCCCCTCGGGGCAGGCGTATGCCTCGTGAGAGCCTACCGAGAAATACATAGTCTTTTCGTCCTTGTTGCTTACACGGTAATATACGAATAGAGTGCCGTCCTTAATGAGGTATTCAATACGGAACTCGAAGCGGAAGGGGTACAGGGCGTACCTCTCCTCGCTGTGGGTTATGAGATATACCGCACGGTTTTCCTCTGCCGTCTCAAGGGCAAACTCCGCATCTCTGCAAAAGCCGTGCTTAGGCATAGAATATTCCTTGCCGCCGTATATATAACCGTCATCTATCATGCCACCGCAGATGGGAAACAGCGTGGGCGCACGTCTGCCCCAGTATGCGCTGTCGCCGTTCCACAGATAATCCTTGCCTTTAGCATCGTATATGCGCCATAGCTCGGCGCCCTTGGTGTTTATCTCGGCAAAAAGCTTGCCGTCGCCAATGGTAGTTATCAAAATATTTCACGCTCCTAAATAAATTTTATATTGCGATTGTAATTTCTGAAAATAAGTGCTATAATGTATTTGTATGGAGGTAGACCTATGAACGTACTTATGCTACTAAAACCTAAAAAAGACGTTGCTTATATATACGAAACCAGCACCCTCCGCCAAGGTCTTGAAAAAATGCGCCACCACGGCTATGCCGCTATCCCCGTTCTTGCGGAGGATGGCAGATACGTGGGCTCCATCAGTGAGGGCGACTTCCTATGGTACCTTGTTGACGGCAACTGCCCCACCGCCAAGGAGCTGGAAAAGCATTCTGTAAAAGAGCTTGTCCGTTCAGACTTTTGCCCTGCGGTACGCATAAACGTCACTATGGGCGAGCTTTTGGAGCACGCTATGAAGCAGAACTTTATCTGCGTTACCGATGATAGCGACTCCTTTATCGGTATAGTTACCCGCCGTGATATAATCCGCTGTATTCTGCACGGCGACGTCAGGCGCTCTGCAGGCGGTCAATAAGGGCGGGCAGCTCCGCTACCGTCTCTATCCTGTGCTCGGCAGGTTCAAACTCCTGCAGCTTGCATTTTGCTGTAAGTACCTCTATGGGTGTGTAGCCTGCATTTCTTGACGCATCCACGTCACACTTGGGGTTGTCCCCTACGTAAAAGAGCTTTTCTGCAGGTATGGATAGCCGCCTTGCCATCTCGTCAAAGGGCGCTCTGTCAGGCTTCTGCACGCCGAAATGGCCGCAGAGTATGGCGCAGTCAAAGGCGTCGGTAAGGCCGAGCAGCTCTATCTTTTTCGCCTGTATGTCTCCGTTGCCGTTGGTGATAAGACCTATCTTAAGTCCTCTCGCCTTCAGCTCCTCAAGCACGCTGTAGGTAAAGCTGTAGGGCACGGCGTACTTTGTGAACAGGTCAAGCAGGGTCTGCCTGTACATTTCATATTCGGGAACAGGGTCAAAGGCACCTTTGTCGCAAAGGAACTGAAATACCCGTTTCCACCCGTGGTAGATGTAATTGGTGTCACCCTCACAGAGGAGTGACGCCATTTTTTCTGCAGTCATCCCTCGGGCAAGCCAACCATCAAAACGGGCACAAAAATCAGGTGCGAGGGAACGCAAAGTGGCGTATCTGTCAAACAAAGTGTGGTCAAGGTCAAAAACCACGCCCTCATATTTCATCAATAATCACCTCTGTATTTGATTATAACCGTATTTTCGCCTCCTGTCAACGGGGGGCGCAACAAATGAAAGGACGTAGAACAATGAAAAAATATCTGGTAACCGCCTTCGGTGAAGCACTTATAGATTTTATTTCAACAGGCGACGGCTGCTACAGGGCAAATGCAGGCGGTGCACCCTATAACCTTGCCGTTTGCGCCGCAAAATGCGGTGTAAGCACTGCCTTTATAGGCAAGGTGGGCAGTGACAGCTTCGGCGATATGCTGAGGGACACCGCAAGGGAATACGGCGTTGCCACAGAGGGCTTTGTGCTGTCAGACCGCCGCCCCACCACCCACGCCTTCGTTACCATGGGCGCAGACGGTGAAAACAGCTTCGTATTTTGCCGTGACCATGGGGCGGATATATCTATCACGAGGGATGAGCTGAACACCGACATTATCAAAAACACCACCCATTTTCATTTTGGCGGGCTGTCTCTCACGGGTGAGCCCTGCAAGAGCACTCTGCTTGCCGCTCTTGAAACGGCGGTGCGTTCAGGTGCCACCGTCAGCTTTGACCCAAACTACCGTCCCCTGCTGTGGAGCAGTGCAGAGGACTTTAAAGCCGCTTGCCTTTCCTTGCCCGTAAAGGTCGACCTTATCAAGGTCTCAGAAAACGAGGCGCTTATGCTGTCGGGCAAAGAAAACATAAAAGATGCCGCCACCTTCCTTCTTGCATACGCAAAAGCCGTTTTCGTCACTCTGGGCGAAAAGGGCGTCTACGCCGCTACTAATACCCTATCTGTAGAGGTAGAGGGCGTAAAGGCTGATGCCGTGGATACCACGGGGGCAGGTGATATCTTTTTCGGCACCCTTTTGTCAGCCCTGCTTTTGAAAAACGGTACCGCAAGCGTTGACGGCATCGATGAAGCTACCCTCCGCATCGCACTGCAAAAGGCTTGCACCGTCGCCGCAAAGAGCACCGAGAAAGCAGGCGCTATCCCCTCAATACCCGATGCAGAGTACATGAAAAGACTTTAACGTACCGAACAAAACCTTCTCCTTATCAAAAAAATATAAAAATTTTCAAAATTTTATAGATATTTATAGACGAAATCGTGTTTTGCGACATATTAAAGATTAGATAGATATGATTTCATCTATACGGAGGAAATAAAAATGAAAAAAACGTTATTGATAATATTATCCGTTTTAATGCTTGTCCCTCTTCTTAGCTCCTGCGATTTTGGTGGCTCCTACTACGAGGTGTACGATACGGGTGACGCATATATTGGCTCCGATTTCTACACCGAGGAAAGGGAAGAGATAGCCGTGGACGAGCGCTACGTTTCGGATACCGTAGCAAAACAGCGTGAGTTTGCCTATCAGGGCAAGCAGTACGTTTTAGAGTATGAACGTACCGAAAAATCTATGAGAATGGCGTTTGAATACGACCTGTACAGTGTTTCGGCGGAGGATATGGATCTTTTTGTGGGCTATGAACGCGGCACCGACAGAATCGTGCGTCTGGGCACCCCGTATTCTTCCTCTGCCTTAGATAAACTACTCGCCCAAGGTAAGCCAAGCCTTGCCGACTCCGAGCTGGCGGCTATTATACATAAGCATAAGGCGGAAAGCTATGCCGAATACCTTTATTCCAATTACGAATGCTCGTCCGCAGGCAATAGAGCTGCCGAGGGGAAAAGCGGTAACCCGTATTCCTATCAGGTAGAGTATTATAACGTATACGACGGCTATAAGGTCGGGGACGTTCTGGTTATAAAGGCAGACGAGCTTGGAAACGTAAAGAATTCGGAAAATACGTACAGCGGTATGTAC
Organism: Clostridia bacterium; assembly: GCA_017521025.1. Taxonomy (GTDB): domain Bacteria; phylum Bacillota; class Clostridia; order Oscillospirales; family CAG-382; genus SIG636. The sequence continues at coordinate 113,470 of JAFXEB010000033.1, read as the reverse complement.
GACGCCTTGAAAAAGCACTCGGTGGACGTAAACGACAGAAAGCTCGTGCGCTCGGTTGAAAAGAAAATGGACAGCGTTTTCGGCGCAGGAAAATACGAATATACCTTTACCGAAAAAACGCTGTATTATACCGAGGAAAACGGGGCTTATATGATCTGCAATGCTGAGGTAGAGATGGCAGAGGAATACAGAAGCGCCTGGAGCCGATCCGAAATGTTCCGTTGCGTGGTAAAGCTGTAGGCTTTTGCAAAGCGGTAAGACGAAAAAACTTTTCTTAAAAATGCGTCACACGCTTGACAAGAAAAGCGGTTTGGTATAGAATAGCCTTGTATTACAAGAATATCTAAATTCGGAGGTTTTAACAATGCTTAAGGTAATCGTTTGCGACAACTATGATGAAATGTCTGCTGAGGGTGCTAAGGTTATAGCCGAGCAGCTCAAGTCCAAGCCCGACTCTATCCTCGGTCTTGCTACGGGTAGCACTCCCGTTGGTATGTACAAGTGCCTGCAGGCTATGAACAAAGCAGGTGAGATCAGCTTTAAGGATGTTACCAGCTACAATCTTGACGAGTATTATCCTCTTGCTCCCACCCACGATCAGAGCTACAGATATTTTATGAACACCAACCTTTTCGACCACGTTGATATTGATAAGAGCAGGACTCACGTTCCCAACGGTCTTGCAAAGGACCCTGCCGCTGAGGGCAAGGCTTATGACGAGGCTGTTGCTGCAGCAGGCGGTATTGATATTCAGGTTCTCGGTCTCGGTCAGAACGGTCACATCGGCTTTAACGAGCCTGAGGATGAGCTTTATGCAGGCACCCACCTCACCGACCTTACCGACAACACCATCGAGGCTAACGCACGCTTCTTCGCTTCCAAGGCTGACGTTCCCACTCAGGCTATTACTATGGGTCTTGCTACCATTATGCAGGCTAAAAAGATACTTGTTCTTGCCAGTGGCGCAAGCAAGCACGCAGTGGTTAAGAAGATGGTAGAGGATGACCGTATAACCACTCAGGTTCCCTGCACCGTTCTTAAGGCTCATAAGGACGTTATCCTTATCTGCGACAAGGCCGCTTACGAGGGCTAAACCATACTTAGATAAAAAGATTTGGCAGGGCTTAGCACCCTGCCAAATTCGTCTTATTTATTTGCCTTTTTGCTTCTTACAAGGTCTATTACCGCCGTGACTATGATACCTGCGCCCACACCTGCGATGCATAGGAAGGCGTAGTCCTTGAACCACATAAACAGCACGGCACCTATAAGGGCGTAAATCATAAGCTTTATCAGAACTACGCCGCCTGCCCCCTTGTTTTCCGTCATATATGCGGCGGCTGTCCTTAAAAGCCCGTACTGCATAAAACCGATAATAACGCCGATAATAATAAACACTGCTTTTATAGCCATATTCTATCTCCTTTTCCCTTGTTACCCGGTGATTATACCACAGCTAAGGGCAAAGGTCAACAACAGTGAGGTCAGCTATATGAAAAAATTTTTGTCGTTGCTTTTGACAGCGTTTTTTATCCTTTCATCTTTCGGAGCGTCCACGGTTTTCGCTGAGAGTGAGCCGCTTGTGCCCCGTTCCTTCCGCCTTGACATGATATCAAGCGTGGTCAGCTATGATGCTGACGGTGCAGACAGCGGTGAGGCGGCAAAGGACTATATCGCCCTTGACATTGTGGTAAAGGATATTACCGATGCTTACGGGCTTGTATCCTTTGAGTGCGACGTGCTTTTTGACGGTGACGCTCTTGTGCCCCTTTGGCAGACGGACAGAGAACTTAATAATGACGGCAAAACGGGCAGTGTACCTCCCCAGATGATAACAGCATGGCCTACCTATGAAAAGACCTATTATATCCCCGGCTACGGCCCCTATATAGAGACCGTTTTTGCCGCCGAGGGACTTTGCAAGCCCTATTCCGTAACGGGCAAGGGCAAGCTTAACGTAAATATGCTTGTGGATGTCGACCATGTCAAGGAGGGCTGTACCGAGGATGGTGAAATGGCTGTAAGGCTTTATTTTACCCCTGTAAACGGCTTCAAAACAGGTGACAGCTACACCTTTACCATAGACGGCGCATATGACGTTTCTGCTGAAAACGTGGCAGATATAGGGGTTGCAGGCACCAGCGCCATACTCTTTGAGGGTGAAGACTATGACAAGTCATTGCTCCGTGTCTATGGCTACGGTGATGAGTCCACTTGTATTGTCGGTCTGGGTGACGCAAACGTGGACGGTAAGGCAAACAGCCTTGATGCCGCTATGGTGCTTCGTTACGATGCAGGACTTATGGGGGAGGATGGACTCCTTATGACCACGGCAGACGTTAATTCCGACGGCAAGGTGAACAGCCTTGACGCCGCCTTTATCCTCCGCTACGATGCAGGCCTTATCAAAGATCTTTATACGGTTATGGCACGCAAATAACAGAAACAACTAACAACTTTTTCGGGGCAGAGCACAGCTTTTGCCCCGATTTTTTATTGGGTTGCTTTATCTTTCTGCGTTGCCCCTTGACTTATCGGTGGCTTGGTAGTATAATCGTTGCAGATGCAACTGTTGTATGTGCAACTAATATACCAGCAAGGAGCTTGCTATGCCAAAAATAATGAAAAGCCTTAATAATATAAGCCGCTGTCAGTCGGTTTTCAGAAATGCAAGGCTGGGTGCCCGGGGACTTTGCGCCTTTCACCACGCCTATGTGCTTGCAATAGCCCGTATGGCGGGCTGCTCCCAAGAGGAGCTTGCCAGAGAGCTGTGTCTTAACAAAAGTACCGTAACCCGTGCGCTGTCCCAGCTTGAGGAGGACGGCTACATCACCCGTGCCCCAAAGCCCGAGGATAAGCGGTGCGTATTGGTATATCCTACCGAAAAGCTGCTTTCTGTGCTCCCTGCGGTGCGTGCCGTTTCCGTCCAATGGAACAGCCTCATTGCCGCAGGAGTGTCAGAGGGCGAGCTTGAGGTCTTTTACAGAGTGCTTTTGCAAATGGAGCAGAACGCAAAAGCTGTAGCATCGGAGTGCAGGGAAGGGTAGCTATGAGAAAAATACTGTCATATCTGTTGCCCTACAAAAAACGTATGGCAATAGGGTTTGTAATAAAGGTCTCGGGCACCATGGCTGAGCTGTTTTTGCCCTTTATTCTTACCCATATACTTGAAAACGTAATAGTGACCGAGGACGTAGGCAAAATTGTGCTCTATGGCGGACTTATGGTGCTTTGTGCTGTTGCCGCCTGCGTTTTCAACATAGTGGCAAACCGAATGGCGGCAGGCGTCACCACAAGGTTTTCCAAGTCAATGCGTGCCGAGCTGTTTCAGAGGACGCTGTATCTGTCCTCCGCAGATACCGACCGCTTTACTATTCCCTCCCTTGAGTCAAGAATAACCACCGACACCTACAATGTACACAACTTTATCGGTATGATGCAAAGGATGGGCGTGCGTGCCCCCATCCTGCTTATTGGCGGTATATCCATAACGCTGGTTATGGACAGCGCACTGGCGCTTGTTATGATAGCTACCCTGCCGCTGATATTTATAACCGTCTACAGCATATCCCGCAAGGGCGTGCCCCTGTATACAGGAGTGCAAAGGTCTGTGGATGATATGGTGCGTGTTGTCCGAGAGGATGCGCAGGGTATTCGTGTAATAAAGGCACTCTCTAAAAACGAGTACGAAAACCGACGCTATGACAGGGTAAACAGGGCACTTGCGGGGCAGGAGCGCAAGGCTGGCGTAATAATGGGCGTAGTCAACCCCGTTATGACCCTGCTTATGAATCTGGGCATCGCAGCAGTTGTGGCCGTGGCGGCTATCCGTGTAGCTAAGGGACTGTCCTCGCCTGCCACCGTCATCGCCTTTATGCAGTACTTTACCCTTATATCAATGGCTATGATGTCCCTTTCTCGTATGTTTGTAATGTACACCAAATGCGCCGCCTCCGCAGGGAGAATAGCTGAGGTGCTGTGCACTCCCTCCACCTATACCGTTACCGAGTGCGAAAAGACCGACCCTTCTGACAGCTACATAAGCTTTGACAACGTATGCTTCTCCTACTTCGGCAAAAAGCGCAACCTTGACAGTGTATCATTTTCCGTCCGCAAGGGCGGCAGTCTGGGCATAATCGGCGCAACGGGTAGCGGCAAATCCACTCTTATCAAGCTGCTTTTGCGCTTTTATGAGCCGGACAGCGGAACTATTACTCTTGATGGGAGACGGCTTGATTCCTACAGCAGAGAGGAGCTTAGCTGCAGAATAGGCGTGGCACTTCAAAATGACTTTATATACGCCGACACGGTAGAGGAGAACATCAGGTTTGGCAGAGAGCTGAGCAAGGAGGCAGTGATAAGCGCCGCAAAGCTCGCACAGGCACATGACTTTATCACGGCGGCAGAGGGTGGCTATGACAGGCTGCTTTCATCCAAGGGCACCAATGTGTCGGGCGGTCAAAGGCAGCGGATACTTATAGCCCGTGCCGTCGCCGCAAAGCCGGACATACTTATCCTTGATGACTCTTCCTCTGCTCTCGATTATAAGACCGACGCAAACCTCCGTGCCGCAATAGCAGAGGGTATGCAGGACACTACTCTCGTGACGGTGGCTCAGCGAGTGAGCTCTGTCAAGGGCTGTGACCTTATAATAGTCCTCGATAAGGGCAAGGTCATCGGCAGCGGTAGCCATACACAGCTTATGGAAAGCTGCCCCGAGTACAGGGAAATAAGCGACTCTCAGATGGGAGGTGCCTTCCTTGACTAAGAACAATAATACAAGCTCTGCAAAAAAACGTGACAACAAGGGTATAATGCTCCGTTTGGGCGGCTACGTTGTCAGCCAATGGCATCTTTTTGTGCCTGCGGTGATTTTCACTCTGCTTTCAAACCAGCTTTCACTTATGGGTCCCCGCTATTCGGGTGCTGCGCTCGACGCTATCGAGGCGGCAGGCGGCGTCGACTTCCCGACGGTGTGGTCTAACGTGGCAAGGATGATAATATGCTACGCTGCCTCGGCGCTTTTGTCCTACGTGCTGGCGGTTATAATGATACACCTAAGCCAGCGCATCATATATAAAATGCGCCGTCAGGTGTTCGAAAAACTCAACACTCTTCCCGTTGGCTATTTTGATACCCACCCCACGGGTGATATAATAAGCCACATCTCCTACGATATCGACACCATAAACAGCACCCTTTCCCATGACCTGGTGCAGGTTATGACCAGCGTGTATACAGTTGTAGGCTCGCTGATATTTATGTGGCAGATATCAAAGCCGATGATACTTATTTTTGTGTTTACCGTGCCCGTTTCCATCCTCTTTACCCGCTACCGTTCAAAAAAAGTGCGCCCTCTGTTCAGGGCAAGGTCAAAGAAATACGGTGAGCTCAACGGCTATGCCGAGGAGATGCTGTCCGGTGCCCGCAGTATAGAAGCTTACGGCAGGCAGGATGTGATATCCGAGCGTTTCAGCCGCCGTAATGAGGACGCAATGGACGCTTACTATAAGGCAGAGTATAACGCCGCCCTTCTTTTTCCCAGCATAAACCTTATAAACAACTTCTCCATAGCCATGGTAGCCATATTCGGCGGCATATTGTATATGTATTCTCAAAACGGTACCTTTGCTGCAGGCTCTATGCTGTTCATAAGCCTTGGCGGTGTGGCACAGTTCGTTCAGTATTCCCGCAAATTTGCAGGGCCTATAAACGAGTTCTCCAATATCCTGCACGAATTTCAGTCTGCCTTTTCTGCGGCGGAGAGGGTATTCCGCATACTTGATGAGGAGTCTGAGCCCAGGGATGCAGAGGATGCCGCAGAGCTTAAGAATGTAAAGGGCGACGTGGAGATAGACAGCGTATCCTTTGGCTACACCCCCGAAAAGCAGATACTGAAAAATATATCTGTAAAGGCATCTGCGGGTCAGACCGTAGCTATAGTCGGTCCTACGGGCGCAGGCAAAACTACCGTAATTAATCTGCTTATGCGCTTTTATGACCCCGATACAGGCGTGATACGCATTGATTTGGTTCCGTCTCTTAAGATAAAGCGTGCCGATCTGCGCCTTGCCTATACTATGGTACTGCAGGACACGTGGCTTTTCCACGGCACGGTTTACGAAAATATAGTATACGGCAGAGAAAACGCTACCGAGGATGAGGTAAAGGCGGCGGCAAGGGCGGCTAAGATAGACAGCTTTATCGAAAGCCTGCCCGATGGCTATAACACTGTTTTGTCCGATGACGGTGTCAACGTATCCAAGGGCCAAAAGCAGCTTATCACAATAGCCCGTGCCTTCCTGTCCGATGCGCCCATGCTTATTCTCGACGAGGCTACGTCCAACGTAGACTCACGCACAGAGATACAGATACAAGAGGCGATGGATTCTCTGATGCGTGGCAGAACATGCTTTGTTATCGCCCATAGGCTTTCCACTATAAAAAATGCCGATACCATACTTGTAGTGAAGGACGGCACCGTTATCGAGCAGGGCAGCCACGATGAGCTGATACGTCTTGGCGGTTTTTACAGCAGCCTTTACAATTCTCAGTTTTCGTAAAAAAAGTGCCGAAAATTCGGATAGGGTAGAGACAAACCCTGTTATCTGTGCTATAATCAGTTTATCAAAGCAAAAAACATAATATATTGTGGGAGGAACAGCATTTATGAAAAGAAGACTGACTTCGTTTCTTGCATTGGCTATAGCGCTAATCACTCTGCTTGGCAGTATCCCTGCGGGTGCCGTCCTGCTTAAGGGTGACAAAGCCGCTGAGTACACCGTAACAAACGCCGAGACCCATGTTCTCGGTGATGGACTTGTGTATAACGAATACAGCTTTAATTACAGCGACGGCAAGCCTCAGTCCTGCTTTGCGCTGGAGTTTAACCCTAAGGAAAGCGATTTCCGCAGCTATGTTTACCATACCAAAGCAAGCAACGGATATACGGTTATGGCTGACGCCAAAAACGCATATAAAGAGGGACTTGAGGTATACGCCGCAATAAACGGTGACTTCTTCTCTATGGAAAGCGCCAACTACGGCACTCCTATCGGTATGTACGTTACCGAGGGTAAGCTTGTAGTGTCCACAGTGGGACTTCAGCAGTACAACCTTGTTATCGCTGAGGACGGTACCGCAGACGTGGTATACAGCCGTCTTGCCTACGGACTCAAAATAGGCGGTGTTGATTACAGTAGCAAGCTTTCTGCCATAAACAAAAGGGCGGTAAGCTATGGCGCAGACGCTATTTATTTCTTTGACCGTGATTTAGGCTACGCAAGCCCCGTACCCTCCGCCGAAACCAGAACGGAGATAGTGTGCGATATTACCGAGGGCGTGCTTTCTGTTGGCGGCATACTCAAGGGTACTGTCAACAAGATAGCAAGCAATGGCGCTACCGCTATAGGTGAGAATCAGTTCATCCTTTCCGCAGGTGCCAATATCGACCTGACCGCCCTTGAAGTGGGGGCAGAGGTAAGCCTCCATATAGTTGAGACTGTGGAAGAGTCCAAGGAGGCAATGGAGAACGCTTATCACGCCATTTATGCCCACCAGACCATGAAAGTGGACGGCTATGACCGTTGGGCAAACGGCGACATCAACGATCCCGGACTTTCCGATCAGTTTGCACCCCGCAGCGTTCTCGGCATAAAAGAGGACGGCACCATAGTCTATTTCGTATGCGACGGCAGAAAGAACGTGGGCACGGGCACTAACGGCTTTAACTACGATATGCTTATGGAGCTGATGGAGCCCTACAACTGTACCGACATAATCAACTTTGACGGCGGTGGCTCCACTGCGGCAGTTATCAGCGAGGGTGACGGCAGATTTAACTATGAGTACATAGGCGCATCTCCCGAGAGACCTGTCGCAAACACCATACTCATCGTCCGTGACCCCGATGCAGAGCCTCTGCCCGAAAAGCAGTACGAGCCTATAACTGATACCGAGGGTACCGAGCTTCGTAACGTCGCTCTTAACAAGAGCTATGTTACAAAGCAGTTTGGCAACTACGAGCCCTCTTACCTCTCCACCGTAACGGGCGATACGGGTAAAAAGCTTACCAACGGCTACTACCGCACCGCCGAGGACAAGGCTGAAAAGCTTTGCATCACCACGATCGACACAGGTCATCAGCTTAACGTGGTGATGGACCTTGAAAAGGAACGCACCGATATACGCAACATCACGTGGAGAGGTGTAAGCGTAGGCGGTAACCGCTCCTTTGATACCAAAAACGTAATCGTATTCTTCTCTGACGACGGTCAGAATTGGGGCACCTCTGCTATAGGCACCCTGAACCGCACAAATACTGCTATCAGCGGTGTTTATGACTTTACCTACAGCTTTACCGAGGCACAGAAAGGCCGCTATGTAAAGGTGCTTTTCGGTACCGACAACTACGCACTGCAGTTTGACGAGCTTGAGGTTTACGCTATGGTTGACGTAAACGAGCCCAAGGAAGAACCTATACCCGAGGTGGAGGAGAATCTTCCTGCTGACGAGCCCTCTGACCGCTGTGTTAACGTTGCCCTTGGCAAGAGCTATGAGTTCCTTTGCAACGGTGCAGCGATTGAGGCATATAATTCAAGCGCAGACCCCCGTTATTATTCCAAAACCACTGCCGAGACTACGCCTCCCAGACTTACTGACGGTAAGCTGGGTACGTCGGGCTCCTTCAGCGACAACTGTACCCTTGCTATCCGTTCAGGCAGTAACAAGCCTGTTTCCATAACCATCGACCTTGGCGAGGTAGTAAACGATATCGAGTTTGTCTGCCTGCGCAATATTATCGAAAACGGTTCAAGCTTCGGTAAGCTTGACAGCGCAGATTTCCACTACAGCGTAGATGGCGAGACGTATACCACTCCCACCCGCAGACTCAATTCTGCCGCTGTTACCAACACCCATTATTACAACCTTACTCTTCAGGCAAACGATACCTTCTCTGCCCGTTACATTAAAGTAACCTTTGATACACCCACCTTCCTTTTCGGACTTGGTGAGGTTCAGGTGCTTACAAAAGCGCCTCCCCTGGAGACCTATACCGTTACCTTTGTGGGCAAGGATGGAGAGGTTATCGAGGCCCAGACCGTAGAGGAGGGTAAGGCAGCAACAGCGCCTGAGGCTCCTGCGGTAGAGGGCTATGCCTTCACGGGCTGGGACAAGGAGTTTGCAAACATCACCGAGGATATCACCGTTACCGCTCTTTATGAAAGGACCTACGCTCTCGGTGACGTAAACCTTGACGGTAAGGTTAACAGCCTCGATGCCGCACTCGTTCTGCGTTATGATGCAGACCTGTACGAGCTTACCGAGCAGCAGAAGCCGTTAGGTGACGTTACCAATGACGGCAAGGTAAACAGCCTTGATGCCGCTATGATACTCAGGTACGACGCAGACCTTATAGAAGGCTTCTAAAAAAGATCCGCAAAATGAACAGCCGCCCGAGGGAGTATGCTCCCTCGGGCGGCACTGCTTTTACGGCAGGTAAGGGCGCACGGTTTTGCTTCGTTAAAATGCACAAAAGGGCGGCACATAATCGGTCAAAGCAGTACAAAATTGCCACTTGTAAAAGTTCGGTGTAAAATGTATAATAATTTTTGTATAAATATAAACAAGCAGGAGGTTATTTATGGCTATCAAAAAACAGCTTACCACAGTCAGTGCGCTTTGTGCTTCCCCCGCTGAGTATGAGGGCAAAACCCTTACCGTAGGCGGCTGGGTAAAGAATTTGCGTGCATCAAATATGTTCGGCTTCATATCGCTGAACGACGGTACCTGTTTCACTAATTTGCAGGTAGTGATTGAGGAGAGCCTTCTGAATAATTACAAAGAAATCGCTTCTCAAAATATAGGCGCATCCCTTATCGTAACCGGTACCTTCGTCCTTACGCCTGAGGCTAAACAGCCCTTTGAGCTTAAGGCTTCCGCCGTTACCGTTGAGGGTTCTTCCGCTCCCGACTATCCCTTGCAGAACAAAAAGCACGGTATGGACTTTTTGCGTACCATCGGACATCTTCGTCCCCGTGCAAACACCTTTGCGGCAGTGTTCAGAGTGCGCTCTGTAGCCGCTCAGGCTATCCATGCCTTTTTTGCCGAGAACGGCTTTGTATACGTTAACACTCCCATCATCACCACCAGCGACTGTGAGGGTGCGGGTGAGATGTTCCGTGTTACTACTCTTGATATGAATGACCTGCCCCATACTGAGGACGGCGCAGTTGACTATTCCAAGGACTTTTTCTGTAAGTCTGCAAACCTTACCGTAAGCGGTCAGCTTCAGGCAGAGTGCTTTGCCCTTGCCTTTAACAAGGTATATACCTTTGGCCCTACCTTCCGTGCCGAGAACTCCAACACCCCCCGTCATGCGGCTGAGTTCTGGATGATCGAGCCTGAGATGGCGTTTGCAGACCTCGATGATTATATGGATACGGCAGAGGCTATGACAAAGTACGTTATCAAGGATGTGCTTGAGAAGTGTCCTGAGGAGATCGAGTTCTTCAACAAGTTTATAGATAAGGGACTTAAGGATAGACTTGAGGCTATCGTAAACAGCGATTTCGGCAGAGTGAGCTATACCGAGGCTGTTGATATACTTATAAACAGCGGCGTTAAGTTTGAATATCCTGTATCATGGGGCTGTGACCTGCAGACCGAGCATGAGCGTTATCTGACCGAGCAGGTCTATTGCAAGCCTGTATTCGTTACCGATTATCCCAAGGATATCAAGGCGTTCTATATGCGTATGAACGATGACGGCAAGACCGTTGCGGCGGCAGATATGCTGGTGCCCGGCGTTGGCGAGCTTATCGGCGGCTCTCAGAGGGAGGAGAGGCTTGACCTGCTCCAGCAGAGGATCGCAGAGATGGGACTTGACGAAAAGGACTACTGGTGGTATCTTGAGCTGCGCAAGTTCGGCGGTACCCGTCACGCAGGCTACGGTCTTGGCTTTGAGCGACTTATTATGTATATCACGGGTATGAGCAATATTCGTGACGTTGAGGCTTTCCCCAGAACTACGGGCAGTGCCGAGTTCTAAAAGCAAATCTACGAAAGGCGATATGACCTTATTATGAAAACCCTTGCAGAACTTAGACAAGAATATGAAGGCTACAAGGCCTTAGGACTAAAGCTGGATATGACCCGTGGCAAGCCTGCCAAGGAACAGCTTGATATGATGGAGCCTTTGCTTGGCGTGCTTTCCTGTAAAGAGGATTGCGTAAGCGACGGTATCGACTGCCGTAACTACGGTATACTTGACGGTATCCCTGCGGCAAAGCGCATCTTCTCCGATATCCTCGGCGTACCTGCCGAGAAGATCATTGTCGGCGGCAACTCCAGCCTTAATATGATGTACGATACCATGGCAAGAGCTATGCTCAGCGGCGTTATCGGCAGTGAAAAGCCTTGGTCAAAGTACGGCAAAATAAGCTTTTTGTGTCCCGTCCCCGGCTATGACAGACATTTTGCCATCTGTCAGTATTTCGGCATCAATATGATAAAGGTACCTATGATGGATGACGGACCCGATATGAATTTGGTTGAAAAGCTGGTGGGTGAGGACGAGACCATCAAGGGCATCTGGTGCGTGCCTAAGTACGGCAACCCCTCCGGCGTTACCTATTCTATGGACGTATGCCGCCGTTTTGCGGCCCTTAAGCCCAAGGCTAAGGATTTCCGTGTGTTCTGGGACAACGCTTACGCTATCCACGACCTTTCCGACACACCCGACACCATCCCCGAGATACTGTCTCTTGCCGCTGAGTACGGTAACGAGAATATGTTTTTCGAGTTTACATCTACCTCTAAGATAAGCTTCCCCGGCTCGGGTCTTGCGGCTATGGCATCCAGCGAGGCAAATATAAAGAGCATTACCAAGCAGCTTGCTTTCCAGACCATCGGCTTCGATAAGCTCAACCAGCTTCGCCACGCAAAGCTTTTCCCCACTAAGGAAAGCCTTTTCGAGCATATGAAGCGCCACAGAGCCATTATCAAGCCAAAGTTTGATGCAGTAATCAGTGAGTTTGACCGTCAGGGTATAAACAAGCTTGAGGGCGTTCATTACACACGTCCCAACGGTGGCTATTTTATAAGCCTTAATTTGCCCAACGGCTGTGCAAAGCGCCTTGTTCAGCTTGCCGCCGATGCAGGTCTTTCGCTTACCGCCGCAGGCGCTACCTTCCCTTACGGCAAGGACCCCAACGACAGCAACCTGCGTATAGCTCCCACCTTCCCACCTCTCGCAGATATCGAGAAGGCTGCAAAGGTGCTTAGCTGCTGTATCAAGCTCACCGTAGCGGAGTATGAGTACAATCTGGCGAGCGGGGGGGATTATCTCACCCACGCCATGGGCTAATCTCGTAGCGGTGAAATTTGCGTAGAGCGCAAAAATTGAATATTATTTGGTTTAAGATGAAACAAGGGACGGCGCTTTGCCGTCCCTTGCACGTATTTTTACATAATTTTTGCTTTGAACGAACCTCGGCTCTCGCAGAGATAATCTGTATTATTTCAAGAACATCAAAAACCCCGAAACCATCACGGTTTTCGGGGTTTTACTTTTGCTCTAATTTTTCATTTGGTGTAAACTTGGTGCAAGTTATTTTCAAAGGACTATGACACACAAATGTCATAGCCCTTTTTGTATGTTATGTCAAATCAAAAAGCATTCATCATAATCAATAAGTATGCAATCATTCCAATTATAGTCAGAACGGTAAAGAACATCACACAATTTTTTATTGTTCTAATAAGACTTAATTGTTTATATGTAAGATACTCTCTTATTTCAGATTCTGTTAAGTCAGTTTCATAAATTGTATAGAATTCTGTTGTTGATGTTTCGCCACTATCATAAACATAAGCATAAACACCCTCTGGAAGAGTACCGCCATCTTTCAACAACTTTTGGTATTCCTTATTCTCTTGTTTTGTGCATGGAATTTTTTGCAACAAATCAAATTCAAATTTGTGAGCTTTCAACTCGTCCCGTAAATTGATTTTTTCCTTTGCCATTATTCATACCTCCGTTTCTTTATATTTTTATTATAACATGATTCCATGAAATTACAATATTTTTGATGAAAAGCACACAAGTATTATGAGCCATTATGATTCTTTATAGAATCGTTATGACTCTTTTTCTTTATATAAGACTCTTATTAATCATGATGATTATATAAGGATTATGACTCTTTGTCTTAAACATAGAGTAATTAGGGTTATGAAGATTATTAAAAGAGTAAAGCATCCTTTTGATTGATTTAGAGTTATAAGAAGATTACTTGAAATGAAAAAATTAATAATTTTCAACGATATTACACGATATAAACGGTACACCGAAAACTCGCAGTACTTAGTACAGCTTCGGGGTCGGTTCGTCCAATCTACACATATTTCCCTCGCTACGAGGTCTGAAGTGGTGAAATTTGCGTAGAGCGCAAAAATTGAATATTATTTGGTTCAACAAAAATTGAATATTATTTGGTTTAAGATGAAACAAGGGACGGCGCTTTGCCGTCCCTTGCACGTATTTTTGTATAATTTTTGCTTTGAACGAACCTCGGCTCCGTACTCAGTACGGCTGGCACCTTGGTTCGTGCTTTCTGCGTTAATATGCCCGATATATTCCTTATTCTGCAAGCGCTTTTGTAATGGCGTTAAGCACACGCTTTTTGTCGCCGCTCCAAAGAGGCGCTATAAGATGTTTCTTGTCGCCGTCGCCCGTAAGACGGTGTATGACAATGTCATCGGGAATAATATCTACACAGTGCTTGATCAGCGCCACGTATTGTGGCAGGGTCATCACCTCAAACAGACCCGCTCTGTAGTCCTCGGCAAGGTCTGTGCCCTCCAGCACGTGCAAAAGCTGTAGCTTTATTCCGTTGCTGTATTTGCAGGCGTGGCGCACAGTCTCCAGCATCATCTCCTCGCTTTCACCTGGGAGACCTAAAATTACGTGAGTAACCACCTCTATCCCCGCACTCCTCAATCGCTGTGCTCCGTCGTTGTAGCACTCAAGAGGGTAGCGGCGGCGTATATACTCAGCAGACTCTTCGTGTACGGTCTGCAGACCAAGCTCCACAATAACAGGCTTCATCTTGTTAAGCTCGCTCAATAGCTCTACCGTTTCGGGCGGCAGGCAATCGGGACGTGTGCCAATAGATATTGCGGCGATATCTGATCTGTCGGCGATAGGCATATATATCTCTCTCAGCCGCTCCACGGGTGCGTAGGTGTTTGTGTATGACTGAAAATAGGCGATATACATTGCGTCCTTGCCGGCTTTTGCCTTCACTCTCAGCTTTGCACGCTCTATCTGCTCGTGAATGCTCTCTGCCGTCCTTTCTGCAAAAGCGCCGCTGCCCTCAAGACAGAATATGCAGCCTCCGTATCCCAAGGTACCGTCTCTGTTTGGGCAGGTAAAGCCGCCGTCAAGGGCAAGCTTATACACCTTGCATCCAAAACGGCGGCGAAAATACTCGTTTACTCCATAGTAAGAGGACATTCCTTGCCTCCCGTAAATCTAAGCAGTGCCTCGGTATTAATAAGAAGCTGTATACCCCTCACGCCTGCGCTGATCGTTATCTCGTCAAACAAAATACAGGTCTCGTCAAAATAAACGGGAAAAGGCTTTTTCAGCCCGATAGGGGAGCAACCGCCCCTGATATAGCCCGTAGTAGGAAGCAGCTCCTTTACGGGCAACAGGTCAACCCGCTTGTTTCCGCTGTGCTTGGCTGCCTTTTTAAGGTCAAGCTCCCCGTCGGCGGGTATGCAGAAAACGCAATGCCCCGTCTTGTCGCCCACAGCCACAAGGGTCTTAAACACCATCTCACAGGGCAGACCTATGGCGGTGGCAACCTTTATGCCCGAAAGGTCATCCTCGCTCCATTCGTATTCCATTGCCCTGTACTCTATGCCTGCCTCGTCCAGCATTCTCATAGCGTTGGTCTTTGATGCACCTGCTTTACTTGCCATCGCCTGCCTCCGTGCCCTTGCCCTGCATCTCTGCCACAAGATAGTGGCAGTACAGCGTGTTTGCTACAGCGGCGGTAACAGCCGATAAAAGCTTTTCCTCGTTGGTAGCGCTCTTGCATTCCTTGCTCGGCTCCCCGAAAAACGCCTGCGCCAAAGCCCCGTCAAGGGATTCACAAAACATATCAAACGCCTCTGCCGTGTGCCTGCCGTTCATTATCATACCGATGCCGGTGCATATATCCGAAAGCCCCATTATATTTTTCAGCACGCAAACAGTAAAAAGGTATGCAAGATGGTGTCGGGTATATTTTTTATTAACAGGGGGCAGGGTGATCTTCTGCTTAACGTAGTTGTTTATCATAGCGGCGGTGATGATCTTCTCTTCCTTATCACGCTTAAAAACAGAAAGATGCTTTTCCAGCACCACCAAAACCTGATCCATATACAGATCTATATCGGGCAAGCTGTCCCAACGGGGAGCCTTATATGCCTTTATGTCGTCAATAGTAAACATTATTCGCACCTCCGATAATGTATTCTAACACTAACAATAAAAAAAGTCAACAAAAATGCGCCAAAAACTATTGACATAATTATAATAATCAGTTATAATAGTTTTGCAAATTAGATAACGTGGTTATTTAAAGGAGAAGTGTTTTATGGCTAAGAAGATAGTATATAATAAGGTCGAGCCTATCGAGACCATCCGTGAAATGATGGAGAAGGCTGTTGCCGTTATGGGTGACAAAACCCTGTTTATGCATAAAGTGGCAGGTAAGGTCGTAGAGGTTGGCTGTAAGGAATTTTATGACCGGACCGTATATCTGGGCAACGCTCTTGCGGCAAGGGGTTTTAAGGACGGCTGTAAGATAGCCTGCTCGGGCAGCAACAGCTATAACTGGATAGTTACCTATCTCAGCACTCTCTGCGGTCCCAATATGTACGTGCCTATTGACAAGGACCTGCCCGAGGCTGATATGCTCAACATACTTCACCACAGTGAAAGCAGTGTTATCTTTTGTGATAAAAACCTTGTTCCCCGTATGCTTACGGATGCAAAAGAGCTTGAAAATATTAAGCTTGTAGTGTGTCTTGACGGTGAGTGTGAGGGCACAGTATCTATAAACACTCTCATTGACGAGGGCAAAAAGCTTGCAGGGCAGGGTTATAGTGAATACACCTCCGTTACCACGGGCGATATGGAGCTTAAGATGCTCGTATACACCTCGGGTACCACGGGTAACCCCAAGGGCGTTATGCTTTCCCAGCATAACCTTCGTTCTGCCATCTATTACGGTCTGATGGTTGAAACGGTACAGACCCGCTGTCTCTCCGTGCTTCCTTACCACCACACCTACGAGTCTGTAATAGGTATCCTCGTTTCTATTCATAAGCACAACTGCATTTGCATTAACGAGTCTCTTCGTGCAGTGCTTGCGAATATCCAGCTTTACAAGCCTGTATATATCTTTGTAGTGCCTGCCTTTGCAGAGCTCTTCTATAAGCGTGTACAGAACGCTCTTGAGGAAAAGGGTAAGCTCGGCACCGTCAACTTTATGATTAAGGTCAGCAACGTTCTCCGCAAGGTTGGCATCGACCTTCGCCGCAAGTTCTTTAAGCAGATAATCGACAATTTTGGTGGTGAGCTCCGTCAGATAGTGTGCGGCGGCGCACCCGTAAGGGCAGAGGTAGCTGAGTTCTTTACCAATATCGGTATCGATATGGAGATAGGCTACGGTATAACCGAGTGTTCCCCTCTCGTATCAGTCAATCAGGCTAACGATAATGACTATAATTCCGTAGGCGCCATTCTGCCTTGCCTTGAGGTCAAGATAGACGGCAGTGACGAAAACGGTAACGGCGAGATCTGCGTTAAGGGCGACGTTGTTATGCTTGGCTACTATAAGGAGCCCGAGCAGACTGCGGAGGTGCTTGTGGACGGCTGGTTCCATACGGGCGACCTTGGCAACTACACCGACGGCAAGCTTTACATCACCGGCAGAAAGAAGAACCTTATCATACTGGACAACGGCAAGAATATCTATCCCGAGGAGATAGAGAACTACATCTACGCCATCCCTTATGTTAAGGACGCAGTTGTATACTCTATAAAGAACGAAAAGGGCGCAGAGGTAGACCTTTGCTGTGAGGCGCTTCTCGATAAGGACGCTATGCCCAACGGCGGCAAGGATGCCGAGGCAGTGTTCAAGGCTGACGTTTCCGCCGCATTAAAGGAGCTTCCTCACTATAAGAAGATAGCAAAGATAGTCCTCAGAGATACAGAGTTCCCCAAGACCACCACAAAAAAGATCAAGAGACGTGAGGTTATCGGAAAGTAATCGATATATATTTAATAAATAATATATATAAGTTTTCTTCTCCTTGAAAAACGGCGAGGGTGCATAACACCTTCGCCGTTTTGCGCACATTTAAAAAATCGTTTTGCTTTTATCACCAAGGGTCTTGCAAAAGAGATAAAAAAGGGGTATAATGAAGAAAAATGTAAAGGGAGATATTGATATGGCAAAGTTTGTAGTAGTAGATCATCCGCTGGTACAGCATAAATTGACCATAATGCGTGATAAGAATACGGGCGCTAAGGATTTCAGAACCCTGCTTAACGAGATATCTATGCTTATGGGCTACGAGGTAACGAGGGATCTTCCTCTTGATGACGTGCAGATAGAGACCCCCCTCACCCCTATGACAGGCAAAAAGATAGCGGGCAAAAAGCTTGCTATAGTTCCCATCCTCCGTGCAGGTCTTGGCATGGTAGACGGACTTGTAAACCTGCTCCCCGTTGCAAAGATAGGTCATATCGGTCTTTACCGTGACCCCGAGACCCACAACCCCGTTGTTTATTATTGTAAGCTCCCCGTTGATATCGAAGAACGTATCGTTATAGTATGCGACCCTATGCTTGCTACGGGCGGCAGTGCTTCTGATGCTATCCGTATGCTTAAGGAGAGGGGCTGTAAGAACATAAGACTTATGTGCCTTGTTTCCGCCCCCGAGGGTGTTAAGCGTGTGCAGGAGGACCATCCTGACGTTGACATCTATACCGCAGGTCTTGACGAAAAGCTTAATGACCATTGCTATATCGTGCCCGGCCTTGGCGATGCGGGCGACCGCCTTTTCGGCACCAAATAAAAGTATATATGAGGCTTGGCAGGGTTTTTACCCTGCCAACGCTGTATACGGAGGTATTATGAAAAAACTGTTTTCTTTTGTTGTGCTCATAGCTCTTGTTTTATCCCTCGCTACCTGCGGCGGTGAGACAGGGCAGGGGAACGGTACCGACAGCGCCGCCTCGGGCGACCACAGCCTCGGCACTGATAGCGGCACCGAGCAGGCGCTTAGCGGCTTTGCCTTGGGTCACAGCCTGTATACAAAGGTTATCGCAGATATGAAGGCGGCGGTGGGTGACAGCATCGAGGCGAATAACGAGGCTCTTGAAATCGCTGACCCCGACAACTATATAAACAATAGCGCTTACCTTAACGTTCATTATTCCCCTTTCAGCTCCTACAGACTTTTGCTTGTTGCCGACCTTGGCAGAGAAAAGGGTATAGAGACGGTGGAGCGTGCCTATGCTCTTTACGGCTACAAGGATATATCGGTAAGCAAAACGGAAAAGGGATACAGCCTAAGCTATAAGCTCGAGAAGGACGGCAAGGCTCAAAGCTGTACCGAGGAGATATTCTGTAAAGATAACGGCAGCTTTACAATGCTTTGCCATACCGATGGCGCAGAGGCGTATTTCATAGATTTTTGCGTTATTGGCGAGGGCGAATACGCTTTGCAAAACCAAACCGACCGAGCTATAGTCAAATATGAAAACAGCACTATCGTTTCCGTGCTCCATAGCGAGACTGTCAATGACTACGACTATTCATCGGGCAAATATCACGATTACTCCCTTTTCTACAGCTATGCAGACAGCGTGCAGGGCAGGACTGATATAAGCGCAGGCTGGGTAACCAAGGCAGAGTCTCAGGGCAAGCTAAGGCTTTTATTTGACTACACGGCTGAAAGGCTCTCCGTTACGGGACAAAAGGCTATTTTTAATTGGGAGACCGACAGCTATGACTACGTGCCTATGCCACCCGTGACCATAGCCATAAATCAATAGCAAAAAAAGTAGAAGCTCCAAGCTGTATTATCACAGCTCGGAGCTTTTTTATAGTTTATTTGATTTCCTCAAACAGTCTTTTGTTTTCCTCAGGGTCGGTAAGCCTCAGCACCCTCGGCTTAAGCTTAAGCAGGTCGGGCACAAAGCTCTTGCAAAAGCCGTCGCACTGCACTATACCTTTTCCGTCGCAAATACAGGTGCCGCTGTCACCCAAAAGAGTAGCGTGCTCACAGTAGCCGCAGGCACGGCTCTCCTCGGGAAACTCGTTTTTCTTGCGTTTGAACATAGCCTACTCCTCCGTCCACTCTCTCAGATACTTAAACATCTCGGCATTGTATCCCTCCGCCCCTGCGCCAGCACAAAGGTACAGGTCCTCAAAAAGGCTGGCAAAGCCGGGCACCGACGAAAGCTTTGTATCCGAAAGCCTTACGCCGTACTCCTCACGCTCGTCACCCGTGGCAACCCCAAGGGCAGAAAGCTTTGTTAAAAGCCCCTTGTCACGGAGGTATCTGTATACCTCCTCGTGCAGTATCATTATTTTACCGCCCTCAGCCAAGGCGTCAGCCGCCGCCTTCTCCTCCTCACCGAAGAGTATCTGGTCATAGTCGCCCGTTTTAAGCTTGTACTCTTCATAATCAAGCAGGGGAATAATGTCGGCAGACTGTTCTCTGCCTATGTGATAAACGCTGTATTCCAAAGCGTTTACCGTGTCCTGATAAAGACTCTGCTTTCCAATATGCACCAACTCAACCTCTGTATGCTCAGCCTCCCTCTTGTACTCAAGCAGCGTGCGGAAAAAGTCCACGTTGTTCTTATAAAGAGGGGTACCGTTTTTGTAATTGGCTCCAAGGGAGGAGTTTGTGCGCAGGCATATTATGCTGTTGCGCTCTATCATATCAAATCCGTCAGTCTCACCTATGTGCAGGTACTTGATGCGAATACCGTAGCCGTCTTCCATAGCGCCCTCGGGCACATAGCCAAGCACGCTTTCAAGACCGGCAAGCACGCCGTTGCCCACAAGCTTTTTATAGTAATCGTCATTAACGATATATATGTGATGGTCGCCTGCCACTACCTCCGTCTGAAAGCGGCTGGAGGTGGCACTGTCCGTCAGCCCGAAATAAGCAAAGGACAAAGCCTTCTGCCCGTCGCCGTCAACATCCCTGACAACGTGGCCGAAGTCAGCCATAATAGCGTTTCTGTCCTCGCCTATATCAGCGTTACCGATGAAAAGTATGGTAACGTCAGGCTCGTCCTTGGCAACGCACTGTGCCGTAGCAACCACCACGGCAACGAGCATCATAAGCCCTATCAGGATATGCCACTTGTAATGGTACCATATATTAGAAAAAAAGCTTTTTACGCCTTGTGTTTTATTCTCCATTGTAATAACTCCTTTTGCGTCTCCTCACGGCGTATTATACCACAGCTTTTTCACTTTTACAATAGGGCGGCAGTCAAAAGGGCACATAAAACGAATTCCCCTTCACCGCATAGCGATAAAGGGGAAACGTTCACTTGTAAAAACTCAAAGCGAAGGTATATTGTCAGAAACACTTAAAGGAGGGTGTGTCTCTTGTTCACTTGCCACTGTGACAGCTATTTCTGTAGGCACAGCCACTGCAGCCACAGCCACAACCCTTGCCTTTCTTCCTTGCACGTACGCTGCTTGCTATGATCGCCGCAACTATCGCCACCAATACAATGGATATCAATACCGTAGGTAAATTAAACATACTGTCACCTCTTTTATAATTATTGTACTTTTTCTGAAAAACTATGCCGTAAGCTTGCCTTCTGTATACTTGTTCCTTCTGAAAAGCAGGTAGATAAGCACTACAACAGTCATGAATGCAATAACGGTTCCGACACCGAAGCTGCCGTAAGCGATAAGAGAGCCTATCTGGTATACTATAAGGGACATAAGATAAGCAAAGCCGCACATATATCCGATGGTTGCAAGGGTCCATCTCCAATTGTTCATCTCACGCTTTATAGCGCCCATAGCCGCAAAGCAGGGTGCGCAAAGGAGGTTGAATATCATAAAGGAGTATGCCTGAATGCCGTTGAAATCGTTTCTGATAAGGCTCCATATCTCGTCGCCTGCCTCGCTGACCTCGCCGCCGCCGTAAAGCACGCCGAAGGTCATAACAACCTCTTCCTTAGCGATAAGACCGGTAACGGTGGCAACCGTTGCCTTCCACGCCATATCACCAAGCCAGCCGATGGGGTAGAATATCCACGCAACTGCCTTGCCGATGTATGCGAGGATAGAGGTATTGTTGTCCTCCACCATTCCGAACTTGCCGTCGGTAAAGCCAAAGCCCTGCAGGAACCAAAGGATGATACAGGACAGAAGTATTACCGTACCTGCACGCTTTATAAAATCCCATCCTCTTTCCCAAGTGGTTTTCATAACATTTAGGAGGGAGGGGGCGTGGTATGCGGGCATTTCCATAACAAAGGGGGCAGGCTTGCCGGCAAAGGTCTTGAACTTCTTCATTATTATGCCCGAGATAACCACTGCGGCAATACCTATAAAGAAAGCCGAGAGAGAAACCCAGGCGCTGTTTCCGAATATTGCGCCTGCAAACATAGCAATAATGGGGAGCTTTGCGCCGCAGGGGATAAACGCCGTAGTCATAATGGTCATTCTGCGGTCACGCTCCTGCTCGATAGTACGGCTTGCCATAATACCCGGAACACTACAGCCTACCGCAATAAGCAAAGGAATAAAGCTCTTGCCCGAAAGTCCGAAATGTCTGAACAGACGATCCATGATGAAGGCTACCCTCGCCATATAGCCTACGTCCTCAAGAATGGAAAGAAGCAGGTACATAACCATTATCTGTGGTACAAAGCCAAGCACTGCGCCTACACCGCTTACTATACCGTCAGAGATAAGGCTGTTAAGCCAATCTGCACAGCCTATATCGGTAAGCCAACCGTTAACGCCGGGTACTATCCACTCGCCAAACAGCACGTCGTTTACCCAGTCTGTACCAATGGTGCCGATAGAAAAGGCGTATCCGCCCATGGCTACCGCATAAAGAAGCCACATAATAGCCGCAAAAATGGGAAGCGCAAGTATCCTGTTGGTAAGCACCCTGTCTATCTTGTCAGAAATGCTCATCGTACCTACACGCTTCTTTTTATAGCATCCGTCAAGGAGCTTTGCTATGTACTCGTATCTCTCGTTGGTGATGATACTGTCTGCGTCATCGTCAAACTCTGTCTCTACTGCGACTATATCCTCCTCGATGTGAGCAAGTACCTTTTCCGAAAGACCAAGCTCTTCGATAACCTTTTCGTCACGCTCAAATATCTTGATGGAGTACCATCTTTGCTGTTCCTTGGGCAGGTCATGGATCGCCGCCTCCTCTATATGAGCCAGTGCGTGCTCTACGGTACCGGAAAAAGCGGAGGGGGGCACGGCTTTGCCACCCTTTGCGGCGTCTATTGCGGCGCCTGCAGCGTCCATAACGCTGTCACCCTTAAGGGCGGATATCTCTATTACCTTACAGCGTATCCTTTTTGAAAGCTCGGCGGTGTTGATGCTCTCGCCGTTCTTCCTGACCACGTCCATCATATTGATAGCTACCACAACGGGTATGCCAAGCTCTATAAGCTGGGTGGTAAGGTAAAGGTTGCGCTCAAGGTTTGTGCCGTCAACTATGTTAAGAATAGCGTCGGGACGCTCGTTTATCAGATAGTTCCTTGCAACTACCTCCTCAAGCGTGTAAGGAGAGAGGGAGTATATACCGGGCAGGTCTGTCACGGTAATATCATTGCTCTTTTTCAGCTTGCCTTCCTTTTTCTCCACAGTAACGCCCGGCCAGTTGCCTACGTATTGGTTTGAGCCCGTAAGAGCGTTGAACATTGTTGTTTTGCCGCAATTGGGGTTGCCCGCCAATGCAATCGTAATAGACATAAGGCTTCTCCTCTTCGGTTAGTCTGTGCTAACCGCTTTACAAAAAAATTATTAAGGTTACTTTATTTCAATCTTTTCCGCATCAGCTTTTCTTAAAGAAAGCTCATAGCCTCTCAGGTTAAGCTCGATAGGATCCCCAAGAGGAGCTACCTTGCGTATATAGATCTCGGTGCCCTTGGTAATGCCCATATCCATTATCCTGCGCTTTATAGCACCATCGCTGTGAAGCTTGACGACGACACCCGTCTCGCCGACCCTCAGGTCCTTCAAGGTTTTCATACCAAAACGTCTCCCTATAAAACTGTAATTTGTATGCACTTGTTGCTGTTAGCCTTGGCTAACCGACCGTCAATCCAGCGGTTAGCATACGCTAACTACACGCTGATTATATACCTGCAAAGCGGATTTGTCAATAAGAATATAGCAAAATATTTCAATTTTTACATCTGGCACAAAGCCTGCTTTCTATAAACGGGCGGACAATTGTGCAGAGTGTACAAGATAAATGAGCCTGCATCGGTTGATTAAACACTTGAAATTTAATAAATAATGTGATATTCTATATATGTTATATAAAACGGTGCGAAAGAGGTGAGGCTTGTGGCAGTGCAGGAGTCGGGTGAGATGTATCTTGAGGCGATATATGTATTATCAAAAAAAGGGGCAGTCCGTTCTATTGACGTAGGCGAGTATCTGGGCTATTCCAAACCCTCCGTAAGCCGTGCTATGAGTATACTTAAGTCGGGCGGCTATATCACCGTAGGTAAAGACGGCTTTCTTGAGCTTACCGAGGAGGGGCATCGCATAGCCTCTACTATTTATGAAAAGCACACTATCATTACGAAATTTCTCATAGGTCTGGGCGTTGATGAGCAGACCGCTTCAGAGGATGCCTGCAGGATAGAGCATCATATTAGCGATACCTCCTTTGAGGCAATAAAAAAGCATCTTAGCGTATAAGCTCCCGTAAATAAGAAATCCCCACCGAGCATTTATATCGGTGGGGATGCTTTTTTGCAGATTGTGGTTTATTTGCCGAGCTTTCTCTGTACCAGCTTAACAAGCTCCATAATGGGCAGTATGGTAAAGGCAATGCCCAATGCTATGCCGTATTCCTTGAAGGAAACAGCGGTAAAGCTGAAAGCGTTTCTGAGGAAGGGCACAAACACAACGAGAGTGGTAAGCGCAAGAGACAGAGCCATAGCGCCCCACAGAACCTTGTTATGACCCTTTATGGAGAACACACTGCTCCTTCTTGAGCGCATATTGAAGGAATGAACTATCTCTACCATCGAGAGGGTGAGGAACGCCATAGTGATGCCGTGGTTGCTGTCTGCAAAGCCCCAAGTGCCAAACTCCATATAGTGACCGATAAAGAAGGAGCCTATGGTGAGACAGGCAACGATCAGACCCTGAAATACTACGTCAAAGCCCATACCGCCTGCAAACACACCATCGTTTGCATCTCTCGGCTTCCTTTGCATAATGTCAGCCTCTGCCTTTTCCATACCCAATGCAAGGGCAGGGATAGAGTCGGTAACAAGGTTTATCCAAAGCAGGTGGGGTGCCTCAAGCACCGTAAAGCCAAGCAGCGTGGCGGCGAATATCGCAAATACCTCTGCCAGATTGGAGGACAGCAGATACTGTATTGCCTTCCTTATATTGTCGTATATCCTTCTGCCTTCCTCTACGGCAGATACTATGGTAGCAAAATTGTCGTCTGCCAATACCATATCGGCAACATTCTTGGTAACGTCAGTACCCGTGATACCCATACCGACACCGATATCGGCGTTCTTTATGGAGGGTGCATCGTTTACGCCGTCGCCCGTCATAGCAGTTATACAGCCCTTGTCACTCCAAGCCTTTACTATGCGCACCTTGTGCTCGGGCTGAACACGGGCGTAAACGGAAAACTTTTCAATATTCTCTGCCAGATATTCATCGCTGAAGCCGTTAAGCTCCGCACCCGTTACTGCGCCGCTTTCGTCTTTAAGAATTCCAAGCTCCTTGGCAATGGCAACGGCAGTGTCCTTGTGGTCGCCTGTGATCATAATGGGACGTATGCCTGCACTGCGGCACTGAACTATAGCATCCTTTACCTCGGGGCGTACGGGATCGATCATGCCCGACAGACCAAGGTAGCAAAGCTCATTTTCCAGATACTCGGGCGTGTATTCGGCAGGAGCATCCTTCCAGATGCGCATGGCAGAGCACAGTACACGAAGGGCTCTGTCAGCCATAGCCTTGTTTGCGCCGAGCACGGTCTTTCTTATCTCGTCGGTAAGAGGTACCATCTTGCCGCCTATGTAGGCTGTACTGCACTTCTTCAGTACCTCGTCGGGCGCACCCTTGGTGTACTGTATGATAGTACCGTCCGCAGTCTTGTGTACCGTAGACATCATCTTACGCATAGAGTCAAAGGGTGCCTCGCCTATTCTGGGGAACAGTGCGGACTGCTCATCCTTGGGCAGTGAAGCCTTGGTTGCGGCATTGACAAGAGCGCACTCGGTAGGCTCGCCTACCGCCTCACCGTCCTCGCCCTGTACAGCGTCGCTGCAAAGGGACATTGCGTTGGTATGCAGTGCCTCGTCGTCTGAGAACACCTCTACCACGGTCATTTTATTTTGCGTAAGGGTGCCCGTCTTATCGGAGCATATTATCTGGGTACAGCCAAGAGTCTCAACAGCGGTAAGCTTTCTGATAACAGCCTTGCGCCCCGACATATTGGTAACGCCGATGGCAAGCACTATGGTAACAACAGCCGCAAGCCCCTCGGGGATAGCCGCAACTGCAAGGCTTACCGCCACCATAAAGGTGTCGAGAATCACGTGCTTTTCTATCTGCGGAGCTCTTACAAGCTCAATAGCGAATATCACGGCGCAGATAATAAGTACAAGCACCGTAAGTATCTTGCTGAGCTGAGAAAGCTTTTTCTGTAAGGGCGTTTCGCCGTCCTTGGCAACGGTGAGCGCATCTGCTATCTTGCCCATCTCCGTATCCATAGCGGTAGCAACAACAACAGCTTTGCCACGTCCGTATACCACGGTACTGCCCATATAAAGCATATTCTTTCTGTCGCCGAGAGGCACATCGCCGCCCTCGGAGGGATAAAGCACACCCTCGGTCTTTGTAACCGGCACGGATTCACCCGTCAGTGCAGCCTCCTCCACCTTCATGCTGGCGCATTCTATAATGCGTGCGTCTGCAGGGACAGAGTCGCCCGCCTCAAGCACTATAATATCGCCGGGAACAAGCTCGGTGCTGTGTACGGTAAGCATGCGTCCGCCTCTGATAACCTTGGAGGTAGCCGCCGCTATCTCCTGCAGTGCGGCAATAGCCTGCTCTGCCTTGCTTTCCTGTACAACGCCGAGAATAGCGTTGATAAGCACCACGGTCAGTATAATAATTACGTCAAAGGGCGCCTCGTTCTCAATAGCCGCCATAACGCCCGAGATAACTGCCGCAACAAGCAATATTATTATCATAGGGTCGGCAAGCTCCATAAAGAACTTCTTTATCAAAGAAACCTTCTTACCCTCTCTAAGCTTGTTTGGACCGTGCTTGGCAAGCCTCTTTGCAGCCTCCTCTGCACTGATTCCCTCAGCAGTTGTCTGCTGCTCGTTCAGTACCTCCTCCGAGCTGCGGAAATATTCTTTCACAAAAAAACCTCCTCGTATGTATCAGGGTGCTTAACACACCCTAACATAGATTTATAATATTAAACTAAATTGGGCTAACAAAAAACTCATACACGCAAGTAACGTATATGAGTCTCATTCATTAAGGACAGACCAGACGTAAAACGCCTTGCTGTTGACCTGCCCCGTGCCACAGACACGGAATTACTCCCCCACAAAACAGTATAAGCTATTTTTATGTGTTTCTAACAGATTATACCACGCCCGATAATTCCTTGTCAACAGCAATTTGCTCCGTTTTTTCGCCGTAAGTCGGCATAAGTCTTGAGCCGTCATTAAAAGATGCGGCGATATTTGCGAAAGTTTAAATTTTAGTAACATTTTATTAACCATTTGTTATAGCTTGCATAATAGAATATATTGACATTATTTATAGAAAAGGAGAAGTTTGATTTATGAACGACAGTGACCCTGGGGCGGCGAGCTTTGACTGCTTCGGTATCTTTGTTCAGCACGGCGAAAGCCGACCTTCCGTTTATACGGTATATTCGTGTATGGGACTGGGTAAGTATGCGCAGTCTCTCCTCCCTGCCTATGATTGATACCGCTGCGCTGTGCGGCGCTATTCAGTTTATGGCAGCTCACTGCTGCTGATTAATGTTTTGTTAACAGTATCGTGATACATTATTGGAGGAATTATTTACTGTATGGACGTATTCTTACCCCTATTATTGCAATTCATTCTTATCTTGCTCAACGCTGTTTTTGCCTGCGCTGAGATAGCTGTTCTTTCTGTGAACGAGGCAAAGCTTGCCCAGCTTAAGGAGCAGGGCAATAAGCGTGCCAAAAGGCTTGAAAAGCTTACTGCCGATTCTTCAAAGTTTCTTGCTACGATTCAGGTGGCGATAACCTTGGCAGGCTTTCTGGGCAGTGCATTTGCGGCAGACAACTTTGCCGACGACATGGCACGTGGCCTTGCAAAGCTCGGTATGAGCCTTTCCGTATCTGCGCTCCGCCGCATTTCCGTAGTGCTTATTACCGTCATTCTTTCCTTCATCACACTGGTGTTTGGCGAGCTTGTTCCCAAGCGCCTTGCTATGAAGAAGGCTGAGAAGATGGCGCTGGGTCTGTCAGGGCTTTTGCGTTTCGTTTCCAAGATATTTGCGCCTATCGTTTGGTTGCTTACTGTTTCCACCAACGGCGTGCTCCGCCTTATGGGCATTGACCCCAAGGATATTGAGGAGGCGGCGAGTGAGGACGATATCAAGCTTATGGTTGACGAAAGCACCAGACAGGGGCTTATTGACAGCGATGAGAAAGAGATAATACATAACCTTTTTGAGTTTGACGATCTGTCTGTGGGCGAGTTTGCCACTCACCGTACCGACGTTGCCTTCCTTTGGGAGGAGGACTCGGTGGAGGTGTGGGATGAGACCATAATAGAGCATCGCCATTCCTACTATCCCCTCTGTGGCGAGACCGCAGATGAGATAAAGGGCGTTCTCTGTGCAAAGGATTACTTTGCCATTAAGGAAAAGACAAAGGCTTCCGTTATGGAAAAAGCCGTTCGTCCTGCTCACTTCGTGCCCGAGGGCATGAGGGCAGACGTTCTCTTTAAGCAGATGAAGAAGATACGAAACCACTTTTCAGTAGTTCTTGATGAATACGGCGGCTTCGCAGGCATCGTTACCATGAACGACCTACTGGCTCAGATAGTGGGCGATTTTGATGACAGCACCGATGAGGAGGATATCGTTCCCGATATCGTAAGCCTTTCCGAGGATACGTGGCAGATAAAGGGTGTCGCTATGCTTGACGAGGTGGCTGAGGAGCTTGGTGTGTCCTTCCCTGATGAGGGTGATTATGACACCCTCGGCGGCTATGCCTTTGCTCTGTTCGGCGGCATACCTGAGGATGGCACTACCTTCACCGCTGAGGATGATAACATCATCATAAAGGGTGAGAGGGTGGATAACCATCGACTTGAGATGGCAACAGTCATCAAAAAGCTTAAGGAGGATGAAGAGGATAAGGCAGACGAGGAGGAGTAGTATACTGCTCACCTACCTTATTTCTTATGTATATAAGCATCCCCCGATTGGAGGACTAATAAAGTGATAAGTTTTACAGATTTTTTATCTCAGCTTACCGACCTGAAGGTTTGCATAATCGTTGCGCTGACCCTCGGTGTTATTCTTGTAAACGGCTGGACCGATGCGCCTAACGCCATCGCTACCTGCGTTTCCACCCGTTCTATGAAACCCCGTGCGGCTATAATAATGGCGGCTGTGTTCAATTTCCTCGGCGTTTTCGTAATGACCCTTGTTTCCAGCGAGGTCGCACAGACCATAAGCAATATGGTAGACTTCGGCGACAACGCAGGCGATGCAACCATGGCTTTGTGTGCGGCTATGTTCGCTATAGTAGTGTGGGCGACCGCCGCTTGGGCGTTTGGTATCCCCACCAGTGAAAGCCATGCGCTTATCGCAGGTATATCCGGTGCGGCTATCGCTATTCAGGGCGGTCTCAGTGGTATCAATGGCTCTGAATGGATAAAGGTTATCTACGGTCTGGTGCTTTCCTCGGTGCTCGGCTTCGGCAGCGGTTATATAATGACCAAGCTTATCGAGGGCATCTGCCGCAGGATGGATAGGGTAAAGACCGTTAAGTTTTTCCGTGGTGCTCAGATAGTGGGCGGTGCATCTATGGCATTTATGCACGGTGCGCAGGACGGTCAGAAATTTATGGGTATCTTCCTTCTCGGCATTAGCCTTGCAGGCGGCAATACCGATACTACTACCTTTATAATCCCTATGTGGCTTATGGTGCTTTGCTCCGTTGTAATGGCGCTTGGTACCTCTATAGGCGGCTACAAGATAATTAAATCCGTTGGTATGGATATGGTAAAGCTCGAGACCTATCAGGGCTTTGCGGCGGATATGGGCGGCGCCATCTGCCTGCTCATAGCGTCTGTGACGGGTATCCCCGTCAGCACCACCCACACCAAGACCACTGCTATAATGGGCGTTGGCGCATCAAAGCGTCTTTCCGCTATCAATTGGGGCGTGGTTAAGGAGATGGTGCTTGCTTGGGTGCTGACTTTCCCCGGCTGCGGACTTTTGGGTTATCTTATGGTATTGCTTTTTGAACGACTGTTTTAGGAGGACGTATATATGGCTAAGATTAAAGGGTATAACTACTTTGACTATTTCTGCACCACCGCTGATAAGATATGCGTTGCTGCAAATCTTTTGGAGAGCGCTCTTGTCGGCTTTGACAAGGCAAGCTTTAAGGACAAAATGGCGGAGATGCATGCCCTCGAGAACGAGGCTGACAGCGCAAAGCATGAGATGACCAAGAGCCTTATGCATGAGTTCTTGCCCCCTATCGAGCGTGAGGATATAATAGAGCTGGGCACCACTCTTGACGATATAATGGATGCTCTTGATGATGCTATGCGTTGCATCTATATCTATGACGTAAGCGAGATAAGAGAGGGTGCACTCAAGTTCTGCCGCCTTATCTGCCAGTGCGCTGTTGCACTTAAGGAGACTACCGAGGAGTTCAGAAACTTCAAGTCCTCCAAGCTCATTAAGGAAAAGCTTGTTGCCGTAAACACCTTCGAGAGCGACGGTGATGCCCTTCATGCAGAGCTTGTGCACGAGCTGTTTGTGGATGAGCCCGATACCAGAAAGCTCCTTATATGGAAGAACATTTATGAGGATCTTGAGGGCTGCCTTGACGATTGTGAGGACGCTGCGGATATTATAGAGAGCGTCATAATGAAAAACACCTAAGCGTGAACGCCAAAAACGGCACAGAGCGCAAGAATTAGTATATTTAAGAAAAAGATGCACCCGATGGCCATTAGGCTTCGGGTGCTATTCTTTTACAAACTCAACAATATCTTCAACCTTGCAGTCAAGGGCGTAACAAAGAGCATCCAAGGTCTTGGTGCTTATTGCTTCGCCTTTTTTTATTCGGTGCAGAGTATTTGCGGAAAAGCCCTGCTTAAATATTAAATTATATTCGGTTATTCCTTTTTTAAACAGCGTGTCATAAAAGGGCTTGTAACTTATCATTTTTATCACCGAACATATTTTATCATACTCAACCTCTTGACAATACTCAATTTGTTGAGTATAATGTATTCATGAACAAATAATACATTATTGTTTAAAGGAGATTTAAAATGAAAAGACTATGTTTTTTATGCTGTGCATTTATTTTGTGCATTTCCCTTTTCGCTTGCAATAAACAGAGCGAATTCGACAGCACTTCACAAACCGACGGTAATGACAACAAAGCGGTTGAACAAAGCTTAAGCCCAGAAGAACAAACATTGGTAGACTGCATTTTGAAAATTGCAGACGAAGAGATAGAAAAGCCTATGTCATTAAAAGTTATGTCGGTAGGAGATTATCAACACAACTCAGAATACGAGGAATCCGATATTTTATACGGACCTGACAATATAATTGTCAGAACCATTGACGATGAAGGGCAAAAGTATTTCAAAATTTGCATAACAACCGCCACCGCATATGATAGCAACGATCTTATTGAATCTTTGCAAAAGGGCATTGACCTATCACGGCAAATGATAGGAGCGAGTGCTATGTTAGGCGAGGATACAACCTATCAAGAACAATCCCTAAATGAAGATATCGCATATTTGATGCGTTATACTGCTAAAAAAGGTGATTACGTTGAATTGTTTAATTACACAATAGAAAGTAACAGCAACCAATTCAATATTGATAGAATCAACAATGCAATAAACAAACATTGGCAAGATAAAGGTTTAAAATAAAATTTAAAATGCTGACCTAAATGCAATTCAAGCAATAAGGTCAGCATTTTCTATTTACAAATCTCGTATATTTCGCCCTTAGGCACGCCGCGGTCCTTAGCGGTCTTTTTTATTGCGTCCATCTTGGAAAAGCCGAGGGAGATATAATGCTCTACGTGAGTTTCCACATCCATATCCGCCCAAAAGGCGTCCATGTTAAGCACTTCTTTGTCTGCACCCTCAATAACCAGCGCAAATTCGCCCTTGGCGGGGATTATCCCCTCCGCCAACTGTGCGGACAAGTTGCGAAGGGTGGTGGCACAAATCTGCTCATTAAGCTTAGTAAGCTCACGGCAGACGGTAACACGTCTGTTGCCCAAGGCTTCGTAAAGCGCCGCTGACAGCGTGGCAGACAGCTCCGAGCCCGGCGACCCTGCCGTCAGCTCTCAAGTAACCGTGGCAATACCCGAGGATGACGGCATCACTTGCGGTTTTCATCAGTATAAACCCCTGCTTGCGGGAGAGATTATTGCTTTTGACGGATTGAGAGATTTTAAAATAGTAGAGAATGTGGCAAAAAATTGGGCGAGGACGCTTTTATACATAAGTATTTTGCCGAGTTTGAAGGCGGTTCTCCTGATAATATGCTTCCCGACACAGCACCAAAGGCAGAGGAAAGTGAAAAAGCGGATTTTTCGGATATGTATTCCGCAAAATACTTTAACCCTGCGGATAATTCCGAGGGTAAGAACTCTGTAGGCTATGATGCCGTCAAGGATTTTGATATGCCTTTCGGCGTGTTGATTGATACTGTAGCTTCCGACGATAACGTAATAACGGGTATTGCATCCCAACACGGTGTCACAAGGGAAGAGGCTGTAAGGCTATACCGTGGCAAGGTTGTTGACACTCTTGAGAAATGCGGTGTATACGTGTCAGGGTGGTTTGATCTTTACACCTTTGATACTTTAAGGGGGTATGAGTATAGGATTAGCGAGGGTTCTCTAAGCGACCCTCCGAGGTTTGAAGATTATAAGTACGAGGATGAGGTTTATAAAACCTGTACGGATCTGTATTTTGTTGCTTTTGCAACGGGAGAAGCTCTTGATGCACTGAAAACGGTGGCTGAAGGAGATAGCGGATTATTCAAGGTAAAGGTCAGTCCATTTAACTGCGGACTTAGTGCCCCGGGCGAGGCGGCACATCCTTATGACGGTACGGAGCTCGATGAGAGCATCATCAGCGGCGCAGACAGATTCTATCAAATAATAAAATGTAATATTACGTACAAGTATTGAAACAGAAATAACAGAAAAAAGGAAGCCGAGCATTTTCGGCTTCCTTTTCGTATGTCGGTATTCTATTTTTCAGCAGCTCTTTTTACGATGCCGACGATTATATCCACGCACTGCTCCATCTCCTCGCAAACTGCGTGCTCGTAAGGCCCGTGGAAGGCGTAGCCACCCGTGCCGAGGTTGGGGCAGGGGAGACCCATATAGCTGAGCCTTGCGCCGTCTGTTCCGCCTCTGATGGGATGGACAGCGGGCGCTATGCCGAGACTCTCGGTAACAGCCTTTGCGTCCTCTATTATGTGGAAGCAGGGCAGTATCTTCTCCGCCATGTTGCGGTACTGCTCCTTTATCTCCACCCTTGCCGTGCCCTCACCGTACTTTGCGTTGATAAGCTTCTCTATGTGGCGAAGGGCTGCAAGTCTGCAATCAAACATCGCCGCACTGTGGTCACGCACGATATATTCAAGCCTTGCGCTCTCTACCGTGCCCGTCATTTCGCATAGGTGGAAAAAGCCCTCATAACACTCTGTATTCGCAGGTGTATCGCCGGCTGGTAGCATGGAGTTTATCTCCATAGCCACGAGAGAGGCGTTTACCATAACGTCCTTTGCGCTGCCGGGATGAACATTAACGCCGTTTACCGTCCACACAGCAGATGCTGCATTGAAATTCTCGTATTCTATCTCGCCTGCGCCGCTACCGTCTACGGTATATGCCCAATCAGCGCCAAAAACGTCAAGGTCGAAGCAGTCGGCGCCTCTGCCGATCTCCTCGTCGGGCGTAAAGGCTATGCATATCCTGCCGTGGGGCACACCGCTATCTCTTATGCGCTCGATTGCAGTCATAATATCCGCTATGCCCGCCTTGTCATCTGCGCCCAGCAAGGTGGTGCCGTCGGTAACGATAAGAGTCTTGCCCACAAGCCCCTTAAGATGAGGAAAATCCTTAGTTTTGATAACTCTGCCGCTATTGCCAAGCGGTATGTCACAGCCGTCATAGCTTTCTATAATGCGTGGCTCACAGCCTACGCCCTCAAAATCGGGCGCCGTGTCAAGATGAGCAATAAAGCCTACTGCGTTTTTGTCCTCATAGCCTACGGTAGCAGGAATATGCCCGTAAACGTAGCACTTGCCGTCTACAAAAGCGTCCTCCGCACCAAGAGCCTTCAGCTCCTCCACAACCGCTCTCGCAAGCTCAAACTGACACTGAGTGCTTGGCACTGTTTCGCTCCCGTCATCGGATGGAGTACCAAATTTTACGTATTTCAAAAGCCTTTCATAAGCCTTCATACTTTTCACGCTCCCTTGACGTGACCTATAGCGGCACGTCCTGTTTTTTTGTATTGTATTAGCTGTCTGCCAAAGTCGGCAATATCCTCCTTGGCAAAGCCGGTATAGTTGAACTCATTATCGCTTGGCATAAGCAGCGTAGGGTTCTCCCACACAAATTCAAAGCGCAAAAGACACGCCGCACCCTTATAATCTCTTTCTGCGGTCACGGTAAGCTCCCGTGCTATCCGCACACATACCTTTTTCCGCTTGCCCTCGCTGAAGGAAACAAGCTGTTTCCCAAGCCGCTTTAGCGCCGTTCTTTTGAGCCTGAACCTTATCTCCTCGCCCCATGTGGCAAAAAAACGTATTACACTCTCCTTGCCCTCAATACACATCAAAACCCCGTACGCCATAGCTTAAAACAAAAGCTTTGCCACACGGTCTATATCTCCTGCGCCCATAAGGATGACGATATCGCCCTCACCCACGTTTTGCCTCAGGTAATCGGCGATGCTTTCAAAGCCTGAGATATACAGTGCGTTTTCCATACCCTCGGCGATATCCGCAGAGCTTATGCCGTATATGTTATCCTCACGTGCAGGGAAAATATCCGCAAATATCCTGAGGTCAGAGTCAGAAAACGCCTCCTTAAAGCCGCCAAGCAGGTCATGGGTCCGTGAGAAGGTGTGGGGCTGGAATACGGATACTATCCTGTTGCCGCCAAGCTTCTTTGCCGCCGAAAGGGTTGCCCTTATCTCGTCGGGATGATGGGCGTAGTCGTCATATATCTTGGCGCCGTTAAGCTCGCCCTTGTACTCAAAGCGTCTTCCCACGCCACGAAAATCCTTCAGTCCCTTGATAATGGCCTCGTCAGGCACCTTGGACATAAACGCCGCCGCTACAGCCGCAAGAGAATTGGATATGTTATGTATGCCCGGTACCGAAAGCTCTGCTCTGAACACTTCACGCCCTTTGAATACAAGCGTGTAGCCGGGCAAGCCGTTTTTGAACTGTATATCCTTGGCGTAAAAATCCGCATCCGCATCCTTCACCGAGTAGGTGTAGGTCTTGCCCTCGTGCATTGCCGCACAGTGCATAGCGTGCTCACTGTCCTTGTTTACGATAACGCAACCCTCGGGCGCAGTGTTATCCATAAAACGCTTAAAGGAACGCTCCATCTGCTGTATAGACGCAAAATAATCCGTATGGTCAAGCTCCACGTTCAGTATAACAGACACCGTAGGGAAAAACTGCAGGAAAGAATCCTTGTACTCGCAAGCCTCAAAGACAAAATTGCCGTCGTGCCCCGTGCGGAAGGTGGAGGAAATACAAGGTAGCTTTGCACCTATAAGAATGGTAGGGTCAGCGTCCTTAAGTGACATAAATATCTGAGACAGAATGCCGCAGGTAGAGGACTTGCCGTGGGTACCCGCCACTGCTATGGAGTTGGGATAGCTACTTGCGATAGCACCAAGCAGTGCCGCCCTGCTGACTATCGGTATACCCTTTTCGGCTGCGCTCACCATCTCGGGATGGGTGCTGTCAACAGCCGCAGTGTATACTGCTATATCACAGCCCTCGCAGTTTGCAGTGTCAAAGGAATAGAATACCTCTATCCCCTCAGCCTCAAGGCTCTTGGTAGCGTCGCAAGGTAGACGGTCATAGCCCTTGACGGACTTGCCGCTCCTTTTCAGAATAAGAGCAAGGGCAGACATGCTGATGCCGCCGATGCCTATAAAATAAAAGCTGTTGTACTTATTTATATCAAGTATGCAATTATCCAAAATAAAGCACCTCTGTTGTTGTCATAATAATAAAAACGGAAAGCATAAAAACATACATCTTATAATATCACATCTTCTGTCAAAATAAAAGGGTCAATTTTAATAAAGAACGAAAAAATACTTTTTTGGTGATATTATACATCAAAAGTAACACGAAATTATACAAAAACCACATATTAATTAAGAACATACATTTACATT
Organism: Clostridia bacterium; assembly: GCA_017521025.1. Lineage (GTDB taxonomy): Bacteria > Bacillota > Clostridia > Oscillospirales > CAG-382 > SIG636. The sequence continues at coordinate 77,438 of JAFXEB010000033.1, read as the reverse complement.
ACCGCCCCATAATCTGCTTTATATTTAAGATGTTAACCAAAACAGTGGGGAGGTAACAGGATAAATATGTTCACATATTCTCTTGACAAAGTTTTAATGAGGGTGTACAATATATGCATCGATATTCAAAAGTGCGTATATTTATTACTTTTTGGAGGCGTTATGAACAAAAAACTGAATACAAAACAAATTACGATGGGCGCAATACTCACGGCTCTCGTTATAATACTTCAGCTTCTGGGGCAGTTTGTCAGGTTTGGTCCCTTTCAGGTGTCCCTCGTGCTTGTGCCCATAGTTATCGGTGCTGCGAGCTGTGGCGTGGCAGTTGCAGGCTGGCTGGGCTTTGTTTTCGGTCTGGTAGTTCTGCTTAACGGTGATGCAGCCGCTTTCCTTGCTGTAAACGCCTTTGGCACCGTCTTGACCGTTCTGCTTAAGGGCATCGCCTGCGGCGTGCTTGCGGGCATCGTTTACAAGCTGGTTTCTAAAAAGAGCAAGTATCTTGCAGTAGTGCTCGCCGCTATAGTCTGCCCTTTGACAAACACGGGCGTTTTCCTTATAGGCTGTCTTGTGTTCTTTATGGACACCGTCGCTATGTGGGGTGAGGGTCTTGGTTACGCCAATACTGCCGAGTACGTTTTCCTTGGCCTTGTGGGTGGCAACTTCCTTTTCGAGCTTGTTACCAATATCGTTCTCAGTCCTGTGGTAGTAAAGCTTCTTGATTTTGGCAAAAAGATAAGGCGTTAAAGCCTTACTCGGTATTACATTCAGCGTTTTTGAAAAGAGGGGCGAAAGATCGCCCCCTTTTTTGCTTTATTCTGCTCTCATATATGCGCTGTGCCCGTATCCGCAAAGGGGGCAAAGCTCAGGCGGCGTTATACCTATATGGCTGTGACCGCACATCATACAGCGCCATAAGGCGTCCTCGTAGCTCCTTCTTCTTGTGCCGTCCTTGGTCTCATCTCTGTATTTTATCAGTCTGTCACGGTGACCTGCCTCGGCTTTTCCGTTGGCAAGAAAACGGTCCGCCAACGCCTCGTAGCCCTCAAGCTCAGCTCTTGCAGCCATCTCGGGATATCCCGATGCTGCCTCGTCTGCCTCGTCCTTGATGGCGCTCTCCAGCTCTGCGCTCCCGTTCATAGGGTGCGCTTCTCTGTACCATAGCTTTGCGTGGCACAGCTCCTCCTTGGCAAGCTCGTCATAGAGTCTCGCAAGGTCGGCGTTGCCGTCGCCCATTGCATCCTCTGAGAGTATCATATACTTAACGTGCCCTTCCGCTTCGCTCGAAAGGGCACTCAGTATGTTTTTATAGCTGTCGCTTTTAGTGTCGTAGTGCATAAGCCTCTCCTTTTCGGGATTATACTGTCAGTTTATGCAGCTACTCTGTTGCTTGACCCTCATAATAATCCTCTGCGGTGATGGCGTAATAGCTGAAGGTCTTGTATTTACCCTTTATAAGCAGGGCTTGCTTTAGCGTTCCCTCAAGTCTCATTCCAACGCTCTCCGCCAGACGCTCTGACCGAGTGTTTCCTTCAAGTATCCGTGCTTCTATGCGGTTAAGACCCAGCTCTCCAAACCCCAAAGCAAGCACTCTCCTCACAGCCTCCCGCATATAGCCCTTGCCACGGTGGCGGTGGGAAAGCACGTAGCCTATCTCCGCTTTGTTGTTGTGCAGGTCTACATTTGCAAAGCCGCAGGTGCCGATAAGCTTGTTGCTCGCCTTAAGAGCTACACCCCAATCGGTGGCCTGACCCTTGCGGTACTGCTTCTGTAAAAACTCTATATGCCCACGGGTCTCGGCAATATTCAGGTGGGGAGACCACAAAAGATACCGTGACACCTCGTCCTCTGAGGCGTATTCGTACATATCAAACAGATCCTCAGGACTTATCTTTCTCAGATAAAGTCTGTCGGTCTGCAGCACGGGCAGGTCTCTGAACACTTTTCTGTATTTCCTGTCGTCCAAAAAATCACCCCTTTTTCACAGTATAATCCATCCTTTCAAAAAAAGCAACACACAAAGCTCCGTCTGTCAAAACTCCTGTAGAAAAATTGAAAAAGTCATTGACATAAACGGAATTATGGTGTACAATAACTAATGCGTATAATCATGGCTTTTTGTTTGGAGGTTTGTCTTTATTATGAAAAAGAAGAATTCATTTGTAAAGAAGTTAATAGCTTTGGTTCTCGTGGTGGGTATACTTGGCGTTATCATTTTTGCTCTTCGTCAGAACAGCAAGAACAACGTTAAGGTTGTTATCCCTCCCGAGCTTCCTGTTATCACTTATTTCGGCATAACCGATGAAAGCACTACCGAGGCTGACATCATCAAAGTTGAGGAGCGTCTTAACGGCATGCTTATTACCAACGGCTACGCTCTTAAGCTTTTCCTCGCTCCTGAGGACAGATATGACACGATGGTTGAGTCTGCCAAGGCAGTTATAGATGCGTACAAAGAAAACGCCGAGAACGATAATTACGGCTTTAAGTACAGCTTTGATTACGCTACCTCCACCTTCAGCTATGAGTGCAGCGAGGACACCGAGAGTGTTTATACCCTCTACAACCGTGATACTATAAGATGGTGCTATGACGAGGGTCGCAGCATTGAGCCTAACGTTCTTTCTATGGACGTTGTGCTTTACACCGACTTTGATGATTATTACGCAGACGCTTCCGACGGTAAGCTTCTTTCCTTGGCAAAGGCTCTTAACGATGCCAACGGTCAGATGATAAGCCTTAACAAGGCTATCCCTGCTCAGTTCTTTGACGCAGTCAAGGTTGGCGACACCACCGAAAGTGCAGTAGTATACGGTATTCCCTCTGTACGTGCAGTGGGGCAGTATGAGTTTATGGTATTTGATCAGGCTTATCTTGATCACTACAGTCAGCTTATCATGGCAGCCGCTGAGGCAGATGGCGAGTATGAGAACGGCTTCTCCAAGTATCAGATGTCCACTGTTAACGATATCGAGGGTTATCTCAGATACGTTAAGGCAAACGCAGGTCCTGACGGCGAGTATCCCATTCCGCTTCTCAACGCACCTACTACACCTCCTATTGAGCTTATGGAGGGTAACGGTCTCGGCGTTACCAGCAACGGCGAGCTGCTTCTCCCCTTTAAGAATATCGCATACTGTAATTTCTATGCTACCATAGCTAAATATCGCTCCCTCGACTATCTGGTAGGCGCAGTTGCTAAGGACGCAGTGGGCGAAAGCATCCTTTCTGAGGATTTCGCAGTTGCATTCTATGCCGGCACTATGGCAGAGATGGAGAGCATCGTAAAGCAGGCTGCAGAGGGTGAAGACGGTAAAGAGCTTGTTTACAGCATTTACGCTTATCCCAAGGCAACCAGCGAGGAGATCTGCGAGGCTGTTTACGCTATCTATAACACCAGCGGCTACGGCAATGACGATTATGAAAGCTACGCAGTAAACTTCCTCCGTCTGCTCAACAGCCAAAGCACTGATGTTGACGTGAAGAACGTACTGTTCTACGGCGTTATCGGTGAGCATTATACTCTCACCAACAGCGGCGAGGTCATCACCAAGGTTGACGTTACCTATTCTATGGATAACAAGTACACCGGCCACACCTTCCACGCTCTCGTTTCCAATGACAAGGGCATCTCCGAGGACAGCATAAAGGCAGACATCGCTCACAACCTTGATCTTACCACCTCTCAGTTTACGGGCTTTAACCTGGCTACAAAGACCTTCGCAGTTAAGGACCCTGAGGGCAACAGCATCCTCATTGACAGTGTTGACTACCTCAACGAGCTTAATTCAATAGTTGCAGAGTTCTATGACAGCTATATAAACGGCATGCTCTTCGAGTTTGACGCTACAAGTGATGAGTACAAGGCACAGGTTTCCGGTCAGATCGAGCAGAGACTTAAGGCAAATCTTCTCTCCGAGTATAAGATAGTATTCGAGCAGGGTAAGAAGATAGACCTTCGTGAAGAGGTTCTTGCGGATGAGACCTTTATGACCGCAAAGCGTGAGGACGCTGTACTTCTTGCGGCAGAGACCGTAAAGGCTAACACCCGTCAGGCTATGATAGACGAGTACCGCAAGGGTCAGGAGGCTATGGGCGCAGTTATCGACGAGGCATGGGCACCCAGCGAGGAGGATGTAACTGCCGCAGTAGAGGCTGAGATATACTACACCGCCGAGGATGAGGCTAAGATAGTTGAAGAAGAGCTCGCAGGCTATGTAACTGTTCAGGTCAACAAGCTGTTCAGCGAGTACGTTGACTCTCTTGAGTACGAAACTCTTATGAACGCATACCTCCAGAGCGATGAGTACAAGGCTCTCTTTGATGAAAGACTTGTTGAGGATTATGATGACCTCTTTGCAGCAAACCTGGCAAACGAGCTTTCCAGTCAGATCTACGATACCTTCGGTAGCGAGCTTGTTGAAAAGATCAGCGCAAGATTTGCTGAGGCAAACGCTGCCCGTGTTGCTGAGATAGCAAGAGATTATCCTTTTGTTGACGTATCCGAGCTTGCATTCTATGACTACAGTCAGGTGCTTGCCAATATCTTCTGTCAGCAGTACTACGACCTTAAGGGTCAACCCAAATAAGCTATAATAAAGGGGGGCACCGCTAAAGGCTGCCCCCCTGTTTTTTACCGTATGCCCAATGAACCGTCGGTTTTTGGGGCAATACATTTGCGGAGGTTATACAATGTTTGCAGACGCTATAGAAAAGGTAGGGGAGTATACACGCCCCGTTGTCTATATTTACAGGAACTTTGGCGAGACCGTGGTGAACGCAGGCTCGGGCACCTTGTTTTTCGTTAACGAGCAAGGCTGTGCAGTTACCTGCCGCCACGTTGCCGAAACTATCCTTGCCGCCACAAAGATGAACGAGAAGTACGCTATGTTCAAGAAAGCAAAGGCTCAGCTCGCCGGTGGCAAAAACGGCTCTCAGATGCTAAGAAAGCTCGAGATGGAGTATGGCTACAGAAAAGGCGTAACGGTCAATATGCGGTGCAATTTCAAGGGCTGTGTGGCGCCTATTACGGGCATCACCTGTCATATTCACCCTGAGCACGACCTTGCTATTATTTGCTTTAACGGCTTTGAACAGGCAAACTACAGAGGCTACGCAGTTTTTGCGGACAGGGCAGAGGGCATCCGCCCCGGCAACACTATGTGCCGCATTGGCTTTCCTTTTCCTGAGTCCGTGGGTGCAATATACAACGGCATCAGCGATGATATCGAGTGGACCGATGTGGGTGCCGTCAACACCCCTCGTTTCCCTATAGACGGTATGGTCACCCGTCACGTAGCCAAGGACGGCAAGGTCTGTGCCATAGAGCTCAGCACACCCGGCTTGAAGGGGCACAGCGGCGGTCCTCTGTTTGATACGCAGGGCAGGGTGTTTGGTATGCAATATGAGACCCGTCATTTTGATACAGGCTTCCGCTACGACCCAAGCGGCGTGCCCGTTATCGGCGACGGTGCAGACAAAGCAAACCGTGCGTACCTGCATCTGGGTCGGTGTATAAGCGCCACGGTTATAAAGGAGTTCCTCGCCGCAAAGAAGATCAAGTATTATACTGAAAGCGGCGCTGTAGTGCCCGAATAACCCCTTCAGAACAAATAAAAACTGCCCCGTAAGGGAAGGAGGCTTGAATAAGCGCCTTTCTCCCTTACGGGGCTTTTTCGCTTCTTTAATGGTTAGTCCTTGGATTTGTAGTACAGCATACAATGGCAATAGCCTTCAAAATCGGGGTCTGCTATCTGCTCCTTAAACTCCTTGCAAACGCACTTGAACTCCTCGGTTTTGGGCAGCCTGCAGGGGCAGTAGCCGCCTCTGCGCTCAAGTCCCTCTTTTATCCTCTGCACAAGCTCTTTATCTTCGTTAAGTCTGATCGCCATATACTGACCCTCCGTATAATGTTCTGTGCCCCCATTCTACCATACCGCAAACACCTTGTCAACAATACCGCAAAAAGTATGTGCCCCAACAAGCCGTTGGGGCACAGTTTTATAGGTGTTATAGCTTATTTGAAAAGCTTGTTGAGGACAAGAACCACTATTGCGATAAGAATAAGCACAAGCATAACGCCAAGCATACCAATGCCCATATGCTTAAGGGTGGTGCCCATATTGTCGGCAGAGACCTTGATCTCAACGTTCATATCATCGTCCTCGGCGTCGTCCTCAGAAGGCTCGGTAGCGCCGATAGTGGGTATAGTCTCGGTAGAAGCATCGCTAACATCCTCAGCAGGCTTTTCCTCAGAGGAGCTGAAGGGCTCAAATACGCCGTTCTCAGCCTCGCTCTCAGCAAATACGGGGAGAGCGAAAGCAGAAATAACAGTAATCAAAGTAAGAATAAATATAATAGTCTTTTTCATATTCAGTCACCTCATTAACCCTGTACAAGACCAAGGATCAAGCCGCCGGCGATAACGGAAGCGATCTGACCGGAAACGTTTGCTGCTGCGGAATGCATGAGCAGGAAGTTCTGAGGATCTTCCTTAAGACCCATCTTATGAACAACTCTGGATGCCATAGGGAAGGCAGAGATGCCTGCGGCACCGACCATAGGGTTGATCTTCTTCTTGGAGAAGAGGTTGAGCAGCTTTGCAAGCATAACGCCGCCAACGGTGTCAAATACGAATGCAAATAAGCCAAGACCCATAATAAGCAGGGTAGCGGGGGTAAGGAACCTGTCGCCCCTCATGGTAAAGGCGATGGTTATGCCAAGGAACAGGGTAACAAGGTTAGCCAGCTCCTTCTGAGCGGTTGCGGAAAGGTTATCAAGCACGCCGCATTCTCTGATAAGGTTGCCGAACATAAGGAAACCGACAAGAGCTACGGATGCGGGAGCAAAGAGACCTGCAAGAACGGTTATGATGATGGGGAAGAGTATACGTGTGGTCTTGGAAACAGAAGCAGGCTTATACTCCATTCTTATAAGGCGTTCCTTCTTGGTGGTGATAGCCTTGATAACGGGAGGCTGAATGATGGGCACCAGAGCCATATAGGAATATGCTGCAACGGTTATAGCGGAGATATAGTTGGATTTAAGGGTCTGAGAAACTACTATTGCAGTAGGGCCGTCAGCCGCACCGATGATACCTATAGAAGCCGCATCCTTCAGATCAAAGAAGAAGCCTGCTACAAAATAGGTGAAGAAGATACCGAACTGTGCAGCCGCACCGAACAAAAGCATCTTAGGATTGGAAAGCAGGGGACCGAAATCTATCATCGCACCTATACCGATGAACAGTATAAGAGGGAACAGCTCGTTAGCGATACCTGCGTTATAAAGGGTGCCGAGGATCTCGGAAACGCCCTCAGACTCTACCAAAGCACCTGTTGCGTCCTTTACGAGGGGTACAGGCAGGTTCATAAGAATAGCGCCGAAGCCCATAGGCAACAAAAGCGTAGGCTCCATATCCTTCTTGATTGCGAGATAGATCAGTGCGCCGCCGATAAGCCACATAACAGGCATTTGCCAATCGATCTCCGTAAAATAGCGAAACAGTATGTCCATAGTACATATAGGGCAATTTACGGCCCAACCTCCTATATTTATCAAAGGGTATTATATATTTTATTTTCCTCTGTGTCAACGGGTTTTTTACATATTTATTATATATAAAAGTCTTGGTACCTTGTGTAAAACAGCTCATTTATACCTTTAGTGAAAACTTTTTATCTGAGCAGGCAAGGATCCCGTCTGCCCTCATCCTCGACAGCTCCCGACAAAGAGCGCTTCTTTCTGCGTTAAGATACGCCGCCATCCGCTCACGGGTACAGCCAAGCACAAAGCTGTCACTGCCTGCCTTTTCCCTTTGCAGACTCAAAAAACGCAGTATCTTCTCCCTAAGCGTCCCCGCAGAAAGGCAGAACAGCCTGTCCTTCAGTTCGAAATACTGGGCAGAGTATATGCCTACCAGATTCCAAAGCATGCGCCTTGCCTCTGCCTCCACCGCCTTGGGTGGAGAAAAAAGCCCCTCTATCGGTATGTGCAGGACCGTGCATTCACCAACGGCGCTCAAGGTAACGGGGCTCGTCTTGCTGCTGTCTGCCGCAAGGAAATCCGCAAACACCATACCTTCTCCAAAGGTGGATACCAAAGTGGTGTCGCCCTCCGTTCCGTAGTAAACGCCCTCTATCTCGCCGTTAAGCACCACGCCGAGCTTATCTGTGGGCTCGCCCTGAGACAGTATCACCTGACCATCGCCGTAGCTCTGCTTTACGGCTCTGATCCCGTCAAGAAACGCCTCAAGCCGTGGCTTTTCCATCCCGTAAAAAAGCTTGCATTCAGCCTTGGTCATAGAGCGCCTCCCTTATACTTTTCGTTCAGCTCAATATAAATAAAATACGGGCAGTCTGCGGCATTAAGCACGTTAAAGCGGTACGCTGACAGCATCCTCTGGTCATAAGCCGCAAGGGTCTCACAGATCAGCTCTCCCTCAAGTCTGCCCTCCTCGTGCCCGGGATAAACGGCAACTATAAGACAGCCGCCCGGCTTTATTACGGTAAGCGCACGCTCAATGGCGGGCAGGGTAGTGGTGCGCAGCGTAGTAAGGCTCTTATCGCCACCGGGTAAAAAGCCAAGATTAAAAACACCTGCGTCAAGAGGCTCGTCTATATAGTCAAGCAGCAGGTGGTGGCTCGCCTTGATAAGCCTGTAGTTTTCGGGGCAGCCCTCTTTTTCAAGCAAAGCCTTGGTGTTTTCAAGGGCTTGGTCCTGTATGTCAAAGGCGTATACCTTTCCGCTCTCACCCACACGCTTGGAAAGCCAAAGGGTATCGTGTCCGTTTCCCATAGTAAAATCGGCAACGGTACAGCCCTCCTTTACGTGCTCTGCAAGGAAGCTCTTCTGTGTGTTTCGTAAGCTAAGCATCGTATCCCCTCAATTCTGAAAATCGGTATGGTCTGCGTTGTGTGCAAAGAGGCCGTCACAAGCCTTTCGGCCCATGACAACCTCTGCGCTTAAATATTACTTAGTAAAAATATATCCTCAAAAGCCTGCCACTTTGATATTCACTATGGTGAATACTTAACTTGGCGGTTTTGTAAGGGATGCTAATCTGCCTGACCCTCTGCGCCGTAAATCTCCACCTCGGAAAGAGTAGTGAGATACTTGCCGGACTTAAATCTGATCTTCACGTAATTAGCGGAAGAAACAGCAAAGTCTACGGAGTGGGTGTAGTGGTCGGTGATCTGAGTTACGGTACCGTCCTCGCCTATCTTGTAGGAGAAGTAAAGGGTGTCCGAAAGACCCTCAACAGCGGTGTACTCAACGCCGTCATTGGAAACGGATATGGCGATAGAGGTGCTGTCGATGTCGCCGAAGGAGCCGCCGTTGTCAGCTATGTCACGGAGAACAACCTTGGAGATTTCCTTTGTACCGTCAAGGGTGAATACTATCTCAGCCATGCCTGCTGTGCCCTGAACGCCCAGATAAAGGTCGGTCTTGCTCTCGGAGAAGGAGGAGGTAGCGATAACGCCGTCATTAAGCTTGGTGCAGTCAAGGTCCTTAAGGTTGCCTCTCCATGCGATATCTTCGCCGGTAAGCTCCTTCCAGGAGAAGGTGTAGCTACCGTCGAGAGCGTAGTTCTGAAGACCTTCAAGGTCTATGTTCTGAGAGATCTTGTATACTGCCTGGATCTTGGTGTCAGCATTGCCCATAATGAAGGTAGCGGTAAAGGCGGTAGCGTCTACAAATTCACCTGCGCCGCTTACAACTTCCCAATTCTGGAAGGTGTAGCCAACTCTTGCTCTTGCGGTAACGGTAACCTCGTCGCCTACGTTGTATCTGCCTGCGCCGGTGCCGTACTCAACAAGGAGGTCATACTTATCACGCTGAGAGGAGGTGAGAACTATATCGGAGTTAAGCACGGTAACGGTGGTCTGCTGTGCTTCCTTATCCTCGATAGCAGCAACGCCGCTGGTTACTTCCCAAATGTCAAAGAGCATGGGAGCAACGGGAGCAACGGAGGTAACAGAGAAGGTCTCGCCGGAGGCAAGATACTTTGCCTCTGCGCCAAACTCGGTGTCGCCCTTAACCTCAACCTTGTATACTCTGGTGAGAGTGTTGATATCAGCAGTGCCGCCCTCATAGGTAGCGGTGGTGCCGTCGATGGCGGTAACGTTAACTATCTCGCCCTCTGCGGTCCTGTAGGTGCCGTAATCGTACTTGTCGGTAACAAATTCAAGCTCGTCAAGGTCTACCCAACCGGTGGTGCCGTCAGCCAGAGTAACCTTACCCCAGTTCCAACCGGTAACGGTAACGTCAACTACCTCGCCTGCCTTAAGAGCGCCGACTACCTCGGTGGAGGTGTTACCTGCACGGTAAACGGTTACACCGCTGACTGCTCTGCTTGTTGCATTCTCTGCGGGGAATTTGTCGACAAGGTCAGCGTCATATCTCAAAACAAAAGCAGCGTCAAGGCTGTTTACTTTGCCGTTGCCGTCTACGTCTGCAGCGGCTGTATCAAGCTCTTCAACAAGGTCTGCATCATATCTGAGTATGAATGCAGCGTCGAGGCTGCTAACCTTGCTATCACCGGTAACGTCGCCGAGAAGAACGTTGGAAGCGGTGCCGGGTGCCTTGTAAAGACCTGCATCATAGGTCTTGTAGTTGGGGTTGTAATATACGTTCTTAAGAGTATCAGCAGAGGTGTAGCTGCCGCCGAAGGACTCATAGTAGTCATACATTCTGTCAAGGAAAACCTTGAAATAGGTACCGTTGATGGTGAACTGTGCGTTGGTACCGAAAATGTATCTCATCTGCATGGGGCAGTTCTTAGCAGCGGTCTGATAATGGGTGATTATCTGAGTATAGGGGTTGAAGTTGAGCTTAACGCAAAGGAAAGCAACGAGCTGTGCAAGATAGGTAGCGGTGTAGTCATAATGGGTCTCGTACCACTCGTACATCTCATCAGAGTTCCAATGCTCGCCGCTGGCGGTGCTGTCAGCAGGGAAACCGTTAACGCAGGTCTCAATACCAACGCTGGTGCTGTTGGAGCCGTCGGTAACTTTGTCCTTGAGCGTTGCATCATTCCAGTAGTTACCGCCTGCGTGCCAACCCTTTTCGTTAGCGGGTATCTGCTGATAGATACCGTCGTTACCGCAGGTGTAGTGCCATGAAACGTCAGCGGTAGTGGTAAGGCAGTAATTGTGGTTACCCAAAGCAGTGGAGGAAATGGGGTAACTGCCTGTGTTGTGGATAACTATGTACTTCTGATAATTGATAGTACCGGGTCTGTTGAAACGACCCTCTTCAATGAAATTGGTTTTAACATCAATTTCATAGCGGGAGCCTTCGGAAAGAGTGAAGGATTCACTGTTGGTGAGAAGATCGTTATCGGGAACGATAAGATTTTCGGGCACCAGAATTTCCGGAGCAACGAAATCCGCATCAGAGATAGCGGAAGAGGTGGTGGCAACGCATAGGGTAGAAACCATCATAACCAATGCGAGCACCAGACATGCAAGACGCTTTTTCATTCGACTTGTCTCCTTTTCGTAAAATTTTTCAGCACGGCGGTCACCGCACCATCTGTTAATTACATTATAATATGCGTGCAGGTAAAAGTCAAGGGTGATTTGCCTTTGCCGCACGGGTATTTAAGTAAGCGGATTAAGTATTTTTTTGCCTTTTTTATGTGATTTGCTATTGCAAACAGGGCAGATATGTGTTACAATAAAAAGGAAATATTAAGTACTTAAAAGGAGAGATTATAATGTTTTGCACAAAATGCGGAAAGCAGCTTCCTGAAAACGGCGTTTGCGATTGTGAGAGCGCTAAAGTAAATGAACAGCCTGCACAGACTCAGGCTTCTCAGCCTCCCGTACAGCCTCAGGCATCTCAGGCTCCCAAGCAGGCACCTACCCTGTATTTCAACGTCCCCAAGTTCACCATTGACAAGATAGTTACTCTTGCCTCCACGGCGCTCGTGTTCCTGCTTCACTTCATAAGCTGGTACAGCGCTTCCGTTTACGGTGTTAATGTGGGCAGCTTCGGCCCTTACGGCGGTTATTCTGTCGGCGGCTTCTTTACAACCGACCTTAGCGACATCAGCGTTATTCTTGCCGTAGCAAAGGTTTTCCTTATCATCAACATTTTTGTATTCCTTGCCCGTATCGCATTTGAGTTTATCGACCTTAAAAAGCTTTTCCCCACCGCAAGCTTTGACCTTATTAAGCTTCTTAACCTTGCTTTTTACGGTCTTCTCGCTCTCAGCCTCTTGGTTGGCCTTATAGGTATTATCTCTACCAAGGGCGTAGGCTTCGGCGCAGGCTGGTGGCTCACCCTTATCTTCGGCGCTATCGGCGGCGCACTTAACCTTGTTCCCAACCTTCTTTCCAAGCTCGTTGCAATGGCAAAGGGTGCTGTGTCAGCAACCTCTGCTCCTCAGCAGCCTCAGCAGTAATTTTATCAATATAATACAGTAGCAATGCGGAGTGTAGGCAGACTGCACTCCGTTTTTGTATTATTTGCACAGATTTTCGGCCGATTTTTCGTCAGGGTGAACAGAGGCTTTTTTCTTGCGTCAGAGCGATAAAAATAGTATAATTATTATATTACAAAGCATACGGAGGTCGTGTATGAGTATTTATTTAACCGTAAAAAAAGCGCTGTCTGCGATTCTTGTCTTTGCTGTTTTGCTTGGCGCTTTCGTTTTTTTGCCCACGGTAAAGGGGGCGGAGGTCACATCAGATAGCGGCTATTATACCTGGAGCGGTTATTCCACTTGGCTCAAGGGTGCGGGTACAGAGACCAATCCCTTCAAGATATCTACCCCCAGCGACCTTGCATATTTCCGCAAGCAGGTGGCTACGGCGGACGCAACCATTACCTACTATGCGGGTAACGATCCCACCACTACCGCCAAGACAAAGGCGGCTCAAAACTCCTACTATAAGCTTACCTGCGATATATATTACAATGACCCCAACGGCGATGAATGGAAAAGCTGGTCAAGCACCGTCAAGCCCACCAACGGCGGCGACTCTGCCCACACCTGGGCGCCTCCCGGCTACAATGATGAGTCCACCGCCCGTTTCGAGGGTGACTTTGACGGCGCAGGCTACACTATTTACGGCATGTATATCGTCCATACCGACAAGAGCTGTGTGGGCTTTATCGGCTGTGCAAGATATGCCACCATAAAAAACCTTACCCTTGCCAAGGGCTACGTTGAGGGCACAAGCCTTGTAGGCGGCTTTCTCGGTCAGGCTAAGGTCGGCGTAGACATAGTAAATTGCGTAAGCGAGCTGAGAGTTGTCGGTACAAGCGGCGTTGGCGGCTTTATCGGCGGCAACGCAAAGAACAGCAGCTCTATGGAGGGTACTATCGACCCTATGGCAGAGGTCAACGTACCCAGCGCCGCCTTCTACGGCTGTACCAACAATTCTGACGTAACCGCTGTCAGATGGGCAGGCGGTATGATAGGCTATATCTCTGCAGGCGCATCCCGTATGCAGGCAGAAAAATGCGTTAACAACGGTAAAATTACAGCAAGCAGTAAGGCCGCAGGCGGCATCTTCGGCGGCACATTTACCGTGGATGGCTACGGACATAACGTCATTGAAAACTGCGTAAACAACGGCACTGTAAAGGGTGGCAACTCCTATTATACGGGCGGCATCGTTGGTACGGGCAGAGCTACCGAGATATACTCCTGCGTGAATAACGGCGACATTTCAGCTACGGGTCAGTATACAGGCGGTATCTCCGGCGGCAACAACTCTGCTGATTCCCTCGCCAACGGCAAGATATACAATTGCTACAACACCGGCAAGGTCACAGGTGCTGACTATACGGGCGGTATAGTCGGCGTTGCAAAAAGCGTGAATATAAACTCCTGCGCCAACGTGGGTGCCGTAAAGGGCGCCGCTTATGTTGGCGGTATTTCGGGTAAATCGGGCGGTGCCGCCGACAAACGTGATACAGAGCTGTATAACTGCTACAATACCGGCTCCGTTACCTCCACAAACGGCAGTGTAAGCGTTGCAGGTATAGTGGGCGAGGCGTTCTTCGAGGGCGACCTTACCGACAATAAGTACGTAAAGGTAAAGCGCTGCTTCAACGTGGGCACCGTATCCTCGGGCAGAGCTATTGCCTACAGCTCCTCCACTCTTAAGAACAGCGCAGGTACAGGACTGTACGTTCTGACTCAGTACGCCTCCACCTGCTTCGGTTTGAGCGGCGTAAACAGCAATTTTGACGGCGGTACCGCTGTAAGCTCTCTTGCAACGTCCGAGGTGCTTGCGGCTCTCAATTCTGCCGACGCAGCAAACCCCATAAATTTCCGTGCGGGCTATCCTTTTCCCACGCTTGTGAAAATAGACTCTATGCTTCAGAATCACGGGGGCAGGGCAGAGCTACTCGGCACCGCAGGTGTCGTCGCCGCAGAGGGCCCCGCACTGAAGGTTTCTGTGAAGATAAACACCGCAGGCAGCTATTACAGCACCCTTTCGGGTAAGAGTGTAAGCTACGGCGTTTTGGCTGTAAAGAGCGAGACCTTGGGCAACGCCGAGCTCAGTGTAGATACTGCAGGTGCGGCAAGCTATACCGGTACTGAAAGCGGCGGCGTTTGCACCGTATCCATTTCCGATATCTCCGCAGATGAATATGACGATATGTATACACTCCGTCCTTATGCCACCTTCTCGGCGGACGGGCAGACCTTCTACGTATACGGCGGCACATCCGAGACCTCTTTCTATTCTGCTGAGGGAGCAGAGAACGTCGCCGCAATAAACGAGACCGCCGCCTTTACCTGCGAGGATAAGCTGTACCTCCTTGTGGGCGGCAGCGACAACATGGAATACACCCTCTCCTCTGCAAGCAGAGAGGATAGTCTTACCTTCATATCCTCCGACCCCTCCGTTGCTACCGTGGCAAGCGGAAAGGTAACGGGCGTTTCCGCCGGTACTGCCACGATAACCGTCACCTATACGGGCGACTGGGGTGCCAAGACCTTGCACTGTACCGTCACCGTTATGGAGGACCTTGCCGAAAAGGTCGTTGCCAACACCTATGCAGAGCAGGACGGTAAGCTGAGGATACGCACCAATGAGCTGCATCAGATATCAAACTCTATTTCCAAAAACGACGGCTCTGTTCTCGACTACAACGGCACCGTTATGATGATAGACGGCGGCAACAAAAACTCCAAGTCCCTCGAGTATTTGCTTGAGCTGAGGGAGGAGTTCCTTGCTGACGGTCTTGCAAGCGGTGCTCTCAGCGAGGCTGAGTACCACCGTCATCTGCTTTCTGAGAAATGTCAGGTGCAGTTTATCAGCTTTATAACCCATTTCCATTCCGACCATATCAACGCCCTGAGGTATTTCGTTTGCAACAGTCCCTTTGTGACCGTTAAGAAGATGTATGCGGTCAAAGACCCTGCCAACACCGCTGCTGCCGGCTACGATTCGTATGTCAACAGCTTTAACACTATGGTAACAAATATGCAGGTATACAGTCCCGACCTTGTTCCCACCCGTTTGAGCTACGAGACTGAGAAGGTGCGCTATTTCACCGGCTACAACACCCTTTCCACCACGGACAGCAGCTATCCCATAAAGGTGACTATCTGTACGGGCAAGGATTGGAGCAGCCACTCCACCTTCAAGAGCAACAGTACAGTTTGGGAAAACTGCTCCTCCACCTGGTATCTCATAGAGTATGCAGGTAAAAGGATACTCTATACGGGTGACAGCTACTATAACGATTCGGGTACTACCTATAAAGGCAACGTGACCAGCGGTACCTCCTCCGTTGACCATATGCTGTCTATCCATAAGGCGGTTTTGGGTACCCACGTTGATTTCCTTTCCTGCAACCATCACGGCAGAGGCGCTTTTGTTGGTAACCTCTATACCGCCACCACGCCTTCCATAGTTTTCGCAGGAGTATATTTCGGTCAGGAGGGCGTTGATATGCTTGATGCCGCCGTAAGTACTGCTAATATCTATCTCGGCGGTGACGGTGCCCACGTCTTCCGTATAGACGCCTCGGGCGGTATTGATACAAGCGGTGCAACTGCCGCCTATAACGCCAACACTTCGGGTCACGCTATACGCAACCACATAACCATGCACTATAACCGTGAGCTGAAGGAGAAAACGCCCACTCCCACAAAAGTGGCTGCAACGGGTATATCTCTTTCCGCTCAAAGCATGACCGTTCCCGTAGGGGAAAGGAGCTGGCTTGCCGCTACGGTTCTCGGCGATGACGCAACCGACAAAAACGTGCTCTGGACGGTAAGCGACCCCACGGTGCTCACTACCGACGGCGCATATATCACAGCTTTGAAGGCAGGCACCGTAACAGTGACCGCTACCTCCTTTTCGGGCGGCTACAGCGCCACTTGTACCGTGACCGTGGGCGTGCCTGACGGTGACGTAAACGGTGATGGCACCGTAAGCTCTGCCGACGTTATTGTTCTGCGCCTCGTCATAGTGGGTGCACAAGAGGAAAGCAAGCTTATCCTGCTTAAAGGTGATCTGGATATGAACGGCTCTATCACGGTAGCAGACTATATGGCTATAAAGGCAATCCTCAAATAAGCACTGAAAAAAGCTTTGAGGTAAGAAAAACAGCAATAACAAGGGGGATGTAAAGAAACAGGAGCTTCTTTACATCCCCCTTAAAATATCAGCTTACTGCCCGTCTGCCTTTTTGAAAAAGTCTGTAAGCTCATATGCGCTGTTAAGCACGGGCACCCCGCATTTTTCAATGCGCTCTCTGCTTTGATGGCCTGCGGCAATAAGAACGCAATCCGCACCCATAGCCGCCGCAGTCTCATAATCGTGTACGGTGTCGCCGATAAACAGCACCCTACGAGGCTTCTCTCTTTCCGCCCACTTCTTACCGAGAGCGACCTTGCTTGTGGCGTGGAAGTCCTTCAGCGCCAACAGCTCGGTAAAATAGCCGCCTATCCCAAGCTCAGCCACCTGCTCTAACAGCATACCGTATTCCGTGGCAGAAAGTATGTATTGGGGCAGACCCAAGCCCTTGAAGTACTCGAGTGCCTCACGGGTACCGCCGCACATATCACAGCCCTCTGCCGCAGCCTTGTATAGGGCGGACCATTCATCAGCAAGCTCACTGTAGGATTCTTTGGAAAAATCAAGCCCCACCTTTTCGTAATATGCCTTGATAGGGAAACCAAAGACCTCAAGGTACCTGTCCTTGTCCACTCTTGCAAGTCCCCTCGCCTCAAGCATTGCGTTGAGCACGTCTATGCAGGGCACAAGGTCATCAAGCAGTGTGCCGTTAAAGTCCCATACTATATGTGAGTATTTCATCAATAACACCTCCGTATACGCTTCTATTATACACCGCTAACAAAAAACTTGATGAATTTTTTGTAAAAATGCATAAAAATGTATTTTTTCTCTTCTTTCTGCAAAAAGTTTCAAAAAACCCTTTACAAAAGGGAAAAATTGTGCTATAATCCATACAATACTTACGGAGGAGATCAATATGTTGGACAGCCGTATATACGCCTACGCATACTATTATTGCTACTGCGCCTATTATTGTCGTGGTTAGTTTTGCGTTGGCTTTTAGCGGTTAGACATATTGCTTCCGGGCTTTGATATGTTTATCTGGTGCTGCCAATGCGCAGCACCTTTTTTTACGCCCCGGGGCGACCACAAAATAAGGAGAAATAAAATGCCTATTACCGAATTTCTTGAACGTAACGCCGCTATGTACGGTAATGACTCTGCGTTAGTAGAGCTTAACCCCGAGCAGCAGCCACGCCGTGTTGTGTGGAAGGAGTATAACCTGATAGAGGCAACGGGTACCACCGATTTCCGCAAGGAGATAACCTGGGCACAGTTTAACGAAAAGGCTAACCGCTTTGCCAACTTCCTGCTCTCCCGCAATATCAGAAAGGGCGACAAGGTTGCCATACTGCTGATGAACTGTCTTGAGTGGCTTCCCATATATTTCGGCATCTTAAAGACGGGCGCATTGGCAGTTCCCCTCAATTTTCGTTACGCCGCTGACGAGATAAAGTATTGCCTTGACCTTGCCGAGGCGGATATGCTTGTTTTTGGTCCGGAGTTTATCGGCAGGGTAGAGGAGATAGCCGAGGAGATAGGTGCAAAGCGCACCCTTATATATGCAGGTGAGGGACAGTGTCCCACCTTCGCCGAGGACTATTTTAAGCTGACATATTATTGCAGGGATGATGACCCCAAGATACCTCTTTCCGATGACGATTTCGGCGCAATCTATTTTTCCTCGGGCACTACGGGTTTTCCCAAAGCGATACTTCACCGCCACAGAAGTCTTATGCACTCCTGCAAGGTAGAGCAGGCGCACCACGGACAGACCAAGGATGACGTTTTTCTTTGCATACCTCCCCTCTACCATACGGGTGCAAAGATGCATTGGTTCGGCTCCCTTATCACCGGCGGTAAAGCGGTACTGCTCAAGGGCGCAAAGCCGGAGGATGTGCTGGGCGCTATCTCTTCTGAGAAATGCACTGTGGTATGGCTTCTCGTGCCGTGGGCGCAGGATATACTCAACTGCCTTGACAGGGGCGACCTTAAGCTGGAGCATTTCAGGCTTGAACAGCTCAGGCTGATGCACATAGGCGCACAGCCCGTACCTAAGAGCCTTATCAACCGCTGGTTGGAGTATTTCCCTCATCATCAGTACGATACAAACTACGGGCTTTCCGAGTCCATAGGCCCCGGTGCGGTTCACCTTGGTGTGGAGAATGTACATAAGGTGGGCGCAATAGGTAAGGCAGGCTACGGCTGGCAGACCAAGATAGTAGACCCCGACGGCGTGCCCGTAAAGCAGGGCGAGGTGGGCGAGCTTTGCCTACTTGGTGACGGTAATATGGAGTGCTATTATAATGACCCTGCCGCTACCGCCGCAGCGCTTAAGGATGGCTGGCTCTTTACGGGCGATATGGCTATGGAGGACGAGGACGGCTTTATCTATCTGGTAGACCGCAAGAAGGACGTTATCATTACGGGTGGTGAAAACCTTTATCCCGTGCAGATAGAGGACTTTATAAGCGCACATCCGGCAGTAAAGGATGTTGCGGTCATCGGCTTGCCTGACGAAAGGCTTGGTGAGATAGCCGCCGCAATAATCTCCGTGAAGGACGGAATGAAGCTTAGCGAGGATGACATAAACACCTTCTGCAAGGGTATGCCCCGTTACAAGCGTCCCCGTAAGATCATTTTTGCAGACGTGCCCCGTAACCCCACGGGTAAGATAGAAAAGCCCTTGCTCCGTAAGATATACGGCGGCGAGGGTCTCGTAGCAAGTCAGAACAATTCCTGACGTGCGGCATACGGGTGGTTTTATATGCCCGATGGGGAATCAATAAGCGTAACTCGAAAAGGATGTGAATTATATGGCTGTAATATCTGTTTTGTTGGTAGTATTCTTTGCGGTAATGGTGGGCATCGGCATCTATTGCCGTAAGCACAGCACCGATGTAAACGGCTTCGTACTGGGTGGCAGGTCAGTAGGCCCTTGGCTTACCGCCTTCGCCTTCGGTACCTCGTATTTCTCTGCTGTTATCTTTGTAGGCTACGCAGGTCAGTTCGGTTGGAACTTTGGTCTTGCCTCTACATGGATAGGCTTGGGCAACGCCTTTATCGGCTCTCTCCTTGCGTGGGTAGTGCTCGGCAGACGTACAAGGGTTATGACCCAGCACTTGGGTAGCCGTACAATGCCCGACTTTTTCGGACTGAGATATTGCTCTAAAAAGCTTAAGATCGCAGCCTCTGCTATAACCTTCCTTTTCCTTATCCCTTATACCGCTTCTCTTTACAACGGACTCTCCAGACTGTTTGCTATTGCTTACCCCGGTATCGACTACGAGGTTTGTGTTATAGTTATGGCAGTGCTTACGGGCGTATACGTTATCTTTGGCGGATATATGGCTACCGCTATCAATGACTTTATTCAGGGTATTATTATGCTGTTCGGTATCGTTACCGTTATTGCGGCGGTGCTCAACAGCAACGGTGGCTTCACAGCGGCGGTGACCGAGCTGGCAACGGGCGAGGGCGGCAGCTGGGAGTACGCCTCATTCCTTGGCCCTAACCCTATATTCCTGTTCTTCGTTGTAATGCTTACCTCCCTCGGCACATGGGGTCTTCCTCAGATGGTGGGCAAGTTCTACGCCATCAAGAACGAAGACGCCATCAAAAAGGGCACCATCATATCTACCGTGTTTGCAATAGTGGTTGCGGGCGGCTGTTACTTTCTCGGCGGCTTTGGCAGACTCTCCAATGTGGCAGTGGATGCGGCAACAGGCAGACCCGTAGGCGGCTTTGACAGCATCATACCTTCCATGCTTTCAGAGCTCCCCGCAGTTATAATAGGTATAGTAATAGTACTTGTGCTTTCTGCCTCTATGTCCACTCTCTCGTCCCTCGTTATGACAAGCGGCTCTACCATAACCCTTGACTTTATAGCGACTCTTAAGAAGAAGGAAATGAGCGAAAAAGCAAAAATGCTTTGCATCCGTATCTTTATCGTGTTCTTCATCATAGTTTCCGCTATCATCGCTATCTTCCAGTACAACACCAATAACCTCTACATTGCGCAGATGATGGGCGTTTCATGGGGTGCCCTTGCAGGTGCATTCCTTGCCCCCTTCCTCTACGGTCTGTATTGGAAAGGCGTTACCAAGGCGGCTGTTGTTTCAAGCTTTGTTTTCGGCGTAGGGCTTGAGCTCGTTCAGCTTGCCATCTCTCTGGGTTGGCTTTCCGTAAAGGGCATAGCCGTCCTCGAGTTTGTGTTCACCAACTCCCTCTACTCAGGCGTGTTTGCAATGGTCGGCGGCCTTGTTCTCGTCCCTGTTGTCAGCCTTATTACTAAGAAGAGCAGGCCTGTGGGCGTTGATGGGATGTTCGCCTGCTATGAGGCTACTAAGTCCGTCGGCATTACCGACTCTCTTGGGCGGTAAAATTTGCGCAGAACGCAAAAAATAAAAACAAAAGAGAATATAAAGAAATTACGGGTGGCAACGGTGCCACCCGTAATACGTTAACATATTTTTTTACTTTGAACGAACCTCCCCTCTCGCAGTACTCAGTACAGCTTCGGGGTCGGTTCGTCCGATCTGCACTAATTTTCCACGCCCGACTTTGGGACGGTAAAATTTGCGCAGACCGTAAAAATTGAATATTATTTGGTTTCTAAGGAGATTAGGGACGGCATTTTGCCGTCCCTAATACGCTTTTTGAATGATTTTTACTTTGAACGAACCTCCCCTCTCGCAGTACTCAGTACAGCTTCGGGGTCGGTTCGTCCAATCTGCACTAATTTTCCACGCCCGACTTTGGGGCGGTAAAATTTGCGCAGAACGCAAAAAATAAAAACAAAAGAGAATATAAAGAAATTACGGGTGGCAACGGTGCCACCCGTAATACGTTAACACATTTTTTTGCTTTGAACGAACCTCCCCACTTGCAGTACTCAGTACAGCTTCGGGGTCGGTTCGTCCAATCTGCACTAATTTTCCACGCCCGATTTTGGGGCGGTAAAATTTGCGCAGGCATAGCCAAGCCTTCTCCTTTGAGGAGAAGGGGGACCGACGGATGTCGGTGGATGAGGTGTAGGGTGCGAAGCACCCGTAAAACAAAGCGCCCCACCGGATATATGAAACAATAGACGGCTTTACGAGATTTCCCATAATAAAGTCTCGCAAAGCCGTCTGTTTTTGTGTATTGATGCTTTTTTATAAATACAGTTTTTTATTACACAAAATCGGGTCTTGAGTAGAACAGGGGCAGGGGAAGATTGCGGGCAAGGTCCTCGGGCACATCGTCCCTCAGATTCAGGAAAGCGGTGTTGCCAAACAGCAGTCTCGTCGCCTCAAGAGGCTTCATAACCAGAGCAGGAGCTTCTTCGGAGCGGCTAACGCATATGTTGTCGCCATCCACCTTTATTCGTATCCTGTCATGTCCCTCTATCTCGATGACCGTATCACAGGGATA
The DNA here is from genome assembly GCA_017521025.1 of Clostridia bacterium. Classification (GTDB taxonomy): domain Bacteria; phylum Bacillota; class Clostridia; order Oscillospirales; family CAG-382; genus SIG636. Next base: position 55,470 of record JAFXEB010000033.1, on the reverse strand, counting down.
TAGCTTGGTATAGCTTGCCTTGAGCATCATAAACGCCTGAATTACTGCAAGGTAGTCGTTTATCTTGAAATTCTCGCAGCAGGGCAGAGACATATTCTCGCACACGCTGTCAAGCACCCTGATCTTCTCTGTCTCAAAGAAGAACACGCCGCCGATACCGATGCCCCTTACATCGTAATGGGTCAGATATGCTCCCAGTACCGCAGGCAACTCCTCGATATTCAATACTTCTATCTCGTTAATGTTTCTGAACTCGCCGTTTGCCGCCGCATAGCCGAAATACTCGCCGTTCTTGCGTATGATTATCCCCACAGAACGGCAGGTCCTTATCACGTCAAGAAAGCTTTCCTCCTTGCGCACTACCCTTGCAGGTCGCCTGTTGTACAGGGATATGGCAAAATGTGCATCCTCGGCAGTCCTTGCCTCCTCAAAGGTGTATTCGGCGCCGCTCACCTTCACGCCGTGCTTTGCGTTGTCACGGTTAAAGGAAAAAGCGCAGGCAAGCCCCGAGGGAGTAAAGCCAAAATACTCGTATCTCTGCCTTCTGCCCCCCAAAAAGGCCATGTGGGCACGGCTCTCGGTAGTCTTTACGGCGGTGTTCATAAGGTCCTTCATATATCCCTTGCCACGGGCGCTTCTTAAAACGCCCATGGTACCAAAGCCGTCGATAATAAGACGGTTGCCGCACACCTCCATCTCGTCGGGGAAAACTCCAAGCATACCCTGTATGCCCTCCTCGTCTCTTACGATAAGATGTTCTTCTGCGGAGTTGCGCACAGCATAAAGCTTGGGGTGATAAAGCTGAAAATAATCAGTGTTCCCCTCGCCGCCGAATATAACGTTTGCCTTAGCAAGTATCTCCTCAAAATCCTCTTTTTTCGCCCATTCAGCCATAATGTATGTCCATCCTTTAAAGTGATATTTTTCCAAGCACGGCAGGGTATCTTGCACCTGTGGCGGTGGGCAGATTGCTCGGCAGACCCGCCATTGTGTAGTAGGCAAGCAGTGCAAAGGCAACCGCCTCCTTGGCGTCACTGCTTTGCCCCTTGTCCTCCTGCGTATATACCTCAACGCCGTATGCGCTCATATATTCCTTCAAAAATCCCATAAGCGTGGGGTTGTAGCTGCCACCGCCGCCCACGATAAGCTCATCCACCTTGCCCCTGGGTAATACAAAGTCACGGTAGCTTTCCCCAATTACCCTTGCAGTAAGCGCCGTAACGGTGGCTATTACGTCCTCTGGGCAAAGTCCCTCAGCCTTGTCAAGTATCCCCTTGAGATAAGCCTTGCCGAAAAGCTCACGCCCCGTGGTCTTGGGCGGAGCTTTTTTGTAATAGGGCTCCTCCATAAGGCTGTCAAGCAGGGCATGGCATACCTTACCCGTGGCGGCTACAGCACCGCCACTGTCCATTTCTTTGCCAAAAAAGTGATCCATAAGCCCGTCTATTATCATGTTGCCGGGGCCGTTGTCAAAGGCAAATACCTCCTCAGCCCTACAGCCTGCAAAAAGCACCGTGCTGTTGGCAATTCCCCCTATGTTCTGCAATATAACGCTCTTTTCCTTGTGGGCGAAAAGCGCATATTCCGTAAAAGGAACCAGCGGTGCACCGTTGCCCCCTGCGGCGATATCCGCCGTGCGGAAATCCGACACGCAGGTAAGTCCCGTCAGCCTTGCGATAACGCTGCCCTCGCCGATCTGCAGGGTGTTGGGCACATCGCCGTCCGGCTCGTGATACACGGTCTGTCCGTGTGAGCCTATGGCGGCTATCCTGCCACGGTCTATGCCGTGCATATCGATAAGCCTGTTTGCCGCCTCTCCATATAGCTTGCCCAGCAAAAAGTTCATCCTGCTCAGTACGTCCGAGGTGGCGTTTTCGGGATTGAACAGTGCAAATATCTGCTCCCTCACCTCTGCAGGGTAGGAGAAGCTTTCGTAAGCGGCAAGCCGTACCCTCGGATGCTCATAGCCACCCTCTATCTCTACGGCGGCGGCGTCTATACCGTCAGCGCTGGTGCCTGACATAAGACCTATGTATATGTTTTTTTCAGCCATGCTTTTTTACACTCCGTATACTTTTGCTTCGTAGCGTTACCGCCTCTTATGTGCCGTACTTTCAGGTTCTCGTCCAAAAGGGCAGAGACCTCTTTATAAAGCGCACCGTTTATTTCCTTAAGCCTTACGGTCAGGTCCTTGTGTACCGTGGATTTTGAAAACCCAAACTGCAAAGCGGTAGCTCTGACCGTAGCCTTGTTTTCAAGCATATATTCAGCAAACAGACACGCCCTGTCGGTTATGGAAAACCTTTTCAAGAAAACGCCCATCCCCACACAAAAATATAGTTGGTAAAGGATATGTTTGCCGGGACTGCAATATTCCTGCTAAGGCAGAACAGCGTATTTTTATAGTAATTCATAAAAGCTGATAAGTCAAGGCTTTTTTATCAAAATAGCCGTGTGTGCAAATCTTGACAATGGACTGACAGTTTGATATAATAAATCTGTATAATTGTGTGTCGGCGGCAGTGTCCGCCACACCTGTGCTGTTAATAGGAGGGAGGGAAGGTATATGCACCCCTTACTGTCGGTAAAAAACCGTCTGCGCTATCTCCGCCTGAAGCATTTTGAGCGTACCAATGCAGGCAGAAGAATTAAAAAGCTTAAGGGCATACACCAAGGCGGGCGTTGCTTTCTGATAGGGAACGGACCCAGCTTGTCCGTGTCAGACCTTGAGAAGCTGCACGCCAACGGGGATATCTGTTTTGGATTCAACCGCATATACAATATTTTCGACAGCACCCTCTGGCGTCCCGATTATTATCTTTCTCAGGACCACAAGATGCTTGCAGGCTGTGTTGAGGAGGTAAAGGCGATGCCCTTACCCGTGAAGTTCGTTCCCGTTGACCTTCCTTGGGAGCACGGGCTTGAGCTTGAGCCGACACATCCCTTTAAAATGCTGTGGATGCCGAAGGAGGATCTGTCCCCCTCGGGCTTTTCGACCAACGCCGCAGAGGGCGTGTATTGGGGCAGCACCTGCCTGTATACCGCCGCACAGATAGCGGTATATATGGGCTTTTCCGAGATATATCTGTTGGGCGTTGACCACCGTTTTCAGATCAGTCAGAACAACAGGGGAGAGATAGTGGTGGATAACAGCGTAAAGGACTATTTTTGCGATAAATATAACGAGGATAAAGAAAAGCTGTACATTCCCAATACCGAGACCAGCACCCTTGCCTATATAGCTATGAAAAAGGGCTGTGAGGAGAACGGGGTAAGGGTGTATAACGCCACCCGTGGCGGTATGCTTGAGGTGTTCCCCCGTGTGGATTTTGACAGCCTTTTTTAAGGCTGAACCTTGATTGCAGGATGTGATATATATGGCAGACAAAACGGCAGCGGAACAAAGCCGTCACATACACATTTCATCAAAGCGCAAGCTTTTTACGCTCAATCTGGGCGAGGTATGGCGATACCGTGACCTGATATGGCTATTTACAAAACGCAGCTTTACCGTTACCTATAAGCAAACGGTGCTGGGGCCTGCGTGGATATTTATCAATCCCTTGCTGACAAGCCTTGTGTTCAGCGTGATTTTCGGTGACATAGCGGGTCTCGGACCCGAGGGAGTACCTCAGCTTCTGTTTTATATGTGCAGTAACGGACTGTGGAGCTACTTTTCCTCCTGTGTTACGGGTAACGCTACTACCTTTACGGCAAACGCCGCCGTCTTCGGCAAGGTGTATTTTCCAAGGCTTACAACGCCTATATCCAATATGCTGTCGGCAATAATCCGTTTCGGCATTCAAATGCTGCTTACGGCGTGCCTTTTCGTGTACTACCTTGCAAACGGCGCCGTAACCCCCCATTGGTGGGCGTGGGCTCTTTTGCCCATTGTAGTATTGCATCTCGGACTGCTGGGTATGGGCGTGGGCATTATCGTCTCCAGCCTTACTACCAAGTACCGTGACCTTGCGGTGCTTATCAGCTTTTGCGTACAGCTCTGGATGTACGCTACACCCATAGTATATCCTATGGCGCAGATAGAGGGCGGCGCACTTAAGACCGCTATAGCCTTAAACCCCGTTACAGCACCTGTTGAGCTGTTCAGATACGCCTTTTTGGGGCAGGGCACGGTTGCGGTGGAGGGGCTTGTGCTTTCTGTGGTATTAACGCTCCTTTGCGTGATTTTCGGTATAATGATATTCAACAGGGTCGAGAAGACCTTTATGGACACGGTGTGATTTATGGATAACAGTATTCGCAAGGTCGCCATAAAAATCGAAGGCGTAAAGAAAAAATACAAGCTCGGTCAGATAGGCGGCGGCAGTCTGCAAAAGGACCTGCAAAGCTGGTGGGCGAGGTTCAGGGGCAAGGAGGACCCCAACTCCAGACTCGGAGAGGGCGAGCGCATAAAGGGACAAACCTTTATGGCGCTCAACGGTATAGACCTCACCGTGTACAAGGGTGAGGCTCTCGGCATTATAGGCGGCAACGGCGCAGGCAAAAGCACCTTGCTCAAGCTTTTGTCCCGTGTTACTGCGCCTACCGAGGGCACCATAGACCTCTATGGCAGAGTAACCTCTATGCTTGAGGTGGGCACCGGCTTCAGCGGCGAGATGACGGGCAGGGAAAACGTATATCTCAACGGTGCCATCCTTGGTATGACCAAGGCGGAGATAGACAGCAAGATGGAGCAGATAATCGACTTTTCCGAGGTGCGTGACTTCATTGACACCCCTGTAAAGCGTTATTCCAGCGGTATGTACGTAAAGCTTGCCTTCTCCGTGGCGGCGCATCTGGACAGCGAGATAATGATAATGGACGAGGTGCTTGCCGTAGGCGATATGGCGTTTCAGAAGAAATGCCTTGACAAAATGCGTGACGCCGCAAGGAAAGAGGGGCGTACCGTTCTGTACGTCAGCCACAATATGAACACCATACGCAACCTTTGCGACCGTTGTATAGTGATGCATAAGGGGAAGATAGTGTATGACGGCGACACCGAAAAGGCAATATCGCTGTATATGAATCAGGGAAACAGCGGTAGCGGCGTGTGCTATGATTACACTGATATAAAACGTCCGGGCGTGGCAAGCATGCGGCTTGAGCTCCGTAATCTTAGAATGGTGGGGCGCCTTAACAATACGGTAAGCAAAGGCGACACTCTTGAGCTGCTTATCGGTTGCAGATGCAATTCGGGTGGCAACAAAACGGGTTTTCGATTTGAGATACGGTCTGACAACGGCGATATGGTTGGCACGGTGTTTTCCGATAAGTCTCTTGTTTTTGCCGACGGCGAGGAGTGCGAAATCAGGGTAAAGCTCCCTACAGACAATATAGCACCCGGCAGATATATGGCGGTTGCTCTTGCCTATGAGTATAACTCGGCAGGCCAGCAGGTGTATGTTGACAGAGTAGAGCCTGCAATGTTTTTCAACGTAGTGAACGAAAAGGAGGGCGCCATGGCTTGGCTCCCTCAATATTGGGGTCACGTCCATTTTGACGATATGACGGTGGAGAAGACCGATTGAAGTTTTTTGGGGGGCGGTGTTTTATGAAGCCTGAAATAAGCATAATCGTTCCCGTATACAGGGTGGAGTCATTTCTGACCCGATGTATAGACAGCATACTTGACCAGACATTTCGTGATATTGAATTGATATTGGTGGATGACGGTAGCCCCGACGCCTGCGGAGAAATATGTGACACATACGCCGAAAGAGATAGCCGCATAAGGGTGATACACAAAAAAAACGGCGGTGTTTCTTCTGCGAGAAACGCAGGAATAGAGCTTGCCCGTGGCAGATATATAATGTTCTGCGATGGTGACGACTATGCCGACCCCGAGTGGTGCTCTGCCCTGCACGGTGCGGCAGAGCGATATAATGATGCCTTTATCAGCTGTAACTGCCGGCGAGAGCGGGCAGACGGAAGCGAAAGCAAGCCTATGGCAGATACCTCGGGAGATAACGAAACGCTCACAGACTACTACGGTATATTCAGGCGTGGCGTTTCGGGCTCGGCGTGCCTCAAGATATTCTCGGTAGACAAAATAAAGAACGCCGCCCTTCGCTTTGACGAGGGCAGGTCTATAGGTGAGGACGCTGTTTTCTGCGCTGAATACGCCGCTTTGTGCAAGGGCGCAGTCTATCTGCCACGCCCGCTGTATCACTATGTGAGCAATGTTTACGGTGCTATGAGTCTTTACCGTTATGATATGCTGAGCCTTCAGCTACCCATAATGTCCGCACGTCTCCCTCTGATATCCGAGGGTGACAGAGAGGATTTTTTGCGGTGGCACTATTCCTACTTTTACTCTATGCTGGATATAGTGTTTGACCCGAGAAACACCAAAATGACAAGGTCCGAAAAATACGCCTACAGCAACCGTATGTTAAGGTCGGCGGAGCTTGGGCTATGTATAAAGCATGGCACAAAAAATGAAAAATTCTATATACGTTGGTTGCTTAAGACCCGCAATTACAGGCTGATAAGGCTTTTTCGCAATATGTGCGGAAAAGGGACTTTCGGCTCAGGACAGAAAGGGAAGATGTTATGAGAATAATTGGTATGATACCTGCCCGTGGCGGCTCTACAAGATTCAGAGGCAAGCCACTTGCCGAGATATGCGGCAAGCCTATGGTGTACTGGGTGTGGAAGCATTCTGCCGAGGTCAAGGAGTTTGACGAGCTGTATGTTGCCACCGATAGCGAGGACATAAAGGAGGTTGCCGAGGGCTTCGGTGCTAAGGTAATAATGACCTCACCTGATTGTGAAACTGCTACCGAGCGTCTTTTTGAGGTGTCTGAGAAGGTAAAGGCAGACCTTTACGTTATGATAAATGGGGACGAGCCCTTGGTGAGGGCAGAGGATATCGTAAAATGCATACCTGCCGCCATCCCCGAGGACGGGTTTTACGTATCTAATTTGATGACCGATTTTCAGAACCCCGTAGAGGTGGTAGACCCCACGAATTTGAAGATAGTGACCAATAAAGACGGCATTTGTCTGTTTATTTCCCGTGCGCCCATCCCTTTTCCAAAGGGAGATATGAGCTACGCTTACCAAAAGTTTGTGGGCGTAGGCGCATTCACCAAGGCGGCACTGGATTACTATCACAGCACTCCCCGTGGACCTGTTGAAAAGATAGAGGAGAACGATTCCTTCCGCTTTATTGAAAACCGCAAGGATTGCTACTACATAAATGCTCACTGTAAGACCTTGTCTGTGGATACGCCTAAGGACAGAGTGGCAGTGGAGAAATATATGCTTCAGAACGGTATGGCAGAGTGAGGTGAGATATATGCTGCAGCTTATTGCCGGCCCCTGCGTGATAGAGAGCAGGGAGATATGCTTTGAGATAGCGACGAGACTTAAGGAGATAACGGAAAGGCTTGGTATACCATTCACCTTTAAGGCATCCTTCGATAAGGCAAACCGTACCTCAGGCAGTAGCTTCAGAGGTCTCGGTATGGAGGAGGGGCTTGCCATTCTTGGTGAGATAAAGTCAAAGCTCGGTGTCGGTATCTGCACCGATATCCATGAGCCGTGGCAGGCAGAGCCCTCGGCAGCAGTAGCTGACATTTTGCAGATACCTGCCTTTCTGTGCCGTCAGACCGACCTGCTTGTAGCGGCGGCGAGGACGGGGAAGACGGTAAACATAAAAAAAGGGCAATTCCTTGCCCCGTGGGATATGGTAAACTGTGTTGATAAGGTGAGGGCAGAGGGCAATGACCGTGTAATGCTTTGCGAGCGTGGCACCTCCTTTGGCTACAACACCCTTGTGGTGGATATGTCGGGCATACAGGTTATGAAAGAGCTTGGCGTGCCTGTAATATTCGACGCTACTCACAGCGTGCAAAAGCCGGGCGGTATGGGCAAGAGTTCAGGTGGCAACCGTGCCTTCGTTCCGGTGCTTGCCAGAGCGGCTGTAGCTGCAGGGGCAGACGGTTTGTTTTTCGAGACCCACCCCGAGCCTGACAGCGCTTTGTCAGACGGACCCAATATGGTGCCGCTGTCCGAAATGGAGGAGCTGCTTTCAGGTCTTGTGCGCATTTATATCGCCGTACACTAAGCGAGGGATAAGCTTATGAAAAAGTTCGATTATTTGGCAGAGGCGAGGTCTGTCTTTGATAAGGAGATAGCCGCCATACAAAAGACGAAGGACGCCCTCGGGGCTGATTTTGAAGGCATCGCACAGCTTATAGCAGGCTGTGAGGGCAAGGTGATATTCACGGGCATGGGCAAATCGGGGCATATCGCCACAAAGATAGCCGCAAGCTTTGCAAGCCTTGGCATCCCCTCCTTCTTTATGCATCCCGCTGAGGCTATGCACGGTGATCTGGGTATGGTAGAAAAGCGTGACGTAGTAGTGCTTGCCAGCCATAGCGGCGAAAGTCACGAGGTTACAGACCTTTTGCCTACTCTCAGCGAGATAGGCTGTGTAACGGTGGCACTAACGGGTAAGGAATGCTCTACACTTGCACAGGGCTGTAAGCATCGCTTTGTTTTCCCCGATTTTGAGGAGGCGTGCTATATGCACCTTGCGCCTACCTCCAGTACCACGGCACTGCTGGTCTTGGGTGATGCGCTTGCTCTTTCAGTTTCCCGTGGGCGCAACTATTCTGAGGCTGATTTCGGCTTTCACCATCCTGCAGGCTCGCTCGGAAAGCGCCTCCACGTAAAGGTGGCAGACGTAATGCACGGCGGTGACGGCAACGCAGTGGTGCGTGAGGGCAGTCCGCTGAGAGCGGCGATAGTGGAGATGAGCAGTAAGGGACTCAGTATGGTCAGCATAGTGGATGCCCACGGCACTCTCAAGGGCATAATCACAGACGGCGACCTCAGACGTATGCTCGAGCGCTCTGTGGATGTGTATTCCGAGACTGTAGATAGGGTTATGACCCATTCGCCCAAATGGGTAGACAGCCGTGATATGGCTGTAAACGCACTGCAGTATATGAACGATAACCGCATAACCTGCCTGCCCGTGCTTGACGGAGAGGGCAGAGTAACGGGCGCTTTGCTGATGCAGGATATATTAAAAACGGGGATAGTGCAATGAGTATAAAAATGCTTGTGATGGATGTAGACGGCACTCTTACAGATGGCAGGATATACACGGGCGCAGGTGGCGAGCTGATGAAGGCTTTTAATGTTAAGGACGGCTACGCCATAGCTCATATACTGCCTGATAAGGGTATAGTACCCGTTATTATTACGGGTCGCCGCTCAGATATAGTGGATTTCAGATGCAAGGAGCTTGGTATTAAGTACTGCTACCAAGGGGTAAAGGATAAGCTTGACACCTTAAAAAGCCTTTGGGCAGAGCAGGGGATAGATGCTGACGAAACAGCCTATATAGGTGACGACCTGAATGACCTTGAATGTATGGAAAGCTGTGGCATTTCTGCCTGCCCCTCTGACGGTGCAGAGCAGGTTAAAAAAGCGGCAAACTACGTTTGCTCTGCAAAGGGCGGCGAGGGCGCAGTAAGAGAGTTTATTGAGTACATACTTAGATAAGCGAATATAAAAACGAATGCCGACTTGGCAAGACCGTCCTTGTGGAAAGTCTCGATAAGTCGGCATCTTTGTTTTATTTTATCTTTTTTATACCGCCCTTGATGCGGTATCCCCTTGCGGCAAAAAGATACACTATCCGTTCCTTAAAGGCAAACGCCTTGTTCTTTCGTATGCGCCTTCGTTTTTTGTAAAAGAAGTCGCATATCGCCCTGAGAAGCGCCTCTTGCTCGGGCGTTTTTTCTTTTATCCCCTCTATCTCACGCAGGTGCTGCATCAGATGGGATAGGGTAGTATATTCAGGCTGTGGCGAGAAAACGCCCTCCCTTGTGTCAAGGTAGTCAAGCACCCTCTCAGCCATGGTGATAAGATCTGTATTTGGGTGCTTTGCATAGGCACTCATCGCTCCGCCCGTACTCACGTCATAGACGTACTCGGTGTCTCTTGTGGCTCTTACGGTATCTGCCCTGTCAAAGGCCGCAAGCACAAACAAGATGTCCTCATACACTCTCATATCAGGAAACAGTACGCCGTCAATACACTCTCTTCTAAAAAGCTTGCCGCAGGGACCTGAATTTATCTCACGTCTTGAAAGCAAAAGCTCCGTAGCCTCCACGGCGGTAAGGCTCTCCTTTCCGCAGGCGAAACGCCTTGCCTCTCTGCCGTCTCTCACGCACACCACGTCGCATACAGCCACGTCTGCTCCCTCCGCCGCCGCTACAAGAGCTGCAAGGTAGCCGTTGGGCACGTAGTCGTCGCCGTCTATAAAGGTCACATATTGCCCCTCCGCCAAGGCAAGCCCTGCGTTCCTTGCAGAAGAAACACCGCCGTTTGCTCTGTGGATGACCCTTATGCGCCTATCTGCGGCGGCAAAGCCGTCGCACAGCTCACCACTGCCGTCGGTACTGCCGTCATCCACCAATATAAGCTCAAAATCTGAAAAGCTCTGGGCGGTAAGACTGCTCACACAGCGCCCTATATATTCTCTTTTGTTGTATACAGGTATAATAACGCTTACTGTCTTCATATCCTCTTAAACTGCCTGCGCCGTCTGATGCTAAGAAGTAATCCGGGCAAAAAAGCCAATGCGGCAAGTCCCCTCCTGTCACTTTTCAGGAAGTAAAAGGGGTGCCCTCCGCAAACGGATAAAGCAACCATATTCATAGCGCATTTAAAGCTTTTTCCAAAGCCTAAGCCATACCTTGTCATATGACCGTACATCATAGCGTAGCCCATAGGATTTTGTTTTACAAGCAGACGGCTGTCCCTTGTAAGTCCGCCCTCTAAGTATTCGCAATAATAAATGATATCCTTGTGCCACCTCAGCCTGTAGCCTGCAAGTGCCATCTCGTTAAGCACTATCTGCTCAGGCACAAATCGCTCTCCCTCCCATGTAACAAAGGGAAAACGCCTGAATATCTCTGTCTTATATGCCTCGCACATATCGGCGTCAAGGTCATACAGCCTTCTCTCAAGGTTGGTGGCGTCAACGTAGCCGCCCTCGCCTACCTTCGGGGGCACGCCCTTGATGTAGGTGCCGCCTATATACGCCTTTGCGGCGCCAACGCCCACAAAGCTCCCGTCGCCCTCTATCTCCTCGCACCAACGAAAAAGCTTTTCAACTCCATCCTCCGACAGATAATCGTCGCTGTCAAGCATAAAGAAAAACTCGCCCCTTGCCGCCCTCAGTCCATCGTTTATGGCGGCAGGCTTGCCTCCGTTTTCCTTGGTGATTACTGTAACGGAAAAGGGCGCCGTTTTCTTAAAGCCCTTCAACAGCTCTGCCGTGCCGTCCGTGGAGCCATCGTCCACCACCACCCATTCAAAGCGCATATCACTCTGCGCCGCCAGCGACTCATAAAGCCTGCCAAGAGTGTGAGCACGGTTATAGCTGGGTGTAAATATCGTAAGTAGCCTCATAATATCACCTGCGATGCAGTAAACAGTACAATGCGGCGTTCCTGTGCTTAATAAGCCACAGGGTTACCTTAAGCCTTGCCGATACCTTGGGCGGCTTCAGCCCCCTCATAGCAAGCACCACCTGTTCCTCTCCCATCAAAGCCGCTGCTGCCTTTCTGTAGGCTTTGAAGGAAAGCCGTTGCCTTTTTATATATCCAAGCTGATTAAGGGTGAAATACAGCATATTATACTTTATCTGCATATCAAAAACGCCTTTGCCGCCGAAATAGTTCTCATAACACTTGTTGATAGTCAAAAAAGACTCCCATCTGCACTTTGCCCTGCTCATATCGCCCCCGTGGGACACCGAGCTCTCGTGATACAGATAGTTATATAAGTTCTCACCCTTAAGGTAAACAAAGCTCTCAGCACAGTACAGAGCTACCGAGCCGAAATAGCTGTCCTCGCACAGCCTGACCTCGGGATATCTTATACCGTTTTCCTCTATAAGCGACCTTTTAAACAAGCACACACAGTTGGATATAGTAGGCGGAAGCTCAAGGCGGTCAAACATAATAAGACAGCCGTACAGCTCTTCGCATATTTGCTCCCTTGTATAGACACCGCTCCTTATAGGCTGGCTTTGGGGAGCTGCGCTCTGCACACCGTGCTTTATGCAGTCACACATAACAAGCTCTGCCCCCGTCTCCTCCGCCGTGCCGTACAGCCGTGCAAGAAAGTCAGGGTGCACTGTGTCATCTGCGTCTGCAAAGGCTATATATTTTCCACGTGCGTGCTCAAGTCCGATGTTGCGGGCAGAACCCGCCCCCCCGTTTTCTTTGTGAAATGCACGAATTTTAGCGTTCTCAGCGCCCAGCTTGTCGCACAACTCTCCACTCCCGTCATTGCTGCCGTCGTCTATAAGTAAAAGCTCAAAATCTTTAAAGCTCTGGTTGTCAAAGGAGGCTATACAAGCCTCAAGCCACGGCGTGGCATTGTACACGGGTATAATAACGCTTATCTTACACATTCCTTTGCCCCCTGAACCTTTGCTTTGCCCTTATCAAAGCTACTGCCGCAGAATATATACCGTGCTTTATAAGCCACACCACGGTCTTCTGAAAGACACCAAGCCCCTTAGTGTACAGCTTTTTTCTGTCGGCATCTCCTGCGAAAAGAGAACGCACCACTGCCTTGCCCTCCGCTTTGCTGATAAGGCAGGCATCCGCCGCCGAATAATATACAAACCGTGATATCTCCCGTAGCAGATCTTCTGCAAAAAAGCCGGACACTTTCTTTTCCAACAGCTTTTTGTAGCCTACCCTGACCCTTAGCTGTGAGGGGTAATCTACCTTGTCAAAGCAGCTTGAGCCTGCAACGCTCTGTACGTAGGTGAAGGCATAAAGCTCCGAAAAGGTGCAGACCTCAGCCTTGTCCAGCACTTTCACCCAATAGTCAAGGTCCTCTGCCAACCGCAAGGAGGTATCAAACAAACAGCTTTTTGCAAGCGATGCTTTTACAAGCTTGTTGCTGGCACAGCCAAGATACCCCGTCTCTATCTGGTGAAAATAACAGCTCTTAAGGGCGTCAGCCGTCGTGACCGTCCCCCTTGTGGGAGAGGGTATGTCCACGCACACGCCGTTATCCCGTAGCTTTCGGTAAGCGAAAAACGTTATATCGGGCAAGCTGTCCTCTATTACGCCGTAGGCTTTACCGAAAAAACCATGGTCAAGCAGATCGTCTCCGTCAAGGAAACAGATATAATCTCCCGTAGCAAGAGAGAGCCCCCTGTTCCTTGTGGCAGAAACTCCTGCGTTTTTCTGATGCACTACCACAAGTCTGTGGTCACGCTTGGCAAGGGTGTCAAGCAGCTCGCCGCTGCCATCTGTACTGCCGTCGTCTATGGCTATCAGCTCCGCAAGATGCTCCTGGGAAAGGACAGACTCCACCGCCCGTGCAAGATACGGTGCTTTATTGTACACAGGCATTATCACACTGAAAACCATAAACAAACTCCGTCTATATCAATTTAATAAGCTTATCTGCCGCCTCTCTGCCACTGTAATCGGTGGCAAGGCAGTTTGCCGAAAGCCGCCGCCTTCCCTCCACGTCGGCTATAATCTGACCGAGACGCAAAACAAAGCTCTCGTCAGCCATAGGGGCGACAACACCGTCCACCCCGTCCGTAAGCTGGGATGCCGCTGTGGCAAAGTCAGAGATAACAACGGGCTTCCCAAGTATCTGCGCCTCCAGCACAGTCACAGCTTTGCCCTCGTATCTGGAGGGTTGTACGTATATATCACAGCGCTTTATATAAGGGTAGGGGTTTGTCCTCTTTCCAAGAATAATAACACTGTCCTCGGTGCCCGTCTCGGCAATCGCCTGCCTTATCAGGCGGTCATCGCCATAGCCGATAATATACCATTTTGCTTTTATCCCCACATCCAAAAGCATTTTCAGCTTTTTGGGTATGCTCTCAAAATTCTTGGCATGGCAAAACCTACCTACCGAAAGCAGCTTTATCTCCTCGCCCTCAGGCATTTCATCCGCTGTCAGCTTTTCCTCTGCTTTTTTTCTGATAAGTGCGGTAGGGTTGATATTCTCAAGCACCAAAACCTTGTGAGCAAGGGGAGGAAACAGTGCGGTAAAGCTGTCTCTTACCGCCTCCGACACTGCCGCTATATGGTCGTATGCGTCCCACATCTTAAGCTCCGACTCACGGTCTACGGTGATATAAGAATAGTCCGTATGGATAAACGCTATCTTTTTCCTCGCCTTAAGCTTCTCTGCTGCAAAATAGTGCGGTGTAAGAAAGCTCACGGCAAGGTCATATTCTTTATCAGATATTTGGGGCATAAAGCGCTTTGTGTATTTGTGGCTGTATTCAAGTCCCACAGCCGACTCCTCCGCCACGGCGGAATGCTTTTTTCTGTAAGCCGCCGCCTTTCGCTTGCCCCACCATCTGCCTGCCGCAATAAGAAAACGCCCCTTTTTAAGAACCCTTTTAATGGGCGTGGCAAGACAGGCATACTCCGACTTCTCAGGCAGTAGCCTTATACTCTCGGGGATATGCTCCATAAGCTCCCCCTCGTGTCTGTACAAAAACAGCTCTGTCTCCACGTCCTTGCGGTCAGACAGAGCTGTAAGGTAACCTATAAGACTGCTCTCTGCACCGCCGATATTCAAGGAATGGGAGGCAATAAGTATCCGTTTCTTCAAGCCTTCTTCCTCCCCTTGAGCCATTTAAGGCTATTCTTGCCGAAAATGCGGTGTATGATCCTTGTAACCTTAGTCCTCAGTACCTTGCGCCTCGACATCCAGCTTTTAGCGTACCAGTGTATGGCATAGGTGTTTTTTGTTACCTTGAGCTTGCCCGTGGCGTCATCAAGGGGACAGAAATAATCAATAGGGTACACCGTGAAGCCATCCAGCCGTTTAAGACAGTTACCCTCCTCAAAGCCGTGCCGTTTCATAATATCCGTAAAGATATTGCACACGGTAAGGGGTATCCTCTCACCGTTTTCGTCAAGGTACCTTGCGCTGTCATAGTAGTCAAGCGCCTCCTTAGCTATAGGGTTACCTGCCTCACTGCACCAGAAAACAAGTCCGGGTGCAATATATTTCTCGGTCTCAAGGGCAGAAAAAGCCTCCTCCTCAAGAAGCTCCCCAAGGGGCTTTATCAGCTCTACGTCCGTGTCAAAATACAGACCGCCCTCCTCGTAAAGCACCTTGAATCTGGCAACGTCCGACACGTAGGCGTACTTTTTTGCATCATAGGCATCAGAGGTGTAAAGGTTGCGCCTAACATCAAAATTGCTCTCGTTCCACTCAATTATCTCAAAATCGGGCATAAGCCTGCGCCAGCTTTCTATGCACTTTTCCACAAGACCGCTCTTTTCACCGCCGCCAAACCAGCAGTAGTGTATCTTCTTTACCATAAACACCTCAAAAGCTCAGTATAAGGTAATATCAAGCACCCTACTTGTATACTCAAGTCCCCATACCTGAAAATAAAAGAACACGCAGTAAAGCGCCACACAAAGAACCTTCAGTATCTTGCGGTCCTTCATATCATATACGTTGTCAAGCAACCAAGGTATAAGACAAAAGCCCGAAAGCTCGAAGTATATAGGCAAACGTCCGAATAGGATACCGCTTGTAAAGGTCGCAATAAGATAACAGCAGGCGGCTATAACGGACATATTTATCATCACGTTTACCGATGGCGTGGCGATCCTCTCCACCTCCTTGCGCTTGAGAAACGCAAGGAGGGGCGGTGCTAACGAAACAAAAAACCTCATAATATTAGAGCCGCCGTCATCAGCAAATCTGTCAAGAGTGCTGTCAAAAACCGTGTCCTCGGTAAGAAAATTCAAAAGGTCGGTAAACTCGCCCACAAAGCTTATGGCAAGCAGTGAAAGTCCTACCGTAAGTAATATCTTTGCACTCCAAGGCTTGCCCTTCACCACGAAATATGCGGGAAGCAGCAGTATAGCAGAGGGATGTATAAGGTAGGCTACAAGCAAAAGCGCAAAATATAAGTATCCGTTCTTCTTATCGGTGATATACTTCATCGCCATAAACATAAGTGCGGCGGCGGCAAACTGCTTTATGCCGTTCATCATCCACACAAACCTGCCCGACAGCATAAACAGTAGAACCGAAAAGCCATAGTCGGGCGAGCTGCGTCTGAAGCCCATCATAGAGAATATGCCGGATATCAAAGCGATGCCGAAAAGGAAAACGGTGGCGCTGTCCGAAACAAAACGCTTTATAAGATAGCTGTAGATGTAGTAAAGCTGATAACCGTTGCTCTCCCAGAACAATTCGGAGAGCGATGTAGCCTCAACGTCCAGATTGTTGAAATTCTTTATATAAGTAAGCGTATCGCCCACCGAGCTTCTCAGCCCCGTGAAAAGTATAATGACCGAGAAAATAAGTATTGAATAGGTGTAGCTGCAACGCTTTTCTTCTCTGCCGTCAATTATCTCGGTAACCTCGGTGCCCTTGCTCATAAAGCCGACAACAGCCACCCAGATTATCATAAAAATATATACTGCCATCAAAAGCTCCGAAAAACACTTATTTCTTACGTGTTTTAAATCTGATATATAGATTCAAAGCAAGTCCAAAGGGACATGCGACTACTGTCCACAGTTTTTTAGGCGACTCCTTAAGAAAACGCCCGTTGCGGCAGAAGATGCTGCTCGAAACGTAGTGGACGTTCAGCTCAAACATACGCTTTGCGGACCTCGTGCGTACCATATGAAACCTCCGCATCAGCGCCCAGCCTTTTGGGTTGTTTCTGTACTGACGTAGCATATTCATAGTAGAGCCGTCAGGCTGGTACTCCACAACGCACAGCACATCATCCATCACTAAAAGCTTGTAGTCGTCATCGCAAAGACCTACCTTATAGCCAAGTGATATAAACTTTTCGCCCTCAAAAACGGGGTAGGGAGGGTATTTGGTTATTACCTCCGTGCGGTAAACAAGCTTTTTGTCGCCCTTACCGCCGTTCCTGTAATAATCGTTGTAGGTGGTCTCCGTAAGCCCCTCGGGAAACCCCTTGCCGAGGATATTGCCCTCAAGGTCACAGTCAAGGGCAAGTATACCTGCGTACTTATCACTGCCGTGCCTTTCCCAAAACCGTATTATCTTGCCCACGGCATCCTCAGCCAAGGCATCGTCCGAGTCTATACACATATTAAGCCTTGTATGTATGTTCTCGTAGGCGGTGTTGTGAGCAGTGTGCATACCCCCGTTAGGCTTGTAGATATACTGTATCTCAAAACCGTTATCTTCCGCCTGCCAGCTTTTTACAAGCTCAGCGGTGCCGTCGGTAGAGCCATCGTCGATAATAAGCCACAAAAAATCCTTGCAGGGCTGTGCCTTCATGCTCTCATAGCATCGGGGCAGGGTATAGGCTCTGTTATAGCTGGGTGTAAACACCGTCAGCGTTACTTCTTTTTTCTCCGTACAAAGCCCCCCTTTTTTAATTCAAAGCTCTAAAGCTCCACCTTGTTTACGATAAAGCGGAATTTGCCGCTCCTCTCTCTTTCAATAGACTCCACATGCCGTATCTGTATCTCTGTGCTCGCTCCGAACTTGTGCAAAAACTCGTCCCGTATCACGTCATCGTACTCGTCCTTGTAAAGTGCCTTATCCACCTCAAGCAATACGGTTATAAACCCCAGTCGCTCCTGTATCGCCTGGGAGCGTATCACCACGTTGGGCAGGTTCTTGAAAAGATTTGCTACGTTGCCTGCGTTGATCTTGGCACCCTCTGCCGTATACAAAAAGTCCAGCCGTCTACCCTGTATGCCCTTAACGTAAAGGTCGTGCCTGCCGCAGGCGCAGGGAGTACAGCTATTGTCGAATTCAACACGGTCGCCTATCCTATAGCGTATAAGCGGTGTCCCCCTTGTAAGAAAAGAGGTGACCAAAACCTCATCACTGCCTTCCTCAATGTGCTCAAAAACACCTGTCGAAAGCTCCATATGCAATCGCCCCTCGGCGCATTCCGTAATAAAAGGTGCCCCCTCGCTGGAGGCATACTGGTCATATACTCTGCAACCAAATACACGCTCAAGCAACGCTCTTCCGCTATCCGTCACCGTCTCAGAGGTGGGAAAGATAGCCACAGGCGTGAAGCTGGGCTTGATGCCCTTGCGCTCCATATAGCTTGCCACGTCGCACATAGAGGTAAAGAAGCCGTCTATAGCTTGCGGCTTAAAGCTGTTAAGCCCCTCCACGTATGCACCGAGATTCTCCTCCGTTATATGGAATGATGAAAATATCATCTGCCTGCAGGCACGGTTGTACCGCCAAAATATCTTTTTACTCTGGTGGGGCGGTACGATGTGCTTGCCGTTGAAGGTGGCACGCCGCATCCGTCTGTTTTCAAATCCGACTCTTGACTTGAAGTGGTCAAGGGTCGCCATTCGGTACATCATATCGTCACGCAGTCCACGCACCGTAAGGGATTTTCCTGTGGTGCCCCCTGTATGACTCTCCACTGCTCTCCTTCGTGGCAGTGTATAGACCGCTCCAATATTTGCTCTGAGCAGCTCCTTATCCACAGTAGGTAGCTTTATTAAGTCCTTCACTCCTGTAAAGCCGTCAAGGTCCACGTCCTTGTAAAGCTCCTTGTAAAAGGCGCTGTTTTCCACGGCGTATCTGACAAAGTCTACAAGAGCCTTGTCTCTGTACGCCAGCTTTTCCTCAATGCTTTTGCTGTCAAACTCCGTAAGAAAACGGCGTCTCTCACGGTACGCCTTCCCGTATCTGTTACGGCTTTTGCTGTAGCCTGAAAGGCTTACCATCAGATTCTGCACAAATATGGGCATACGGTCATATAGCCTTTGCAGCTTTCCCATCCCTTACAAATTCTCCTTATACCACTGGATAGCCTCTATAAGACCACGTTCAAAATCATATTCCGGTGCGTAGCCAAGCAGTCTTGCCGCCTTTCCTATGTCGGCGTTGGAATGCTTTATGTCCCCCGCACGGTCGGGCCCGAACTCAGGCTCTCTCTCCACGCCCAAGGCTTTTGCGATGCTGTAGTAAACGTCGATAAGGTACTCTCTGCCGCCACAGGCGATATTAAACGCCTCGCCGCTGGCCTCGTCCGGTGCAAGGGCGGCCAACAGGTTCGCCTGCACTACGTTCTTGACATAGGTAAAATCCCGTGACTGCCTACCGTCGCCGTTTATAAGCGGCGTCTCGCCGCACATAAGCTGCTTGATAAACCTCGGTATGACCGCCGCATATGCGCCGTCAGGGTTCTGCCTTTTACCAAACACGTTAAAATACCTGAGTCCCACGGTCTTAAGGCCGTATAAAGACGAATACAGCCTTGCGTACTCCTCGTCGACCCGCTTTGTCAGAGCATAGGGCGATAGCAGCTTTCCCTCGTTGCCTTCTGTCTTGGGTAGGGTGGGGGAGTCACCGTAAACCGATGAGCTGGATGCGTAAACAAAGGTCTTTACACCCTTTTGTCTTGATGCCTCAAGCATATTAAGAGTGCCCTTTATGTTTATCTCCTCGTACAAAAGTGGCATAGCAATGCTTCTCGGCACACTGCCCCATGCTGCCTGATGCAGTACGTAATCCGCATCCTCTGCCGCCTTCAGGCAGGTGTCAAGGTCACGCACATCACCCTCTGTAAATTCATAGCCATTTCTGTGGGCAAACATTTCCACGTTCTCTATCTTTCCCGTGGAAAGATTATCAAGGCACCTGACACGAAGCCCCATATCAAGTATAGCCTCGCACAGATTACTGCCTATAAAGCCTGCTCCGCCCGTTACAAGAAATAAGCTGTCCTCAGAAAAATTCAAAACCTCTAAAGTCTCCAATACAAAAGCCCCGCTTTTTCACATTCATCCCTGTCAAGGGTCCCCTTGACGTCAAACAGCACATTGCCGCCTCTGTACATAGCGGCAAGTCTTTCGGCACCCAAACGCTGAAACTCGCTGTGTGCCACGGCAATAATCACTGCGTCAAGCCCCTTAAGCTCCTCCTCAGAACACAGCGTGATACCGTATTCCCTGAAAGCCTCGTCTCGGTCTGCCACAGGGTCGAAAACCATAGGCGTGACCCCGTACTCGCCAAGCTCCTTTATAATGTCTACCACCCGTGTGTTTCGTGTGTCGGGGCAATTTTCCTTAAATGTCAGTCCGAGGATCGCCACACGGGCGCCTTTAACGGGCAGATCTGCGGCGATCAGCTTTTTCACAAGCATAGAGGCGATATACGCTCCCATCCCGTCGTTTATCTGCCGCCCTGCAAGTATAATGCGGCTATGATACCCCGTCTGCTCTGCCTTGTATGTAAGATAATAAGGGTCTACTCCTATGCAGTGACCGCCCACAAGACCGGGCTTAAAATTCAAAAAGTTCCACTTAGTGCCTGCCGCCTTCAGAACCGCCTTGGTATCTATCCCAAGTCGCTCAAATATCATAGAAAGCTCGTTCATAAAGGCGATATTTATATCTCTCTGGCTGTTTTCGATAACCTTTGCCGCTTCTGCCACCTTGATGCTTTCGGCTTTGTACACCCCTGCTTTAGCCACAAGGGAATAGACCCCTGCTACCGTCTCAAGAGTACAAGGTAAGTCTGCGGACACTATCTTCACTATGGTGTCAAGTCTGTGCTCCCTGTCGCCGGGGTTGATGCGCTCGGGCGAGTAGCCTACGAAAAAGTCAACGCCGTGCACAAGTCCGCTCGTCTCCTCAAGTATGGGCAAGCATATTTCCTCCGTGACGCCGGGGTAGACCGTAGATTCATATACTACCACCGAGCCCTTTGCAAGGTTGCGCCCCAACAGACGTGTAGCCCCTATAACGGGTCCCAGATCAGGAGTCTTGTCTGCGTTGATAGGGGTAGGCACTGCCACGATATGAAACCTTGCCTCGTAAAGCCTCCGCTCGTCCTCGGTAAAATCAACGCCGCAGGCAGCAACAGCTTCGTCGCCCACCTCACGGGTGGGGTCTATGCCCGACCTGTAAAGTGCAAGCTTCTCACTGTTTATATCAAAGCCTATGACGTCAAGATGCTTGGAAAAAGCCACTGCGATAGGCATACCAACGTAGCCAAGCCCTATTACAGAAAGCTTTTCCTTCCTCTGCACCAAACTCTCATACAAAGTCATAAGCCTTTCTCCTTCGCAATTAAATCTTCATTGTCTCAAGCATTTTTGCATTGACCTTGCCAACCTCAAAACGCTCCCGACACAGTCTTATGCTTTCCTCGCCCATCCCTACTACCGTATCGGGCGCCTCCACAAACCTCAGCATAGCCGCAGCCAGCGCCTCCGCATCCTTTACGGGTACAAGATAGCCGTTAACGCCGTCAACAACGGTCTGCCTGCATCCCGGCGCATCGCTGGTTATGACAGGGCGCCCCATGCTCATAGCCTCAAGCACCGTTCTCGGCGTCCCTTCTCTGTAGGAGGGGAGCACATATACCGAGCACTGCTCAAAATAGGGGCGCACATCCGTGGTCTCGGGAAAATACTCAACAATGCCTCGGTTTACATAATCTTCTACTATGTGCTTCGGTAGGGAATCCTGTATCTGCTCTACCGCACCAAGCAGCATAAAGCGCACCCATGGATATGCCGACTTTACAGCCTCGGCAGCCTTGAGATACTCCATAGCACCTTTGCAGTACATAACCCTTGCAAGCATAAAGAAACAAAGCCCCTCGGGGTAGGGTTTGGGCGTAAAGTGCTCCATGTTAACGCCGCTACCGTTTACCACGGTGCATTTGTCGCTCTTTACAAGTCCGCCTTCAACAAACTCCGCCATATCATCGGAGTTTTGAAAAAACACGGCATCTGTCAGCTTAAGAGCTCTCTTATACAAAAAGGTCACTATCTTATGTAAAAGCTTTGCCTTTACCGTCCGTGAGGTAAAGGTGTAGCCTGCGCCCGTTATCATAGAATACACGCCGCCTACTCCCGCCTTCCTTGCCGCCATGGCGCCGTATATGGAAGGCTTTACCGTGTACCCCAGAGTGACGTCGGGCTTTTCATCCTTTATGACCTTAAGCAAGGCTCTGTAGTAGGCTATATCGCTTTTTATGCTGGTGCCGTTTCTCGAAAGGGGAACGACAATGTGTCTTACCCCCATAGCCTCTATCCTATCGGCGTTTTCTCTGTCGGGCCCCGTGGCGACCACCTCGTAGCCACGCTCCATAATAGCCTTAAGCAGGTCTCCTCTGAAATTATATGTAGGGCGGTTTTTAGGCGATATCAACAGAAATTTCTTCCCCATATCCTACGTCAAAGTCCCTCTACTATACTATTTACACAACGAACAAGCTCTTTTCTGTTGTTTTCAAAAAACTCTCCGTCGGCTCTCTCAAGAATACTCTCGTACTCTCTTATCTCTGCAACGCCCGTGCGTATGTTGTCCTCGACAGCGCCGTAGTCCCTCGTGTCCGCTGCGCTTGTAAAGCTCCGTGACAGTATTACCGCACCGGAGCCGAGCCTGTAGTGCTCTCCCAATATGAGCCTCGCCTTAAGAGCGCCCGAATCGAGGCGTGCTATACCGCCAAAGCCGTAGGGAATACCGTAACGGGCAAAAAGACAGCAAGCCTTCTCCACGGTGCCGTCTGCCAGTGGCTCAAACATAAAACGCATACCACATCCTATATGCAGGTCATTAAGACCGATAAACACCTCGTCAATACCGCCAAGGCTTAGTATGCCATCTGCCAGCTCAAGTGCCTCGGGCGTTTCAAACAGCAGACATATCCTCTTTCTGCCGCCTACGAGCTTGATAAAGGTGCGTACCTCCTCTACAGTTTTAAAGTAGGGGAGCATAATGATATCGGCGTCACCCTCACAAACTCTGTCTATCTCCTTAGGGGAGCCGAAATACACAGGGTTGACTCTCACAAGAAGCTCTGCTTTATTAAGCACCGCCTTTACTGCGGCTATATCCTCTATGCTATGGTCGGATATTACTGTATTTCTGGGGGCTTGTCTTTCACGCTTACCTACCGTTTCGAGGTCTATAAATATACGGTCAACGCCACAGCCTTCGGCTATTACCGCTACTCTTGGGTCGTTGGTTATGTACATAAGCTTCATTGACACTCAGCCCACCTCCTCTTTTTCTGTGTTTATGTTTGTCGGTATTGCTTTCCCATCCTCCGAAAGCTCTGATAAATTACTCTCTCTCTTAAAAACCTTGGCAACGGTGCCTGCGGCGATCTTAAGGTCTGTCAAGAACGAAAGACCGTCAACGTACATAATGTCGTATTTTATGCGCTCCACCCAAGGCGTGTTTTTCCTGCCGTTTATCTGAGCAAGCCCCGTTATCCCGGGGCGCACCTCAAAGCGGCGCTTTTGCTTTTCGGTATACTCCGATAGCTGCCAGGGATGATATGTAAGCACGGGTCGTGGGCCGATAAAGCTCATATCTCCCTTCAGCACGTTGAAAAGCTGAGGCAGCTCATCAAGGCTGGTGGCACGGATCAGCTTGCCAACCCTTGTAACCCTTGT
Organism: Clostridia bacterium; assembly: GCA_017521025.1. GTDB lineage: Bacteria > Bacillota > Clostridia > Oscillospirales > CAG-382 > SIG636. The sequence continues at coordinate 32,036 of JAFXEB010000033.1, read as the reverse complement.
ATCGCCCTTGCCTGAATAAACGCCCGTACCCTTGCTCTCAGCACCGACACACATAGAGCGGAATTTGTATATCCAAAATACCTTTCCGCCTCTGCCCAAGCGCTCCTGCCTGAAAACAGCGCCGCCTTTTGATTCAATGCGTATGCACAAGGCTATCAACAGCATAGGCAAAGCCAGGATAATTATCATCAGAAACGAAAGGACTATATCCAAAAGCCTCTTTACCCAACGGTAAAGCATAAGCCTCATCCCGCTTTCTGTAAAGAGCTATTATGCCACCCGAAAGCGAACATAATACCCCTAATTTTATACATAATTATTATACCTCTTTAACAGAACAAAGTCAATGATATTTTGATAAACTTTGCACTTTTCGCCAAAAATCTTCAAATGCTCCCTATAAAGCAAAAACGGTCACCCCCTGAGCACACTCAAGGCTTGACCGTTTTCTTAGATTCTTATTTTAAGGCAAGCTGCAGCTTCTTGTAGTCTGCGGTGCTTATCCTGCCGTTTCCGTCTACGTCCGAGGCGGCAAAGGGCGCTTCCTCAAGTAGCTCGGCTCCCGTAAGGTGGCTCTTTAATTCCACACAGTCTGCGGCTGTGACGTCGCCGTCGCAGTTGATGTCACCCGCCACAACAAGAAAATAGCTGTATTGCTCCTCCTCGTTTACAGTAAGCTTCAGCACGGTGCCCGTGGCAACAAGCCCGTCTATGTCGTTTTCAAAGCTTATATCCTCGTTTACAAACATCTCTTCAAGCTCGCTCACGGTATTGCCGCAGCCAACGCCGTAAATGTATCCGCTCTTAACGCTTAGTCCGCTACCCTCTGCAGGTAAAAGCGGCTCCGTAAACTCCTTCTCCACAAGCTTTGCGTATTGCAGGCAGATCCAGCCCTCCTTGCCGTCATAAATAACCTTGCCCCATATACCGCTGGTCTCGGTAACAGCAAGGGTAGTACCCTTGGACACGGTGCCAAGGGAGGAGGTAGAGGCACTTGCTCCCTCTCTGAGGTTAAGGTTTGAGGTAGTCTCATAATAGCCCGTTTCCATATCCTCTATAACGGGCATATCGCTGAAGCTGAGATGCTCGGGATATTCCAAGGGCATATGGGCAAAAACAATACCTCTGAAGGTCCAGGTAGCAAACTCCTGCCAGGTAAAGGTGCGGGTGGATACTATGCAAGCGTCTCCCGTGATGCCGTTACCGCCTGCGTTGGCGTGGTAAACGGTAAGACCCGTCTCGCTGGTATTAAGTAAGATTACCGAGTGCTGAGATGCGGAAAGCTGAAACCTTATATGTGCGCCGGGCTTAAGCTTTGCTATCAGATTTTTGACCGAGCTTGCGGTAACCTGCCCTGCGGCTATAGAGCCTACGTCGATGTATGCGGAGGGGTTGTATTGGTGGTCAACAACGCCGAATAGCCTGTAAAAGCAATACCTTGCAAAGCCTATGCACTGTACGGCACGCAAATCTACTCTTTCGCCGTCTATCGTCGGAATTCTGAGACAGTTACACCCATAGCCTGAGGATATACAGTCTATGCTGGCGTTGTCATGGCAGTAGCAGGGACCTCCGTTTTTAGTGAAGTAGCTGCCGGGCATATACTCGGTAAAGGGCATCGTTACATCCCCCACGGTGGTAAAGCCATCCATGTAGACGTAAGCTTTTGCCTTTTCTCCCTTTGAGAAAACAAAAACGGAAAAGCATAGGGCAAAAGCAAGCAGGGCACACACCCCGCATTTTACAGCTATGTATATATATTTTTTGTAAAACAAATTCATAACTAAAAAACACCTCCGCTACACTATACCACAAAACTTTTCATAAAGCAACAAAAAAGCAAGGTCTTTGACATAAGTTTTGTCAAAGACCCTGCAGTTGTGTTTTGTTTATCAGTTGTTGGTGCAGATAAGACGTACAGCAATAAGGTCGGTAGAGGTAACCGTGCCGTCGCCGTTGAAGTCGGCTCTCAAAAAGCCCTCACCGGTCAAAAGAGCGCTGGAGTTGCAGTGTCTCTTTATCTGGAGGTAGTCGGTAGAGGATATCGTGTCATCACCGTCTACGTCACCGGGGATATAACGGGTCTCGTAGGTGAAGTATGCACCGCAGGTCATGCTTGCGGTCTTGGGGTCAGCACCTACAAAGGTTAGCACGTCGCCCACCTTGGCACCGCCGATATACTTGCCGTTCTTAAGGCTGTTGCTTGCGGAGTTGGTGGTGTCCTGATGTACGGCAATAAGTATCTCGTCGGATGCGAGTGTAACGTCGGTAACGTTCTCGCCGGGGCAAACGTCAATAGACTTGATAACGTAAGCCGCCTCGTTGGTGTCATACTTTGCGATAACGTTGGTGGTCCACTTGTGGTTTGCGGCACTGTAGCTTACAGTACCGAAGGAGGGGGTAAATATATTGCAGTTTTCGTTAGTTATCTTCTTATTAAAAGCGGTGATGTAAGCACCCTCGCTTACCAGCGTACCCTCGCCCTTGCGTGCGATAAGAGCATTAAGCTCGTCAGCACAAGCCTTTTTCTGAGCGTAGGTGGAGGTAGAGGAGGCAAGCAGACTCTTGGCAGTGCTGTACTTTGCACGGATAAGGCTGAGGATATTCTCGCTGTAATCTGCAAAATAGATAGCATCAGCCGCCGCAACAGCGTCGCTCAGACCGTCTACCTGAGTGGAGGAAAGCTGTACAACTCTGTCAGTGTTGTTTTTGATGTAGCCTGTAACAGTGGTAGAGCCGGAGGTGTACTTAACCTTAAGTCTGCCGTTGGAGCAAACGTCGGTAACTTCAAAAAGGGTGAAACGGGGCATAGTGTAATTATAGGTGCTACCCGTCTCGGTGGTATATACATACTTGGTGCTGTTGGTTGCCATATAAAGACCGGGGGTGGGGTTAGCACCGCTGTAGTCGATATCGGGCACGCCTGCTACGTCTTTATAAGGAAGTATGCCGTAGCCGCTTATGTAGCCGTAGCTCAGGGCGTAGGATTTGAAATATGCACCGCCGCCGTTGTCCTCAAGACCTGCAGCATCGCTGGTGTTACCCTCTATGGTGTAAACCTTGGAGGAGTCGGAATATACAACTATACCTATGTGGTCCTCGCCGGAGGAACCGCCTGCCCAGTCAAAGAAAATAAGGTCGCCGGGCTGAGGCTTATAGGAGCCGCCGTTGTGTGCAGAATACTTGAAGCGGCCGTATCTTCTGAGCTGGTTCGCCCACTGAGAGCAGCTCACCTCGCACCAGATATAAGAGCTGTCGCCCGTATGGTTACGGCACCAGTAGTTGTAGCCCATCATATCAGTACAACGGGACTGGAAAAGAGCCCAGGAAACAAAGGTAGCGCACCAGGGATAGTCACTGCCGCCGTATCCGCCGCCCCAGTCGCCCATGTTGTAGCAATACTCGGTGTAGTTGCTGCTACCGCCTGCGGTACCGCCCATGGCGCTGGTGGAGTTGCCCTCCTCATAGCCTGTCTGAGAAAGTGCTATGGCAAGCACGTCGGTAACGCCGTCGCCCGTGAGGGTTATTTTTTGAAAATTACTGTAATACTTGCCGCTCTTGTAGGAAGAAGAAGCGCCGTTTGCGCCCGTGCGGTATGTAGCCGCCTCTGCAGGTGTGGCAGGCACAAGCACAAGAGAGGCAACAAAGGTCAAAGCCAAAAGCATTGACAATACTCTTTTGATGCTGCGTTTCATAATAGAACATAAACCTCCAATTAATTTGCATATATCTCATTATATCATAGGTCATAACACTTTGTAAAGCGTTAAGCTTCACAATTTTTTTATGAGCAAACAAAGACATTAATGCGCTTTTTCGTCACATTTGCTATATTCAGAGCATAAATAGAGCGCTGAATAGGCTTAGGACATTCAGCGCTCGTAATAATTTACTTGTCGGTTTTTATATTCCTTCACTTTCGAGTTCCGTAAGCTTTTCACGGCACCTTTGCACCGCATAAAGCTTGTTGCCCTTAGCAATAACGTATCTCATTGCGCTTGCGGCGTATGCCTTTTGCCCCAAGGCAAGAGCTATATCAGCCGTAAGCCTTGCTTTTTCTATGTCCTGTGTCAGGTTGGCGGGATTCACCGCATCAAGCTTTTTCATAGCGGCGGCAAAATTACCGTGCCTGTAGTCAAAGCGTATCTCCGCAAGGCGCATATGCATGGTAGCCCAATCCATAACTGCTAAGCGTGGCAGAGCGTTGTAGTGGAGCACCATCTTTACATACCACTCATTTGCCTGAATAAAATCACCCAGCTCCTCGCAGGCTACTGACATATTATCGTAAAAAACAAAGCCAAAGACCTGCTTTGAAATAAGCTTTGAGTCCTTTATGGAATATAATACGTTGTATGCCTCCTGCGCACGCCCCATCTCCAATAGCGCCGCAGCGTAATTGGAGGCGAAAACAAAATGCCTTCTCTTATTGAGCCTGCGGTTAAAGCAAATGCTCATCACATCAAAAAGCTCTTCGGGGTTTGCGCCGTTGTTCAGTATAAGCACAGCTTTTTTGTTCAGATAATCGGGCACGCTGAAATAAGAAATAATAAAAGCTAAAATCGCCGCCGCAGTCAGGTCAGTAATAAATGCATCGGCGTCTGGTAAAACCGCATACAGCATACTGTCCACACTTAACAGAGCGAGCAACAAAATCAGGTATATAAAAAACCCAAGCAAGGGGTGCTTAAGTATAAATTTATGAAAACCGTACATAAAACTTTTCCTTTCGTTTAATACCTTAAGCATCATTATACCACGGCTTTATTTACAAGTCAACAAAAGTCATACTACCAAAACAAAAGGAGCTGTAAAAGCCTAAGCCTTCACAGCTCCCATAGGGTTATGCAGTGATATTCAGTTAAATGGCATCCTCTTCGGTAACAACAGGCTCCTTCTTCCTCGGCTGTTCAAGATATACCACAAAGCTGTCGGTGTTATCCACAGCCGCCGTATTACTGCTCGCTACGTTTTTCTCCACCTCGCTGTTGCTGCCAAGCCACTTGTCACGGGTAAGCTTGTTTACAAACTCGATATCGGGCGAGGTGTCGCCGGAGTCGATAACAATGGTACCGCAAAGGTCTGTCAGCGAAACACTGCTCTTTGCCTGGTTCTTGTCGTTGTCGATAGTAATGCTCTCAAGCTCGTATCTCCACGCCCAATCAACTATCTCTGTTACCGTATAGGTACCGTCCGGTACGTCGGTTATCCTTACCGTGCCTGTGCCCGTTACCGTGGCGTAGAAGGTCATACCGTTACCGGAGATGCGGAACACGAACACCTGAGTGGGGTCTATGTCCTCACCCTTCTTGGTTATGGTTATCTCGCCGTAGCCCTCCTTTGCCGTACCAAGAGTAAGGCAAACGTAGGTGTTTTCGGTATTGATGTATACGGTACTTGCCGAGCTGTCGCCGCTTGCATCTGCGGCGTTTATATATGCGATAACAGTACGCTCTGTTTCCCTATAGCGTCTGCCGCCTACGTTAATGTCGCCCCTCAGACCGCTTTCGTATTTGGTATCGCCGTTGTTGTAATCCTCAAACCAGCCTGTCGCACGGCTGAACTCCGTGTCCGCAAGAGTCATAGACAGCGCAGAGGGTAGGGTTAGCTTCGTATATACGCCGTTGGCAAACACGTCGTCTGCCGCCCATTCTGCAAGGTTGCCGTAGATGCCGAAGGTGTCGGTACCCGTAAGCTCGTAGGTGCTCATATTGGCATCCACGCCCTCACTGAGATATACGCCGCCGCCTACGCCTGCAAGGACTGTGTTCTCGTGCCAGGATGTAGTAATACCTTCGGCGGGCATGCCCTTTGCCTTGTTGTATCTGAGCAGACCGCCCGTCATCATAAGCTCACCGCCGTCGGTAGCACATACGCCGCCGCCGTTCTTTGCCTCGTTATAGCAGATGTCACTGCCCGTTATGTTGACCGTAGCGTTGCTTGCGTATACGCCGCCGCCGTAGCCGTAGTCAGCGTTGTTGCCGTTGTCCTTACCGCCTACAAAGCCACCGTTAAGATTTACTACCGCACCGTCAAAGGCTGCAATACCGCCGCCGTTGCCGTCAGTCACGTTGCCGGATACACTGCCGCCTGCGGCGATAGTGAACTGAGCGTTGCCGCCTGAAACGTATGCACCGCCGCCGTGACCCGTATCTGTTGTACTCTCGCCCTCCATAATGTTCATGGCGGTGGAGGTGTTGCCGGCAAGGTTGCCTGCAAGGCTTACCTTGGCGTTCTTCAAATAGAGTCCGCCGCCGTTTTCGTAAGCGGTGTTGTCGGATGCATTACCGCCTATGCTTACCAAGGCAGTAGTGTCCGTAATATATGCGCCGCCGCCGTTGCCGCCTGCGATGTTATGAGAGATATCGCCTGCGATAGTGATAGCGTCTGCCGTGCTCTTGATATATGCGCCGCCACCGTCATAGGTTGCGGTGTTGTTGCTGATAGAGCCCGTAGCGTTGGCAGAGGCGTTCAGTGCAAATTTTGCGCCGTCGATATATACGCCGCCGCCATGACTTGCGCTGTTGCCTTCTTCCTCTGTAGCTCCGCCTATGTTACCGCCATTTATCGTTACCGTAGGTCTCAGCACGGTATTGTCGCTGAGTGTTATCATAACAGCACAAACGCCGCCGCCGTTCTGCCCGGCGATGTTTGCGGATGCGTTGCCACCGTTTACTGTTATTGTGGGAGCAACGGTTGTTGTGGTATCCTCGCTGAAATATGCGTATACGCCGCCACCGCTGTTGGTTGCTTCGTTGTTAGAGATTGAACCACCGTTAAGGGTAAGAGCAGAACTGTCTACGATCGCCACGCCGCCACCACTGTCGCCTGCACTGTTATATGCAATACTACCGTTTGATATGGTTGCCGTTCCGTTATGAACATAGATGCCGCCGCCGCAGTCTGCGGCTGTATTGCCTCCGTTCTCATCCTCTGAGGAGTCACCCTCCTTTTTCCCGACACTGCCGTTTTCAAGAATGAATATACCGCCGTTGGTAATGTAAACACCGCCTCCGTTTGAGTCGGAGCGATTGGAATATACGCTACCGGTGTTGCCGTTGGCGTCTTCTTTAAGAGTGCCAGTGCTCAGTTCGCCTATATACAGACCGCCTGCAAATCCTGTGGCGTGGTTGCCCGATACCTTACCGCCGTACATATTGAAGGTAGCGGGATAATCTGCAGTGCCTGTCATATACACGCCGCCGCCCAGACCGAGGGCTGTAGTGCTCGGTAATGAAGCAAGAGGGTTGCCTCCTATACAGGTATTATTGGATATGCTGCCGCCGTAAATATCAAGCCTGCCACGGGTAAGACGTATTCCGCCACCAACGTGTACGGCGTGGTTATTGTTGATCTCACCGCTGTATATAGTCATCGTTACGTAATAAGCATATACACCTGCGCCGGAACGGAAAACGTCATTGTTTGATATGGATACGTTGCTACTTCCGTCCTTGGAACCGATCTCCAATATCGAGGTCTTGCCATAAGCAAAAATGCCTGCGCCCTGATTAGACTTATTATATTCGATCTTGCCGCCCACAAAGGTAATGTCTGCGTTTTCGGTATATAAGCCGCCGCCGTTGCCCGATGCGATATTTGCACCGTCATCAGCCGCAGTGGTATTGGGATTGTCCTTAAGACCTATCAAACCGCCGCTGATATTGACCGTTATCCTTGTGGTCTCGCTTTCGCCTATAATGTACATACCTGCGCCGTAGCCTGGTGTGGCAATTTCGCCGTTGCTCAGTATAAGGTTACCGTTTGCGTCGACAGAACCTGCTCTGTTGGCATACACTCTGCCGCCGCTTACGTCTATCTCGCAGGAGGCGCCCGTAAGATAAATGCCGCCGCCATGCACTGTTGCTACGTTTCCGTATACCTCTGCGTTTGTTATCTCTATAGTAGAGGAGGTACCGTTCATATATACACCGCCGCCACTATTCTTGGAGCTGTTGTTGTAAACAGCCCCCTCGTTCAGGTATATGGTTTTAGTATATAAGGCAGGCGAACCGTAGTATCCCGTTTTATCGCTGGGCTCGTCCGTTATATCAAAATACACACCGCCGCCATAGACACCTGCTTCGTTGCTGTATATGGAAGCGCCGCCGAGGGTAAAGGAAACCGTATGGGTTTTAACTGAGTTTAGTGAATCAAAACGGTCTGACCAGTTAGCCAATATGCACATACCGCCGCCATAGTGCGTGGCGGAGTTGTTGTGAATGGTTGTTTGGTTAGAAAGCACAATAGACGTTTCTTCGTTGGCGACTATTTGCCTTGCACTGCCGTTGTATACCTTTTGCAGTATTGCGCCGCCTCTGCCACGGCTTGTAGCGGTATTGTTATACTTATATCCCGCTCGATTGTTTTTAAATTCGTTTATACCTGTTATTTCTAACCTCGATTCGCAGAACACTGCGCCGCCGTCCTTGGCACACCAGTTGCCGTCAAAGGTACATCCGCTTATGATACACCTTGATTCGCTTACGTTGAACGTGTTGCCGCCGTAGGTGCCTGCCGCATTCCAATATACACCGCCGCCGTTATTCCTGCTGTAATTGCTTGTAAATGTACAGTTAGTTACTCTCAACAGAGTTGCGGTAGAACCGACGGTTCTTACTGTGCCGCCGTTGTCATCAATATTGCTTGATACGGCTGTATCTCTGGAATAGCAGTTTTTAAAATTGCAACCGGAAACAGTGGTGGTAGGGCATGCGTAAGAACTGTGAAAATGAACAGTACTACCACCGCTTACGGAACTGCAATTGGTAAAGGATGAATTCTTAATTGATGTGGAGATAACACGGCAATTAAGATATATTGCTCCTCCTGCACTTTCTTTGTTGCTTATCTCTGTATATGTCATGCCTGCAAAGCCCGCAGCTTCGTTTTTTGCCGTGTAATTTGCCGCCTTTCCTGAAAAACAGTTTGAAAATGTGCAGCCCTCGATCGTCAAAGCACCGTTTATCCTCGTGCCTTTATTATCTGTTATTTTACCGTTTATGTAGATTGCGCCGCCCTGATATCCGCTGTAACACTCATTGAAGGTGCAGTTTTTAAATGTCAGATTAGTCAAAAGCAGATTGCTGCTGTCACCGTCATTCGCACCCTGACGTATCAGTATAGCTCCACCTTGTTCGGAAGCATAGCAGTGAGTAGCTGTGAAATTTTCGAAAATCGCAGTGCCGCTTACCATTCTGAATTCATTATGAAAAGCCATAGCACCGCCTTGAACGGCTGCACATCTATACACCTGTACGTTCTTTATCTGCAGTGTTTTGAACTGACCGTTTACAGATATGGCACCGCCGTACAGATCGCCGCTGTTGTTGTTAGAATTGTTTCTCAGGTCGACACCCAAAAGCTTTAAAACTGTGCCGCTTGTATCATTTGAAGAGTTGGCACAGCGTATTATCGGTACGGTAGAGAGAAATCCGTCGCCGCTGGCAGTTATAAAAATGCGTTCATAATAGGAAGTAATGGAGGGGTCAAGCGAATCTGCTTCCGTGCTCTTCGCCTTGATTATAAGCTCACCACCCTCCTTTACGTAAAACGTTGCAGAGTCATCGTTGACGTAAGATACGATACGCACAACCGGTTTTCCTTCGTAATTGGTACCGTAAACAACACCGGTGCCTCCGGTCACCGTAAGACGAACTCCTGAATTTATTACTATTTTACCCTTTATGTATACTGTTCCGTTTATGGTCCAATTAGTATTCGTTTCAATAGTGGTAGAATTAATAGTGGCACCATCGGCATACTTAACTGTTATACCGCCTGCGTCGGGGTTGATAGCCTTAGCATCCACATCACCCTCGGTAGCGTTAGCCGCATAAACCGAGGGCAGGGCAGAGGTATCCTCGGTATCGCAGAGAACCTCGTTCTCCTCCTCGTCATCCCACAGAGTCTCCTCGTCGTTGAGAGCGGCCTCGTTCTCTCCGTCAGAGAAGTCCACGTTTTCAAAATATACATTATCGTTGCCGTAAAGCTTTTCAAGGTCTTCCTGACTATTGATAACTATAGCGCCGTCATCCTCGCTGACCGCTTTCTGTGCTGCGGCATCATAGCAAAACGTAGCTACGGAAAGACAACCGCACAGCATACCTGCAACCAATCTTTTAATTGTGTTAACTAACATATCTATACCTCCGTAAGAGTCCCCCACAAGAATAAGTGGGAATAGGATAAAAGCAATAAATTAATGCAACCTTCGTACATAGCAGATAAACACTGCCCCTGATAAATAAAACTATTCAGTTAATATTAACACAAAAAATGTTCATATGCAAGAGGATTTTTTAAAAAACTACACTTCAAATACACAAAACATACCGGTGTTCTTGTGTAGAAGCTCGTTTTGCGACAAGTAACTAAAAAACAAACAAGAGGACTATAAAAACACATAGTTTTTATAGCCCTCTTGGGCAAAAAACTATTTACTTGACTTGCTTTCGGTATAAGCCTTACGTGCGCTGGTAGCACCCTCGGGCTCTATCTCGCCTGCCTTCATCAAGGCGTTTTTGGTAAGGGTAGGACCTACAAGCTCGTAGATAAGTACTGCAAACAGCGTTATGTTGGCGATTATCTCACCCTCTGCACCTAAGGCGGCGGCTTTCATAGCCATGCCGAGCGCAACGCCTGCCTGAGGCAGTAGGGTAATGCCCAGATACTTAACGATAGTGCTTTCGCAGTGGACAGCCTTTGCGCTGGTGTATGCGCCGAAGTATTTGCCGAGAGAACGGACTATAATAAAGAGGGCACCTACGGCAACGATGGCAAGGTCACTAAATACCGATAGCTCAAGTTCGGCGCCGCTGAGAACAAAGAACAGGATATATAGGGGCGCAGTCCAACGCTCAACTCTGTCCATCAGCTCCTCGGATACGTCGCACAGGTTGCAGAACATAGTGCCGAGCATCATACAAACAAGCAGTGATGAGAAGGAAATGTGTACGCCAAACAAATCAAATTTCAGCATAGAAAGACCTACGGTAAGCAAAACGAAGGTAACCGATACCGAAAGACGCTTTGAACGGGAATGGAAAAACCTTTCCGTAAGTGTAAACAAAAGTCCCATTACAACACCCAACACCAGAGATAAAACTATCTCAAGTATAGGCTCAACAAGCAGTGAAACCACGTCTACCTTGCCCGTAATAAAAGCCTTTGCCACGCCGAAGGAGGCGGCAAACAGCATAAGACCCACTGCGTCATCCAAGGCAACTACGGGTAGCAATATGTCTGTGAGCTTGCCCTTTGCCTTGTACTGTCTTACAACCATCAGAGTTGCCGCAGGCGCCGTGGCGGAAGCCACTGCACCAAGTACTATAGCGGCAGACAGAGGGAGCTTGTCGGGTATGGCGAGATGCACGCATATAAGAGCTGCGTCTACAAGCAGGGTGGTGAATACCGCCTGAGCGATACCAATGATCGTTGCCTGCTTACCCGTTGCCTTAAGCTGAGAAAGCCTGAACTCATTACCGATAGAAAAAGCTATAAAACCAAGAGCCACGTCGCAGATAATAGAGTAAGACTTAACGTCTGCCATACTGACAAAGCCTATGCCGGGCACGTTAAGGGTACCAAGCACGTAGGGCCCCACGAGGATACCCGCAACAAGATATGCGGTAACCGCAGGCAGCTTCAGCTTTTTTGCCAAACGGGAAAGCAAAAGTCCCACAAAAAGTGCTATAGAAAGACTAAGTAAAGTCTGCAAAATATATCATCTCCTTAAAATGTGTAAAATGGTTCTCCAAGAATAGTAATTTAACACTTCGAGTATGATATGTCAATGGATAAAAGACACAAAGTTTAATAACAAATAAAGGTGAAAAAGAAGCAGAAAAACAAAAAGAACTTAAAAAAAGGCTTGACAAAGCAGATAGATTGTGGTATGATATCCCTTGCAGTTCACGGAGAGATGTCCGAGCGGTTTAAGGAGCCGGTCTTGAAAACCGGTGACTCGTTGTACGAGCCGTGGGTTCGAATCCCACTCTCTCCGCCACCTTTTTTAATAATTCGTGAGCGGCGCACATTGAATATCAAGTTATTAACTTGACCATGGAGAAGTACTCAAGTGGTGAAGAGGCGCCCCTGCTAAGGGTGTAGGTCGTTCACGCGGCGCGAGGGTTCAAATCCCTCCTTCTCCGCCAGAAAAAGCGACTTGTTTCGACAAGTCGCTTTTTCAATGAAATTCGTTCCTGTGGAACGAGTGAAATATTGCATAGCAATATGAAATACGCTTCGCGTATGAAATATTTTCTTCGCAAATGTTAAGGAACGAATTTTATTTCACATTCGGCGTAAGCCGAATATTTCATAATCCGTCGGGATTATTTCATATCGAGCGAAAGCGAGATATTTCACTAAAAGCGCAAGGGTTCGAATTCATTTGCAAAAACTGCCGAAATCTTTTCGCTCCTCACTCTTCACGTTTAACGTGGTAGGTGCGATACGGAAAGAGAAAAAACTAAGCGAAGCCTTTACATCTGCCACGCATCCCACAAATGTTTCTATACTTTCTCGGAGGACTTTTAGGTATGAACGGTGAAATTTTCGATAACGGAATACTACGTGTGTTTGTGCCCCTTGGTTGGAGGCTTTTTTATGGTAGCTCATTCGAAGGGAAAGAGAACCCGAAAAAGCTGCATATCTACAAAGATGCAAAAACTGAATTGGACATCTTTACAAAAGCGGGAATTACCGTTTGCTTTTTCGATAAAAATGAGATTTATCTTTCGACAAGGTCATTTTACGACAACGTTTGTGATATAGAGCCCTTTGAATTGGGCGGACGTCTATGGAACGGATATACTTGCACCAGCTTAGGCTACCCCTATACGATGCTGGAGACTACCCATAACGGCACAACGTTTCAGGTGATGATTTTGATGAAAAACGGAGAATGTGAAATTTCACTTAACGATGCAGACGTTAAAATAATTTTGGAGAGCCTTGCATAAACTGACAAAGAAAACTGATATTTTCGCCTTCGGTATGTTTGGCTTTCTTTTTTTCGTTATTCCGATACACAAACCAAAAATGCGACCTAATTTCTCAGGTCGCATTTTCTGTATTTATGGGTTACAGTATCAGCTATTACTGCCCTTGTTTACCTCTGAGCTTTCCTCAAAATACAGCTCATTAACCGTTCTGTTTGAGAAAACGTAGTTAAGCCTGCCGTAGGGGGCGGCGTCGCCCTCGGTGTAGAAGGACCATATATCACCCTTAACATAGTTGTCTGCCCATTTGAACTCAAGACAGAACAGCTCGTCCTTAACACCTATTGCCTCCCTCGGCACGGCAAGCATAAGCCTTTCGCCTTCCACCTTCATATCCACAAGACACAGCTTTTCCGCACAGTCGCCCTCGGCGTTCAGACTGCAGAGCCACGCCTTGCCGTTGCTTTCGGGGGACACAAGGTTTACAGCATAATTATAGCCGTGCCAGCCTCCCTCCGTGCCCGTAGAAAGAAACAGCGTCATCCAATTGCCGTCGGTGCTGGGGGTAATATCATCAGCAGTCTCAACGTAGAAATAAAAGCTCTCGCCGTCTTTTGCCGCCTTTGCCCTGACGATATCATTCCTGCCGCTGGTGTTGACGTAGCTTATGTCGCCAAAGCCCGTGGAGTTTCTGTCTACCGTATCGTTTCTATAGTCCGTATACACTGCGGTTATAGAATCGCTGTCCCATTGCTCAAAGCTGCCGCCAATATCCACAGTGGTGTCGCCACCTACATAGACACGGGACAGAGTACCCTTGTACTGCCTGATGTAGTCTATAAGCTGCATATAGTAGTTGTCGCCAAAGTAGCCACGCATAGGCTCTGCATCACGGCTGGTATTATAATCCGCACAGTCCACAAAAACTATAGGCTGGCTCCCAAGGGCAGGCTGTCTCTGAGCTACCCATTCGTTCCAACCCGTAACAAAGACCATCTCAGGGTCCTTGCTTATGGCGTATTCCCACTGCTTGGCAAAGTTGTAGCCGTAAAGGTATGCGCCCTCCTCTGTGGAGTTGCTCTTGCCCTTATAGCTCCTTGAGCGGTCGTTGCCGCCGTACCACGCCGTTGCACTGAAGCGGACGGTGGCATTGTGCTGAGCTATAGAGACGTTCATAACCTCCTTGCGTCCGTCAAGTCCGTATACAGCGCTCTTTTTCAGCAGCCTCGAAAACTCCATCCACGGAAAACCGTCATCCTTTTTAGCCTCATTGGGCCATTGATTAAGCTTGATGCGGAAGAAGGCCAAAGCCTCGTCGCTCAGCTCCGGGTCGGCGCTGTCGCCTATAATAAGAGGCTTGCCGTCCCAATTGAACCACAGCTCTGACAGACGTGGATACTTCTCCTTCAGTGCAGAGTCTGTGTATATCTCGCTGTATATTCGGTTTATGGTTGCGCCCGAGCTTGAGTTGGTGTAAAAAACAAGCTTAGGCACGTCATAGCCCTGTTCAAGATACTCATACCAAACGGCTATAAGCTCCTTGACCCGCTCGGTATAGGTGAAGGCGTTAGTGGTATCAAAGCAGATAAAATCCACACCTGCATCCGTAAGCATCTGACAGTGCTTTCTCATCACCCATGTGTCCTTGGAGGTATAGTAGCCAAACAGCGGCTCACCCCAAAAGTGATGCTCGCCTCTGCCGCCCCCGCCCGAGGCTACCCAAGCCTCCTCTGACTTTACGGCGTCAGGGTTTTCGGCTACTATTTTTGTGTTGTCGTAGGGGCCGCCGGTTCCGTGCTCGCCTTGCCACAGAAAATAGAATATGCCCACGTATCTGCCGTCACGTACCATGCCTGCGCTTACGTCATCAGCAAGCACACGTCCAAGGTCATCCACGCCGCCGTAGGTTCCGTCGGTATCGGAATAAGGTCCCGTATACTCCTTGTAAGGGCTTATAGCTTCCTCAGAGCTTGCCATGCTGTCATCCTCACTTTCCTTTTCCCCGCAGGAGGGGAGGGCAAAAACCGCCGCTAAAGTCAGCACTGACGCAAGCAGCAGTAATAATAGTCTGTTGGCTGAACGGAAAAGCTTCATAAAAATATACCTCGTTTCCGCTGAAATATGTATAGGCAAATTATAAAGCCAAACACCTATAAAGTCAACGCCGGCAGAATGCCAACGATCTATTTTCGGCACACTACACAAAAACAAACGGTGTCTCTTAGGCAAAACGCCGGTGAGACACCGTTTTACTAAACTCAGAAAAACAAAATGCTTATATAAGCCCGCTTTCGCCCCAAAGGTCAGCAAGGCTGTATCTTGTAAAGCCGCCCTTGCCAACGGTGGTCTTTGCGTGGAGCATAGAGCTGAGCACCGACTCCTCCACACAATCCACTACCACAGGGAATATGCGATCAAGATATCCGTCCACAAGCCGTCTGCTGTCGATAACAGCTTGGCGGCTGTTGTGGGGGATCCTTTGCGCCGTGCTGAAGCCTACAACGATATCGCCCGAGCCGTTACCGTAGAAAGAGCCAACCCTTGCAAGCCCTGCGCCTGCACGCAGACACATACGCCTGAGCTGTCTTTCGTTAACGGGGATGTCGGTAGCAATAACGATAATGACCGAACCCTTGTCACCCTCACTTATTATCCTCAGCCTTTCCTTAAGCTCCTCGCCAACGCACTTGCCGTTTATGCGAAAATTCTCAAGCTCGCCGAAGTTAGTCAAAGCAAGCACGCCAACGGTATACTCCACACCGTCAAGCTCTACAAGTCCCGATGCCGAGCCTACACCGCCCTTCAGGTCAAAACAGCTCATCCCCGTGCCGGCGCCCACAGCACCCTCGTCGAAGACCGTATCTGCAGCCGTCAAGGCTTCAAAAACGTGCTCCTCCTTTACGTGCAGACCTCTTATATCGCTGAGTCTGCCGTCGTTGCACTCACAGACCACAGGGTTCACCGTTCCGTCTTTGCCGCCTATCTCGGGGCATCTCTCCATCATATACCTTACGGTTGCTGTGGCTGCAGTGCCTACCGAAAGGGTGTTGGTAAGGATTATCGGCGTCTCAAGGGTGCCAAGCTCCTCCATCTGCATAAGTCCAATACTCTTACCGTAGCCGTTAATAACGTAGGGTGCGGCTATGACCTTCTCGTGAAAGGTGTCGCCGCCGTGGGGCAGTATGGCGGTAACGCCGGTATTGATGCCGTCACCTTTAACAGTGCAGTGTCCTACCTTAACTCCCTTTACGTCGGTGATAAGGTTAAGCTTGCCTCTTTTTCTGTTGCCCGTATTTATGCCAAGCGCTTTATCAAGTCCCATGGATAAACTCCTTCATTAAAACGTAGTGTAACCCTCGTAAGCAAGCACCGTGTCACCCGTAAGAGTAACGCCGTCATCGCCGTAGCGTACAATAAGGTCGCCGCCGTGCACCTTTACGGTGATATCGGTATCCTTTTTGCAATACCCGTTTTCCACCGCCGCAACCACGGCCGCACAGGCGCCGGAGCCGCAGGCGTAGGTCTCCTTGTTGCCACGCTCGTATACACGCATCTTGATGGTGGTGGGGTTTACTATCCGCACAAACTCTGTGTTGGTGCGCTTGGGAAATATGCTTGCGTTCTCAAACAGAGGGCCTAAGGCAACAAGGTCAAGACTGTCTACCCTGTCGCAGAACACCACGCAGTGCGGGTTACCCATATTAACGCAGGTAATGCGGTATTCCTCGCCGCCTATCTCTACGGGACGGTCGATTATCATATCGCCCTCAAGGGTGCAGGGGATGCTCTCTGCGGCGAAACGGGGGCGCCCCATCTCGACCTCAGCAGACGAAACCTTGCCGCCTGACGTATATACCTTAACCCTTTTCACACCGCCGTCGGTTTCTATGAGCATGGTATCCTTAACAACGATATCGTTATCATACAAATATTTAGCCATCGAGCGTATACCGTTGCCCGATACACCGCCGCCCGAACCGTCGCTGTTGAATACACGCATCCTTGCGTCTGCCTTGTCCGACTCCTCAATAAGCACTATGCCGTAGCCGCCTATACCGGTGTGCCTATCACAAAGCGTCATACAAAGGGACTCGGGGCAGGTGATACGTCCGTCATAGTTCTCGATAAAGATATAGTCGTCGCCGGATGCGTGCAGCTTGGCAAACTTCAGCATCTCACGCTTATCACGCAGGTTGTTTATGTCCACAAGCTCGGTGTTGTATTGGTTAAAGCGGCTCTTGATGCTGTCTACCAAAGCGTTGGCAGTGTCAAGGGAGGTAAAGCAGGGAACAGATAACTGCAGTGCCCGTCTGTGCAGCGCAATATACTGCTCCACGGTTGAGTCAAGCAGTGCGCCCGTATACAGAATGTAGCTTATCTTTCCCTCCTCAAGCAGGGGATAAACCTCGTCCTCTCTGGCGATACTCCGTACTCTGTGTACCTCTATGCCCAGCGTTTCGATGCTGTCTGCCGTCTCGGGCGTTGCGTATATGCAAAAGCCCAGATCCTTAATCTTCTTAGCAAGCCCAACCACCTCAAAAAGGTCATGGCTGTCCACGCTGATAAGAAAGCCCATGCTTTCACCCAAGGGGTGCTTTACCTTAAAGCCTGCGGCGGTAAGTCCCTTGAACAAAGCCTCCTCCACAGTCTTGCCTATACCAAGCACCTCACCCGTGGACTTCATCTCGGGGCCGAGATATGCGTTTACGCCCGTAAGCTTCTCAAAAGAGAACACGGGCGCCTTCACCGCAAAGTAGGGTGGCGTTTTGTAAAGCCCCTTGCCGTATCCCATATCGCAAAGCCTCTCTCCAAGCATTACTCGGGATGCAAGGTTTACCATAGGTACGCCCGTCACCTTGCTGATATAAGGTATGGTGCGTGATGCTCTGGGGTTGACCTCTATAACAAACAGCTCGCCCTGATAAACAAGATACTGTATGTTTACAAGTCCCTTGGTGCCAAGAGCAAGAGCAAGCTTTTCCGATATCTCCACTACCTTTTCCGTCATTCTGTCATTAAGGCTGTAGGGTGGGTATACGGCAATAGAGTCACCGCTGTGAACGCCCGCGCGCTCGATGTGCTCCATAATACCGGGTATCAGCACATCTGTGCCATCGGATATAACGTCCACCTCAAGCTCAGTGCCCATCATATATTTGTCTACAAGCACGGGGTTTTCGATCCCCTGCTTGAGTATGCGTTCCATATATAGCCCAACCTCGTGAGCATTATGGACTATCTTCATATTCTGACCGCCGATAACGTAGGAGGGTCTCAGCAGTACAGGGTACCCAAGCTCCTCTGCGGCGGCAAGTGCCTCTCCGTGGGTCAGCACGCCTCTGCCCGATGGACGGCGTACGCCTATCTCCTCAAGCAGTGCGTCAAAACGCTCTCTGTCCTCTGCAAGGTCTATGCCCTCGGCAGAAGTGCCCAGTATGGCAATACCCGACTCGTCAAGGAACTTTGTAAGCTTTATCGCCGTCTGACCGCCAAAGGCGACCACTACTCCCACAGGCTGTTCGATGTTTATTATATTCATAACATCCTCGGGGCACAGAGGCTCAAAATACAGCCTGTCGGCAGTATCGTAGTCGGTAGATACCGTCTCGGGGTTGTTGTTGATAATAACAACCTCGTAGCCAAGCTCCTTCAGTGTCCATACGGAGTGCACCGAGGAATAGTCAAACTCTATACCCTGACCTATGCGTATGGGGCCGCTGCCGAGAACAAGCACCACCTTTTTGCCGCTTCTCCTCCAACAGCGTGACTCGCAGTCTCTGTCTGTCGTGGAGTAGAAATAGGGCGTTTTTGCGTCAAACTCCGCACCGCAGGTATCCACCATCTTGTAGGAGAAGGGGAGCGGTGTCTCAGGTACATAGCCAAACAGCTTTTTGATTGCGTTGTCGGTGTAGCCAAGCCTCTTTGCCTCGGCGTAATCACGCTCGCCCGCAAAGCTCTTTTCAAAATCCGCAAGGTGCTTTAGCTTTGAGATAAACCATTTATCTATACGGGTGATCTTGTTGATATCCTCCACGGATACGCCTGCCTTCAGCGCCTCAAACACCGTAAAGATGCGTCTGTCATCCACACGGGCAAGCCTTTCCATAAGGGGAGCGCCGTCCGTGGCCTCTGCATTCAGGGTCTCTGCACCTATCTCCGCCCCACGGACAGCCTTCATTATAGCCATCTCAAATGAGGGAGCGATGGACATAACCTCACCCGTAGCCTTCATCTGGGTGCCAAGGGTACGGGGTGCGCCTGCAAACTTGTCAAAGGGCCATTTGGGGAACTTTACTACAACGTAGTCTACCGACGGCTCTGCGCAGGCCTTTGTAACGCCCGTTATATCGTTTTGTATCTCGTCGAGGGTGTAGCCCAATGCTATCTTCGACGTGATCTTTGCAATAGGGTAGCCCGTTGCCTTGGATGCAAGGGCAGAGGAGCGTGAAACTCTGGGGTTTACCTCTATCACCGCATACTCAAAGCTGTCAGGATTAAGGGCAAACTGACAGTTACAGCCGCCCACTATACCCAAAGCGTCTACTATCTTAAGCGATGCGTTTCTCAGCATCTGATATTCCTTGGTGGAGAGGGTCAGGGCAGGGGCAACCACTATGCTGTCGCCCGTATGCACGCCCACAGGGTCAAAGTTTTCCATGCTGCAAACGGCGATAACGTTGCCTGCGCCGTCACGCATTGTCTCAAACTCTATTTCCTTCCAGCCGTAAATATACCGTTCTACAAGTATCTGCGTGATAGGGGAGGTGTCAAGCCCCACACGGGCGGCCTTCCTCAGCTCCTCCTCGTTTTCGGCAACGCCGCCGCCACCACCGCCCAGAGTAAAGGCGGGACGGATAATTACGGGATAGCCTATCCTTGCCGCTATCTCCAACGCTCCCTCAACAGTACTGCATACGTCCGAGGGGATAGTGGGCTCATCTATTGCCTCCATAGCCTCCTTGAACAGCTTTCTGTCCTCAGCCTTGTCGATAGCCTCTACGTTGGTGCCTATAAGCCGCACACCGTTCTTCTGCAAAAAGCCCTCTGCATACAGCTTTGTGGCTATGGTAAGTCCCGTCTGACCGCCAAGCCCCGCAAGCAGGCTGTCAGGACGCTCTTTTTTGATAATGCGTTTTACGGTCTGCACCGTCAGCGGCTCAAGATATATCTCGTCGGCAAGAGCGTTATCGGTCATAATAGTAGCGGGGTTGGAGTTAATAAGCACTACGTTGACCCCTGCCTCCTTAAGCACACGGCAAGCCTGCGCCCCTGCGTAGTCAAACTCAGCCGCCTGCCCTATAACTATAGGACCCGAGCCAATAACCAAAACCTTTTTTATACTTCTGTCAAGCGGCATATTCAAACACCCCTTATCAAATCAAACAAACGACGGTATACAAAGCTCCCGTCACGGGGTGCGCCGTATACCTCCGGGTAAAATTGTACTGAAAAAGCACGCTTACCCACGTATTCAAGTCCCTCTATACTGCCGTCATTAAGGTTTACCATAAAGGCTTTTGCGCCGTTCACAGTCCCCTCAACAACCTCTAAGCCGTGGTTCTGCGCCGTGGTATAGCACTCGCCCGTTTCGCTATTTTTTACGGTCTGTGCACCTCTGTGTCCTACGGACATTTTCGTCAGCGTGCCGCCCATAGCCACCGCCATAAGCTGATGCCCCAGACCTATACCAAGCATAGGCAGGGAACCAATAAGATACCTTATGTCCTCAATTACCGTCTCACATCCGTAAGCGCCCTCGGGACCTCCGCCTATAACAAGCCCGTCGGGACGGGTTGCCTTGATAAGTCCTGCAGGCGTATTGCAATCCACCACAGTGACGTTACAGCCAAACCTCACAAGCTGTTCTATAATGCTTTTCTTTATGCCGCAGTCGATGACAGTAATATTAAATCTCTGCTCGCCCTCGGGCAAAATCTGCTTGCCGCCCGTCGAAACGTCTGCCAGTGCGATTTTCCTGCTGTGCGCCTTTATCTCTGCGGTGTCTGCAGGTATCTCCTTGCATACCTTGGCATTCACAACGCCGTTTTTTCTTATATATGCCGTAAGCGCTCTGGTGTCAACACTGTGAAGGGCAACAACGCCCTTTGCCTTCAAAAGCTCCGACAGCCTGCCCTCACAGCGGAAATTGGACGGCTCCTCACAGCATTCCCTCACTATATAGGCGGCAGGGAAGCAGTTGCTCTCCAAATCCTCCTCTATAGTGCCGTAATTGCCTATAAGGGGGAAGGTCTGCACTACTATCTGTCCTGCAAAGGCGGGGTCTGAAAGCGTCTCAAGATAACCGCACATACCGCCAACGGTAAACACTACCTCACCAACAGCCTCGCCCTCTGCGCCAAAGGAAACTCCCTCAAAAGCTTTTCCGTCCTCTAAAACAAGATACGCTCTGCTCATTCCGCAAGCGCCCCCTTCAGGGTAGCCGCCATAACGGCTTTTATAGTGTGCATTCTGTTCTCAGCCTCGTCAAATACAATAGAACGCTCGCTTTCAAATACCTCGTCCGTTACCTCCATCTCGGAGATACCGAATCTCTCACCCATTTCCTTGCCGATAACCGTCTTAAGGTCATGGAAGGCGGGCAGACAGTGCATAAACACCGCATTATCTGCGGCGGCATTCATCAGCTCAGCGGTAACACGGTAGGGAGACAGCTCACGTATCCTCTCCTCCCATACCTCTGCAGGCTCACCCATAGACACCCAAACGTCGGTATACAGTACGTTTGCACCCTGTACAGCCTTCATAGGGTCTGTCTCAAAGCTTATCGTGGCGCCTGTCTCGGCGGCTATAGCCTTGCACTGTGCCACAAGCTCCGGATTGGGGAAATACTTTTCGGGTGCGGCGGCAACAAAGTTCATACCCATCTTGGCACAGCCAACCATAAGTGAGTTGCCCATATTATATCTTGCATCTCCGAGATACACCAGCTTTATGCCCTTGAGGGTGCCGAAACGCTCTCTTACAGTGAGAAAATCCGCAAGTATCTGGGTAGGGTGAAACTCGTTGGTAAGACCGTTCCATACGGGTACGCCTGCATATCTGCCGAGCTCCTCCACTATCTCCTGACCGAAGCCACGGTACTCAATACCGTCATATATCCTGCCAAGCACCCTTGCAGTGTCGGCAATGCTCTCCTTCTTGCCTATCTGAGAGCCCGTAGGGTCGAGATAGGTCACACCCATGCCAAGGTCATAGCCTGCTACCTCGAAGGAGCAACGGGTACGGGTGCTTGTCTTTTCAAAAATAAGAGCAATGTTCTTGCCTCTGCATATATCGTGAGGAACACCCTGCTTTTTCTTGGCCTTAAGGTCGGCAGAAAGGTCTAGCAACGCCTCTATCTCCGCAGGTGTAAAATCCAAAAGCTTCAAAAAATTCTTTCCCTTAAAATCCATATACTATACCTCCGCAATAAACTTATGTCTTCGCCTTTATATCCTTGCCGCCTCGATTATTACGGCAACAGCCTTCTCAAGCGCCTCTCTCGGTATGTTAAGAGCAGGCAGCAGCCTTACCTTGTTCTTGGCTTTAAGAGGTATCACGCCGTTTTCAATGCATTTTGCGATAACCTCGCCTGCGTCCCTCTCTGTCTCTATGCCTATCATAAGCCCCATACCGCTGACACTCTTTATGCCGCTCTTGCCTTTCAGGGCAGAGAATACGTAGTCGCTCTTCTCCTTTACCTCGTCAAGCAGCTCGTCCGTAAGCCTTGACATAACGTAAAGGGCACCTGCAGCCGAAACGGGGTTTCCGCCAAAGGTAGAGCCGTGACTACCCGCAGTAAGCACTCCTGCGGTCTTTTCGTTCATCATGCAGGCACCCATAGGCAATCCGCCTGCCAGACCTTTTGCGGTGGACACCACGTCAGGTCTGAGTCCCAGTGCCATATATCCGTACAGCTCGCCCGTCCTGCCGTTGCCGGTCTGTACCTCGTCTGCGATTATCAGTATATCGTGTTCTTCAGCCAAAGCATTAAGCTCCTCACAAAACTCCCTTGTCAGGGGCATAACACCGCCCTCGCCCTGTACGGGCTCAACCATAACAGCGGCAATGCCGCCCTCTGCCACCAGCGCCCTTACAGACTCTATATCATTAGCCACAGCGTATTTAAAACCCTCTGTAAGGGGCAGAAAATCCTTGTGGAATACGTCCTGACCCGTAGCGGCGAGAGTGGTGATCGTCCTGCCGTGGAAGCTGTTTACAAGAGTGATTATCGTGTTATATTCAGCACCCTTCTTCTCTGCGGCGTACTTGCGTGCTACCTTTATGGCGCACTCGTTAGCCTCCGCACCGGAGTTGCCGAAAAAGACCTTCTTCATCCCCGTGCGGCGGCAAAGAAGCTCTGCCAGCTCAGCCTGCGGGGCAGAATAATACAGATTTGAAACGTGCTGCACCTTGCCAAGCTGTGCGCTGACGGCGGCTATCCAGCCCTCGTCGGCAACGCCAAGGGTATTAACGGCAATGCCCGTGCACATATCGATATATTCCTTACCCTTGTCATCGTAAAGGTACGAGCCCTTGCCGCTTACTATCTCTACGTCAAAACGGGCATAGGTGTTTGCAATATATAAGCTGTCCTTTTCTTTAATGCTCATCGTTCTTCTCTCCTACAACCATAGTGCCTGCACCCTCGTTGGTAAGGGTCTCAATAAGCAGGGAATGAGGCACTCTGCCGTCCATAATAACAACCTTCTTGACACCCCTGTGAATAGCGTCTATACAGCACTCCACCTTAGGTATCATACCGCCCGATATAACGCCCTGCTCAAACAGACCTACAGCCTCTTTGATGTCAAGACAGTGGATAAGTGAATCGGGGTCATCCTTATCCATAAGGATACCTGCTATGTCGGTCATGGATATAAGCCTCTCTGCCTGAAGAGCACCTGCGATGTATGCGGCGGCAGTGTCGGCGTTGATGTTGTATACGTTACCCTCTCTGTCACAACCAACGGTAGACACAACGGGAATATAGCCCTTCTCAAGCAGGTCGGATACGGGCGTTACATTTACCTCGGTAATACTGCCCACAAAGCCAAGACGCTCGTCCTTGGGCTCACAAAGGATAAGTCTGTCATCAAGACCCGAAATACCCATAGCTCTGCCGCCCTTGAGCTCAAGCAAGTTAACAAGGCTCTTGTTTATCTTGCCTGCAAGCACCATCTGCACCACCTCAGCCGTTTCCTTGTCGGTAACTCTGAGTCCGTCCACAAAAAGGGTCTCCTTGCCTATCCGCTTGAGCATATCTGTAATCTCGGGGCCGCCGCCGTGCACAAGCACCACCTTGACACCGATAAGGGTCAGCAGAACTATGTCCTCCATAACCTGCTCCTTAAGGTGCTCGTTTATCATAGCGTTGCCGCCGTACTTTACCACTACTATTTTGTTGTTGTATTTCTGTATGTAGGGCAGTGCCTGCGTCAGCACCTCGGCCCTTTCTGCATTACTCATAGAACAGCTCATATATATCTCCTCTTTCTTTTTAAGGTAATAATTGGTTGTCAATATAAACAGATAAAAGCTGCCTTACGGCTATAAAGGCAGCCTTTACTAAAGATATGCTTATGTGCGGTAATCACCGTTGATCTTGACGTAATCGTATGTAAGGTCACAACCCCATGCGGTAGAAACAGCATCACCGTCACCGAGAGTAACGTCGATAACTATCTCGTCCTTAAGCAGTATCTCCTTAGCCTTTTCCTCAGAAAAGTCTACACCTGCACCGTCCTTGCATACGAGTATCTCGCCTGCCTCTGAAACAAAAGAAACGTCCACCTTGCTCACGTCTACCTCGGCACCGCTGTAGCCTATAGCGCAAAGCACACGGCCCCAATTGGCATCAGCGCCGAACATTGCGGCTTTAACAAGGGAAGAGCAGATTACGCTCTTTGCAACGACCTTAGCGGTAGCAAGATCCTTGCCGCCCTTTACACGGCACTCCAGCAGCTTGGTAGCACCTTCGCCGTCGCCTGCTATATTGCGGCAAAGCCATACGGTAACGGTGTTAAGCGCCTTCATAAATGCGTCAAGCGCCTCACCCTCGCAGCATATTTCGGTGTTGCCCGCCATGCCGTTTGCCATAATGGCGACCATATCGTTGGTAGATGTGTCGCCGTCAACGCTGGTCATATTAAATGTGCCGTCCACGTCGGTCTTAAGCGCCTTTTCAAGCATTGCAGAGCTGATAGCGCAGTCGGTGGTAAGAAAAACAAGCATAGTAGCCATATCGGGGTGTATCATACCGCTACCCTTGGCAATACCGCCCAGTGTGCATTCCACACCGTCAACGGTAAACCTTACGGCTATCTCCTTTTTCCTCGTGTCTGTAGTCATAATAGCCTCAGCGGCAGAGCAACTGTCGTCGCCCAAAGCGGAAACAAGACTGCCCATACCCGCCTCTATGGGTGCGATATCAAGAGGCTGACCTATAACGCCGGTAGACGCAACTATAACGTCCTCAGCGTTTATACCCAGCGCCTTTGCGGTTATATCACACATCCTCTCGGCTATCTCTATACCGTTGGCATTGCAGGTGTTGGCGTTGCCACTGTTGCAGATAACAGCCTGCGCCTTGCCGTTGGCAATATTCTTTTTGGTAACGGTGAGGGGCGCACCCTTCACTAAGTTTTTGGTATATACGGCGGCGGCATTGGCTACAGTGTCGCTGCAGATAAGCGCCAAGTCCTTTTTCTCTTTGTTTTTCCTTATACCGCAGTGTATACCGCTTGCCTTAAAGCCCTTTGCGGCAGTAACACCGCCTTCTATAATAACCATTGTGAGAAAACTCCTTAAACTATATATTCAGACCAAAGTCAGGCTCGTATCCCATAACCAAGTTCATACATTCCAATGCGGCACCGGATGCGCCCTTGCCAAGGTTATCGTACCTTGCCATAAGCAATATGCGCTCCTCACAGCCGTATACGGATATCTCCATGCTGTCCTTACCTGACATACCGAGCGCTGAGAAAAAGCCACCCTCATCGGCGCCCTCTCTGTAGCGCACCACGGGTCCCGTGTAAAGTCTTTCGTAAACCTGCTTTATGCTGTTTATATCTGCACCGTTCTTAAGCTGCTTTGCAAACAAGGGAACGGTAACCGCCATACCGCTGTAAAAGTCACCAACAATAGGGCAGAATGAGGGATAATTCTCTATCCCCGTAACGTGCGCCATCTCCTTCAGATGCTTGTGCGTAGCATTAAGTGCGTACTGTCTCGGCGCATTAAGCAGAGCGTCTCTGTCCTCGCCCTCGTACTCGGCTATCATCTTCTTTCCGCCGCCGCTGTAGCCCGTAAGGGAATGACAGCAAAGCAATGCGTCCTTGTGGATAATGCCTTCAGCCACAAGGGGCGCCACCAAGGCAATAAAGCCTCCTGCGTGGCATCCGGGAACTGCTATGCGCTTTGCGGTCTTCACCGCCTCATATCTTTCCGCAGACAGCTCAGGAAAGCCGTAGCACCAGCCCTCTGCCGTTCTGTGAGCCGTAGAGGTGTCAAGCACCACCGTGTCGGGGTTCTCGATCATAGCCACAGCCTCTCTTGCGGCATCGTCGGGCAGGCAAAGAAAAGCGATATCTGCGCTGTTAAGCGCCGCCTTTCTTGCATCAGGGTCCTTGCGGTTCTCCTCGGACAAACGGATAAGCTCTATATCCTTTCTGTCCTCAAGCCTTTCATATATACGCAGTCCCGTAGTACCGGCACTGCCATCTATAAATACCTTTTTCATCTACTTCAAAAACTCCTCGACGTAAGCGATCTGCGCCGCAACCGAGTCACCGCCCGTACCCCCTGCGGAAATACGCTTCTCCACGCAGGTCTTTAAGGCTATCTCTTCATAAACGTCCTCCTCAAAGAGGGGAGAGAAGCCCTTCAGCACGTCAAGACTCAGCTCGTCAAGCACGGTGCCTGCCTCTATGCAGTGGGCAACTGCCTGTCCTACAAGCTTGTATGCGGTGCGGAAGGGAAGTCCCTTCTTCACCAGATAATCTGCAAGGTCGGTAGCGTTGATAAAGCCCTTGCCGGCGGCGGCGTACATATTATCCTTCAGCGTTCTCATAGTGCGAACCATGGGCGCAAACACCTTAAGACACATCTTAACGGTATCTATGCTGTCAAACAGCGCCTCCTTATCCTCCTGCATATCCTTGTTGTATGCCAAAGGAAGTCCCTTAAGGGTGGTAAGCAAAGCCATAAGGTTGCCGTATACCCTGCCCGTCTTGCCTCTCACAAGCTCAGCCATATCGGGGTTCTTCTTCTGGGGCATGATGCTGGAGCCCGTTGTATAGGAGTCATCAAGCTCGATAAACTTACATTCCCAGGAGGACCAGAATATTATCTCCTCCGAGAAACGGGAAAGGTGCATCATCAGTATGGAAAATGCGCTCATTATCTCAAGGCAAAAATCCCTGTCCGATACGCCGTCAATGCTGTTTAGCGTATAGCCGTCAAAGCCAAGAGAGCTTGCGGTAAACTCACGGTCGGTGTCATAGGTGGTGCCTGCCAGCGCACAGGAGCCGAGAGGGCATACGTTCATCCTCTTTGCTCCATCCTCAAGCCTGCCGATATCCCTTATCAGCATCATACAGTAGCAAAGCAGATGGTGACCGAAAAATATAGGCTGTGCCCTTTGCAGATGGGTGTAGCCGGGACAGATAACGTCTGCATTCGACTTAGCCTGCTCAAGCACTGCGGCGATAAGCTCCTTTACAAGACCGCATATCTCCTCCACTTCGTCACGGAGGTAAAGTCTAACGTCCACAGCTACCTGATCGTTGCGGCTCCTTGCGGTATGAAGTCTTTTGCCCACGTCGCCGATCCGCTTTGTCAGCACAGATTCCACAAACATATGGATATCCTCAGCTTCGGGGTCAAAATCAAGCTTCCCCTTTTCAATATCCTCAAGGATGCCGATAAGCCCTTCTATTATCTGCATGGCGTCCTCGCCCGAGATAATGCCCTGCTTTGCCAGCATCTCCGCATGACTTATTGAGCCTCTGATATCCTGACGGAACATACGGCAATCGAAGCGGATGGATGAATTGAAATCGTTAGCCAAACGGTCAAGCTCACCTGCGAACCTGCCTGCCCACATTTTTTCCATAAAACAAAACCTTTCCGAAAAAACGATAAAACCCAATTGGTCTTTAAGCTCTCAAAAATCAGTCAAGATTGTTCTTCTTTCTCATCTTTGCATTGACCTTGATGGGCAGACCAAACAGGGAGATAAAGCCCTGAGAGTCAGCCTGATTGTATACATTGTCCTCGTCAAAGGTAGCAATCTCGGGATCATAGAGAGAGTAGGGGGAGCTTACGGAAGCATTTATCATATTGCCCTTGTAAAGCTTAAGGGTAACGTCGCCCGTAACAGTCTCCTGAGTGCTGTCAACAAAGGCCTGAATAGCCTTGCAAAGAGGAGAGAACCACTGACCGTCATAAATGATCTCAGCAAACTTCTGAGCAACAAGTGCCTTGTAGTGAGCGGTCTGTCTGTCAAGACAAATGGTCTCAAGAACCTCGTGTGCCTTGTAAAGAATGGTGCCGCCGGGAGTTTCATATACGCCACGGCACTTCATACCGACAAGACGGTTCTCCACGATATCGAGCAGACCTATACCGTTTGCGCCGCCAAGCTCGTTGAGCTTTGCAACAATATCTGCGCCCTTCATCTCAACGCCGTCAACAGCGGTGGGTATACCCTTTTCAAAATGAATGGTAACGTAGGTGGGCTTGTCGGGAGCCATCTCGGGAGAAACACCCATCTCAAGGAAGCCGGGCTTGTTATAGGTAGGCTCGTTGGTGGGGTCCTCAAGGTCAAGACCCTCGTGGGAAAGATGCCAAAGGTTCTTATCCTTGGAATAGTTGGTCTCTCTGTTTATCTTGAGGGGGATATTGTGAGCCTCGGCGTAATCTATCTCCTCTTCACGGGACTTGATATCCCACTCTCTCCAAGGAGCGATTATGTGCATATCGGGTGCAAACGCCTTGATGGTAAGCTCAAAACGAACCTGATCGTTGCCCTTGCCCGTACAACCGTGGCAGATAGCGTCAGCGCCTTCCTTAATAGCTATCTCCGCCAGTCTCTTTGCGATAACGGGACGTGCCAGAGAGGTACCGAGAAGATAGTTCTCATATATAGCACCTGCCTTAACTGCAGGGAAAACGTAATCCTCAACAAACTCGTCGGTAAGGTCCTCGATGTAAAGCTTGGAAGCGCCGGTCTTTATAGCCTTTTCCTCAAGACCCTCAAGCTCGTCAGCCTGACCTACGTTGCCGGAAACGGCAATAACCTCGCAGTTATTGTAGTTTTCCTTAAGCCACGGAATGATTATAGAAGTGTCAAGACCGCCGGAATAAGCGAGTACTACCTTTTTGATATCCTTTTTGTTCATATGTTTATACCTCCAAATGAATTATATACAGTGATTATGAATGTATTATACAATGATATACAATAAAATGCAAGGGGTTTTGCATAAAAATTAAATATTTTTGCAAAATAACACAAACCTACGGCTCTTTTATGCCCCTTTTGTTCAAATTGCGAAAAAGCGAGGAACTCAAAGGCAAATAAGCCTGTATCTGCCCCCGTTTTTCAGCTCATGGCAGGGGGGTTGGAGTAGGTGCCCAACATCTTCTGTGCGGCGTAACTGTATAAAATATCACGCCATACAGTATACTGCTCGATTTGCGGGTGGCAGTAGTTGTCGAGAGTTATATCGGATCTGAGGTTGCCGTAGCTGTCTGAAAAACAGTTGGTAACGTCGATATAGTCAAGCCCCTTTTCGTTGCAGTAATCAAGCACTACCTGATTATACTCACGCTGACGCTTGTTGGTGCGGTGGTCGTTTATCTCGGGGCGGTATACCTGACCCTTTTCCGTAAAGTAGCCTGAGCTGAGTATGATTATGTCGATGCTCGCATCAACCTCGTATATACTGCTGCACAGCTTGTCAAGGCAGTTTCTTATAAAATTGGGCGTGGCGTAGCCAAAATCGTTAAGACCAAAGCCCATTATTATCTTTTTTGAGCCACGAAGAGCCGCAACCTGAGCAATATTTCTCTTTTGACCCTGATACAAGGGATGCTGGGAGCTTGCAGTAACCGGCTTAAGTGCGTTGTTGTAGCCGTAGGACGCCCCCGTGTGGAAATATACACCTTCAAGTATGCCCTTTTCATAGCTGTTTTTGTATATCTTCAGACCGTTGGTAACAGAGTCGCCGGTTATAATGGTGTCTGTAAAATATGCGTCAAGCTCGCTTGCGGAATAGCCGAAATAATCACGGGACTGCTGGTCTATAAGGTTGTTTATCCATTCGCCTGAGGGAACGCTGTTGTTTGCGCCTGCCGAGCTTTCGTCAGAGCCGCTCACCTCGGGGGAGGAGCTGCTTACCACGGAGCTTTCCTCGGGAGAGGAGCTTTCGCTCTCAGGGGCAGAGCTGTCCTCTGCCGAGCTATCTTCACCGTCGGATATGTCAGCGCTGTCCTCTGCGCTTTCCTCGCCGCTTTCGCCGTTTTCAGCGCTAACGTCGCTGAGCTCGGCGCTTTCTTCGTTTTCGCTGTATGCGCTGTCCATGCTCAGGCTTTCTTGCGAAAGCACGCTCTCTGCCTCGGAACCGCCCGCCTCTGATGAGCCCGTCTCCATTTCTATGCCCTTGCAGGCGGCAGAGGACAAAAGAAAGACAATAAGTAAAAACAATGCGATTCTCTTTTTCATAAACAAATCTCCGTTACACCCTTTTTGGTGTGATGTTCTATCTATGGTAGATGTAATAAGCGACCACGGTGCGGTAACGCTCCTCCACCTCGTCAAAGCCTGTTATGTTAACACCCTGAAGACTCATAAGCTCCCAAGCCTCCATGGTGTCGATAGGGGTGCGGAACTTCTCCACGCCGTCAGCAATTATCACAAGGTCACTGCCCACAACGCTGATAAAGCCCTCTCTGCCTATTACCTTCTCCTGATTGCCCACACGCTCGATAAGATAGCGTATGTGTTTTTCGTTGATCTTATCCGCCATCCAACGCTTGAATTTAACGCTTTTTGTGTCCTTGGGCGGCTTGTTGCCTCTGAAAAAATCCAAAAATCCCATATCAAAACCTCTCATATCACGCAAAAACAGTGCTGATGCGCTAAGACCTCGCAACAGCACTGAATATTAAAGTACAACAGCAAAAACTATGTCCAATATCAAGCAGTGCGCTTACGGATTGATAAGCTTATCTATTTCTCTGACTATGGGGTTGAAATAGGAGCTGTTGTCACTGGAATAGTTATAGGGGTTATGGGTGTACATAACGAGAATGTAGGGGTCCTCGGAATGTACTATGCCGCAATCGTGGAAATAGTAGCTGGTACTGCCACTCTTGTGCGCAACGTCATGTACGCCGCCAAGAGCCGTTTTTATAACGGAATGGGTGGCGTTAAGGAATACCTTGTAAAGCTCATTGCCGTAAGAGGAGCTCTGAGAAAAACCGTATATGTCAGCCCACCATATAGCCGCATCAAGGGCGGTCACTTGGGGCCACGTGTCCTCGTAATTGGATGCGCTGGGACAGCCAAGTGCGTTGGCGTAAGCGATAAGCCCGTTCCTGTTTATGTAGCGCTGCAGCATAATGAATGCGGCGTTGTCGCTGTATCTGATGGAATAATTAGCCACCTGACGCAGTGTGTATATAGAGCCAAAGGCACTGCTCTTAATAATGCCCGAGCCCGAATAATAATCTGCATATGTATAGGTAAGCTTGGTGTTCAGGTCATAGTTGCCTGCCGCTGCCTGCTTGTACGCATACAAAGAGGTAAAGGCCTTGTAGGAGGAGGCGCATCTGTAGCTCTTGTTAACGTTATAGGCAATAGAGGCACCGTCGGAAAGCCTTATAGCAATAAACGAGCAGGTGTTGTTACTCTTCTTTATAGCCTTTTCAAGGGCACTGAGGTCGGTGGGGATGTCCATAGCAGAGGACTGGAAGATATCAATACCGCCCGTGTAATGTCTGCCAAGCAGGGTGTTTATCAAAGCGTCGGAATTAACGGATGGACCTATCACTACATCGCCGCCGTTGCCGTTGCCGTTGCCG
>JAFXEB010000032.1 GCA_017521025.1 Clostridia bacterium | reverse complement strand
CCACAAAAACTGCGTTTTTGCGGGGACCCCGACTTTGTACTGCGAGAGGGGAGGTTCGTTCAAAGCAAAAAATATATGTTTAATCGTATTATGGGCGGCATCCCTGCCGCCCATAATTTCTTCCTTTTCTCTTTGGTTTTTATTTTTTGCGTTCCACGGATATTTCACCGTTCTTCAGGCAGATTTCATTGCGCTAACCTTAGTCTCTGCCGGCAAGATCCCCGTCTCCATGTACACTATCTCAAGTATCTGCGCAACCTGCGCCTGAGTAAGCTCCTCGTCGGCGCTCACCACAACGCTGGCTCTGCCCGAGGACACGATGCACACACAACGGGAGAAGCCCTTTGCCTTTACAAGCTGTTCTATGGTAGTCTCTGCATTCATCTCGTCGGCGATGGCGGCGATGCCCTCCATTGCCTGCTCCTTGGCGTCGGCAAGGGCATCGGGGTTATCGGCTATGGTCTGGAGCACCTCCATAGCCTCGTTGCGGGTGTTTTCTCTTTCCACAACTGCCTGAGTGAAATAGTCGGCACCCTCGGCATCGGCATCTGCGTCGGCATCGCCCGAAAGGGTGGCGTCTACCAGCACTGAATTGCCGAGGATATTTACCTCGCCATCCTTGGTGCCGCTACCTGTGGGGATAAGAGCGTTCACGATTATAGCCGCCACGATTATGACGATACAGCCGCCAATAAGAAAGGCTTTACTGCCGAAAAAGGCGCCGTAATCGATGTTTTTGAGCTTTTTTGCTGTCTCCTTAAGGTTCATAAGAAAATGCCTCCTGAAAATTTTGGTCAGTTTGTAACGAAAACGGCGGTTTCCTCTAAAGAGTACAGCGCCATTATCAACTTTTTCAAGGTCTGCACACGGGTTGCATCCGCACCTGCACAGACCACTGCCACGCCCTGAATACGGGGCGGAGCCTCACGCACGGGGACAAGGGCGGTTCCGTCCTTGGTATTGACGGAGCGTAGACTTTGCTCTATCTCCTTTTCAGCCACGGTGCCGTCGGGGTTATAGGCGGTGCGCACCCTTTGGTCGGCGGCGTAGCTGTAGGTATAGCCAGCGGAGGTAGATACCGCCGCCACGGTGTTGACACCGCAGACCCTTTTGCCCAAGGCGGCTATCTCTGCCTCGGCGGCGGCAAGGTATTCGTCGGCAGGACTCGGCTTTTCCTCAGTGCCGCCGTCACCGCCGCCCATCAGCAGAAGTGCAAGTCCTGCAGCCAGAGCAAGCAGGATATAGCCTATGCCCTTTATTTTTTTCAGCCTTTCTATTATGCCAAGGGTCACGGTGTCACCTCTATCTCCATTTCGCCGCCCACAAGCTCCTCAAGACAGCTCCTTACCCTTGCCGCACTGTCGGGGTCGGCAGTTCTTACCGAAAGCCGCTTGAAATAAAGCTCACCTTCTACACTCTCTATTTCTATGCTGACAGCCTCTGCCCTTATGCCTGTTTCTTTGAAAATATAGGCATCCACAGCTTTTTCTGCGTCCTCTGCCGCCTGACGGGCAAGGAGGGCGTTTTCGCTTTGAGAAAGAGTATGATGAGATGAGGAAATATCCACCTCGAGGCACAGCTCTGAAAAGGCGGTAAGGAGGGGCGTGGCTATCACTGCGGCGCAAAGCAGGGCAGAAAGACAGCGCACCTGCTTTTCAAAGCCCTTGCCTGCCACTGCAGAGGCGATGCCGCCTGCCACGGCGGCGTAGAGCAGAGAGAGGAAAAAGTCCTTCATACACCTACCCCGCTTTTGATAAAGACCGCCGATATCACCGCAAAGACCACGCCCGCCCCCACAAGCACCGCAAGGCTTATACCAAGCAATGCGCTCACGTCGCCGAGGAACGCCGCCTGCTTTTCAAGCCCCAGAAGTCGGGCTACAAGGGTACATAAGGAGAAGGCAAGCCTGTATAGCACGGCGCTTAACAGAGGCGGCAGAAGATAGCCGAGCATAGCCAGCACCGCCGACACACCTACCGTTGCCTTCACGGCGGATACCGCACCGAATACTGTGCGTGCGCTTTCGCCCACGGCGCCGCCTATTACAGGGATAAAGGCGCCCGAAAGGAACTTGACCGTGCGTGCGCCCATACTGTCCGTGGCGGCAGAGACAGCGGTTTGGAAATAGAACACAAAGCCTGTAAGGGAAAACAGCAAGGTTATCACCGTACAGACGGCATTTTTGAGGAAGCGTGCTACGGGGGCAAAGGTACTGCCGTTTGGCAAAAGACCCGTGAGAGAAAGAGCAAAGCCTATGCTAAGGGTCGGCATGACGAGCTTTGCCATAACAGCCTCGGCGGCTGTAAGAAAAAGCGTAATACCCGACGTGGCAGAGACCGCCTCGGCGGCACTGCCGCCCATCAGGTAGAGAGAGGACATAACGGGAAGGAGGGAGGCAGAAAAAGCAAGCAGACCCTCTACAGCGCTCCTTGTATAAGTAAATACCGTTTGCAGTGCAGGATATGCGGCGCCCCCCAGCGCCACCGCCGCCACAAAGTCAAAGGCGACACTGCCCTCTCCTGCTCTGCCGAGCCCCTGCAGATTTTGCGCAAGGGAGAGGAGCAGAAGGCAGCCAAAGATTATGCCGCTGTGGCTTAAGGCTCCTTTACCGAAGCTTTGGAGGGCAGTGGATACCGTACGGCTGACCTTATCCCAGAGGCTTGCCTCCTCCCCCTCCTCCTTTATTACCTCGTCAGCACCGCTTTCCTTGTATATCTGACCTGTGCTTAGGGCAAGCACGGGCAGGTCAGACATAAGGATGATAAAAACAGTTGATGCCAACAGCACAATAAGCCGTTTTATTACCGTCACTCTCCTTTATACTAAAGCTGAGGCGGCTATGAGGCAAGGCTCGCCGCCGACTCCAGCAGATATCGCACAACGGGCAGAGACAGCAGGAGTATAGCCGCCCTGCCTGCGCCCTCTACACCGTTTGCCAATCCGTTTTCGCCCATATCCCTGCAGATATCCGCCGCCACGGTGCAAAGGAGGGAGATGCCCACAGCCTTGAAAAGCAAGCCGAAGTATGGGGGGAAGGCGGTTTTGCCCGTAAGCTCTGCCACAAGACCCCCAACGGGGAGCAGAAGATACAGGGTATAGCCTGCGCACACCACGCCGCCGCAGGCGGCAAACACGGGGAAAAAGTCGGGGCGGAGCTGTTTTATCACAAGCCCAAGGCAGGCAATACACAGCACGGCGCCGCAAAATCCGATAATGCCGCTCATATCCCGAAGGCACTTTTTATGCTTTGAAGCAGAGAGGCTATTTCTTTTGTCAGCATCAGCATAGCCACCACTACCCCCGCAACAGTGACAAAGCTTGCCTGCTCGTCTCTGCCGTTTTTGCTGAGGATAAGGTGGGCAACGCTTACTATAAGCCCTATGCCTGCCACCTTTAGCACCAAGGATATGTTCATATATCTTTTTCCTTTCAAAGCATTAGTAAGGACAGGGCGGCACCCATAAGCACCCCTACCCAGCGATAGCATTTCTGACTGCTCTCCACCCTTTGTTTGCGCTTTTCAAACAGAGCCTCAAGCTCTGCCACGGTGCGTCGCAGGCTTTGCTCCTGACGGCGGTAGTCGGTATTGCCAAGCTCGGCGCCTGCCCTTGATATTACGGAGTAGAGCTCGGGGTCATCCTTGTATTTTTCTGCAAAGCGTGCAAACGCACCGTGAAATCCTCTATCCCCGTCAGACTCTATGGCGGCGATACTGCCTGCAGTCTCTCTGCGGCAGAAGTCCTGCCAGATATCCTCTATGGGAGCGAGAGAGGGTAGCCGCAATAAAATATAGCGAAAAAGCTCTAAAAAGTCCTCTGCCGCCTCTGACCTGCCCTTTACACGAGCGGCGGCGGAAAAGCCTGCGGCTCCGCAGGCGAGGGTCACTAAAAGCGCCCCAAAGACCGATGTCACGGGTATTCCTCCACTCTGTAGCTGTAATCTGCACCTATGCCCACAAGCAAGGGGAAGGCACCCATATCAAGCAGACTGCGTATAAAGGGGCGCCGCAACAGCTCGTCCCTACTGCCTCCGTGAGCCGACGCAAGGACTGCGACCCCCGTGCCAAGCACCTGAGACAGAGGCAGGGCGTCCTCCGGAGCAAGCTCGTCACAGACGATTACCTGCGGGGACATACTGCGGCACAAAAGCTCTATCGCCTGCGCCTTGGGCACGCCCCACATCCCGTCGGCAAGTCCCTGCCTTAGCTGAGGCACGAAAAGCTCGCCCCTTTCGTCTGCCACGGCAACCCTGTATACCTTACCCAGCGCACCCGTGGAGAGCAGATAGGCAACGGAGGACAGGAGAGTTGTCTTGCCACGGTCGGGGGGCGAATACACAAGGGCGCCGCAAAGTCCCTTTTCTGCTATGCGCCGTGCCGCCGCCAGTCCGAAATCCGCTACAAAACGGCGCACACGCAGATTTATCCCCCATATAGAGCGAAAGCCCTCTACCCTGCCATCCTTTACTATCGCCTCGCCGCAGATGCCTGCCCTGCCCCCGTTGCCGAAGGGGATGTAGCCCTTTGCCACGTATTCGCCGTAGCCGTAAAGGGAGGAGCGTGTAAGGAGGTCAACGCAGGTGTCAAGCTCTGACTTGTCGCAACGGTACCCGTCGGGCGGCGCAGTATAGCGCCCTTGGGCATCAAAGCACAGGTTTTTGCCACGGAGGGTCACAGACACGGGTGCGTCAAGCCGCAGTCTCAGCTCCGTTGCATGGGTATGCGCCTCCGAGGGCAGTCTCTCTACCGCAAGCCTCAGCCGTGAGGGCAGGTAGGGTATAAGGCTTTTCATGTCCTTGCACCCACACGGTCTGCCCAAAGGTAAAGCAAGGCTGTGGCGAGGGCGATACTGCCTGCCCTGAGAGCGTAGGAGTTTAAAAACCCCGTTTTGCTTACAATAAAGGCACCGCCGAGGCAAAAGATGCACTGTAGCACGCACCTGATAACAGAGGAGGCACCGATGCGAAAGCCACAAAGCCGCCTAAGCCTGCCGTAGCAGAGGAGGAAGGACAAGGTGTTTGACGCCATAAGCAGCCACAGATAGCCCATAGAGCCGCTGTAAGGAATGTAAAACAGCACCCCGACTATGCGGAAAACGGAGTTTATTATGCTGTAAACGAGGGTGCGTTTTTGCTCACCCACGGTTTTGAGCAGGCCGTCGGACATAGTCTCCATATACATAAATGGGGTCACCAGCGCCAGCAGACGGAGAGAGCGAACACAATCGGTGTTGCCGTAAACGCCAAGGGACAGCTCCTTTGCAAAAAGGAAGAAGAAGCCGCCGCAAACCACTGAAAAGCACATAGTGCTTTCCATAATACGCCCTATAAGGCGGTTGCGCCCCTGAAGGTCTCCCCTTGCCCCAAGCTGTGACACGGCAGGCACCTGAATAGACAGCAGTGCGCCCAAAAAGGCGTAGGGAAAGAACAGCAGCGGGATGCTCATGCCCCTTACGGTACCGAACTCTGCAAGCGCCGCCTCACGACTACCGCCGTGACGGGCAAAGCGGTCGGGCAGAAGAACGCTCTCAACGCCGTGGAGCAGGTTCGTAACGTAGGCAGAGGCGGCGATGGGCATCGTTACGCCTGCCACGCCCTTTACCGAGGACAAAAGACCCTCCTTTACCCTTCCGCTTCCCTTGTCGCCCGAGAAGAATACGTACAGCACAAAAAGGAAAATGAAGGAGAAGCATTCACCTGCGGTAATGCCTGCAAGGGCACCGCCGCAGAGTGCGGCGGCAGAGGCTGAGTCACCGCTTATCCTGCTAAAAACAAGGACGGTTATGACTATCTTTGCCGACTGCTCGAAAAGGGATGCCGCCGTAGGCTTGTATATCTGACCCACGGCGATAAAGTAACCCTTGAGGCAGGCGGACAGCGCCATAAAGGGCATAGACAAGGCGAGGATGCGCAATGAGGGCGCCGCAGACGCCTCTCCTATAAAATGCTGTGCCATATAGCCTGCACCGCCGTAAAGCACCGCCGACGCCCCGCCGCCCACGCAAAGAGCAAGGGCGGAGGACGCCACCAGCACACGGACGCTGCCCTTGCGGTTGCCGTCCTCGGAGATGCGCTCTGCCGCAAGCCGGGATACCGCAACCGTAAAACCCGAGGTGGCAAAGGTGGCAAAAACAGAGTAAACGGACATAATAAGCTGATACAGTCCTATGCCTGCGGCACCCATTACGTCGGTGAGATACACCCTGAAAAGCATACCCATACCCCTTAGCGCAAAAGACATAAGGGTCAACAGCCCTGCCGCTATCGCAGGGGTGGACAGGCTTTTTTTCACTTTTTTGCCCCCTTTTATTCTTTCACGCTATTCTATGAGCGCCATGTCACTTTATATGACAGCAGACTAAAAAAGACCCTATTGACAAAAGAGGCTTTGCTGTGTATAATGAACACAATATTGTGTCGTTTGCAAAAGCAGCACACAATATATTGAGATATTCAGTACAAAAGATTGTTGAGGTATATATTATGAAGCTGTGTGGACTGCAAAAGCTGACTCTGCTTGATTTTCCCGAGAACGCCGCCTGCACCGTGTTTACGGGCGGCTGTAACCTGCGCTGTCCCTTCTGCCACAACGCCTCCCTTGTGACGGGCGTGGCGGAGACGATGGAGACCGAGAGCTTTTTTGCCTTTCTTGAAAAGCGCAGGGGACTTTTGGACGGGGTCTGTATAAGTGGCGGAGAACCGCTTTTGCAAAAGGATATAGAGGATTTCATCAGGCGCATACGCTCCCTCGGCTACAGAGTGAAGCTTGACACCAACGGCACCCTGCCCCAAAGGCTACGCCCCCTGCTGGAGGGCGGCCTTGTGGACTACGTGGCTATGGATATAAAAAACGCCCCCCGTCTCTACGGTGAAACGGTGGGGGTGGAGGGCTTTGATTTTGCACCCGTGGCTGAGACTATGGAGCTGTTACGCCGCTCGGGGGTCGCCTACGAGTTCCGCACCACGGTGGTCAAGCCTCTGCACACGGCAGACAGCCTGAAGGAGATAGCGCTGATTCTCAAAAAGGGTGAGCGGTGGTATCTGCAACAATATATAGACTCGGGCGATATATTGGGGTCGGGGCTTGAGGCGTATACACCCGACGAGATGCGCTCGTTTTTGGCTTATTTACAGCCTTTTTCGCCTTTGTGCGCCCTCAGGGGACTTTAGCTTGCTATTACCACAGCACACTATATAATGTGGTTGCAGTAAAAATAATCTTCATTATATTGTGCTACACCTATTGACAAAGCCCATATTTTGTGTTATGCTGTATAAGCCCCCCTGCGGTGGGCGATATTATGGCTATTATGATTGTATAAATAACTTAGAGGAAAAGGAGATCGCTATATGTACAAGATACAGAAGAGAAACGGCAGTATCGTTGATTTTGAGCTCAGCAAGATAGCTGCCGCAATTACCAAGGCATTTGAGGCAAAGGATATAAACTATAACAGAGACACTATTGATTTTCTCGCTCTTAAGGTTACTGCCGACTTCCAGCCCAAGATAAGAAACGGTCTTATCGCCGTAGAGGACGTACAGGACAGCGTTGAGTCTGTTCTTGTTCAGGCAGGCTATGCTGAGGTTGCCAAGGCATACATCCTTTACCGCCGTCAGCACGAAAAGCTACGTAATATCGATACCACCCTTCTTGACTACAAGGCAGTTGTTGACAACTATCTGAAGATAAACGATTGGCGTGTTAAGGAGAACAGCACCGTTACCTACTCTGTAGGGGGTCTGATTCTCAGCAACAGCGGCGCTATCACCGCAAACTACTGGCTTTCCGAGATATATGACGATGAGATAGCAAACGCCCACAGGAACGCAGACATCCATCTGCACGATCTTTCCATGCTCACTGGCTATTGCGCAGGCTGGTCTCTCAAGCAGCTTATCAAGGAGGGTCTCGGCGGTGTAAGGGGCAAGATCACCTCTGCACCTGCAAGCCACCTTGCCACCCTCTGCAACCAGATGGTAAACTTCCTCGGTATAATGCAGAACGAGTGGGCAGGCGCTCAGGCATTCTCCTCCTTTGACACCTACCTTGCTCCCTTCGTTAAGGTAGACAACCTTACCTACGATCAGACCAAGAAGTGTATTGAGAGCTTTGTGTTCGGCGTTAACACCCCCAGCCGCTGGGGCACACAGGCACCCTTCTCCAACATCACGCTGGACTGGACCGTGCCTGCTGACCTTAAGGACACCCCTGCCATAGTTGGCGGCAAGGAGATGGACTTTACCTACGGCGACTGTAAGAAGGAAATGGATATGGTAAACCGTGCCTTTATCGAGACTATGATAGAGGGCGACGCCAACGGCAGAGGCTTCCAGTATCCCATCCCCACCTATTCCATCACCCGTGACTTTGACTGGTCCGATACGGAGAACAACCGTCTGCTCTTTGAGATGACCA
The DNA here is from genome assembly GCA_017521025.1 of Clostridia bacterium. GTDB lineage: Bacteria > Bacillota > Clostridia > Oscillospirales > CAG-382 > SIG636. The sequence continues at coordinate 23,409 of JAFXEB010000032.1, read as the reverse complement.
CCAAGTACGGCACCCCCTATTTCTCCAACTATATCAACAGCGATATGGAGCCCTCTGACGTCAGAAGTATGTGCTGCCGTCTGCGTCTTGACCTGAGAGAGCTCAGGAAGAAGAGCGGTGGCTTCTTCGGCAGCGGTGAGAGCACGGGCTCGGTAGGCGTTGTTACCATCAATATGCCCCGCATCGCTTATCTCGCAGTAGATGAGAACGATTTTTACAAGCGTCTTGACAGACTTATGGATATCGCCGCACGCTCACTTAAGGTAAAGCGTACCGTTATCTCCAAGCTGATGGAGGAGGGGCTTTACCCCTACACCAAGCGTTATCTCGGCAGCTTTGACAACCATTTCAGCACCATAGGTCTTGTAGGTATGAACGAGGTAGGTCTGAACGCCCGCTGGCTTGGCAACGATATGACCCACCCCAAGACTCAGGAGTTCACCAAGGACGTGCTGAACCATATGAGAGAGAGGCTTTCCGACTATCAGGAGATGTACGGTGACCTTTACAACCTGGAGGCTACACCTGCTGAGTCTACCTCCTACCGTCTTGCAAAGCACGACGTTAAGCGTTACCCCGGCATAAGGACCGCCGCTGTTAAAGAAGGCGACACCCCCTACTACACCAACTCCAGCCACCTGCCTGTTGGCTACACCGCAGACATCTACGATGCGCTGGATATTCAGGACGAGCTGCAGACCCTTTACACCTCGGGCACCGTATTCCACGCCTTTTTGGGCGAGAAGCTGCCTGACTGGAAGGCTGCCGCAAACCTTGTACGCAAGATCGCAGAGAACTACCGTCTGCCCTACTACACCCTGTCTCCCACCTACTCCGTATGCACCAGCCACGGCTATCTTGCAGGCGAGCAGAAGGTGTGCCCCGAGTGCGGCGCAGTTACCGAGGTCTACAGCCGCATTACCGGCTACTACCGCCCCGTTCAGAACTGGAATGACGGTAAAACTCAGGAATACAAGGACAGAAAGGTTTACGATATCGCTACCTCCGTTCTTAAGGTCAGCCACGCTGTAGAGAGACCCGAGGCTGAGGACAGCACCGCCTGCGACTGCGGCTGTGAAGAGGAGAAGATACTGCTTTTCGCTACCAAGACCTGCCCCAAGTGCAAGATCGCCGCAAGCGAGCTTGATAAGAAGGGCATCCCCTACGAAAAGCTGTTTGTTGAAGACAATAAGGAGCTTGCTATGACCTACGGTCTCAAGCAGGCACCCACCATCGTTGTAACGGGCAAAACTCCCCTTATCTACGCCGACCTTACGGGCGTTAAGGAGTTTATAGCCGGCTACGGCGCATAAGAGACGGGGGAAGGCTTTGTGCATAATTTGATAGTAATCGGTGCAGGTCCTGCAGGGCTTACGGCTGCGCTGTACGCCCTCAGGGCAGGCAAGTCCGTGCTGGTGCTGGAAAAGGGCACCTTTGGCGGACAGGTCACCTATTCACCCAAGATAGAGAACTACCCCGGCTTTATACAGATGAGCGGCGCAGAGTTCGCCGACAAGCTGGTGGAGCAGGTTCTGGCTCAGGGCGCAGATATAGAGATGGAGACCGTTTGCTCTGTGGAGAAGGACGGCGATATATTTAAGGTGGGCACAGACTGCAGTGTACACGAGGCCGAGGCGGTGATAGCCGCTGTAGGCGTCAAGCACAGGAGACTGGGGCTTGAGGGTGAGGAGTCGCTTATCGGCAAGGGCATTGGCTTTTGTGCAGTGTGCGACGGCGCCTTTTACGCAGGGGGTACCGTTGCCGTAATAGGCGGCGGCAACAGCGCCCTGCAGGAGGCGATGCTTCTTTCAGAGGTATGCAAAAAGGTCTACGTGGTGCAGAACCTTTCCTTCCTTACGGGTGAGGGCAAGCTTGTGGAGGCTGTTACCGCAAGGGAGAATATAGAGATCATCTGTGACGCCACGGTAAAGTCCCTTAAGGGTACCGAGGCTTTGGAGGGCATCGTCATCGACCACGCAGGCACCGAGGAGGCTTTGGTGCTGGACGGTATGTTTATCGCCATAGGGCTTGTGCCCAACAACGGCGTTTTTGAGTCTCTTGCAGACCTTAAGAACGGCTACCTTGACACGGACGAGAGCTGCGTGACGAGGACCGAGGGTTTTTACGTTGCGGGCGACTGCCGCACCAAGAGCGTGCGTCAGATAGCCACCGCCGTTGCTGACGGTGCTACCGCCGCTCTTGCCGCTTGCCGCTATATAGACGGCAAGGGGAACTGAAAGGAACAGCAGCTATGAAGAAAACACTTCTTATATTGCTTTCTCTTTGTTTTATAATAAGCCTTGCCGCCTGCGGCGGTGAGGAGGAGAGCGGTGTATACACCCCCGTTAAGTGGGAGTATATATCGGGTCTGCCTGCAGGCTTCCCTGCCCTGTCAAGCGGTGTCACCACTGTGGACGAGAGCTTTACGGGGGACGCAGACAGCATAGCACTTTATTGGAATCTTCTTGACAAGAGCGACTTTGACAGCTTTGTAAGCAAGATAGAGAGCTGGGCAGGCACCGAGTTTGGTGAGCCTGCCGCCGACGGTACGGCATCCCTTAAAGTCACCAAGGACGGCAAGGACTATACCGTAAAGGCGGCCTATAACGGCAGTGCCACGGGCAACTACCTTGAAGGCAACAACTATGACAGCCAGGCAAGGATAGAGATCATCGAGCATATATCCCAGTAATACAAAAATGCAAAGAAAAAGGGCTGTGTCAAATGCTTTTATTTAGCATTTGACACAGCCTTTTATTTTTTGGTGCTCTTTGCTTATTTTCACTCAATAAACATTGCGTCGCCGAAGGAGAAGAAACGGTAGCGCTGCTCCACCGCCTGACGGTACAGCTCCATTGTGTTCTCATAGCCTGCAAAGGCAGATACCAACATAATAAGGGTGCTTTCGGGCAGGTGGAAGTTTGTTATCAGTCCGTCTATAATACGGAAGGGCTTGCCCGGGTACAGGAAAATATCCGTCTGCCCCTCGTAGGGGTGCAGGATGCCATTGTCATCCACGGCGCTCTCCAGCGTACGGCAGGAGGTAGTCCCCACGGCGATGACCCTGCCGCCCGCCGCCTTTACGGCGTTGATGCGGTCTGCGCTTTCCTTGGTGACCCTTATGTACTCGCTGTGCATCTTATGGTTTCTCAGGTCCCTCTCCTTAACGGGGCGGAAGGTGCCCAACCCCACGTGGAGCAACACCTTTTCTATATGCACGCCCTTGGCGGTGAGCCTTTCCAGCAGCTCGGGAGTGAAATGAAGCCCTGCCGTGGGTGCGGCGGCGCTTCCCTTTTCTCTTGCATATACTGTCTGGTAGCGGTCCTTGTCCTCAAGCCTTGCTTTTATATAAGGAGGCAGAGGCATAAGCCCTATCTCCTCCACCGCTTCAAGGAAGGGGCGCTCACACTCAAACTCTATAAGCCTCGTGCCCTCCTCGGCAATATCCCTGACAGTGCCCTTGAGGCAACCGTCACCAAAGACGAGGACTGTGTCGGGTCTTGTCTTTTTGCCGGGACGGGTAAGGCATTTCCACACAACGCCCTCACCCTTTTCCTGAGATAGGAGCACTACCTCTATCTCCTCCTCCTTGCCCTCTCTGTGTGCCCAGAGACGGGCAGGAATAACACGGGTATCGTTTACCACAAGGCAGTCCCCCGCCTTCAGCATATCCTCTATATCCGTGAAAACGCCGTGATGCACTGCGCCGCTCTTGCGGTCGAAGGCGAGCAGGCGGGAGGAGGACCTGTCTGCAAGAGGAGTCTGGGCGATAAGCTCCTCGGGGAGAGAGTACCAATAGCTTGAAAGATTCATCAAATCCATAACAACCACCGTTGACAAAATAATATAAATGTGATAACATATATCAATACTGGGAAAACAGACCAACATCTGTCTTACCTTTACTATTATATACTACTGTTTTACTTTTTTCAAGTAGAGAGAAGGAGATTATATTATGGCACACACTCCCATTTTCAAGGGTATAGCTACTGCACTTGTTACCCCTATGACTCCCGACGGGATAGATTACGAGAATTTTGCAAGACTTGTTGAGTTTCAGATAGCGGGCGGCATTGATGCTCTTGTTGTCTGCGGCACTACGGGCGAGGCATCCACCCTCACCGACGAGGAGCACAGGGACGCTATTGCCTTTGTGGTAAAGCAGACCGCAGGCAGGGTGCCGGTTATAGCAGGCACGGGCAGTAATGACACCGCCTACGCCATTGAGCTTTCCAATCACGCCAAGGAGGCAGGCGCAGATGCGCTTCTGCTTGTTACCCCTTATTATAACAAGGCCACTCAGAAGGGTCTTGTAAGGATGTTTACCGAGATAACCGATGCGGTAGACCTGCCTGCCATACTCTACAACGTGCCTTCCCGCACGGGCTGTAATATGTTGCCCAAGACCTATAGGGAGCTGGCTGAGAACCCCCGTATAGTTGCAGTTAAGGAGGCAGGCGGCAATATCTCTGCCGTGGCTGAGACTATAAACCTTTGCGGCGATATGCTGGACGTGTACTCCGGCAACGATGACCAGATAGTGCCCATTATGTCCCTTGGCGGCATAGGCGGCATAAGCGTGCTTTCTAACCTTTTGCCCGAGAAGACCGCAAGAATGGCAAGGCTTTATCTTGAGGGCAAGGTAAAGGAGAGTGCGGCGTTGCAGGTAGCTATGGTTCCTCTCATTAACGCTCTGTTCTGCGAGGTAAATCCCATACCCGCCAAGGCCGCTATGGCTAAGATGGGCTATTGCACCGATTACATCCGCTCTCCCCTTACCAATATGGAGCCCGAAAATGCGGAGAAGCTGTTTGCCCTTATGAAGGCAGAAAACCTTATTTAACCTATTATAACCTATTAACTGTAAGGAAGTTTTTAGTATGAAGCTTATTATATGCGGCGCCTTTGGCAGAATGGGCAGGGCAGTTGCCTCTCTGGCAGAAAAGGCAGAGGATACGGATGTTGTTTTCGGCGTGGATATAGCGTCGGGCACGGCTGATTTTCCCGTATCCGACAATATAGAGGATTTTTGCGGTGAGGCTGACGTTATCATTGATTTCTCCCACCATTCCGCTACGGCGGCTGTGTGTGCCTACGCAGCACGCCGCAGCATTCCTGCGGTCATCGCCTCCACGGGGCATACCGAGGAGGACAAGGCGCTTATTGCCGCCACCGCTGAGAAGACTGCCATTTTTATGTCAGGCAATATGTCCGTGGGCGTAGCTCTCCTTTGCAAGCTGTGTAAGGAGGCGGCGGCGTTTCTTGAGGGCGCTGATATTGAGATAACCGAAAAGCACCATAACAAAAAGCTGGATGCACCCAGCGGCACTGCGCTGATGATAGCCGATGGCATAAAGAAGGTCAGGGAGGACAGCCGCTACGTTTATGACCGCTCCTCGGTAAGACAGGCGAGGGAGAAGAACGAGATAGGCATCCACTCTATCCGTGGCGGCAACATCGTTGGTGAGCACGAGGTGCTTTTTGCCCTCGGCAACGAGCATATAACCCTGTCGCACAGCGCTTTTTCCAGAGAGCTGTTTGCAGACGGCGCCTTTAAGGCGGCACGTTTTCTGACAGGGAAAAAGGCAGGTCTTTATAATATGGAGGACCTTTTGGCGGAATAACAGGGGTCTCACCCTTGAAGAAAGGACTTTTGAGCTATGGCAAGACGTTCAGGCGTACTGCTTAATATTTCTTCCCTCCCCTCCCCCTATGGCATAGGCGTTTTGGGTAAGGAGGCAAGGGAGTTTGTGGATAAGATAAGCTCTATGGGCTTTGGTATATGGCAGATACTGCCCACCACCCCCATAGGTTGCGGCAACAGCCCCTACGCAAGCCCCTCGGCATTCGCAGGGAACGTGCTGTATATCGACCCCGACGCCCTGGTGGCAGAGGGACTCATCACCCCCGAGGAGCGTGGTTATGCCTGTTATCAGGGCAGTCCCTATACCGTGGATTATGATGCGGTTACGGCGGCTAAGGACAACCTGCTTCGTGCCGCTTACGGCAGAGCAACGGCAGAGCTTTTGGCAAAGGTCGAGGCTTTTGGAGAGAGCCACCCCTACGTTTCCTGCTACGCTTTATTTGCGGCGCTGAAGGATGCGACGGGCGGTAAGCCCTATTGGGAATGGGGCGACTACGCCGACTACGGCTACGCTTTGTCAAAGCGTGAGGGCATAAAGGACGAATACGGCTACAGGCTGTTCTGCCAGTACCTGTTCTTTACCCAGTGGGCGGCGCTTAAGACTTATGCTAACTCAAAGGGCGTTAAGATATTTGGCGATATGCCCATATACGTCAGCGATGACTCGGCAGAGCTGTGGGCAAGACCCGAGCTGTTCCAGCTTGACCCCAAAACGGGCAGACCCGAGCGTGTTGCAGGCGTGCCTCCCGACTATTTCTCGGAGGACGGTCAGCTTTGGGGCAACCCCCTTTATAACTGGAAGGCTATGAAGGAGGACGGCTACAGCTGGTGGGCAGACCGCATAAGGGCAGGCACCGAGCTGTACGATATACTGCGTATAGACCATTTCCGTGCTATGGCGTCCTATTGGTCGGTGCCCGCAACGGCGGAGACCGCAAAAGAGGGCAAATGGGTCAAGGGACCGGGTATGCCCCTCTTCAAGGCGCTTGACGGTAAATATGAGGGCGAGATCATTGCCGAGGACCTTGGTGTGTTCGGTGAGGACGTGGTAAAGCTCCTGGAGGGCACAGGCTTCCCCGGCATGCGTGTTTTGCAGTTTGGCTTTACACCGGACGAGGAGTCGGAGCATCTGCCCCACAATTACGTAAGAAACACCGTGGCGTACACAGGTACCCACGATAACAATACACTGCTTGGCTGGCTTTGGGCAGCAAGCGAGGAGGAGCGTGAGTTTGCGCTGGACTACTGCGGCGCCGCCCGTGAGGGCTGGCAGCAGGGCGGCACCTACGCACCTGCCTGCCGCAAGCTGATAGAGGCGGTATGGCGCTCTGTGGCTGACACGGTCATAGTGCCCTTGCAGGATATGTGCGGCTACGGCAGTGACACCCGTATGAACATTCCGGGTATGCCCGAGGGCAACTGGGCGTTCCGTGCCACCAAGGACACCTTGGCGGCAGTTGACGAGGCGTATTTTGCAAGGCTTAACCGTATTTTCGGCAGATACAGCACGGCAAACACCGAGGGCGAGGCACCCACGGACGAAGAATAAAGCAACGGAGGACATTACCTATGGTACTTTGCGGAATAGATATGATATCTATGCACGATGGGCTTTTGAAGGATGCCCGCATTGGCATAATCACGGCACCCACGGGTGTGGACAGATATATGCGCCCCACCTATGAGATACTTTCCGAGAAATATAAGGTCACTGCCCTTTTCGCACCCGAGCACGGCATCAGGGGCGACGCTCAGGCGGGCGACCACATCTCCACCTACGTAGATGAGGAGACGGGTCTTACGGTATACAGCCTTTTCGGTGAGAACAAGCACCCCTCTGAGGAGATGATGAGCCAGGTAGACGTGCTTGTATTTGATATGCAGGACGTTGGCGCAAGATACTACACCTTTCTTTACGCTATGACCCGTTGTATGGAGGCGTGCGCCAAGTACAACAAGGAGATGCTTGTGCTTGACCGTCCCAACCCTCTCGGCGGTCTGACCGTCGAGGGCGTAACGCTGGATGAGGCGTTTGCCAGCGGCGTTGGCGAGTACGCTGTACCCATCCGCTACGGTCTTACCATCGGTGAGTTTGCCCTTTACATCAACTCTGTAAAGAACATCGGCTGTAATCTCACCGTCGTACCCTGCGAGGGGCTTAAGCGCTCTATGATGTTTGACGAGACGGGTCTGCCCTGGATACTCCCCTCTCCCAACATCCCTACACCCGTAAACAGCACTCTTAACTATATTGCCACCTGCTATTTTGAGGGCACCAATATATCCGAGGGCAGAGGCACCACTATGCCCTTTGAGCTTGTGGGTGCGCCCTTTATAGACGCCGCCGAGCTTGAGCGCAGGCTTAACGCCTATAAGCTGGAGGGCGTACATTTCCGCCGCTGTTATTTCACCCCTACCTTCTCCAAGCACAAGGGTGAGCGCTGTGCAGGCGTACAGCTTCACATAACGGACAGAGAGCTGTACCGTCCCTTTGAGGCAGGTATGTATCTGTATAAGGAGGTCGTTAACCTTGCAGGTGACAAGCTTGAGCTTCCCTACGAGGGCAAGCATCTTGTACACCTGTACGGCAATGAGGACATTCTTTCGGAAAACTTTGACCCCGCTACTGCCTGCGATATAGGCAGAGAGGACTCGGCTCTGTTTGCCGCAAAGAAAAAGGCATACCACATCTACTATTAACAAGGTCATAAGGCTTAAACGCCCGTCATATACATTTTCTTACGGAGATGATTTAATATGACGGGCTTTCTTTTATTTTTTCTGAAACGTTTCTTTTTCCTGATGCTCAGGGCAAGCGGCTCAGGCGGCTCTTTTCCGCCACCCCTCACCGCCGCAGAGGAAAAGGAGGCGTTTCGCAAATGCCGTGAAGGTGACAAGGCTGCAAGGGAAAAGCTGATACTGCACAACCTGCGGCTTGTGGCACACATCGTTAAAAAATACTACACCTCCTATAAGGAGCAGGACGACCTGATATCCATAGGCACCGTGGGGCTTATCAAGGCTATAGATTCCTTCAAGCCTGAAACGGGCACGAGGTTTGCCACCTATGCGGGCAAGTGTCTGCAAAACGAGATACTTATGTATTTCCGCTCCCAGAAAAAGCTGAATATGGAGACCTCCATAAACGACAGCGTGGACGTGGATAAGGACGGCAATCCCCTGACCTATATCGACATAATCTCCACCGACGAGGATATAGTGGAGGAGATAGACCGGGATATGAAGCTTGCCCTCGTGCGCCGTGGCATCGAGAGGGTGCTTACGGACAAGGAGCGCACGGTGATAGAGCTGCGCTACGGCTTGAAGGGCGACGGACGCTGTCTTGCTCAGCGTGAGGTGGCAGAGGCACTTGGCATCAGCAGAAGCTATGTTAGCCGTCTTGAAAAGAGCGGCCTTGAAAAAATCCACAAATATGTGCAAAAAGGGGGCTAAAACAGCTTTTTCACCTTTTTTTGCTATTGTACATTGATAAAAAATATGTTATGCTATTGGTGAACGGATAATAATTTAGTAACAGGAATGATCGTATGAAAAGAATTGTCCTATTTGTACTGCTTATCGCCCTTTTGCCCTTGCAGGTCTCGGCAGCTACGCCCTTTAAGGCAAGGGTCTCTGCGGCAGACAGCGCTTTTTTGGGGGAGGAGATATGCCTTACCCTGAGCTTTTCTCAGCTACCTGAGGAGGGACTTTGCGGCATCGACCTTGAGCTTTCCTTTGACGATAGGCTTGTAAGCTTTGTGGGTGCAAGCATAGATGGCTTTCCCGAGGAGGGCGCATGGTGCGGCACAGGCAGGCTTAGCGGCAGCAGGTATCTGTATTTTATTTTTGATGAGCACGAGGATGCTGATGGCTTCGCCCCCGTTGCTCTTACCGAGGGCAGCGGCGCAAGCGTAAGCTTTACCTTTTTTGCTAAAGAGGCAGGCGTGGCTGAGTTCTCCCTTGGGGGATACGGCTCAGTTATGGGCACCGTTTTTGCAAACGGAAGCACCAAGGCGGTGTACGGTCAGGGCGATAGCATAAGCGTCAGCATCGTAAAAAGAGACTGTCCCGATATGAGCGGAAACGGTTTTACCGTGAAGGACGGGGTTATGTACGTGCGCCCTGAGATAACCGTGGCAGAGCTTGGAGCAGAGGGCGTGCTTTACCGTGCCGACGGCAGTGTTGTCGAAGGCAGTGCTATGGTTTTTAAAGGCGACAGCTTTGAGTTTAAGTATTGCAACCCCGTACCCGTAGTCATTTTTCTCGACGCAAACGGCGACGGGCGCTTCTCCACCGCTGACTATCTGCGGCTTAAGCTGCATATAAAAGGACTTGTGACCCTTGAGGGGAGCTTTCTGTTTGCGGCGGATGCAGACGGCGACGGTGAGGTTACCGCCACGGACTCGTTTTTGGTAGCAGAGGCGTTGGCAGGTACGGCATACCCATTTTAAAGCATAAGATGTTATTTACAGAAAGGACGGCAACAAAATGAAAAAGCTTTGTATATCTCTGTTTATTGTTGCTATTTTTGCCCTATCCACCCTCTCTGCGGTCGGTGCGGCTGACGGCTTTGCAGTGGCGGAGCGTGAGGGGCTGATATACGGTGTGCCTGAGCGGACGGCGCTTGCCGAGTTTCAGGCAAGCTATGACCGTGCAAATTTCAGCGTGTATAATCAGGATGGCGGTGCTGTTCCAAGGAACGGCATTATAGGCACAGGCTACAAGCTGAAGTACGAAAGCGAGATTGGCGCCACCGATGAGCTGGTGTTTATGGTGCTTGGCGACGTAGACGGTAACGGCAAGGTCACCACCACTGACTATATCTCTATACGCTCCCATCTGCGCAGGCTTTCCACACTGGAGGGCGTTAAGTACATTGCCGCCGACATCGACGGCGACGGCGGTCTGGGCGCTCTGGATTATCTGCGGCTGAAGCTCCATTTTGCAGGGAAATATGATATCTACAAGAATCAGGTCATCCCCGAGGAGAAGGTCGAGAGCAGCTCGGAGCAGGAGGATGACCCTTGGACATCGGGCTGGGCGTAAAGATAAAACAATAGGCTTACCTTGTTCAGTATATCACTGTACAGACAAAAAGAGAGAAGATTCGCCCTTAAAAACGATTCTTCTCTTTTCTCTTATCGGTGGGTTGTATTGCCGCCTTACTCCATTTACGGTCAGCGAAAAAACTGCAGCATAGGCAAATTCGCAAAAAACAGTTGACATAGTTTTTAAAATGTGGTAATATGGTTTTGTAAACCATCTAAGGAGCAAACTTATGGGTAAACTTGAAGCAATATACGATGCGCCTTCTTTTCCGCTGATAAAGGACTATATAAACTATACTGCGGAAAAGCACGGCGACTGTGACGCATTTGTTATTAAGGAGATGGTGGGGGGCGAGCCCTTTTACCGTCATATCAGCTACAGGCTTATGGCAAAGCAGATACGTGAGCTTGGCAGTGGCTTGCTTCGCCTTGGACTGAAGGGCAAGCGTGTTGCCGTTATCGGCGCCAACTGCTATGAGTGGATGCTGACCTATATGGCTGTGGTATGCGGCGTAGGGGTCATCATACCTCTGGACAAGGAGCTTACCGAGACAGAGCTGCTTTTGTCCCTTGAGCGGAGCAAGGCAGACTGCGTGGTTTTCGACAAGCAGCACGGCGAGCACATGCGCCTTCTTTCGGAAAGCAACCCTCTTGGTATAAAGCACTTTATTTCCACCAAAAAGCTGTATGATAACATCCCCTGCGTTAACGATATAATCGAGCTTGGCACCCTCCATCTGCAGGAGGACAGCTCTTTCGACGATTATGACCCCGACCCCGACGAGATGGCTGTTATCATCTTCACCTCGGGCACTACCAGCTCCAGCAAGGCGGTTATGCTCTCAAACCGCAACGTGGCAGGCAACCTTTATGACCTGCTTTCTGTTGAAAAGGTTTATTCTACCGACCGAAACCTGCTGTTTCTACCCCTGCACCACACCTTCGGTCACGTTGGTGCACTGTTTTTCCTTTGCAGTGGTGCCTGCAATATGTTCTGTGACGGTCTGCGCTATGTGCAGAAAAACCTGAAGGAGTACAAGATAACCACCTTTGTGTGCGTGCCCTTACTGCTTGAATCTATGTACAGGATGATAATTGCCAACGTAGAAAAGCGTGGCATGACGGGCAAGGTGAAGGCGGCGCTCAAGATAAGCCACGGACTGGGCAAGGTACATATAGATGTGCGCCGCAGGCTGTTTAAGGCTATTATCGACGAGCTTGGCGGTGAGCTGAGGTTTATTATCAGTGGCGCATCCGCACTGAGCAAGAAGGTTGCCAAGGGCTTTAACGATTTTGGGATCCTAACCGTACAGGGCTACGGACTTACGGAGACTTCACCCGTTCTGGCGGCAGAAAATGTGGAGAATATGCGCTACGGCTCTGTGGGCAAGGTCTTCCCTTCCGTTGACATCACCATAGAAAACCCCGACGAGAACGGCATCGGCGAGATAGCCGCCAAGGGACCGAACGTAATGCTTGGCTATTACGAGATGCCTGAGGAGACCGCCGCAGTGCTTAAGGACGGCAAATTCTATACGGGCGACTTAGGCAGGATAGATAAGGACGGTTTTTTGTATATCACAGGCAGGAAGAAGAACGTAATAGTGCTTAAGAGCGGCAAAAACGTGTATCCAGAGGAGATTGAAAGTCTTGTCAGCCGTCTTCCCTACGTTAACGAAAACATTATATACGGCAAAAAGAAGGGCGACAACTATCTTGTTGCTTTGAAGCTGGTGTATAACGAGTCCTATTTTAAGGAAAAGCACAACACCACCGACCCCGACGCCGTCTATGGGCTTATCAAGGCAGACGTTACCGCTATCAACGAGGAGCTGCCGGCGTACAAGCATATAAAGGATATCCTTATCCAGACTACACCTATGGTCAAGACCTCTACGGCAAAGATCAAGAGGCACGAGGAGATAGGCAAGAAATAAGCCTGTCGCCCGCTATTTTGGAGCCTTGATGTTTTTCCCTTGCGGACTGCAAAATTACTTTGTGCGCACTTTAAAAAGGCGGAGGAGCTTTTACTCCTCCGCCTTTCTGTGCCCGCTGTGCACTTACCCTCGCACTTCTTACACGGCTTTACTCAAAAGGGAGAGCTTGAAGATGGGTGCACAGGGTAACAAAAGCATTCGGGGCGGAATATCCGCCCCGAATATTATCTTAAGTCCTTTATTTTTTCTTTTTTCAGCTCTCGGGCGTCTCTGCCAAATCACCGTCAACAGTCACTATCTTGCCCTCCTCAAAGTAGCCGGTATAGATCCTGCCGGAATCAGCGTAGGTGTAGATGCCCATCTCGTTATGACGGTACTTGCCGTTATCCATCACCACGAGCTTGCCCTCCGCATCTCTCTCACGGGTGTCGGGCAAGCCGTTTATAAAGGGGCCCGAATATCTGTCGCCGTTGGCGTAGTTAAGCTCACCGTCGGCGCCGTCACGCTTATCACTTTTCCAGTTACCCTTATAGGTCTCACCTGCCGCAAGCTTAAGCTCACCATAGCCCTCACGGGTGCCTTCCGCATAGCCGCCCTTATAGCTGTCGCCGTTTGCCCAGACATAGCTACCCTCGCCGTGGTACATACCGTCCTTAAAGCCGCCCTGGTAAACGTCGCCGTTGGCAAGAGTGCAGATGCCGTCACCCTCGGGCACGCCCTTGACGAACTCGCCCTGATACACGTCACCGTTGGCAAAATAGAAGGTGCCGTCACCGTGGATAAGGTCGTTTTCCCACTGACCCTCGTAGCGGTCGCCGTTTTTGTAGGTCATAACGCCGTAGCCGTGGCGACAGAGGATGTCTATATCACCCTTGTAAACGTCGCCGTTATCAAAATATATAGAGTTGTTAGCCTTGTCCAGCTCACCGTCATTATCGCCCGGATAGTTAAGGGAGCCGCTGTAGGGGACGCCGCCCGCTACCTTGCCTATGAACTTGATGCCGTTATCCGAGGTGTACCTGTAGCCCATAAGAAGCACTACCACCACGGTGAGAAGCACCATTACCAAGGCGCTAATTATAACCACGTATATAGGGTTCATCCTACCCTTACCACGCTGTGCCATAAACATCCTCCCTCTTAAAATCAGTCTATGAGTCCGCCGATGATATCCACGATATCGTCATAGTAGACGGCAAACAGCACGCCTGCAAGGCACGCCACGCCAAGGGCGGCGCAAAGCCCTGCAAAGGACGGCTCTTTAGTGCCGTACTTGGCTACAAGCTTGTCGACCTTGCCACTGTCGATATAGTACTTGCCCTTTGCCCCCTGCATTATGGCGCCGTTCTGCGCCGTGCCTTTCCGCAGGTGAAAACGGTAAAGGGGACCTTTACAGCCGATATCCTCAAGGCTTTTTGCGCTGTTTTCATCAAAAGCCTCTTCTTTCACAAGTCCACGGACTATCTTACCTACTATCGCCTTTGAATAGAAGGTGCCCACACAAGCGGCAAGGACGCCGCCTGCCACGCACCAGACAAAGGTCTGACCTGAGCTAATGCCAAGTAACTTCAATGCTTTTATCCTCCAAACGGAAAAACTAACGGATCTCCTCCATACCGCCCATATAAGGTCTGAGTGCCTCGGGGATAGCTACGCTGCCGTCAGCCCTGAGGTTGTTCTCAAGGAAGGCGATAAGCATACGGGGAGGAGCAACAACTGTGTTGTTAAGGGTGTGTGCATAGTACTTCTTACCCTCTGCGTCAACACGGATCTTAAGACGTCTTGCCTGAGCGTCACCGAGGTTGGAGCAGCTACCCACCTCAAAGTACTTCTGCTGTCTGGGAGACCAAGCCTCAACGTCAACACTCTTAACCTTAAGGTCAGCAAGGTCGCCACTGCAGCACTCAAGAGTTCTTACAGGGATATCAAGGGTGCGGAACAGGTCAACGGTGTTCTGCCACAGCTTGTCAAACCACTCCATGCTGTCCTCGGGCTTGCAGACTACGATCATTTCCTGCTTTTCAAACTGGTGTATTCTGTAAACGCCTCTCTCCTCGATACCGTGAGCACCCTTTTCCTTACGGAAGCAGGGGCTGTAGCTGGTGAGGGTGTAGGGCAGATCCTTTTCGGGGATGATGGTGTCGATAAACTTACCTATCATAGAGTGCTCGCTGGTGCCGATAAGGAAGAGGTCCTCGCCCTCTATCTTATACATCATGCTGTCCATCTCTGCAAAGCTCATAACGCCGCTTACCACGTTGCTCCTTATCATAAAGGGAGGCACGCAGTAGGTAAAGCCACGGTTTATCATAAAGTCACGGGCATAGCTGATAACTGCGGAATGAAGCCTTGCAATATCGCCCATAAGGTAGTAGAAGCCGTTGCCTGCAACCTTCCTTGCGCTGTCAAGGTCAAGACCCTTGAAGCGCTCCATTATCTCTGCGTGGTAGGGTATCTCAAAATCGGGCACTACGGGCTCGCCGTAACGCTTGACCTCTACGTTTTCGCTGTCGTCCTTGCCGATGGGCACAGAGGGGTCGATAATGTTGGGGATACGCATCATAATATCCCTTACCTTCTCCTCGGTCTCTTTCTCCTCGGCATCAAGCTCTGCAGTGCGTGCACCCTTGGCAGCTATCTCCGCCTTAAGTGCCTCTGCCTCCTCACGCTTGCCCTGCGCCATAAGACCGCCTATAAGCTTGCTTGCCTTGTTACGCTCTGCACGGAGTGCCTCAACCTCCTGCTTTATGGCACGGAGGCGCTTGTCAAGCTCTATTACCTCATCAACCAGAGGGAGCTTTGCATCCTGAAACTTGTTTTTAATGTTCTGTTTTACTATCTCGGGGTTTTCTCTTACAAATTTAATATCAAGCATTTTATAAATTCTCCTTAAATTTTATTCTGTTTCATCAAAAAAACCGTTACCGCAAAGGAACTTGAGCAGTATCTCAAGGTCATCTGAGCTGGCATAGGACAGCGCAAGCTTGCCGCCGCCCTTGCCGTCACGGTTTATGGCAACACGCCTGCCCATGGAATCGGAGGCACGCCTCTCAAGCTGCTTGTAATAGCTGTCGGCGACCTTGTCACGGGGCTTGGGAACTGTAACCTCAAGCAGGCTCCTTACAAGCCTTTCCGTATCTCTTACAGAAAGCCCCTCTTTTATTATGAGCTGCGCCTTTATAAGCAGCTCTGCCTCGGAAAGCTTCTCGCAAAGAGGAAGTATCGTCCTTGCGTGGCCGTAGCTGAGCTCGCCGCTCTCCACAAGGGCAAGCACCGACTCAGGCAGTTTAAGTATACGCACAGAGTTGGCAACAGCGGCACGGGACTTGCCCACACGGCTTGCCGCCTCCTCCTGAGTGAGCCCGTAAGTCTCCATAAGAGTCCTGTAGCCCTTAGCCTCCTCCACGGGGTTAAGGTCCTCTCTCTGCAGGTTTTCGATAAGAGAAAGCTCTGCAGCCTCTGCCTCGCTTACCTCCTTGATAATAACAGGCATCTCGGTAAGTCCTAAAAGCTTGCAGGCACGCCAGCGGCGCTCACCTGCGATTATCTCGTAAAAGCCGTTGGGCTTACTGCGCACCACAATGGGCTGAAGAATGCCGTGACGCTCGATAGACTCGGCAAGCTCACCAAGCGCCTCTTTATCAAAGACGTGTCTCGCCTGCTCGGGGTTAGGCTCGATATCCATAACACGGAGCATTGTTACCCCCGTACCCTCGGCGCCCGACTCAGTCACTATAGTATTGTCCGACAAGAGAGCGTCAAGCCCCCTGCCAAGACCTTTCCTTTTTACTGCCATTATACACCTCCGCACCTGCGTGCAAGCTCCTCCGCCACGGCGCCGTAGGCAACTGCGCCCTTTGAGCGGCGGTCATATACGTTGATGGGCTCACCGTAGCTTGGCGCCTCGCTGAGACGCACGTTACGGGGAATAGCCACACCGAAAAGCTTGTCGCCGAAGTATTTTTTTATCTCGCCAAGCACCTGCAACGACAGGTTAAGTCTGCCGTCATACATATTGATAAGCACGCCAAGCAGTGATAGCGAGGGATTATATCTCTTTTGTATCTGCTTTATGGTCTGAGTAAGCTGACTGAGCCCCTCCAGTGAATAGTACTCGCAAAGCAGTGGAACCACTACCCCATCAGCGGCAGTCAGCGCATTTATGGTAATAAGGCCGAGAGAGGGGGGACTGTCTATTATTATAAAGTCAAACTCGTCCTTTATCTCTGCAAGGGCGTCCTTGAGACGGAACTCACGCCTGTCCTCATCCACCAGCTCTATCTCCGCACCCACAAGGCTCATGCCCGAGGGTATCACATAAAGGTTGGGAAAACGGGTCTTTTGCATAGTCTCCCTTGCCGTGGCACGGCGGATGAACAGGTCATAAACCGAGCTTGTATTCCCTCTTTTGCTGATGCCGAGACCGCTCGTGGCGTTGCCCTGAGGGTCGCTGTCCACCAGCACTACCCGCTTGCCCATAGCGGCAAGACCTGCGGCGATATTTACGGCAGAGGTTGTCTTACCCACTCCGCCCTTTTGGTTAGCGAACACAACGGTTTTGATTTTAGCCATAAAACACCGACTTTCACCCATTTATCTAAGCTATTATAACAGACCTGCATACAAAAATCAAGTGTTATTATCACCCTCACCGCATTTTTGGAGCTTTGCCGCAAAACATCAGCCTTGAGCCGGCAAAACACCCCCTCGGCGGCGCAGAAACAAAAGAAAAAGCGGAAACATAATAAACAAACGTACAAGGGGCTGTCTTAATGAGACAGCCCCTTGTTTCATTATCTATTCCAAAAAAATCATTTTTTGCGCTTCACGGAAAGTTCACCGCACTCAGATCAGCCTTTGGAGATATAGGTTGCCATATACAGTATGTCTACAGACGTAATATCGCCGTCGGTATTGGCGTCGCAGGCCTTGGTATAGCAATCGCTTATAATAGCTGCCTCCTTGACCTTGCGCTTTATGGAGAGGTAGTCAGTATTGGTAATGGCGGCGTCGCCGTCAGCATCGCCGCTTACAACAACGATGGCGCTGTTGAGCACCTTACCCTCGCTGCTGTATCTTACGACCTTACAGCCCGTGCCTACAAGAGCTGTATCGGCAACAGCCACATCCTTAGAGTCGAGCACGGTTACCTCGCACTTAAACTGTGCAGCCACGTCGGCCGCAGAGGTCATAGGCGCATCAAGGGTAACGTTTTCTTCATCGAGGGTGTAGTCGGACTCATCTATCAGCTCAAAGCTGCCCACAACGGGAAGGGTGGTGTCGCCCCAAACCTCTATCTCACCAAGAGCAAGACGGGTAGCGGGAGAACCGGGATGAACAAAGTTAAGGCTGATATAAGACGCATTAACGGGCTTTGTAAAGGTAAGTGTAAGCTTATAGTTACTGCCGTTAACGGAGGAGGTAGACGTAGTATAATCTGTGATAGTGGTGTAGCCGCCGTCATAAGTGCTTACGCCAACATAGCCTACTATCGCATCACCGTAGAAGTTACCGTCGTTACGGTAAATGACGTCTATCTTATTAAGATATGCCGCACTTGTAAGCTTAAGGAACACCTGCGGGTCGCCCTGAGACAGGAAGAAGGTAGCCCATTCAGCATTAGAGGAGCCGGGGTTACTGTCAGCGGGAAGGGTGCCGTTGTTAAGCTTGCCCGTCATAAAGCTGCCGCCCTGGCTGGAGCCGTCACCGTAATATTCGTAGCTGTAATAAGATGCACCGCCGGGATATACGTTGGTGCTGTACTTGTACTGACCGCCGGAGAGGAAATTAGCCTTAGCCAAGGGAAGGCCGCCGTTATCGTCGGGGTCAGGCTCGGGGTCAGGCTCGGGAGAAGCGCCGGTGTAGCCGTGATCATACGGATAAACGTAGGAAACGTCACCGTAATAGAAACTGCTGTGGCCGGATACGGAGCCCTGCTTCCAGGAAGGATGGCTTGCACTGGAGCTGTTTTCATAATAAACGAACTGCGTGGTCATCTTATCGGGACCTACGTTTATTATAATGGAGGTCTTATCCTTGGTAGAGCTGCTGTAATTATATCTGTAGTAGCTGGATTTTACCCAAGAGGAGCTGAAGGTTTTAACGTCGGTAGAAGAGCCACGCTCGCCGTCAGAGGAGTCTGCCGCAATATAAACGGTAGCATTGGGGTTAGAAGCACTGTAGGAGGAGACCATAGAGCCGTTATAGATAGGCTGGCTGCGCATATAAACGTGATGGTCGCCTGCAAGAACAAGGTCAACGTGGTTCTTGTCGCAGAAGTCTGCCCAATAGTTCCAGAAATAACTATAGGTAGTGCCGCTGTACTTGGAGGTAGCGGGTCTGTGGTTTACAAGAGTGATGTACTTGTAGCTGCCCTTCATCTTATCGACAACGCTTTGCGCCCAAGTTTCCTGAGCGGCAACGGATGCCTTAAGATAGTTAACGTAGATGAAAAGCACGTTATTGTAAACGTAGTAGAATACGGTGCCCATCTCATCGCCGGAATTGTAGCCGTTTAAGGGGTGATTGAATATGACGGAGTTATATGCGCTGGAGGAGCTGGTGCCCTCCTTATTCATATCGTCATGGTTGCCTATACAGTTGGCAAAGGAGTAGTTCTTTATCCAAGACTGGTCAAGAACGTTCTGCCACTGGCCGTAGTCAACGCCCCAAGCAACTATGTCACCTACGGAAACAATGTGTTCAACAGGCTTCCATCCGAGCTGACCCGCAAGGGAAATACCTGCGTTGATAGCCTGTGTAGCCTGAGCCGCACGGTGCACACCGTAGTTCTTGTAATATTCGTGGAAGTCACCTGTTACAAGGAAGGACCAGCTGCTGCCGTCATTAGCGGCGGTCTTGAAGTAATAGGTGTCACTGTATGCAGAGCCGTCATATATACGGTACATATACTGAGTATTGGGGGTAAGACCCGTAAGATTAACGTTGTAATCAAGGAAGGTCATGGACTGGGTGATATTAGTACCCGTATCGTCCTTTGCCGCCTTACCGTAAAAAGGGTTAGTGGAAGAGCTTGCGCCACAGGTCTTATATGTGCCATTGTTGGTCTTGGCATTAGCCCAGGAAGTATCATCCACCGTGGTATACTCAACGTAGCAGCTTGTATAGCCCAGGGGAACGTGAAAGCCCACATTCATCTGGGTGCTGGCGTTTTCACCGGGGTTGGTAACGATCATCTTAACGTAGGAAGAAGCGGCAACTGCCTCCAAAGCCGCAGGCAAAGCGGCAAAGCCCAAGGATAGGCAGGAGCAAAACGCAAGCAGACCTGCTAAAAATCTTTTCATAAAAAATACCTCCGTTTGAAACGTATTTATATTAAAAACTATATTAAATATTACCATACATTTATGGCTTGTGTCAATGCTTTTTGTGCAAAAACATAACAAAATCCTCTGCGAAAAACTTGTATTTTCGCTTGATTTGCTACGGCGAATGGTGTATAATCGAATGTGAGCAAAAAATCGAGAACACAAACGAGAACATAAAGAACTAAGGAGAGACAATATGATAAGACACATCGTTATGTTTAAATTCCTGCCCGAGGCTGACGGTCACACCGCAAGGGAAAATGCTGAGCGCACCGCCGCTATGCTTCGTGACCTGCAGGGCAAGGTGCCCACGCTCAAGGCGTCTGAGGTATATCTTGGCGCAGAGTGTGCCGACCCTACCAATTGTGATCTGGTGCTTATTTCGGACTTTGACAGCTTTGAGGACCTTAATGAGTACATAGTGCATCCCCTGCACAAGGCAGTGGGTCAGTTTATGCGCCCCTTGAGGGAGAGCAGGTCCTGCGTGGACTTTGAAATATGAGAGGGCTTTTGTTATTACTGTGCGCCGTGCTGATTTTGAGCAGTGCCTTTACCGCCTGCGGCGGCGAGGGTGACAGCCTTGCCGATTCCTCTGCCGCTCCTGCTGAGGAGAGCGTCTTCTCCGAGGTCGGCGGCAGCGGCGAAGGTAGCGAGGAAAGCACGGAAAGCACCGACACCGAGGAGGACAAGAATTTGCGTTACCACACTAAAACCTACACCTTTGACAGCCTTAAGGGCGAACACGAAAACACAGTAATAGAAAACGGCGTGCTGAAGCTTAAAGAGCTTCAGTCATCGGGCAGCTTTATCTGCAAGCTTGATATCGGCAGCTTTGATACCATCCTTGCATCCTGGAGCGCAAACACCCACAAGGGCAAGGTTGAGCTTGCCGTTTCCTTCGAGGTGGAGGGCGGTGAGTGGTCTGACTACCTTTCCTGGGGGCCTTGGTCCTCTAAGGAGGGCGTGTCTGCCAGCGTATCCAACAAGTGCTCCAAGGGGCTTGGCAAGATAGGCATAGACATACTCACGGTTGACAAGGGGCATACCGCCACGGGCAATATAAAGGTAAAGCTTTCTCTCCGCTATGGCAGTAAGAGCCCCGAGGTCAGGGATTTCTCACTGACCACCCCCCAGATGGAGAAGCAACAGACCGTTGATACTGCCGCATTACCCGAGAGCTTTCTTAATGACGTACCCATGCGCTCACAGCTTGCGCCTGAGAACGGCTCGGACGGCAACCGTATATGCAGTCCCACCACGGCAGTTATGGCGCTGGAGTATATGGGCACCAAGCTTGATACCATGACCGCTGCCAAGGGCATTTACGATAACGGCTGGCAGGCATACGGCAACTGGTCCTTTGCGGTTGCATACACCGCAGAGAAGGGCTACACCGCTTACGTTGACCTTTATGACAGAGAGATGATGAAGTACGCTCTTTCTCAGGGCTGTACCGTAGGCTGCTCTACCTACCTTACCGCCAGCGGACACCTTGTGCTGGTGGTGGGCTACACGGTTATCGACGGCGTTGAATACTATATCGTCAACGACCCCAATGTAAACGCCGCAAACCCCGTGCGCACCAACTACACTATGGACTATTTTGAGGACTGCTGGCTGAGGGACAATATGAACGGCTACGGCGTAGCTTATGTGTTTGAGGGTAAATAAACGCCCCTGCTCGACAGCGTTTTTAGTATATATTATACATTGACAAGGGAACCGCACCGTGCTATAATTGGTGCGGTTCGTTTTTTGGGGAACCGATGTTTTTTATTGCTATATTAAACAAAAAGGAGAAAATGAAAAAATGAAAAAGCTTATAGCAGTTATTCTTACCCTTGCTTTTGCGGTTTGCGCCTTCTGCGCTTGCGCAGGCGGCAACGACGAGAGCAGCTCTGTTGCTGACTCCTCTGCGGCTGAATCCGTTTCTGAAAGCACCGAGAGCTCCAAGGAGAGCTCTGAGGAGAGCTCTGAGTCCGTTTCCGAATCCGTTTCCGAGTCCGTTTCCGAGTCCGTTTCCGAGTCCGAGGCGAGCTCCGAGGAATCCGAGAGCGCAAGCACCTCTTATCCTCAGAACGGCGGCGACGATGCACTTGCAGGCACTTGGTATGCTGACGGCGTTACCATGAAGCTTGAGGCTGACGGCACGGGCAGTGTTGAGATGATGAATATGTCCTTTGACGCTTTCTGGGGCGTTGTTGACGGCAAGCTTTATCTCACCATGAACGTACTTGGCGCTATAGAGACCACCGCTTTTGACTCTTACGAGGCTACAGAGGATACTCTTACCCTTGTTTCCGATGCAGGCACCGCAGTTTACTCCTCTACCCCCGTTGAGTCTGAGGAGGTTTCTGTACCCGAGGAGATAGACGAGGCTATCGTTGGCACCTGGAACGCTACCGTTGAGGTTGACGGTACAGAGCAGGACACCACCTACGTTCTTAACGCTGACGGCAGTGGCTCTGCAATCATGATGGGCATGACCTTTGAATTAAGCTGGGGCGTTGCTGACGGCAACATCGTTATATCTATGAACGTGGCAGGCGTAGTTAAGACTGAGGCTATGACCTACACCCTTGAGGGCGACACCCTTACCATCACCGATGCTATGGGCGTAGCAGTTGAGTTCACCAAGGCATAAGTCTTAATAAAGCAGTTGCAGGACGGCATTTATATGTCGTCCTGCTTTTTTCTGTGCTGATATTGCAATTCTTCTGCCGATGTGCTACAATACTACCGTAATATATTTAAGGAGTATAGCTTTTATGAAAAAAATGTTTATGATATTGCTCTTTCTTACCCTCTCTGCCACTATGCTTTGCGCTTGCGGCGGTGATGACGGGGCGAGCAGTGCGGTGTCTGTACCCGAGGAGAGCGTAAGAGACTACACCGGCTATGACGAGGCAACCGGCGAGACTATTGTCGGTAGCTGGAAGGGTAGCGACGGGATGGGTGGCGAGCTTATTTACACCTTTGATGCCGACGGCAAGGGCAAGGCGACTATGCCCATCAAGGTTACGGACAACAAGGGCAACGTGACCGAGACAAACTTTACCTATAACACAAACTGGTCTATCTCCAACGGCACGCTGACGGTGATCCTTCAGCACGGCTACACCAGTCAGGAGGTAAGCTTTGACCCCTGCCTTATCAAGGATGGCAACACTCTGCTTATCCGCACTAACAACACCGACTTCATCTTAAGCAAGGTGGAGGAGGCGTAAGGCTGTTCCTTAAAGGGTTTTAATAAGAAATTGGTAACGCAAAAATGCCGCAAGCTGTTTCAGCCTGCGGCATTCTTTTTTTATAAGAAAACCCCCAGCACGGCTGGGGGTTCCAATAAGCTTTAGCTATGCCCAGTCCCGCCGCAGCGGAAAGCCTCCCCTGTGTAAGGGGAGGTGCCCAGTGCGCACACTGGGCGGAGGGGTTGTTCTCATAGTGACAAT
>JAFXEB010000031.1 GCA_017521025.1 Clostridia bacterium | reverse complement strand
GAGAAAAGTTCTCCGAAATTTTTGTATATTTTTATATTTTTTCGTTCAAAACGAACCTCGGCTCGCAGTACTTAGTACAGCTATCGCCTCGGTTCGTCTTGTCTGCACTCTTTCTCAGCAGTCTGCCAAGCTGATGACAAGGTTTGTCATCAACTTGGCAAAGGACGGCTTTTTCGCCGTCCTTTGTTTCTTCGTAAACCTAAAACATTCAATTTTCAGCGGTCTGCGCCATTTTTGCCGCACTCAACCCGCATTTGGTACCATTCCGCTCCCCCATGCTTAGACTCGGACAGCCCCTCGCTTACAAAGCCAACGCTTTCGTAGAAGCCGATGAGCGCCTTCTTGCAGGTGAGCACCAGTCCCTTTTTGCCCCGTGCCGCCGTATCGGCAATAGCCTGCTTCAGCAGTGCACGGGCATAGCCCTTGCCCCGTTTTTCGGGTAGGGTGGCGACACTGAGGATGACCTCCCACTCCCCGTCCTTTTTATACAGGGTGTTGTTCTCGTACATATCGTCGGACAGGTCATAGGCATCACTTTCCATACCGTTGACGAAGGCGACGGTCTCACCCTCCTCCACAAGCAGCCAGAAGCCCTCGGGATAGAGCGCCATACGGCGGACAAAGCTTTGGTAGCTTGCCGCCTCGGCAGGAGGGAAGCAAACAGACTCTATATGAGCGATAAGAGGCACATCAGCCTCGGTTCCTTTTCTTATCTCCATAGCTTACCTGCTCCTTCTTTTGAATATTTTACTGCGAAACAGTATAAGGTTGAGCACCAGATAAAACGCCACGAATATACCCAGAGTGAGATAAGGCTTTACGGGTGCCAGCGTAGCAAGAAACATTATGGGGAAGCCGAACACTATGGCCACAAAGTTTTGGTACACAAGGTTGTCGGAGGCAGGGGTGCGGAAATCGCCGTCCACCTCACGCAAAAGTATAATGCCCGTGCTGGCAGTACCTGTGAGCATCCCGTACATGGCAAGAAACTGCTCCTCGGCATAGTCGCCGAAGAGGGTACAAGCCACTATGCGGTTGTATACGTATGTAACAACAAGCCCCGCTACGCCAAGTATCAGCATAAGTCCCCAGTAGCTCTCAAGAATATCAAGACGGATGGCGGCGATGCCTGCAACCACCATTATGTCAAAAAAGAAGTTACTGGCACGGGTCATAAGAAAGTTGTTGGTGTATTTTTTCTTGATAACGTTCTTTTTTCTGAGGAAATTCAGCACAAGCTTTATCAGGGTGCCCGTAAGCACGCCCAGCAAGAAGTTGAAGCCGTAAACGACCGAGCGCATACCCGGAAGGAGCTTACCCAGCCCCATCATAAGCAGATACGCCATAAAGTAGGCGACGAAGATAAGCGCTATCTGCACGGTCATTTTGTCTATGCTCTCCTGCATGGGTATCTCACCGTCACCCTCCACCGACTCGGAGTGCAGGCTGCCATCGGTCCTTTTGGAAACCACGAGCTTGCCACGTTTTTTAAGGATGTTAAGGTGGATAACGCCGCCGATACTTGCAGAGAGGAAGCCGAAAGCGGCGATGGTGAGCCCGAAGCTTTTACCGCCCACAAACCCGAACTCGGTCTCGTAAATGGTGCCGTAGTTCAGTGCCTGACCCGTGCCCTGACCGTAGCCGAAGGGGAGCAGAACGCCTGCGGCACTGAAGAAATCCTTCAGTACCATTGCGGCAACGATGGTTATGCCAAGTCCGAATATACCCTGCAGAAGGTAGCAGGCAACGGTGGTGATGCCCGTATTGAATATCTCACTTGACCTTTGCTTGGTAAGCTTGGCGTTGGTAGCCTTGAAGGCGGAGGCGATAAAGCCCAGCGCCAGGGAGTGATAGGTTATTACCTCAAGATTTGCCATACCCTCGCCCCCGAAGAGAGGCTCGTTAAACATTACGTTGCCCGTTATGCCCTTATACACGGCGGAAATCACAAGCAGCACAAGCCCGCCCAGCACCGAGGTGGGGATAAGGGAGTTTTTCAGAAACGGCAGAATTTTTTTGATAATGTTTGCCAGCAGTATACTGCCGAAAAGAGCGGCGAAAAGGCTCATCCAGCCCCACACGTTAAAGTCCCAGAAATTTTCCATTTTCGTCTCCTTTTTGTATATTTGCGTATCTGTAGTAGAGGTTTACGTACTTGACGGGGTTAAATCGCTTGTCGCCCTTCACCTGCCAGATGTCATCGCCGTGGTACAGGTTCAGCTTGTTGCGCCCGAGAGCGGCGGCGGTGCTTATCTCGTCAAAATGCAGGGTCTTAAGCTCTCTGCCCATTTCTATCTCCACACGGTCACGGTATAGGCGAAACAGGGCGTCCTTGGAAACCACCTCTTTTTTCTCGTAGGGGATGACCCTTATAAGGCTTGCTTTGTCGGTGTAAAGCACGTCATCGCCCATATCCTCGGGAGAGAGGCTGTTTATATAGTCCTTCTGATAGTCATACCAATCGGCAAGGAAGCGGAAGGGGAAAGCGCCGTCCGTACCCAGTAGCGTCTTGTCGGGCATATATCGAAGGGACAGACCGCATTTTTTGCAGTGAGCGGTGTCCTTATGACTTTCAAACTCGGAAAGCCCACACTTGGGGCAGACGTACATGACCCGCTCCAGATACTCGGCGCTCCTTTTGTGACGGAACTCCATATCCGCCACAGCCTCATCCACGAAAAGCTCTGTCCTTATGGCATCGTACAGCTCGTCATCCGACATCAGAGCGTATTCCTCAGGCTCGATAACACGGGACACATAGCCCCTGACCTTACCCTTTCTGACCACGTCGCTCCAACGGGGTTCTGCACCGTAGCCACCCTCTATGCGGTAAATGGCTATGGGCAGCTTAAGCCGCCGTGCAAGGGGCGCTATAGTGGGACTCATATACTCTGTCCTGCCGCTGTAGGTGCGGTTCCCCTCGGGCGCAATGCAGATAGTGCCCCCCTCCCTTGCCACACGGAGACAATTGATAACTGCGCTTGCGTCGGTGGTCTGCTTTTTGATCGGGATGGGCGCAATAAGCCAGCGGATAGCCGAGGAAACAAAGCCCTTGGAGAAGATATCCTCCGTGGCAAGGTAGTAAACGGGGCCCTTAAAGCACATACCCACAAAAAACTGGTCGAAGGGGGTCTGATGGTTCAGCAATATAAGATACTGCCTGCCTCCCTGCTCCTTAAACCTTTGCGGCTTGAAGCCGTATTTGATTCTGGTATAAGGGTACAGCACTGCGTATGCCACGTTCCGCACCACTCTGTGACGGAACCGCATCCACTTTTTTCTCTTTCCCTTTTTCACTCTGCCACGCTCCCTCTCCGCATAAATACTCTACACATCTCTTGTAAAGCGCCCAAAGACCTCGTTCACCTTCTGAAAGCTGGCGAAGGTGCCCTCGTGCGCCTTGAGTATACGCATCATCTCACCAAGCTGACGCTTGTTGATGATGCACACAAGCATATATCTGTCCTTGTGGCTGTACATACCCTGCACCTTAAGCTCGGTAACGCCGTGCTTAAGCCTTGTGATAAGCTCCTCGGCAAGCTCCTCAGGATGCTCAGTTACTATCTCAAACTTATAGCCATCCTTAAGCCCGCTAAGACCCCTGTCCACTATAATGTTGGCAATAAACAGGTTGACGAGAGTGCAGATAACGGGCGTTACCCTCATGCCGTAAACGAAAAAGGCGATAAGCACCACGCTTGAGTCCATAACGAAGGAAACGTAGGCGATATTCTTCTCAGGCCGCCATTTCTTGATAAGGGCGGATATGCCGTAGGTGCCGCCGCTGGCACCGAAGCGCCTGAGCATAAGGGAAAAGCCTGCTCCCGATATAACGCCTGTGGCGATACAGGCAAATACTACGTTAAAGTCCTCGCCGTTGTTGGCAAGGGAATAGGGTCTAGCCCCAAGGGCAGACCAAAGATCGGGCATAGCCGACTGCACCACCATATATATAATGAGCATCGCACCCAGCTTTCTCTCAACAAAAACGCTGACAAGCACGAAAATGGGCAGGTTGAAGGCAACCATAAGAAACGCCCAGCTAAACTTATCCGCCACAAGATAGTGGGTGATGGTGGCAAGACCGCCTACGCCGCCGGGGGCAAAGCCGTTGCTGTTCTGAAAAAAGAAATACGCACTGCCCACGATAATGCCTGCGCCTACAGCCACAAGCAGGTCAAACAGCAGTCTCTTTATATACGATGTCTTTACATCCATATCTATACTACCCCTTTGTAATTTACAGTCCTTATGCTCAGCCCGCCTCTCCCCGATTTTTGCAAAAGGGCTTTGTACAGACCCGTTTCAGCCTGTTAAAGTGCAGGCACAATTCACAACAGTATAGCACATTTTGCGCTTATATTCAAGAAAAAAACGTCATTTACTGCGTGTTTTTTTGCAGACACGGCAAAAATGCACAGGGCGTGCAAAAGGACGTGAGCTTTGTATTATTTTTGTGCTCGGTCACTTGACAAACGGAGCGTGTTGTTATAAAATGTAGTCAGCGTAAAAGGAAAAATGCGCTGACTAAGTAAAAATACGGTTTTTCGGAAGGAGAAAAGCTTATGAAGATAATATACAAGGACGGTACCGTTGCAGAGTGTCCCGAGGAGCTTGAGCTTGAGGTGATACGTCACAGCGCCGCTCATATCATGGCGCAGGCTATCAGTCGCCTTTGGCCCCACGCCGATTTCGGCTACGGTCCCGCTACCGAAAAGGGCTTTTACTATGACGTTGACTTGGGCGACACCAAGCTTACCGACGAGGATCTCGTTAAGATAGAGAACGAGATGAAAAAGATCGTTAAGGAGAATCTTCCCATCAAGCCCTTTATACTCCCCCGCAAAGAGGCTATCGCCCTTATGCAGGAGCGTGGCGCAAAGTATAAGGAGGAGCATATAGGCGACCTGGAGCCCGATGCTGAGATAAGCTTTTTCAAGCAGGGCGACTACATTGATATGTGTATCGGCCCCCACCTTTGCTATACCAAGGCGCTCAAGGCGTTTAAGGTAACTCAGCAGTCGGGTGCGTATTGGAAGAATGATAAGGACAACAAGATGCTTACCCGTATAAACGGCATCGCCTTCCGCACCCAGCAGGAGCTTGACGAGCATCTCAAGCTGATGGAGGAGGCTGAGAGGCGTGACCACCGCCGTATCGGTAAGGAGATGGGTCTGTTTATGATGACCGACGAGGGACCCGGCTTCCCCTTCTTCCTTCCCAAGGGTATGGACCTGAGAAACGCACTTATCGATTATTGGCGTGATATCCACGTTAAGGCAGGCTATGTGGAGGTGTCTACCCCCATCATCCTCAGCCGTGGGCTATGGGAGACCAGCGGTCACTGGGACCACTATAAGGACAATATGTACGGCACCAAGATAGATGACGAGGATTTCTGCGTTAAGCCTATGAACTGCCCCGGCGGCGTTCTTGTTTACCGCCACCGTCCTCACAGCTACCGTGAGCTCCCCATGCGTGTGGGCGAGCTGGGTCTTGTACACCGCCACGAGCTAAAGGGTGCGCTTCACGGTCTGTTCCGTGTCCGTTGCTTTACTCAGGACGATGCCCATATCTTTATGCGCCGTGACCAGATCACCGACGAGATAGTTGGCGTTGTAAACCTTATCAACGAGGTATATACCAAGTTTGGCTTCGAGTATTTTGTAGAGCTTTCTACCCGCCCCGAGAGCAGCATGGGCAGTGACGAGGATTGGGAGGCAGCTATTGACGGTCTTAAGGCGGCGCTTGAAAAGCTCGGTCTGCCCTACACCATCAACGAGGGCGACGGCGCCTTCTACGGTCCCAAGATCGACTTCCATCTCCGTGACAGCATCGGCAGAACGTGGCAGTGCGGCACCATTCAGCTGGACTTCCAGCTTCCCCACAATTTCGAGCTTGAGTATGTGGACGAGGACGGCAGCCGCAAGCAGCCCATTATGATCCACCGTGTTTGCTACGGCTCTATTGAGAGGTTTATCGGCATACTTACCGAGCATTTCGCAGGCAAGTTCCCCGTATGGCTCGCTCCTCTGCAGGTAAAGGTAATGACCCTGCCCGGCACCGACCACGCCTACGCAAAGCAGGTTTATGAAGCTCTCAAGGCGGCTCGCATCCGCTGTGAGATAGACGAGCGTAACGAGAAGATCGGCTACAAGGTAAGAGAGGCACGTCAGGTTGACCGTGTGCCCTATATGGTCATCATCGGCCATAAGGAGATCGAGGAGGGGCTTGTTTCCGTCCGTGACCGTGACACCGACCAGACTGAGACCATGACCCTTGACGCATTTATGGAAAAGCTCCAGAAGCAGATAAAGGAAAGAAATTAAGGCATACGAATAAGCTAGAATCAGGGACGGCAAAAGCCGTCCCTGACGTGCTTTATGGGTGAAGAGGAGGCCTTTGCGTCTCGGGTCCCCGCAAAAACGCAGTTTTTGTGGGGTGGGTATTACAGCTCTCGCCGAGATTAGGCGCCGTTTAAGCCTTCCCCTTGAGGGGAAGGGGGACCGACGTATGTCGGTGGATGAGGTGTAGCCGTCCGCAGACGGCGTAACCGTTTCCCGATAGGGGAAGCGTAAGCAGTACGAAGGGCAAAGACTGCAAAGAAAAGGCGGCATACCAAAGACAGTCGGTTGGAGGAAAGCGCAAACGGTACAAAGACTGTAAAGAACAAGCAATATATCAAAGGTGAGCGGCTGGAGGAAGATGTAAAAATAACGGCCTCTACGCGTCCTACACCTCATCCGTCACCTGCGGTGACACCTTCCCCTCGGAGGGGAAGGCTTTGCCGTGCTTCATCTGTTTCTTTTGCTTGCCGCCGCCGAGAGTGGGTGCCTTGCGCGTACTGCGCTTCGTGGATATTTGCCCCAACCGAGGTGCCGCTTCTGCCGATTTGGTTGGATATAATCGATTCGTGATTTGCTTTCAGATATTTAACGAGGTTTATAATATCAACGGAGAAATCTATTGAAAGTTCGACGAGTTTGTTTTCTTTCATAGTCCGCATCATTTGCCGCAGGCAAACATCATTCAAAAAACGCACCTTTGTCGGTAGACAAAAGTGCGTTTTTTGTTGCGAAGAAACGCGCAAACGGTGCGTAGGGGCAGGTAAAAACGCCAAAAAGGTGCGTGAATTAGGATAAAAGCAACTACCTCTGTTCAATAAATTGGAACCGATCAGCTTTTGCTATTCCAAAAATCAATCCAAGAGTTTTTTACTTCCTCTGAGTCTCTAATACTATACAAATTTCCATTCTCATCCAAAGAGAAAATATTCTTAAAGCAATCAGGCATATCTTTGTATTGTTTTTCTAATTGCTCATTGAAGACATGAAAACATTCGTAGTTGTACTTTTTAAGCAAATATGGCATTAAAAACGCGGAACGCATACATTCGTATTCCTGATAATCATAGGGTGTTTTTTGAGGCACTCTTTTTAACAACTCTAACATTTTAGTCATTAAAACTTCCACTTCTTTTTCATCTGCATATGCGGCATATCCTCTGACTGCAGACAGTTTCATATCAAGATATCGTTCTTTTTTGAATGCTTTTAAGAAAAAATCTTTGGCATCACTCGGCAAATCAAGAAGCAAACTTTTTAATATCTGATTCCTTATGAGTATATCTTTGGTTTGAAAATATTCATCCATTAATTCGTCTACACGTTCTTCCATTTTGTCCTCCGGATTCTCATCTGTCTGTGCGATTATTATATCATAAAACTTTTTGCCTGTCAAATGATGCATCGCCTCGCGGCGATATGATGTTATGCTTCGCATAATGATGTTACTCCCGATGGTCGCAATGATGCGATGTTTGCCATAAAATGTGGCGAAGCCACGCATCATTAGGCGAAGCCGTCATCATTGGGCGTATCCAACATCATTTGCCGCAGGCAAACATCATTCAAAAAACGCACCTTTGTCGGTAGACAAAAGTGCGTTTTTTGTTGGCTATGGGCTACAAAAAAGATATTTTCGCATTATTGCGCATGAATTCGAACCTTTACAAAATGATATATCGCTACGCGATGTGATATACGGCTAGCACCGTATGATATATTTCCACTTCGTGAAAATATGATATAATATTCGTTCCTTCATATGCCGCAGGCATATATCACCCACCGAAGGTGGATATCATATCGAAGATATATCACCCGTTCCGCAAGGAACGGATATCATTGAAAAACGACAAGTTTCTGTCGAAACTTGTCGTTTTTCATGAAAGTAGTGACCTATTTTAATACAACCTGCACACCCCCGCCCACCTTTCGTTAAAAGGTATAGGGAATCGTTAAATGGTATAGCCTATCGTTAAATGGTATGAGGTATCGTTAAAAGGTATACCCTTTCGTTAAAAGGTTTAAGGAATCGTTGAAAGGTGTGTACTATTACCAGTTGAGAATAACAAATTCTTCAGCGTGGTTGCGAATACTTAAGTCGAAATCGTCAGCATAATAGATAATACCCATCTGAGGTTTTTCATCAAATTCGCCACCGAATATTTCGCTGCTTTGTCATTTCATAAGCCAATATTGAACGATGCAGAGTTTATTTGACTACTGCATCGTTTTTCTTTATAATTATCAAAAAAGTGTAACCTTTCCGGTACAAACGGTGCTTATTAGGGTGAAGGCCTTCCACTACGAAAGAAAGGAGATGAAAGCCTTGGATGACAGCAAAATCGTCGAAATGTACTTAGTTCGTGATGAAGATGCAATCAAACAGACTAAAGAAAAGTACGGTAAGCGTCTGTGGTCCTTGTCATACGGAATTGTATGTGATTACCAGACTGCAGAAGAATGTGAGAACGACGCATACATGGAAGCATGGAGCACAATCCCACCGCACGAGCCAAAATCTTACTTTTATGCCTTCCTCGCGAGAATTGTGCGTCATATCTCTTTGAACTGTTGCCGAAACCGCGATCGTCTGAAACGCAGTGCGTTTATCTGCGAGCTTAACGCAGAAATGGAACAATGTATCCCTTCCCCAGACGATGTAGGGTGTCGCCTGGACGATATGGTATTGCGTGAAGCCATAAACAGCTTTTTACAGACACTGGATGATGAAAAACGGAATATCTTTGTCCGCCGGTACTGGTTTTTGGATTCTATAGCTTCCATCTCTAAACGGTTCAACTGCTCAGAAAGTAAAGTAAAGACTACACTCTTCCGTTGCCGCAATCAGCTTCGGGAGCATCTTGAAACGGAGGGTTACATCCTATGAGAGGAAAAGAATTCTTAGATAAAATGGATCTAATTGATCCTGGTTATGTGGAAGCTGCTGATACGAAGCCTGTAAAAAAGAAAAATGTCTGGATTAAATGGTGTGCGATGGCTGCTTGTTTGTGCTTGATCATTGGAGCTGTTGCAATGCTACCGCACTTGCGAAGTAACCACGGAGAACCGCAAGTCGGTGACTTTCAACTCTCTGAGAAAACAACTGCCAAGGTGTCATTGGGATACGATGAAGATGCAGCTACATCTTCCAAGACTGATTTGGTATATCTCACTGAGGAGGAGTTGTTCGCTCACGAAAAAATGTATGCATTCCGTGGCAGAGTCAGCGCCATGACAAATGTGACAATCGACTTCAATGGGGAGAAAATGGTCCGCTGCGTAGCCACAATATCCATTGATGAGGTCTATAAGGGAGATCTCGTTCCCGGAGATCAAATCACTATGCTTATTCCCTGTGGAATCGATCTGATAGGCGTCCATGTTGAAGATACCGGTGTCATCACGCAATTGAAAAGCGGTATGGAAGGTATTTTTATGCCATGGGTGTATGATGAGAATTCCTATATTGAAATGAACGGTGCCGTCCTCATGACTAAAGATCTTGCAGAATGTGGACTCGCAGATGGCATGAGGTGGGCCTTCCTATCAACTGACCAAGGCATCATTTTTGAAAAAAACGCATACTCGGGAGCATATGAAGCTACTACCATGGACGACATCGAAGCATATGTAATTGATATGCTGCAGAAATATGGCAAATGAACAATAACGAAGAAAAAAGTGCGCCGGGTTTGACCCCAACGCTTATCACTTCCTTAAGCTTTATTATGGTTTATGAATATTTGCCTATCTTGTTCTTGATTGCCAACAAAAAATAATTATGCACATTACGAAATATGTTTCTATACTGAACTGAACCAGCAAAAAAATAAAAGCAGCACCCCTAGTTCACACATCGAACTGGGGGTGCCATTTCATATTTGCCACCATCTTTTTCTGCTCTGCAGCTTGATGAGTAATTCATCAACTACAAGCCGCTATGCACACCCCTCTTGCTGAACTTGCACACGCCCTGGAGGAGACTGCACACCCCCAGGCTAAAAATGCACACCCCACCGACCTTTCGTTAAATGGTAC
Organism: Clostridia bacterium; assembly: GCA_017521025.1. Classification (GTDB taxonomy): domain Bacteria; phylum Bacillota; class Clostridia; order Oscillospirales; family CAG-382; genus SIG636. The sequence goes on along the minus strand of JAFXEB010000031.1, from coordinate 356 downwards.
AACTGGGATCAAATAACAAAGGCTCCACAGTGACTGTTTTGAGATCACTGTGGAGCTTGTTTATATCAAGATATATAGGAAAACCATTGTAAATCAAGGCTTTTTCAAAAGCAAACTGGACACCGGTCGTGATACGCATTGTATCAAAACTGGTGTCCAGTTATGGCTATGGGCTACAAAAAAGATATTTTTGCCGTTTTTGCATATGAATTCGGACTCTTACATAACCGTTCGTTTTTAGTGAAATCGTTCGCTTACGCTCACGGTGAAATAATTTACTCCGTAAATTGTGAAATTTGATGCTATCGCATCAAGTGAAATTAAATCCACCCACTCGCCGTCGAGGCGAATTTCAC
>JAFXEB010000030.1 GCA_017521025.1 Clostridia bacterium | reverse complement strand
TCCCTTAACTCTATGAACAAGCAGAAGGAGCGGTTTATAGAGATAACCGCCGACGGAAAGATAGAGGGGGAGGAGCTGAAGGATTTTGTAGCCATACAAAAAGAGCTTGAGCGCATCTCCGTTACGGTGGAGAACCTGCAGTTCTGGGCGGAGCAGATGCTTGCCACAGGCAGGATAGACGCTGAGGGCTATGAAAGGGCAAAGAAATAAAAGCTTATGAAAACAGCAGGATAAGTACGCTTATTTTGCTGTTTTTTGTGTTTATTTCGGCTTGACTATGTGATATAATATTAACAAGCAGCAGGGCGTTTGATGAAAGAACAGGGAGGGAAGGGAAATGACACAGACGGCTCAAAGGATAAAAGCCTTTTTTGTAACCCTTGCAGAGCTTATATGTATGCTCGTTCTTCTGCCCCAGACGGTTTATTTTGTAATCCGCATAAGCTCTATGTGGGAGGCATACGAGGGCGGCAAAAGCGAGGTTTTTCCTGCCTATGTATGCCTTGTTGCCCTTGTCTTTTTCGCCTTTTCATATACAAAGATAGTGGTGGCATACAACCGACCCCTCAGAGAGTGCTTTTGGGATAGGGGCGCCCCCGTCTCCTTCGGCGAAAGGCTTCGCTTTGTGCTGACTGGACCCGAGCTTTGGATAAAGGCGCTGATTATAGGTCTTTTCTATGGTCTTATGCCCTTGAAATGGACACTGGGTGCTATGGCGGCGCTGACGGAGGAACTCTCTGCCGCCCACAGGCTGCTTAGCCTTGCAGGGCTTTTGCTTTTTATCTTCTTCTCGGCGATGCTTGCCCACCTTTCCGCCACCAAGCGCTGGTGCAGGGAGAAGGACCAAAGCTCCTACAGCAAGAAGAAACGGGAGCGTGAAAGCGGCTTTGTACTTGTGGTCTACGGCATGGGCACGGGGATGTTTATAGTAACCTTCCCCTTTATATGGCCCATTATTGCAGTACTCATAAGCTCCCTTACAGTGGGGCGTGCCATTTTTATCGGGGTGCTTTTATGCCTGCCCCTTGTGTTCAGAACGCTCCGTGCCCTCCGCAAACGCAGGTCCTTTTTAAAGCGGCTTGACGAGGTATGCGCCGAGAGAGGCTACACCCGTTCTCAGGTCCATAAGCCGTACCTTTCTCTGTTCCGCTTTGCCGAGGGCGAAAGCTTCACCCTTAGTATGGGCGACAAGGCTTATTCCTGCAAGCTTATCTCTGCCCGCAAAAAGGGTGTGCCCCTTGCCTTGTCGGAAGACGGCGCTATGTCCTTCATACACACCATACGCATACGCAGCATAGTACTGCATCAGTACACCACCACCTACGATTTTGACTACGAGTCTCCGTTGCCAAAGATACTGATAATAAACCCCGTGCCAAAGCTTGTGTGCCACGTTTACGCAGGCAAGCTTATTGAGCTTGACAACGGCTCGTCCATAGGCGGCTATAAGCTTTTTGCCGCCACGGGTTTCCTTCGGGCGGCAGAGCTTGACGTATTGCACAAGTAGAAAGGAGCGTTTTTATGTACGAGCATTCTGTAGCTGTAACCGAGCAGAAGAAAAAAGAACGTGGCGCATTTATAAAATTCGGTCTGTGCGCCGCATTGCTGGGGCTTTTTATGTGGCTCACCTGGAGCAAGCTTGAGGAAAGCAGGATATATTACGGCATTTACGTTGTGCTTTTCGTCCTCGCCCTGAAAGCCTCTGAGATATATCTGTTCCTTACCCCTCGCCGTCTCTACGGCACTGTGGTATCTCTCAAGGATTTTGAAGAGAAGACCTCTATCATCAACCCGGGCACCTACGCCCACAAGGTGGGTCAGTACACAAGAACAAGCTTTTCCCTTATCGTAAAGCTTGACAACGGAAAGCTGAAATGCTACGATTACGAATTCAAGGGCGCCCTGAAAAATCTTAAGGTGGGCGACAGGGTCGCCATATTCCGTTTTCTGAAAATGCCCGTGATGGGGGAATGACCTCAACCCCACAGGGCAAAAAAGGCTTAGAAACATATATTGACGAAAACATTGATCTATGATATAGTGTTTTTGCAAGGCAAACAGCTTGCTCTGCATTATTCAGGGGGGCGCCTCGGTGCCCGATTTTTGACAAGGGAGTAACAGTTTATGAAAAGAACGGTATGTATACTTTTATCCTTGGTTTTGGTACTTGGCACAATGACCTTTGGCGGCTTCTCTGCCTCTGCCGCAGGCAGCGGCACATGGGGCAGCCTTAGCTGGAGTCTGAAAAGCGGCGTTCTGACCATAAGCGGTGAGGGTGCTATGGAGGATTTTCCCGCTTCTCCAACCGTAGCGTGGCACGCCAACAAATTGAACCTTGTGACTATTCATACCGTTATTATCGAGGACGGCGTTGAAAGTATCGGCGCAAACGCCTTTTCTACCTGTAACGACATAATCGAGGTGAGCATACCCGAGGGCGTAAAGAGTATTGGCGAAAACGCTTTTTACAGGTGCACAAGCCTGACAAGCGTTAGTATACCTGAAAGTGTTACCGCTATAGGCTCTTTTGCTTTCATTGATTGTGAGGCGATGGTGAGTGCAAATATACCAAGCGGAGTCGAGACCATCGGTAGCAGCACCTTCAAGGGCTGCGGGGCTTTAAAGAGCATAAGCATACCCGAGAGCGTAAAGAGCATCGGAGCAGATGCCTTTAACGGCTGTGCTTCGTTGTTAGAGATAAGCGTTCCGGACAGTGTAGAAAGTATAGGCGGCTCGGCGTTTAGGGACTGCACGGGTGCAAAAAGCTTAACCCTTGGCAAGGCTGTAAAAAGCATTGGGAGAAGCACCTTTGAAGGCTGCTCTGCCCTGACCGAGCTTGTGCTCCCCAATAGTATCGAAAGCCTTGGCGTAAGTGCATTTGACTCCTGCACGTCGCTGGTGAGCGTTAGCTTCGGTGACAGCGTTAAGACTATCGGCAAGGAAGCCTTTTATAAATGCTCGTCTCTTAAAAGCCTGAAGCTCCCCGACAGCGTGAAAAGTGTAGGGGAGAAGGCGTTTGGCTCCTGTACCGCTCTTGCGGATGTGGAGCTCGGAGGCGGAATAGACGCCCTCAGCGATTATATGTTTTCAAGCTGTAACGGCCTTATGAGCATCAGCTTTCCCGATAACGTAAAAAGCATCGGCAAATACTCCTTCTCAGGCTGCAGCAGGCTCGAAAGCTTGACCGTAGGCACAGGTGTTACGCTCGTGGAGACCATGGCTTTCAACCTTTGTCAGGCTATAAAAACCGTTAATTACAGCGGAACAGAGGCGCAGTGGGCACAGATAACCGTAAGGTCGGGCAACTCTGCCCTTACAGACGCAAATATTCTGTGCATTGATACTCCCGCTGAACCCAACCCTGACGAACCTAACCCCGACGAACCTGGGCTGCCCAAGGCGCTTCTTGGCGACGTAACGGGCGACGGCAAGGTGAATTCTCTTGATGCGGCATTCGTGCTACGCTATGATGCGTCACTTATCGGCGAGGACGAGCTTGACCTTAGCGGCGCAGACGTAACGGGCGATGGCAAGATAAACGCACAGGATGCCGCATTTATCCTCCGCTACGATGCGGGTCTCCTGCCTCAGTTCCCGGCAGAGGGTTAGGCACGGCGGCGCTGACGAATGTCTTGGCAGACAACAGATATGTAAGACATCTGATACAATTACAGCAGAGAGGACGGCCCATAGCGAGCCGTCCTCAATTTTTGTCGGGGTCCCCAAGAAGCTGTCAAGCTTCTTGGGGTGGTTTTTTGTCGGGGTCCCCAAGAAGCTGTCAAGCTTCTTGGGGTGGTTTTTTGTCGGGGTCCCCAAGAAGCTGTCAAGCTTCTTGGGGTGGTTTTTTAGGACAGTCTCTTGGAAATCCCAAGGGGCTGTTTTTATGTTTTGGGGCAAAATTTTTTTGAAATTTTTGAAAAAAGTCCGAAAAACTATTACTTGTACTAGTGACTTTTTTTCTGAAATCCGTATAATTATATATGGGAAAGGCAAATTGCACCCATTTTGCGGATTCTAAAGGAAAGAAGGTGATGCTATGAGGCGGATTGTAATCAATATGCAAAACTCCTTGTTCTGCAATGCTATTGCCGATACCCTTCGCAGATCGGGCAACGAGCTGGAACCATATACCGTTGATTCTCCCGACAAGGTTGTGGATGAATGCAAATGGATCGCCCCCTATGCTCTCTTGATGGAGGCCACGGGTTATACGCCCTGGCTGCTCAGTGAACGTATGAAGATCCGTGATGCGGTAAAGGAAATGCATCCCGAATGCAAGATCGTTCTCATTGTGGATGAAAATGCGGAAAAGGCTGTTGCCAAGCAGGTCAAGCAGGCAAAGAAGGACGGCCTCATAGATCAGTTCATTTACGGCTCCATCTCAGCATCCTATCTTGCCGATATCGTGGATAGCTTGTGAAAGGCGGTGGCTGCGACTGAAAAAAGTTTTGAAGCGATTTTCAAGAGAGAAAATCCTGCTTTCCCCGGCGGTTCGGCAGCGGGGGAAAGGGGCAAGCACACTGCCGGACAAAATAAATTCCACCAAAAAGGAGGAAAAAATATGAAGAAAAGAATTTTGAGTTTTCTGCTGGCCTTGGTGATTGTAGCAGGATTGCTGCCGGCCACAGCACTGACAGCATTTGCGGCACAGTATACTGCGGTCGGTGTTTCGGTGCAGTCTGACGGTGTCGTATGTGATGACGGGTGGTACTTTTTGGATTACCCAAGTATATACCTGCTCTATAGTGATAATAGCAGTACGTTTGCTTCTTCTGTTTCTCCACTTCATACCGACGAAGAATGCTTAGATTATCTTACCAGCGCACCGGTATTGGGCGAAAAATATTATTTCCAAGTATTTGCCTATGCGTACAGCGATACGGACTATTCCGTCACAAATTCCAAATCATCTATCGATGTTGAGGGCTTCTGCAGTGGCAGAGTAGAGGATGCCTATAAGGATGGCGCTGTGTATACTGTTACTTGCTCCATCATTTACGGCGAACTGACCGGCGGTGTGAAAGCCGTTGCTTCAGGTGTGGAATACGATAGTGCAAAGGGCGGCTATGCTCCCAACTTCACTACCCTGAAAGCTGTTTCCACCGAAGGCAAGGAACTGGAGCACACCATGGTGGACGGTAAGTACTCCTACTACTGGGCTAAGTCCGGTTGTCTCTACAAGACTAACAGCGGCACCAGCTTTAGCAATATGCTGACCACCGAACCGCAGGAGGGTGAGACCTATTACTCCTATTTCTTGCTGAACAGCATTGACGGCAACCTTAATATTGAAGAAGAACTGGTGGATATCCGGATTCCCGGCTATGAAGTAGAGTACCTTGCTTCTTATGGAAGAGATATGGGCTTTACATCCTTGGTTGTGTATTCCGTTACCAAGTCGACCCCCAAAGTATACGTAGGCGGTGTGGGTATGTATGACGGCGATTATCTTGCCGTTGGCGCAACTAAAACCCAGACCACCAAGCCTTCCGGCGGATATGCTTACTATGAGGACGGCGTTCTGACCCTCAATAATTACAGCTACGAGGGTAAAGGATACCAATGCGATTATTACGCAGTCATCTATACTAAAAATGATCTGGCCCTTGAACTGATCGGCGCCAATACCCTCACGCAGAAAGATTATTTTAACACAGCGTGTATCTGGGGTGAAGCCAATGTATCTCTGACCGGCGCAGGTATATTGAATCTTAAGAATGCGGCTTGGGGCATCATAAGTGCTTACGACCTTTCTATCGAAAGCGGCAACCTGAACGTAGATGCCTGCGAATTGGGCATTTATTCCTGGAATCAAGAAGTCATCATCAACGGTGGCAGTTTGAAGATTGATGCTACCAAGTGTGCTGTCAATGGTCGTAGAGGTATCGAGATTAACGGCGGCAGCGGAATATTCCGAAATACGCAGGATAGTGTATATAATGTGCTTCACGCCCAATACGGCTCCGGCCCCGTCACCATTGATCCGTCGCTGGTTGTTATGGCATCCACCACTGCGGATGGCGAGCTGGGTGAATACGTTGCCGCAAACCTCGCAAACTACAAGAAGATCGTCATTAACACCCCTGGCGTTTATGTAGGCGGCGTGGGTATGTATGACGGCGACTATCTTGCCGTTGGCGCGACCAAGACCCAGACCACCAAACCTTCCGGTGGCTATGCTTACTATAAGGACGGCGTTCTGACCCTCAATAACTACAGCTACGAGGGTGTTGGATACAAATACGATAGTGATGATGGTTATTACGCAGTCATCTATACTAAAAATGATCTGACCCTTGAACTGATCGGCAACAACACACTGACTCAGACGGAGTCGGAGTCCGATATGATTTATGTTGACGGTGCCAACCTCACCGTCGGCGGTGACGGTAAACTTACCGGTACTGCCGGAGGCTATGCCCTTTACGCTAATAAAGGCATTACCATAAATGGAGGGACCGTTGAACTTTCAACCTACTATGCATGCATTCTCAGTTACGGTGGTGAAGTCATCATCAACGACGGTGACATTACAGCTGAATCGGAAAGTAGAGCCGGTATTTATTCCTATTACGGTGTTACAGTCAATGGAGGCAATGTCACGGCAACAGGTGGCAATAGGGCGATTAGTTGTGAGCTTTCCGATAACTTTTCCGTTGCAGAAGGCATGAAGATTCAGGCATCCACCACTGTGGATGGCGAACTGGGCGAATACGTTGCCGCAAACCACGACAGCTACAAGAAGATCGTCATTACGACCCCCGACGTTATACTCTTGGGCGACGTAACGGGCGACGGCAAGGTAAATGCGCTTGATGCAGCGTTTGTTCTCCGCTACGATGCAGGTCTTATCGGCGAGGATAGGCTCAAGCTTGACGCCGCAGACGTAACGGGCGACGGCAAGATAAACGCACAGGATGCGGCGTTTATCCTCCGCTACGATGCAGGCCTCCTGCCTAAGTTCCCGGCAGAGGGTTAGGCACGGCGGCGCTGACGAATGTTTTGGCAGACAACAGATAAGACAACAGATATGTAAGACATCTGATACAATTACAGCAGAGAGGACGGCCCATAGCGAGCCGTCCTCAATTTTTTATAAAAATCACTATATAAAACTTTTCATACAATACTGCGAAAAAACAAGCTTTTCGCAGTTTTATTATTTGAAAACTCTTTTATGATCGACGAAAGGGGACAGGTGGCAAGAATGTCGGAAGATATTAAAAGAGAACCAAATGAGAACAGAAACCGCCGTTTTGAGCTTAAGCTCGGTGAGTGCTTGAAAGCGATAGAGGCTCGTCCGCTTTTGCTCAGGAAATATGAAAGAGAATTGACGATTCTTAAGGATGCGGTGGCGAAACAAGAAAATGGCAAGGTGAAGCCCCCGGTCAGCAGTATGACAGATGCTTTGATGGCTGTAAGCCGTTACAGAGCGAGAGAGGCGCTGAAAACGGGATGGGTGTGCGAGTTCGGTATGTCTCGTGTGGTGAATCGCTTTGAAAACAAAATCAGACTGATAGTGCACGACGAAGAATTGACCGAGGTATTGGCAGGGCTTAAGGGTGGGCAAAAGCTTAGCTCCCGCCAGCTTGCCATCATCCTCGTCCTGCTGCACAATACACCAAAAACCACAGTGCACCGTTTCCTTAGCGAAGTGTATGACTGATTCTTAAGTCGGCGTGAGCCAAAACGCTCTGCGGCATATACCGCAGAGCGTTTTTACTGTTGTATCGGTTATTTAAGTTTGCCATCAAAAGCATTTGCCGCTTCTGCCGAGGCGGCAGACCTCGCCGTTGCCGCAGCGGTAGCACAGCTCGTTCTCGCACCTTTCTTCCTTGAAGAAATCCACGATGTTTTTACAGGTGGTATCTGCGATATTGCCCAGCGCCTCTTCGGTCAGGAAGGCTTGGTGGGAGGTAACGAGGACGTTGGGCATAGATATAAGGCGTGCAAGGGTATCGTCATCCATTATGTGACCTGAGAAATCCTCAAAAAACAGGTCTGATTCCTCCTCGTACACGTCGAGGCAGGCGGCGCCTACGTGGCGGGACTTAATGGCGGCAAGCAGCGCCTCTGCATCTATAAGTGCCCCACGGGAGGTATTTACGATAACCACGCCCTTTTTTGTGGCGGCAAGGCTCTCACTGTTTAGCATATGATAGGTTTCCTCGGTGAGTGGGCAGTGGAGAGAAATAACGTCACTGCGCTCAAGGAGCTCGGGCAGCGGTACGTACTCCATAAAATCGCTTTCCACGGGGAACTTGTCATAGGCGAGCACCTTCATCCCAAAGCCACGGCAGATATCCGCAAAGACCCTACCTATCCTGCCCGTGCCCACAACGCCCACGGTCTTGCCGTGAAAATCGAAGCCTGCAAGCCCCTTAAGGCTGAAATTAAAGTCACGGGTGCGGTTATACGCCTTGTGTATACGTCTGACGGAGGAAAGCAGCATAGCCATAGCGTGCTCAGCCACGGCGTAGGGCGAGTAGGCAGGCACGTGGAGGACGTGCAGCTTTCCGTAGCAGTGGCGCACGTCTACATTATTATAGCCTGCACAGCGCAGGGCGATGACCTTAACGCCCAGCTCGTAAAGTCGGTCGATGACTTGAGCGTTTACCGTGTCGTTAACGAAGACGCACACACCCACGCAACCCTCGGCGAGGCTTGCTGTGTCGGGGGTGAGCTTGGTCTCGAGAAAACGGAACTCTATACCGTAGCTGCCGCTGACCTTCTCAAAGGACTGCCTGTCATATTCCTTGGTGTCGAAAAAAGCTATTGTCATAGTATGTCTCTCCCTTCAAAGTGTAGTGTTTTTCGCTTTTTGACCTGATATGCGCTATGACAGGAAAAAAGCAAAAATATTTTATAAAAAAGTGGCGCTACAAGCCTCGGCGGCTATTGCGCTTTCAATATTTCTGTGATATATTATACACGAAGGTCGCTGTTGCGGCAAGTATTTTTAATATTTTTTAGAAAAAGGAGACAGTTTGTTATGGCACGTTTTACTTTACCCCGTGATTTATACCACGGCAAAGGCTCTTTAGAGACGCTTAAGACTCTCAAGGGTGAGAGAGCTATGGTCTGCGTAGGCGGCGGCTCTATGAAGCGCTTCGGTTTTCTTGACAGAGTAGTTGCATACCTTGAAGAAGCAGGTATGAAGGTTGAGGTCTTTGAGGGCATCGAGCCCGATCCCTCCGTTACCACCGTTATGAAGGGCGCAGAGGCTATGGAGAAGTTCCAGCCCGATTGGATCGTTGCCATAGGCGGCGGCTCTCCTATAGATGCTGCTAAGGCTATGTGGATCAAGTACGAGTATCCCGAGATCACCTTTGAGCAGATGTGCGTTGTTTTCGGTATTCCCGAGCTTCGTAAAAAGGCACGCTTCTGTGCTATCCCCTCCACCTCCGGTACCGCTACCGAGGTTACTGCTTTCTCCGTTATCACCGATTATGAAAAGGGTATCAAGTATCCTCTGGCTGACTTTGAGATCACGCCCGACGTTGCTATAGTCGATCCCGACCTTGCTGAGACTATGCCCAAAAAGCTTGTTGCTCACACAGGTATGGACGCTATGACCCACGCTATCGAGGCTTACGTTTCCACCGCAAACTGCGACTTTACCGACCCGCTCGCTATTTTCGCTATCAAGATGATCCAGTCTGACCTTGTTGACTCCTATAACGGCGATATGACCAAGCGTGCTTCTATGCACAACGCACAGTGCCTTGCAGGTATGGCGTTCTCCAACGCACTTCTTGGCATAGTTCACTCTATGGCTCACAAGACCGGCGCTATCTTTGAGGATCTGGGCGCACACATCATCCACGGCGCAGCTAACGCTATGTATCTGCCCAAGGTTATCGAGTTCAACGCCAAGGACGAGACCGCTAAGAAGCGTTACGGCGTTATCGCTGACTATATGGGTCTTGGCGGTAAGGACGACGACGAGAAGGTAAAGAACCTTATCGCATACCTCCGTGGCATGAACGATGCACTCAATATTCCTCAGTGCATCAAGAACTACGGCGCAGACAGCTATCCCTGCGAGCAGGGCTTTGTTCCCGAGGACGTTTTCCTTGAGAGACTTCCCGAGATCGCAAAGAACGCTGTAGCCGACGCTTGCACCGGCTCTAACCCCCGTCAGCCCTCTGTAGAGGAGATGGAGAAGCTGCTCAAGTGCTGTTATTATGACCTCCCCGTAAACTTCTAAAGGCTCTCGTGCGGTGAAAACGGCGCAGACCGCTGAAAATTGAATATTATAGGTTTATAAAGAAATTATGGGCGGCAGTGATGCCGCCCATAATACAAGCTGAAGACAAACCTTGTCATCAGCTTGGCAGACTGCTGAGAAAGAGTGCAGACAAGACGAACCGAGGCGATAGCTGTACTAAGTACTGCGAGCCGAGGTTCGTTTTGAACGAAAAAATATAAAAATAGACAAAAATTTCGGAGAACTTTTCTCCGAAATTTTTACTTTATAGTAACCGTATTTTCTTTTTTCGTGTTCTGTGCCTTTGTCAGCGGTCTGAATTATGGGCGGCAGCGATGCCGCCCATAATACGTTTTTTATTATAATTTCCGGCTATGAACGAACCTCGGCTACCGTACTTTTGTGGGGTGGTTACGGCAGGCGCCTCGGTTCGTCCATTCTGCATCCGTTTTCCCTTACCCGGAGCGTGCAGACGGGTCGTGCTTTTGGTAAAACGATGCTGCACCCGAATGGAGCGGAATATAACGATAATAAGAAGCGCAAAAAAAGCCTTCTCCTTAGAGGAGAAGGGGGACCGACGGAGTCGGTGGATGAGGTGTAGGATGCGTAGCATCCGTTATATTTCTGCTTGTCGCTATGGGAACGTTACGCCGCCCCAAGGACGGCTACCCCTCATCCGTCACCTGCGGTGACACCTTCCCCCCGAGGGGAAGGCTTTGTTTCCGCTTATTGCTATGGGAACATTACGCCGCCCCAAGGACGGCTACACCTCATCCGTCACCTGCGGTGACACCTTCCCCCCGAGGGGAAGGCTTTGTTTCCGCTTATTGCTATGGGAACGTTACGCCGCCCCAAGGACGGCTACACCTCATCCGTCACCTGCGGTGACACCTTCCCCCCGAGGGGAAGGCTTTGGGGCGTTTTGGCAAAAAGATAAAGGGGAAGGCTTGGTAATGCTTACGCTTTTCGTAGCGTTTGCCACACAACACCAAGGGAGCTTATTACCTAACCTTTTACCTCTTACTTATTACTTGATTTTAATACCACTGCTCTATAAGGGGTTTGAAGGACACGGGGTATTTGATAACGCCCATAACGCCGTTGGCGGCACCCTCGGTCAGTTCAAGCAGACGCACAAACTCGCCCTTCATAGGGTTGGGACGGAAGATCCCCTTCTCGTGTGCCATGGTAAAGCCAAAACGCTCATAAAAACGGTGCCCGTAGACCAGCATCATGGTCTCACCCCGCTCCTTGGCTATGCGTATTCCCTCGCTCACAAGCAGGGTGCCCGCCTTCATGCTCCTGTACTCCTTGAACACGGCAAGGGGCGCAAGTATCAGGGCGGGGTGACTGCCTGCAGGCGACTCTACGGTTATGCGGCTGAAAAGAATATGACCTATAACCATGCCGTCCAGCTCTGCTACCAGCGACAGTGTGGGGTCATAGCCCGCCTCGGTGCGCAAAGCCCTTATCAGCTTGCTTTCCCAATCGTGACCGAAAGCCTCATCGTGTATGCGGTCTATTATATCAAAATCCTCGGGGATCTCACTTCTTATTATTATAGCCATTGTCTTAAACCTCCATATCTTTTATAAATCCCTGCTCGATAAGCAGGCGTGTCATACTTACCTCACGCAACGTTTTGCGTCGCTTTTCGCTGTCGCTCTCCCAGTCCTCGGGGGTGATGTAGCCATAGGCGGGACAGCAAATGCTCTCCATATAAGGGGGCAGATACAGGTCGGCTATAAGCTTGCTCCGCTTCATGTGGTAAAGGGAGGTAATAAGCAGTACCCGTTTCACCCTCTCAAACCCAAGCTCACGCCCTATGGCAAGGGCGCCGCAAACCATATTCTCCTCTGTGGTGGTGGCAAGATTATCCCTGATAATATGCTCCCTTGCCATACCAAGCTCCTCGGCAAGCCGTGCCATACTGTCCGCCTCGGTCATCCTGCCGTATACGGTGTCCCACTCCACGCCGCCTGAAAATACAGCGTGCCTGCAGACTCCTGCGGTATACAGCTCTGCCGCCTTTGGCACACGGTCGATAAGAGGGCACATACCACCAAGCACAAGCATACAGTCCCCTGTCTCGCCGCTTTTGTCCTCCACGCCGTCAAACACGACCCTTTGCACTATCTCGCCGTTTATGTCGCAGTCTTTTATCCGTGAAAGCTTCATACTATATCACCTCGCAAAAAGTATAGCATAGGCAGACGGCTTTTGCAATAGGTGAGTCAAGGGGCAAATTCCGAAAGCTCAATGATCCTTTTTCCTTTTTTTAAGGCGAGAGTTTTAAATTTATATGCTCCTCCAAAAGAGAAGGGTGCGAAGGTAACAATGATGTCTGAATGGTCTATCAACCACCGATTGCGCCTATCGATTCTGAATTTCGGAGGAGCAGATAAAATTTCACACGGTAGAAGCGAGGCGGCTTGCTTGCAGGGTATTGTGGGGTGCGTCGATAAAACTACAGTGAGGTTGATCCATGGGCACTGCGCTTTTATGCTTTCAACTGCAGAGAGCGCCATTTTATCGAATGAGCCACTGTCTCCTATAAAAAAATCTCGTTCTCCTTCATAAACCAAAGAGCAAACTATGTTTTCTAAAAGCGTTTTCAGGAACAACGGCGCATCCCTGTTTCCAAAAAAAGTTACAGCCATAATACCATCCTTTTTACACATTGCACTTATATAGGTGCATATTAAGGATAGCACTTATTTATAATAAAGTCAAAGGTTTTGTTCCTTTATGAGTGCAAAAAAGGACGGTGCGGTATGAACGCCGAGGTAGAAAAGCGCATAGGTGAAAACATCAGACGGCTACGTACTGCTATCTCTATGACTCAGGAGACGCTTGCGGCGAGGATGCAGCTTTTGGGGTGTGACGTGACACGCAGTGCCATTGCTAAGATAGAGGTAGGGCAAAGGCATCTGTATCCCGATGAGATAATACTTATTAAGGATATACTTGGCGCAGACTACGATGACATCTTCTGTTTAGAATAGAATACAATACAATACAACAAAAAACGCTTGGTCCGTTTCAAAAGAACCAAGCGTTTTTATTATGCTTTTACAATACCTTGGATAAAAACTCCTTAAGCCTTGGCTGTTTGGGGTTTGTGAATATATCCTCGGGAGTGCCCTGCTCAAGTATGATGCCGTTATCCATAAACAGTATCCTGTCTGCCACCTCACGGGCAAAGCCCATCTCATGGGTTACTATGACCATGGTCATGCCCTCGTCGGCGACCTGCTTGATAAGCTCAAGCACCTCTCCTACCATCTCGGGGTCAAGGGCGCTGGTGGGCTCGTCAAAGAGCATCACCTTGGGGTTCATAGCCAAAGCACGGACTATAGCGATACGCTGCTTTTGTCCGCCCGACAGGGTAGAGGGGTAGCTCGCCGCCTTGTCGGCAAGCCCTATGCGCTCAAGCAGTCGCATAGCGTTTTCCTCCGCCTCCGCCTTTATTGCCTTTTTGCTCTTTACAGGGAGCTTCTCCTTCTTCTTTTTGGAGAAAAGGTTTGTAACGGCGGCGAAAGTGTTGTGGCGCATAGCCTTTCTGCGCTCGCTCTTTGCTACAAGCACGGGCGCTAAGGTGATGTTGCCCATAACGGTCTTGTTGTTGAACAGGTTGAACTGCTGAAACACCATACCGATATGCCTGCGGCTCAGGTTGATGTCCACCCTCAGGTCTGCAAGGTCCTTCCCCTCAAAGAAGATAGAGCCGCTCGTAGGGTCCTCAAGGCAGTTGAGACAGCGCAAGAAGGTGCTTTTGCCGCTGCCCGATGGGCCGATTATGGCAACCTTCTCCCCGTCCTTTATGGTCTCGGTAATGCTTCTCAGCACCTGAAGCTTGCCGAAGGATTTGGAAAGATCAACTACGTCTATCAACTCTTGCCAACCTCCTTTCAAGCAGCTTTATGGCGAAGGTTATTATCATAACCAGAACAAGGTATATTGCCGCCAGCATCAGATAGGGAATTATGTACTCATAGTTGGAGCTGCCAATATCCTTGAACGCCTTGGTGATATCAACTACGGTAATAAAGCTGGCAACGGAAGTCTCCTTGATAAGCACGATAAACTCGTTACCCAGCGTGGGCAGTATATTCTTTACAGCCTGAGGGATAACTACCTTTACCATAGAGGTGGTAAAGCTGAGCCCCACAGCCCTTGCCGCCTCGAGCTGGCCGCCGTCTACCGCCTGTATGCCGCTGCGCATTATCTCGGAAACGTATGCGCCGCTGTTCATACCGAAAATGGCGATAGCCGCATTGAGTGCACTTATACGCACGTCCAAGGCGGGGAACAGCACGAAATAGCCCACAAGAAGCTGTACAACTATAGGTGTACCACGGAAAAAGCCCACGTAAACGTCGCATATAAGGGACAAAAGCCTTACAAAAATATTCGTTTTGGGCATAACCTTGACGGCGGCGATAATGGTGCCAAGCACGATACCGATTATCAGACCGAACACGGATATCTCCAGCGTGGCAACGAGACCGTCTACAACGGTGCGCCAGCCATCATAGGTTATGAATTTTTCATAAAAGACTTCCCACTTGGCTTGCATGGTTTATTTACCAAGCTCCTTCATCTTTGCTACAAGCTCCTCGGTGGTCTTGCAAGCATCAAAGGTGGTGTCGTCTGCCTTGCAAACAACTACCTGATAAGCGTCGGTGTAGTAAGCGGTGCTGAAGGAAACGACCTTCTCACGGGCAGGGTTGATGGTCATAGCGGCAAGGCCGATGTCGATGCCGTTCTTGCCGAGAGCGGTGGTGATGGAGTCAAACTCCATATCAACTATAACAAGCTCCTTGCCGAGAGCGTCAGCGATGAGCTTACCGATCTCCATATCGATGCCTGCGAAATCTGCGCCAACCTTGAACTCAAAGGGAGCGAAAGCGGCGTTGGTAGCGAGAACGAGCTGGTCCTTGCTGTCGTCGATCTCAACCTTGGGGATGGTAGCACCCTCCCAAGCGGCTGCGTTGTCATCATTAACGTCAGCATACTTGTCGAAGATAGCCTTTATGTCGGCAGCCTTCTCAGCGAGAACCTTGTTGATGTCGGCAAGAAGCTCGGGCTGAGCCTTGTCAACAGCAACGCCGTAGGACTCGGTAGTAAGGGGGATCTCGATCATCTTGGTGCCTTCGTTACCGGCAACAAGCTCTCTTGCAACGTCGCCGTCGATAACAACGTAGTCGATGTTGCCTGCCTTAAGGTCTGCCATAGCAAGACCGCCGTTTTCGTAGCCGTTTACCTTAACGTTGTCAAAGCCGTCAAAGCCCCAGCTTGCGTCGCCTGCCATGTAGAAATAGCCGGTAGTGCCGTTCTGAACGCCTACTGCGGGCTTTTCAGCAGCCTCCTCACCGCCGCAAGCGGAGAGAACGAGAAGAGATGCAGTCATAATAACTGCCAGAATAATGCTAAGAAACTTTTTCATAAGTAGTCTCCTTAAAAATTTTTTTGCCGCCTCTTTTGGCGGCGACACGTCATTATACAACGCTTTTGTATATTTGTCAAGAGAAAATGTATATTATAAATTAAATTGCCTTTATTCATTGTATGTATATTCCGCATCTGCTTTGTGGGTACCGGCGTTTTTGCGTTGACAAAGCTTAAGGATTGTGTTATGATTACCGTGGAGGACGATTTTGCTATGAAAACGAAACGTGTTTTTCTAATAGTGCTGGACAGCCTTGGCATAGGCGCTCTGCCTGATGCCGCCGACTATGGCGATGCAGGGGCAAATACCCTTGGCAGTATCAGAAAAGACCCCAATTTCTCCTGCCCCAACCTTGAGCGGCTCGGGCTTTTCAATATTAGCGGCACGGGCGGCGGTGTTGATGCACCCCTTGGTGCCTACGGTGCCCTTGCCGAGCTTTCCCGTGGGAAGGACACGGTAATAGGTCATTGGGAGCTTTGCGGCATCGTTTCCGAGCATCCGTTGCCCACCTATCCCGAGGGCTTTCCTCCCGAGGTGACAGAGGCGTTTACGGCACTTACGGGGAAGGCTATTCTTTGCAATAAGCCTTATTCGGGCACTGAGGTCATAAAGGACTACGGCAAGGAGCATATGGAGACGGGTGCGCTTATAGTCTATACCTCCGCAGACAGCGTTTTTCAGATAGCCGCTCACGAGGATGTGATACCCGTGGAGGAGCTTTACAGCTATTGCGAAACGGCACGGAGGCTGCTCCGTGGCAGACACGGCGTGGGCAGGGTCATCGCCCGCCCCTTTGTAGGGGAGGAGGGCAGCTTTACCCGCACAGCAAACAGGCACGATTACGCCTTGCCGCCCACGGCTGACACGGTGCTTGACCGTATCAGCGCCGCAGGGCTTCAGGTGATAGGCGTCGGTAAGATAAACGATATATTTGCAGGCAAGGGTATAACCCGATATATCAAGACAAAGAGCAATGCAGACGGTATGGTAAAGACAGACGCCTTTGCGGCAGAGGACTTCAACGGGCTTTGCTTTGTAAATCTTGTGGACTTTGACTCGGTTTACGGTCACCGCAGGGACGTTGCAGGCTACGCCCGTGCCCTTAGCGAGTTTGACAGTTGGCTTGGCGGCTTTATTCAGGGTATGGCGGAGGATGACGTACTTATGATAACCGCTGACCACGGCTGTGACCCCGATTACACCTTCCATACCGACCATACCAGAGAGTATGTTCCTCTCCTTGTTTACGGCAAGGGGGTAGAGCCCCGTGATATGGGCACTATGTCAGGCTTCTTCCATGTGGGGGAGATGGTGGCAGAGCTGCTGGGCGTTAAGCGGGATCAAGAAAAATAATAATAAAAAATAATAAGAAAATATAAGCCAAAACATTCTTTTGTAATTGAAAGGAAAAAAAGACTTATGCTCACAGACGTACAAATCGCAAGACAGGCAAAAATGCTTCCCGTAACGGAGATAGCAAAGCGTTTAGGCATTGACCCCGAGGACCTTGACCTTTACGGCAAGTACAAGGCAAAGCTCTCTGACGAGGTAGAGAAGGCTTTCGCCTCCAAGCCTGACGGCAAGCTGGTTCTCGTTACCGCTATCAGCCCCACCCCTGCAGGCGAGGGTAAGACCACTACCACCGTCAGCATCGGTCAGGCAATGGAGCACATCGGTAAGAAGGCTATCATCGCCCTGCGTGAGCCCTCTTTGGGCCCCGTTTTCGGTGTAAAGGGCGGTGCGGCAGGCGGCGGCTACTCTCAGGTAGTGCCTATGGAGGATATAAACCTTCACTTTACAGGTGACTTCCACGCCATCACCAGTGCAAACAACCTGCTTTGCGCTATGATAGACAACCATCTGCAGCAGGGCAACGCTCTCGGCATCAATCCCAAGCGCATCATCTTTAAGCGTGCTATGGATATGAATGACCGTGCGCTGAGAGGTATCGTTGTGGGTCTTGGCGGCAAGGCTGACGGCGTTACCCGTGAGGACGGCTTCCTTATCACCGTGGCATCCGAGATAATGGCAGTGCTTTGCCTTGCAGAGAATCTGGCAGACCTTAAAGCACGTCTGGGCAATATTCTTGTAGCATATAAATACGACGGCAGCCCCGTATACTGCCGTGACCTTAACGCACAGGGCGCTATGACCGCTCTGCTCAAGGAGGCTATCAAGCCTAATCTGGTGCAGACCCTTGAGAACACTCCCTGCATCATCCACGGCGGCCCCTTTGCCAACATCGCCCACGGCTGTAACTCCGTAAGGGCAACCAAGCTGGCTCTCAAGATGGCTGACTACTGCATTACCGAGGCAGGTTTCGGCTCTGACCTTGGTGCAGAGAAGTTTCTTGACATCAAGTGCCGTGTGTCGGGTCTCCGCCCCAACGCCATCGTTCTTGTTGCTACGATTCGTGCGCTCAAGTACAACGGCGGCGTAAAGAAGGAGGACCTCAAAAACGAAAACCTTGATGCGCTCAAGGCAGGCATCTGCAATCTGGGCGCACATATAGATTCGCTCCGTGCCTTCGGTATGCCCGTAGTAGTGGCTATCAACCATTTCTATGCCGATACCGATGCAGAGGTACAGGTAGTAAAGGATTACTGCGCCGACAAGGGCGTAAAGGCTGTGGTTGCCAAGGGCTTTGCCGAGGGCGGCAAGGGCGCAACCGAGCTGGCTGAGGCAGTTTGTGAGGCTTGCGAGCAGCCCTCCGAGCTTAACTTCAGCTATCCCGACGACTGCGGCATCAAGGAAAAGCTTGATATGCTTGCAAAGCGTGTGTACAGGGCAGAGGGCGTTGACTTCAGCGACGCCGCCAACGCCGCAATAAAGGATATAGAGGCGTTGGGCTACGGCAAGCTCCCCGTTTGTGTTGCAAAGACCCAGTACAGCATCTCCGATGACCCCACCAAGCTTGGCGCACCCAGCGGTCACCGCATATCTATAAAGGAAGTGCGTGTTTCTGCAGGCGCAGGCTTTGTAGTAGCTCTCGCAGGTCCCATTATGACCATGCCCGGTCTTCCCAAAAAGCCTGCGGCAGAGGCTATCGACGTGGACGAGAACGGCTTTATTGACGGACTTTTCTAAACTAAAAACGACGTTATCTCAAGGAGCAGCTTTATGGCTGAAAAAGTATTGTATTCCGCAGGTGAGGCGGAGACCGAGCAGATAGCCTACGAGCTGGCGGCTCAGCTCAAGGCGGGTGACACCCTTGCTCTCTACGGCGAGATGGGCGCAGGCAAGACGGCCTTTGTAAGAGGGCTTGTAAAGCGTCTGTTGCCCAACTGTGTGCGCCTCGTGCACAGCCCCACCTTTGCAATAGTGAACGAGTACCGTGGAGACGGGCTTGGCATCTACCATTTCGACTTCTACAGGATAAAGGATGAGGACGACTTGTATTCCGTAGCCTTTTATGACTACTTTGACAAGGGCGGCATCATCGTTACCGAATGGAGCGAGCTGTTTGACTACCTGCTGCCCGAGGACAAAAAGACCGTCCGTATAGAGAAGGACGGAGAGACGGGGAGGCGTATTTATGCTGATTTTGGCTGTTGACACCACCGCCCTTACCGCCAGCGCCGCTGCGGCACTGTACGAGGACGGCAAGATAAAAAAGTTTTCCCTTGCCACGGTAAACAACGGGCTTACCCACAGCGAGCTTTTGTTTCCCCTTATAGACAACGCACTTTCCACCTTCGGCAAGAGCGTAAAGGACGTTGAGCTGTTTGCGGTCACCGCAGGCCCCGGCTCCTTTACGGGCGTGCGCATTGGCGTTTCCGCCGTGAAGGGTCTCGCCTTTGACGGCAGACCGGTGGCAAGCGTCTCCACGCTGGAGGCTTTGGCTGAGAACATCAGCGCCGAGGGTGTGATATGCCCCCTGATGGACGCAAGGCGTGGCGTGTTTTATAACGCTATGTTCAGGCGTGAGGGTGGCGTGCTTACCAGACTTACCGAGGACAGAGCCGTTTCTGCCGAGGAGCTTTCGGCAGAGATAGCCCGTTATGGCGAGGTCTGGCTGTGCGGCGATGGGGCAGAGCTTTACAGTACCCTTCACAGCGGAGAGGGCAAGGTATGGCTTTCCTCTCTCTGCGGCAGATATCAGAATGCGCTTTCCGTTGCGGTCTGCGCCGCAAGGCTGTGGGAGCGTGGCGAGACGGTGGACGCCGCCTGCCTGTCACCCATTTACCTGCGCAAGCCTCAGGCGGAGCGTGAAAGAGAAGAAAGACTTAAAAAGGAGAATCAGATATGAAGCTTGTAATAGCAGCAGATCACGGCGGTTATAATATAAAGGAAGCGATCAAGGCAGCCCTTGCCACTCAGGGTCACGAGGTGGCAGATCTGGGCACCGACAACGGTGTAGACTCCGTTGACTATCCCGTTTTTGCAAAGGCACTTTGTGCAGAGATAAAAGAGGGCAGGGCAGAGCTGGGCATCCTCTGCTGTGGCACGGGCATAGGTATGTCCATGGTCGCCAATAAGCAGAGGGGCATCCGTGCCGCAGTCCTCTCCGACACCTTCTCGGCAGAGATGACACGCCGCCACAATAACGCCAACGTGCTTTGCCTCGGCGGCAGAGTTGTGAGCGAGGCTGAGGCGGTAGAGCTGGCACTGCTTTTCGTGGCTACCCCCTTCGAGGGCGGCAGGCACGAGCGCAGAGTTGCTATGATGGAGGACTGAGCCTCTATAGCTTTACTACTGAAAATACTGCTTTTTTCGGAGACGTGGCTCTATGAAAACTGAAAACAATAAAAACAACAAAAACGCCGTAACGGGCACCCTCCAACAGGTGAGGGGCGGCTTTGCCGTGGGCAGCGTTCAGCGCAGCCTGACGGAAAAGACTCTTAAAAAACGCCTTGCAAGGCTTGCCAACTCCAAGGGGATGGTGACCCTTGCCACACTTATGACCCTTTCCGCACTGCTTACGGTGTTCCGTGGATATATCGCTCCCATCGCCATCTGCCTTACCGTGGAGCGGATACTTATCGCCTCCGTCCTCTGGTGTATGTACGCCACGGGCGGTAAAACGGGCAGGGGGCTTTTGCCCTGGCTTCCCGTTATCGAAACGGTGGTGGCGGCTATCCTTTGCGCCTTCTTTGCCGTGTTCGTATTCTGCGGTATGTTTGCCAAGCTGTTTTTGATAAGCGGTCAGGAGGAGCTTGTGCGCACCATAGTGGGTGCAGGTATGTGGGCGGTAGTGCCCGCCCTTGCCGCTCTTGCGACGGGGTACTGCGTTTTCCTGTTTAAGAGACACGAGAGGCTTATTTGCTGTAACGTAAGAGACGGTCTGAAGTACGGCTTCGCCTTCGACAAGGGGGCGGGTAAGTTTATGCAGAACTGTCTTATCGTTGCCATAGCTCTGGCAGGACTTGCGGTATTCAAGCTTATCGTAGGCGATTTCTCCGCCTTCGGCTTTCTGGGTGAGGACGGCGCAAGGCTCTTTAATATCGCCTTCAATATGGACGAGAGCATCTGGCTTACCTTCCTCGGCAATCTGGTGCACGGCGCAGCTCTCCTCGTGGCAGGCGCTATGGCTGTCAGATATTCCTCTACCGTAAAGCGCTACAGACAGCAGCGTGACGCTCAGCGCAGGGCAGAGGATGAGGCACGTGAGGGTATAAAGGAGCTTTGCGAGATAGAGCAGGCGAAGGAGACCGAAAAAGCCTTGAATGCCTGAGGGGTTTTCTTTAAAAAACTTAAAAAATAACGCAAAAAATCATAAAAAAGTATTGACAAAAGACCTTCCTTGATGGTATAATCTCTTTACCTCTGCGGAAGGTCTTTTTTTTCGTGCCTTTTTTGGGGGCGAAAAAATACTTCCCGCATAGAGGAAGGTAACAAATAATGGAGGTGCCGAAAAATGAGAGTTAAGATTACGTTTGTTTGCAGTGAGTGCAAGCAGAGAAACTACGAGAGCATGAAGAACAAGAAAAACGATCCTGATCGTCTCGAGCTCAAGAAGTACTGCAAGTTCTGCAAAAAGCGCACTGCTCACAAGGAAAGCAAGTAAGGAGTAGAGATATGAGAAAAACGATTAGCGCAATAGCGCTGTTACTTTCCCTGCTTACCGTTCTTTCCTTTAGCGCTTTTTCCGTTTCCGCTGATGACAGCAGCGAGTCCGTAGCTGAGTCTGTAGCAGAGTCTGTGGTTGAATCCGCAGCAGAGTCCGCAACAGAGTCCGCAGCAGAGTCTGTGACCGAGTCCGGTTCTGCCGCTGAATCCGAAGTAGAGAGCGGTTCTGAATCCGAGACAGAGAGCGGCTCTGAGTCTGCTTCCGAGTCCGAAAGCAGCGAGACCAAGGAGGAGAGCTCCGCTTCCACTCCCGATGAGAGCGGTTTCCCCTGGGCACTGACCATATTCCTTGCCCTCGTTGTTATTTTCGTTGTTGTTTGCTTCGTCTGCATTAAGATGGAGAACAGGTTCGGTCTGTGGCTCAAGAAGTTCTTTAAGGACTACAAGAGCGAGATCAAGAAGATAGTATGGCCTTCTAAGGAGTTCACCGTAAAGAGCACTATCGTTGTTATAGTATGTCTCTTGGTTTGCGCAGCCGTTATCGGTCTTGCCGATGCAGGTCTTGCCAAGCTCTTCTCCTGGATAGTTGGTCTTGCAGGCTAAACAGTAAAGGACAGGTTTTGCAATGAATATAGCACACGAAGATACTCCAAGGTGGTACGTTGTCCACACATATTCAGGGTACGAGAACAAGGTTGCGACCAATCTGGAGAAGATTATCGAAAACCGTGGCATATCCGACCTCATTCAGGACATACGCATACCTACGGAGACAGTTTCCGAGATAAGCGCTGACAGCGACACCCCCAAAGAGGTGGAGAGGAAGCTATTTCCCTGCTATGTCCTTGTTAAAATGGTTATGAACCCCGAGACCTGGCACATCGTCCGCAACACTACGGGTGTAACGGGCTTTGTAGGCCCCGGCTCAAACCCCACTCCTCTCTCCGATGCGGAGGTTGAGGCGCTGGGCGTAGAGATCCACGTTATCGAGATCAACTATGCGGTCGGCGACAGCGTGAAGATCTGTAGCGGTCCCCTTTCCGGCTTTATCGGCGTGGTTGAAGAGATCACCGACGATAAGAAAAAGGTCACGGTTTCTGCCTCCCTCTTCGGTCGTGAGACTAAGGTGGAGCTGGATACCAATCAGGTAGAGGCGATAGAGCAGTACTAAAAACTGCAACCTCAGCCTTAATATCCGTTAACTAATCAAGGCTATAAAGCCGTAAAACAAATGTGGGAGGGAGCCGCCATGCTCCCGATTACGATTACCACGGAGGTGTAAAATATGGCAAAGAAAATAGTAGGTTATATCAAACTTCAGATTCCCGCAGGTAAGGCAACTCCTCAGCCCCCTATCGGTCCTGCACTGGGTCAGTACGGTGTTGCCATTCCTATGTTTACCAAGGAGTTTAACGAGAGAACCAAGAACGATATCGGTCTCATCATCCCTGTAGTTATTACTGTATATGCTGACCGTTCCTTCTCCTTCATCACCAAGACTCCTCCCGCAGCAGTTCTTATAAAGAAGGCTTGCGGTATCGAGACTGCTTCCGGCGTTCCCAACAAGACCAAGGTTGCTCAGATCACCAAGGCTCAGATCCGTCAGATCGCTGAGACCAAGATGCCTGACCTCAATGCAGCTTCTATCGAGACTGCTATGAGCATGATCGCAGGCACCGCTCGTTCCATGGGCGTAACCGTAGTTGACTAAGGGAGGCTAAGAAGATGAAAAAAGGCAAGAATTATGTTGAGAGCCTTAAGGCTTTCGAAAAGTCCAAGATTTATGAGAGCGACGAGGCTTTTGGCATCGTTTGCGATATAGCTAAGGCAAAGTTTGACGAGACCGTTGAGGTTCACTTCAGAATGGGTCTTGACTCCCGTCACGCAGACCAGCAGGTCAGAGGCGCTGTTGTACTTCCCAACGGTACCGGTAAGACTGTAAGAACCCTCGTTTTCGCAAAGGGTGACAAGGCTACCGCCGCTGAAGAGGCAGGCTCCGACTATGTAGGCGCAGAGGATTACGTACAGAAGATCCAGAAGGAAAACTGGTTCGAGTTTGACGTGATCATAGCTACCCCCGATATGATGGGCGTTATCGGCCGTCTCGGTAAGATCCTTGGTCCTAAGGGTCTTATGCCTAACCCCAAGGCAGGCACCGTTACACAGGACGTTGCTAAGGCAGTTCAGGAGGCTAAGGCCGGTAAGATCGAGTACAGACTTGATAAGACCAACATTATCCACTGCCCCATCGGTAAGGTAAGCTTCGGCAAAGACAAGCTTAAGGAAAACTTCAATACCCTTCTTGGCGCACTTATCAAGGCTAAGCCCGCAGCAGCTAAGGGTCAGTACATCAAGTCCTGCGTTATAGCTTCTACCATGGGCCCCGGCGTTAAGGTTAACCCCAGCGCAAAGTTTGAAGGCTAAGATTTAAAGATTTTTCTTAAAAAAGCCGAAAAACACTGTTGACAAATGCGATCTGCAGTGTTATAATCACAAGGCTGAATAAAAATTTCCGCAGACAGCAGGTTCCGTATGACGGAATAAGGGCTCACCGCCTGCCGAGGAAGGTATAGTTTTTCCCACTGTAATTATGGGTATGATTATGCTCCCTCGCTGTTTGTCGGTGAGGGAGCTTTTATTACGCATACAACTTATTTAATCGGAGGTGAAACTAAATGGCAAGTGCACAGGTATTAGCACAAAAGCAGGCTACAGTAGCAGCTCTGGCTGAGAAGATAAAGGCTTCTGTTTCCGGCGTTTTGGTTGACTATAAGGGCATCAACGTTGAGGACGATACCAAGCTTCGTGCAGAGCTTCGTAAGGCAGGCGTAGAGTATAGCGTTATTAAGAATACTCTTATCAGCAAGGCTTGTGACGAGGTTGGCTTCGAGGGCTTGAAGGACTCTCTCAAGGGTATGACCGCTTTCGCAATCAGCATGGACGATCAGGTTGTTGCAGCTAAGATCCTCGCTAACTACGCAAAGGATCATGACAACTTCGTTCTTAAGGCAGGCTACTGCGACGGTAAGGTGCTTGACGCAGAGGGTGTTAAGGCTCTGGCTGAGATTCCTTCCAAGGAGATACTCATAGGCAGAATGATGGGCTCTCTCCAGTCTTCTCTTTACAGCTTCGCATACGTACTTCAGGCTATTATCGACAAAGACGGCGACGCTACCGCAGAGGCAGCTCCCGCAGAAGAAGCAGCAGCAGAGTAATATTGCCGCCGCTTAGAAAAATTGCTTAATAAAATTATATTATATTATTGGAGGAAATTGAAATGAACGAGAAATCCCAAGCTATCATTGATATGGTTAAAGAGCTTACTATTCTTGAACTTGCAGACCTTGTAAAGGCACTTGAAGAGGAGTTTGGCGTATCCGCAGCTCCCGTAGCAGTTGCAGCAGCTCCCGGCGCAGCAGCAGCTCCCGTTGAAGAGAAGACCGAGTTTGACGTTGTTATCACCGCAGCAGGCGAGAAGAGAACCAGCGTTATCAAGATCGTTAAGGATCTCGCAGGTGTTGGTCTTAAGGAAGCTAAGGAGATCGTTGACTCTCTTCCCAAGGCTATCAAGGAAGGCGTTTCCAAGGAAGAGGCTGAGTCCCTTAAGAAGGAACTCGAAGAGGCCGGCGCTACCGTTGAGATTAAATAAGTTAACATATCTTATTTGCGAAAAGGCACGCTTTGAGCGTGCCTTTTTTGCGTCTGTTTTTGCGTATCTTTTGCGTATCTTTTTCGTGTCTTTTGCGGCTTTTTTGCTCCCTTTTTCGTATTTGCTATTTACTTTTGTGCCGATGTGTTGTATCATATAAAGCAGTAAAGGAAACGAGGTACGGTTTATGAAAGCATCAAGATTTATTTGCTTTATACTTGCGGCGGTTTTGCTTGGGGGACTTTTTTCTTTTTCTGCGGCAGCCAAGCAGGTGGAGCCCAGCTATATTTTCAGTGCTGAGTATCTGAACAGCTCCTATTACAGACGCCTTATGGCATGCGAGCTGACGGGTGACCTCAGACATGACGTTATTACCGTGGCGCTCTCTCAGATAGGCTATCACGAGGGCAACAGCGACGCTGATATGGACGGTATGAATATCGACGGCGGCAAGAACTTTGTTGAGTATAACCGCCTTTACGGCAAGGTCGATAATCAGGAGGGCAACGGCGTAAGCTATGGCTACGCATGGTGCGCCGCCTTCGTTTCCTGGTCTCTGCGTCAGGCAGGGGTGCCCGTAGGCTATGCGCAGACGGAGATAAGCTGCGGCAGAATGACCTATTGGTATGAGCGAAACGATATATTCGTAGCTCAGGGTGAGGGCTTTGTGCCTGAGCTTGGCGACATTATTATGTTTGCCAACGATTCCTCCCCCAGCCACGTGGGTCTTGTCCTCGGCGTAAAGGGCGGCTACGTTTATACCGTTGAGGGCAACAACGGCGGCAAGGTCGCCGTACACAAGTATAAGGAGAACGACGACTACATATACGGCTACTGCCTGCCGAAATATCCCGAGGTGGAGGGCGCAGACTATACCGAGCTTTTTGAGTCTGCCATAGATATGACCGGCGACTATGTGATAAACGTGTCCTCCCTTAACGCAAGGGCAAAGGCGGATACCGAGAGCGAGATCGTAGCCGAGCTGGTCAGGGGCGACGAGGTTACCGTTACCGAGGTCAGCGACAGTGGCAGATGGGGTAAGATAGACGTGGACGGTAAGGAGGCTTGGATCTACCTTGCCTACGCTACCGATGCACAGTTTGCTATTTTCACCGTTCACTATGATCTGGATGGCGGCGACGGCATAATGGATCAGCGCAAGCTTAAGGGCGACACCCTTGAGATAACCAAGGCAACCCCCTTTAAGAAGGGCCACAGCTTTAAGGGCTGGTCAAGCGTTAAGGATGCCGACACCCCCGACTATGCGGCGGGTCAGAGCTATTCCGCAGACGCTGACATAACTCTTTACGCACTTTGGGAGCCTCTTACCTATACCGTTACCTTCTATAGTGATGACGGCAGTATCATTCAGCAGAGCGAGCATAAGTATGGCGAGAAGGTTCCTGTACCTGAAACGGTTACCAAGCCTGATGACGATATGTATAGCTACACCTTCACGGGTTGGAACAAGGAGCCTGTTTTCCTTGTGGTGAGAGACCTTAAGTACACCGCCATCTTTGAGGCAACGCCTCTGCCTCCCAAGACCGAGGCTGACGGCATAGACCTTGTTATCCGGCTTGCTATAGGCGGCGCAGTGCTTGTGGTAGTCGCAGGTGCTGTTGTAACGGTGATTATGCTTAAAAAGAAGAAGAAAAAGGCGCTTGCCGATTCGGCTGAATAAAGGGCACCGGAAAGAAAACAGAATATATTGAACGATAAGAAAAAGAGCTGCCTCTGATGCAAGAATTGCATTTGAGACAGCTCTTTTGTTGCGCTCCGACCCTCAGCCCTTGCCCTTGGCGATAAGCCGCTTTACCCTTTTTGCCGTGCTTGGCTTTTTACCCTTGCCTGAAAATGCACCTGCCGTACCACCTGCCACAGCAGAGAGAAAGGGCAGTGGAGTGCTGCTTTCGCCGCCGCTGATCAGGGATACTATCAGCAGTATGGCTGCAAACGCACCGCCTGCGGCAAAGCCGAGCCACAAAGCCCCCGAGCTTTTTGCAGCACCAAACGCCGCTACTATCGCTCCAAGCCCTATGCATACCGCCGCCGCAGGCAGAGCCGCCCTTATGGGGTCCTCGCTCCTCAGGGCAACCGCTGTTACCGCAAGGCTGAGCAGGGCAGAGGTCGCAATACCTATGCCTGCCCAGAGCAACACGCTTTTTACAGAGCCCATGCCCTCGTTTTTTGTTTTTCTGCCTGTCATATTACACACCTCTTTTGTAAAAAGGTATGCGGTACCTTTGGGCTTTATGCAAATATCTCCTTTATCATCGCCGCCGCCCGTTTGTCCACGGCGGAAAAATCCATGGTGGGTGTGTAGATGCTCTCCAGCCGCATATGACAGCGTCGGCTTTCCGCAAGCGCCTCCGCCGCCTCTGCCTCCAGCTCCCTTACAATGCGGCTTATAAACCTCAGCCTGTGGCGCAGGGGTGCAAGTGCCGCCCTGTCAATAAAACGCTCGGTGTTTATGGGGCGCTCCCCCTCGCATCTGCTGTCCACGGTGTACAGTGTGCCCGTGTCCTCTATCAGCACCCCATCAAGTTTTCGTGGACATAGGGGGTCGGGTGACAGGGTAAGGCTCAGCCTGCGTGAGCGTGCCGCAGTACTGAGGGCGGCAAGGAAGACGTGGGCAATACCGTGAGGGTCCCGCACGGGCACGGTGCGTCGCTCTCCGTAGTCGGCGGCGATTGTGTAGCCGTCTGCGCAAAAGGCACGGCGCAGTCTCGTTTGCTCCCCTCCCTTGCCCGTGGGCGCTATCCTCCGCACCGTGCGCTCTGCGGCGGCGCACAGCTTGCTTTTGAGCAGTGCGCCCTCGGTGAGCCTGTCGCCCTCTGAACGCAGTACGCCTGCGGCACGCAATAGTCCCTCGGCACGCTTGCGCCATGACTCCTTCTCGCCGCTCAGTCGGCGTATCTCCTCCACCCTTTGCCGCAGGACACCTGCATTCCAGTAGTCGCCAAGGTTTACTATAGAGTCTGCCGCCCCCGGCAGTCTCGGACTTATCTCGTGGGGTGCGGTGCCGTCCACTATAGCTATGCCTCTGTCCTTCAGCACCACGCCGTCAAGACTTGCGGGGTCGGAGGCACAGTATATGCGCTCTGCATCCTCCCCTCGGCGCTGTGCCTCTGCCGCCACCCGTTTCATAAGGGCGGATTTACCGCAGCCACAGCCACCCTTAAGTACGTACACACGCTCTATGTCTGACAGCGCCTGTCCAAAGTATGAGACAAAGCCCTCCTCTCCGTTTGCGCCTGCAAAATATCCCCTGCTTGCCATATATTCGCCTGCAAAACAGGCATTTCCCCCTTTCCTTTTCATAAAAAATGCGCTTTCCTTATTGACATAGTAAAAACGCAAGAGTATAATGTAATATTGGATTGTAATTATAGAATATGCGCCTTATAGCGCTTTTGACAGGAGTTTTGCGTAATATGAGACTACTGATACTTGCGGCAGGTCAGGGCAAGCGTATTGGCAGTGAGGCGGCAGGTCTGCCTAAGGTCATGCGCCGTGCGCTGGACAGACCCCTTATAGATTACGTGCTTTCAGCCACAGGCTTTGTGGAGGAGAAGGATGTGTACGTTATAGTCGGCTTTTGTAAGGAGGCTGTGATGGAGGCGTATCCCGGACTCAACTACGTGGTGCAGGAGGAGCGCAAGGGCACGGGGCACGCAGTTATGTGCGCCGCTGACGCCTTCAGGGACTATGACGGCGACGTTATGGTCATCAACGGCGATATGCCCCTTTTCAAGCGCAGCAGTCTTGAGGCTATGTGCCGTGCTCACCGTGAGAGCGGTGCCGCATGCACCCTTGGCACCTGCATTGCCAAGGGCGAGATACCCCCTTACGGCAGGATAATAAGGGATGAGGTCGGTAACGTGTCCGCCATAGTGGAGCAGAAGGACGCTACCGAGGAGCAGAGGCAGATAAGGGAGCTTAACGTGGGCGTATATATATTCGATGCGAGGAGCCTTTTTGCCGCCCTGCCAAAGCTTAAGAAGAGCCCTGTCAGCGGTGAGTATTATATAACCGACGTGCCCGAGTACCTTGCCCGTGACGGCAAGGTGACCCGCCCCTTCGTCCTTGAGGACGAGCGTGAGGCCATGGGCGTCAACACGGCAGAGGACCTTGCCGCAGTGGAGGACACCTTGAGAAAATACGGGATATAGACTGTAAAATATAAAGAAAATAATAGAAAAGCAGGTAGATTATTTTGGTTCGTAACGATTTAAGAAATGTAGCAATCATAGCCCACGTCGACCACGGCAAGACCACTCTTGTTGACGGTCTGCTCAAGTTCAGCGGCACCTTCAGGGAGAATCAGGACGTGGAGGAGCGTGTAATGGACTCCAATGCGCTGGAGCGTGAGAGGGGCATTACCATCCTTGCAAAGAACACCTCCGCCTTTTATAATGGCGTAAAGATAAACATAGTAGACACCCCCGGCCACGCTGATTTCGGCGGCGAGGTTGAGCGTATACTCAAAATGGTAAACGGCGTACTCCTTCTTGTAGACGCCGCCGAGGGTCCTATGCCTCAGACCCGTTTTGTGCTTCAGAAGGCTATCGAGCTTGGGCACCCCATTATCGTGGTGGTAAACAAGATAGACCGCCCCGATGCCCGTGTGTACGAGATAGGCGACGAGGTGCTGGAGCTTCTCCTTGACCTTGATGCCAACGATGACCAGCTTGAAAGCCCCGTGCTCTTCTGCTCTGCCCGTAACGGCACGGCAAGCCTTTCGCCCGACCATCAGGGTGAGGACTTTTCGCCCCTCTTTGACACTATTCTCTCCCATATCCCCGCACCCGAGGGTGACGAGACGGGTGAGGCGCAGATGCTTGTTTCCGCAGTGGATTACAATGACTACGTGGGTAAGATAGCTATAGGCAGGATAGAGCGTGGTGCAATAAAGAACAAGCAGGACGTGCTTGTGTGCGACTACCATAACGATATGGAGCCTTATAAGGGCAAGATAAGCGCAATGTATCAGATAGAGGGTCTTGCGAGGAAGCCTGTGGATACGGCTACTGTGGGGGACATAATATGCGTTTCGGGTATTGAGGATATCAATATCGGCAACACTCTCTGCTCTACCGAGGGCGCAGACCCACTGCCCTTTGTAAAGATAGGCGACCCCACTATAGAGATGACCTTCTCCGTCAACACCAGCCCCTTCGCAGGCAGGGAGGGTAAGTACGTTACCACCCGTCATATCCGTGACTATCTGTTTAAAGAGGCTATGAAGGATATGTCCTTGCGTGTAAGCGAAACGGACAGCGCCGACAGCTACAACGTAGCAGGCAGAGGTGAGATGCACCTTTCTATCCTTATGGAGAATATGCGCCGTGCAGGCTATGAGTTTATGGTCAGCACCCCCCGTATCATCTATAAAGAGATAGACGGCGTGGTTTGCGAGCCTATTGACCGTGCATATATGGACGTGCCTCAGGATTACGTGAGCGCCGTTATGGAGAAGATGGGCTACCGCAAGGGCGAGCTTGTGGAGATGAACCCCAAGGGCTCCAGAATGCATCTTGAGTTCCTTATCCCCACCCGTGGACTTTTCGGCTACAAGACCGAGTTCCTTACCGATACCCGTGGCGAGGGCGTGCTGAACACCGTGTTTGAAAAGTATGAGCCTCAGAAGGGCGAGATACAAAAGCGCTTTACCGGCTCTCTTATCGCTTACGAGGACGGCGAGGCTACCTCCTACGGTCTGTTCAACGCTCAGGACAGAGGTCAGATGTTTATCGACCCTGCCACCAAGGTCTATGCAGGTATGATAGTGGGTATGTCCCCCAAGGGCGAGGATATAGTGGTAAACGTGTGCAAGAAAAAGCACCTCACCGCTATCCGCAGTGCAGGCGCAGACGAGGCACTCCGCCTTGTAACGCCTAAGAAGATGAGCCTTGAGGAGGCTATCGAGTTTATTGCCGATGACGAGCTTATCGAGATAACACCCAAGTCTATCCGCCTCAGAAAGCGCACGCTGGACAACTCCCTCAGAATGAAGGAAAAGGCAAAGCTTAAGTAATATATAGCTTCGGTCAGCAGAGAAAAAACTCTGCTGACCTCAGACCGCTGACAAAGGCACAGAACACGAAAAAAGAAAATACGGTTACTATAAAGTAAAAATTTCGGAGAAAAGTTCTCCGAAATTTTTGTATATTTTTATATTTTTTCGTTCAAAACGAACCTCGGCTCGCAGTACTTA
>JAFXEB010000003.1 GCA_017521025.1 Clostridia bacterium | reverse complement strand
GGCGAAAAATCGGATGCGGATTTTGCGATACTGAGCCGATAACTGTACTTTGTACTGTGAGGCGAAGTTCGCAAAAAGCAAAAATTATATATAAGCGTATCAGGGACGGCGTTTCTGCCATCCCTGATCTCATATAAAAGCTAAATTAATAAACAATTTTGCGTTCCGAGCCGATTTTTCCTGAAGGCGAAAAATTGGATGCGGATTTTGCGATACTGAGCCGATAACTGTACTTTGTACTGTGAGGCGAAGTTCGCAAAAAGCAAAAATTATATATAAGCGTATCAGGGACGGCGTTTTTGCCGTCCCTGATCTCATATAAAAGCTAAATCAATAAACAATTTTGCGTTCCGAGCCGATTTTTCCCTTCAGCTTTAATAAGCAACGCCCTGAGCCTTCATAGCCTCTGCCACCTTAAGGAAGCCTGCTATGTTAGCACCTGCCACCAGGTTGCCTGCACAGCCGTACTCTACGGATGCGTCATAAGCTGCCTTGTAGATGCCCTGCATAATACCGTGAAGTCTTTCGTCAACCTCTTCAAAGCTCCAGGAGAGGCGGAGAGAGTTTTGGCTCATCTCAAGACCGCTGGTGGCAACACCGCCTGCGTTTGCAGCCTTTGCGGGACCGAAGGGGATGCCTGCGGACTGGAATACCTCAACAGCCTCAGGGGTGCTGGGCATATTAGCGCCCTCTGCCACGTACTTAACGCCGTTAGCAACGAGAGTCTTTGCAGACTCGCCGTCAAGCTCGTTCTGAGTAGCGCAGGGAAGAGCTACGTCACAGGGAACAGTCCAGATGCCCTTGCAGCCCTCGAAATACTTAGCGCCCTCTACACGCTCAGCGTATACCTTTATCCTTGCTCTCTCAACTTCCTTTATCTGCTTGAGAACGTCAAGGTTGATGCCGTTTTCGTCAACAATATAGCCGGAGGAGTCACACATTGCGATAACCTTGCCGCCGAGCTGAGTAGCCTTCTGACAAGCGTAGATAGCAACGTTACCGGAACCGGAGATAACAACCTTCTTACCCTCGAAGGAGTCGCCTGCTGCCTTAAGCATCTCGTTGGTGAAATAGCAAAGACCGAAGCCGGTTGCTTCTTTTCTTGCAAGAGAGCCGCCGTAGGGGATACCCTTACCGGTAAGAACGCCCGTAAACTCGTTACGGAGTCTCTTATACTGACCGAACATAAAGCCGATCTCACGTGCGCCTACGCCGATATCACCTGCGGGAACGTCGGTATCAGCACCGATGTGCTTTGCAAGCTCGGTCATAAAGCTCTGACAGAAGCGCATGATCTCATTATCACTCTTGCCCTTGGGATCAAAGTCGCTACCGCCCTTACCGCCGCCCATAGGGAGACCTGTAAGAGAATTCTTGAAGATCTGCTCGAAGCCGAGGAACTTGATAACGGAAGCGTTAACGGAGGGATGCAGTCTGATACCGCCCTTGTAAGGACCGATGGCGGAATTATACTGTACTCTGTAGCCCCTGTTAACCTGTACGTTGCCGTTGTCGTCAACCCAACTTACACGGAACAAAATGAATCTTTCGGGCTCTACAAGACGCTCAAGGATGCCAGCCTTTACGAAATCGGGACGCTTCTCGATAACGGGCTCAAGGGACTCAAGCACTTCTTTAACTGCCTGAAGGAATTCCTTCTCACCGGCGTTTCTCTTCTCAACGTCGGCATAAACCTTTTGCAAATACTCGCTTTTAAACATATATTTTCCCTCCTGTATGGAAAAAAGATTTACTGAACTTAATACTCGTAGCCGCTCCAGTCAAGGTAATCCTTAGGGTTCACAGGGACGCCGTTTACCGTGACGCCATAGTGAAGATGAGGACCCGTTACCCTACCCGTTGCGCCTATGTAGCCAATGACCTGCCCCTTCTCTACCGCATCACCCGACTCAACAAGAAGCTTACTGCAGTGAGCATAGATGGTTGCAAAATCGGAGCTGTGGGATACCTCTATCTTGAGGCCGTATCCGCCGTGGCGACCCGAGAAGGTCACGATGCCGTCGGCAGAGGCATATATGGGGTCGCCGTAGCAGGACTTATTATAGCCTGCAAAGTCGATACCGTTGTGAAAATCCAGCTCGCCCCAAAGCATACGGTAGCCATACCAAGAGGTGACTACACCGTTGTGGGGAAGCATAAGACGCTCGCCTGCGCTCATAAGAGATGCCTTTTTGTCTGTGCCCTGCCATACCTCGGCGCTTACGGGCTCTGCAACCACGGTACTGCCTGTGAAAAGCTTCTCGGTGCACACGCCGTTTATATAGGTGAGGCTATAGCTGTTGAGAAGCGCACCTGCCTTACCATCGTTTACTACTATCTCCTCCCCTACATCGAGCACGTCGGTAGGAACATAGACCGTGTCATAAGCAATCTCCGTGTTTTCGGTAAGGCTTGTCTTTGTAGCTACGGACAGACTGACGTCGGTGCCGTTACCATGGACATCGTTTACTGTGTACTCAAAGCCGCCGTCACGCTTGCCGAGAAGGTGCATAAGCCCCTCTGCATCCACAAAGCTGTTCTTGTGATAGCTGCCGCTTACCGTGCGCCAATCGTTAAGGAGGCTGCTGTCCCCATCAGGTGCGCCGCAAACCTCTGCAAGAAGCGCAACAAGCTCTGCCTTACACCCTGATGCAATATCCGCACCGTCAACAGCGGCAATAAAGACGCCGTCAAGATATACGCCGTAGCCCTTTGCGGTATTCACGGATTTTTCTGAAAGAGATGCCGGCACATAGCCGCTCTCGGCGCCGACGCCTATCACTAAAACAGAAGCGACAGCCACTACGGTTATCACTGCGGCGAGCAACAGAGCAAGGGGACGGAAACGGCGCTTTTTATTATTTGTTTCCAATTTCAAAAACTCTCCATTATAATTTTACTGTGTAATCATACATCACAAAAATGAACAGTTTGTTACCTCCGTTCTAATTTTTTGTATACATATACGGATTATTACCCCATAATGGATGAATATTTTTTCTTTTCAATGCACATTTTTTAAAAAAACTGTTGCAAGGACGGGATAAAAGTATTATAATTATGCGTATTCAGAAGAAAATGATTTTCAGGAGGTACGGTTATTATGAACATTACCGTTACACGCACTACTTGCCCCAAGGCAAAGCCTGACCAGGATAAGCTTGGATTCGGCAAGCATTTCACCGACCATATGTTTCTTATGGACTACAATAAGGAAAAGGGCTGGCATGACGCACGCATAGTGCCCTTTGCAGATATATCCCTTTCCCCTGCCTGTGCAGTCTTCCATTATGCGCAGGAGATGTTCGAGGGTATGAAGGCTTACAAGGCCCCCGACGGCAGAAACCTTCTTTTCCGCCCTATGAAGAACATCGAACGTATGAATAACACCAACGAGCGTCTTTGCATCCCTCAGGTAGACCCCGAGTTTGCACTTACCGCTATAAAGGAGCTTATTAAGGTTGACGAGGATTGGATACCTGACGGCGATGGCAAGAGCCTGTATATCCGTCCCTTCATCATTGCTACCGACCCCTTCCTCGGTGTACATCCCTCCGCTACCTATCTTTTCTGCATAATTCTCTCCCCCGTTGGCGCTTACTATGCAGAGGGTATAAACCCCGTTAAGATATACGTAGAGGATGAGTACGTGCGTGCTGTAAAGGGTGGTACGGGCTACGCCAAGACCGGCGGTAACTACGCCGCTTCTCTCCGTGCGCAGCAGAAGGCTATGGAGCTTGGCTATACTCAGGTGCTTTGGCTTGACGGTATTGAGCATAAGTACGTTGACGAGGTAGGTGCTATGAACGTATTTTTCCTTATCGACGGCGAGCTTATCACTCCTCAGCTTGAGGGCAATATACTCCCCGGCGTTACAAGAGATTCCGTTATCAACCTTGCCCGCTCTATGGGCGTTAAGGTAACCGAAAGACGTCTTGCTATCGACGAGGTATTTGAGGCCGCAAGAAACGGCAAGCTGGAGGAGGCCTTCGGCAGCGGTACCGCCGCCGTTATATCTCCTATGGGCGAGCTTAACAAGGATGGCGAAGTCATCGTTATCAATAACGGTAAGATAGGCCCTCTTTCCCAGAAGCTGTATGACACCCTTACGGGCATTCAGTGGGGCAAGATAGAGGATAGCTTTGGCTGGAGCGTAGAGATATAAGCTACCTGTCTGACCGACATATATTAATATTGTGGGGCTGTAAAGAACTTTGGTTTTTTACAGCCCCTTTTTTCACTTCCGTGAGTGCTGACTCTTTTGCTGCCCCTTGGGGCGTTATGGGGACGTTTATTCCTATCTCGGTCTCCAGCGTGGCTGTAGCCGTCAGGATAAGGGAGTTCAGCTCCTTATTTAAATAGAAGTCAGTCTCTGTTTCTACTACCCTCCCAACAGTCTCCCTCTCAAGGTAGCCATGGAAGGCTGCGAGTGCCCTTTCCCTTGCCTCTTGCTCGGTGAGCGTTACGGGGATTTCTTTGTATTCGCTATAGGTGAGTGTTTCTTTTACTATGGGCAGAGCCATTCCAAACGCCATGAGCTTTTCGCTTTGTACGGTCAGGTCTGCCACGGGGAAGGAGGTCTCCTCTGCTGAAAAAAGAGCTATCTCCTTACCGAGGACGGTGTAGGCAGTCTTGGTCTCACTGCGGCCTGTAGGCTGTTTTTTCGTGCCCTCAAGAGGAATTACAACGGTAAAGTCACGGAATACCGTTGCAACGACGCTACCCTTTGCAGGATGAAGATACACTGCGCCGTATTTCCCCGTGACGGCGCCCGATATCAAGAGATCCCCCTTTGCCACCGTATCACCTGCGGCGACGGCAGGCTCGCCCTTGGTGGCAGTTATCTTACGCACCACGCCCGCCTCGGAGGCTACGATGTCCGAAGGGGCGCTGTCGCTGTCGGCGTGCTCACCGCCCGAGCTCAGGCGTAGCTGTACCATAGCCACTGTGCCCTGCATATTTATAGCGATATCGGAATACATACGGTTTTCTGCAAGAAAGGTCTGCTCGGCACGGTACACATCTACCTCCGCTGCCTCAGCCCCCACGTATACACCCAGCTCCTTCAGGGAGTGAAGCACCTCTTTTTCATCAAATTCGCCGCCGCACTCCACTCTTACGTCCCATACAAGGCGTGTGGAGCCGTAAACTATAGCCAAGGCGAGGAGGAGACCCACAAAAAGCCCTGCTCTTTTTATGTATCTGCCCACAAAAAAGGAAAAGCCGCCCCTGCCCGTGATACTGTAGGATATACCCATAGTATCAAGGCGGGCGATGAAGCTATCGGCGCCGAATACGGAATGCCTGAGGGAAAAACCCTTATCCGTAGGCGTCAGGGCTCGGAAACGGTATCCATCAGCGTGGAGAGCGTTTACCGTAGCGAGAGCGTGTTCGCCCTCTATCTCGATAGAGACGTAGCCTGCAATATAGTTAAGTATGCCGTACATAATGCGCCCCCGTCATATAAAATCAAAGCCTGTAATCAGTCCCGACACCACTGCCCTCTCCCTTGACAGCAGAGAGACCTTGAGCCCCTCGCCTCTTATGCTTATCCGTCCCTCCCGACACAAAAGCACCACACGGTCACGGCTGTATTCGATCAGCGTCATTACCCCGTCTGCCTGCAAAAGCCTTTTGCCCTGTAGCTCGAAGGTCGGGGAGCTTAGGAAGTTGTCTTTCAATATACTTCGTTTCAATATGCCCACCTCATTTTCAAGGGTATGCGCCGCTTGTTCTTAAAATGCGCTCTGTGCCGTATTATTTTACGGTGATGCTTTATGACGATAAGAAAATACGCACCGTCGCTTACCGCACTTTTGGGAACGGTGCTTTTTGTGCTCTGCCTTGTTAACGGCGGCGAGGTGGTAAAGGAAAGCAGACGGTATCTTTCAATGTGTGGGGAGAGGGTGGTGCCGTCATTATTTGTTTTTTCAGTACTTGGGGCACTTATTACCTCGGACGGAAGTTTTTTTGACCTTTGCCGGCGTATCCCCTTCTGCGGGATAGAGCTTGGCGTATTTGTTCTCGGCTTTTTGGGCGGGGTGCCTATGGGTCCTATGGCCACCTACGGACTGTACGAGGAGGGCTGTATCAGCAAAAGGCAGGCTGAATATCTTTGCACCTTCTCTACGGTGCCCTCGCTATCGTTTATCATAAGCTATGTGGGCGGCATTATCGGCAATGGCAGAGAGGGAGTAGCACTTGCGGCTATTGCCCTTGCGGCGGCTGTGGCTACTGCGGCGTTGTTCAGACCCTTTATGCTGAAGGGAGGAGATAAGCCTGTGGGACTTGCTTTCTCGGATAGAAAAAGCAGTACAAAAGGGCTTTCTGCCATTATAGGCGGCTGTGGCACGGGGATGGTGGTGTGCTGTGCCTGCGTTGTGTTTTTCGGCAGTATCGGAGCAGGGCTGCCCCATGCCTTGCGTGGAGTGCTTGAGCTGTGCTCGGGACTTGAGCTTTGCCGTAGCATCTCCGAGGCGGCGGCACTGACAGGCTTTTCCGGACTAAGTATACTTTGTCAGGCTTTAGCGGTGACCAAAGGTAAGCTAAACCCTGCCCCCTTGGTGGCGGCAAAGCTTTTTCAGGGGGTTTTTATGTGGGCGGCGGCAATTTTATTGCTTGACTAACGGTAGGAAAAGGTTTATACTTGAGAGTAAGATTTTGATTCTCAGAGGCAGACTATGGCAAGAACGGAAGTAAAAAAGCTTGATATGACTATTGGCAATCCCGTAAAGGTGCTTATTACCTTTGCCTTGCCGATATTTATAGGACAGCTTTTTCAGCAATTTTACAATATTGCAGACATCAAGATAATAGGTATGGAGCTGGGGGATGACGCTATTGCGGCAATGAACTCCATCGCTTCTGTCTATGGCATACTTATCGGCATTGCAAACGGCCTTAACAATGGCTGTGCCATTACCGTTGCAAGGATGTACGGAGCTAAGAACGGCACTATGCTTCGCCGCACGCTTGCACATATGATAGTTGTTAATTTTGCAGCGGTAGGTCTGTTTACTTCGATAGGTCTGTTTTTCACCGACCTGCTTATGGAGATCATGAAGGTGCCCGCAAGCCTTTACGGGGATGCGAGAGTATACCTGACCTTTATACTTTGCGGTATGGTCACCACCATCGCTTACAATATGTGTGCCGCCGTGCTTCGCTCGGTGGGTGACAGCCGCACGCCGCTGTATTTTCTTATCTTCAGCAGTATTGTAAATATAGGACTTGATTGCGTGTTCGTTATGGTGCTGGATTGGGGCGTAGGCGGTGCCGCCGCTGCAACCATTATTGCTCAGGCTTTGTCGGCGGCTTTGTGCTTTGTCTATATATACCGCAAGGTGCCTGAGCTTCATATCAGCTCTGAGGATTTTGTGTTTGACGGTGCTCTTTTGAGAGAGCTTCTTGCCATGGGCTTTTCCATGGGTCTTATCACCTCCCTTGTCTCCTTCGGCAGTGCGGCGGTGAGCCGTGCAAACAACGCACTTAGCGAGGCGGGCTGGGGTAACGAGGTGCTTACCGCAAACAGCTCCGCAAGGAGGATCGACGGTCTTATTATGATGCCTATGTCCACTCTCGGTACGGCGCTTTCCACCTTTGTAAGCCAGAACAGGGGTGCCGGCAACTTTGAGCGCATAAGCAAGGGGATTCGAAGCGCTCTGCTCATCGGCGGCGGATGGTGCGCTATGGGAATAGCGGTAATATACGCAATGGGCGGCTTTCTTGTACAGCTTATCACCGACACGGAAAACCCCGAGATAATAAAATACGCTGTTTACTATATGCGTATAAACGCGCCCTTCTTCCTTGCACTGATGGTGCTTTTGATATTCAGGAGCGTGCTTCAGGGCTTTGGCAAAAAGCTTGTTCCTATAGTTACTGCGGCGGCAGAGCTTGTTCTTAAGTTCTTTGCGGCGGCGGTTTTAGTTCCCCATTTCGGCTTCTTGGGAATATGCGTGGCAGAGCCTGCTATATGGCTTATTACGGGAGTATTTGTGGCTATAGTTTACGTACACAATATGAAAAGATTCAAATATGAAATAAAGGAGAGACAGGCTATATGAAAATCAAGGATATGCCCTATGAGCATCCGGAGCTTGAGCCTATCAAGGAAAGGCTCGGCAGAATCATTGAGGGCACGAAGAACGCAGGGAGCGCTAAGGAGATACTTGCACTGAGAGAGGAGTATCTGAAGGAGAGCTCAAGGATACAGACCATGATGAGTCTTGCTTATATCCGCTACTCCTGCAACACCGCAGACGAGTACTATACAGCCGAGCAGGATTATATTGACGAGATATCCCCCGCCCTTAATCTGCTTGACGTAGAATTTGGCAACGCCCTGCTTGCGTCCCCCTTCAGAAAAGAGCTTGAGACTGCTTTGTCGCCCGTGCTGTTCCGCTACCTTGAGGTGCGTGCTGCGGCGGCAAGTCCCGAGATACTGGAGGATATGATAGAGGAAAACAAGATAAGCACCGAATATACCAAGCTTATGTCGGGTATTGAATATGAGTTCCGTGGGGAAAAGATGAGCCGTGCCGCACTGGCAGGCTATTTCAAGGCTGAGGACAGAGCTACCCGTAAAGAGGCTTACGAGGTGATGGGCAACACGCTGAACGGCTACAGAGAGCAGTTAGACGATATATATGACCGTCTTGTGAAGGTGCGCACCCGTATGGCAAGGAAGCTTGGCTACAAGGACTTTGTGGAGCTTGGCTATTACAGAATGAACCGTGTATCCTATGGACGCAGTGACATAGAGGTGTTCCGCAAAAACGTAAAGGAGGCTCTTGTACCTGTGGTCTCCGCTCTCAGGACGGAAAACGCCAAGAAGCTTGGTATCGACAGATATATGTTCTACGATAACGATGTTATCATGCCCGGCGGCGACCCCTGTCCCATGGGTGGTAAGGAGGAAATCTTTGCGGCGGCAAAGGCTATGTATCACGAAATGGGCGAGGAGACGGGCGCATTTATCGACCTGATGCTGGAAAACGACGCCTTCGACGTGGACTCAAGAAAGAACAAGTGGGGTGGCGGCTACTGCACCTATCTGCCTGACTATAAGCAGCCCTTTATACTTGCGAACTTCAACGGAACCGCAGGTGACGTGGACGTTATGACCCACGAGGCAGGTCATGCTCTTAACGCTTTTCTTATGGCAGACAACCGCTTTGGGCTGGATATAGGCTGCGGCGGCATGGAAACGGCCGAGACCCATTCTATGAGTATGGAATTCTTTGCCTGGAAATATATAGACAAGTTTTTCGGCAAGGATGCGGAAAGATATAAGTATATGCACCTGCTTGACGCTCTTTCCTTTATCCCCTACGGCACTATAGTTGACTATTTCCAGCATATCGTATACGAAAATCCCGATATGACCCCCGCAGAAAGAAATGAGCTATGGCAAAAGCTTGAGTCCGAGTTCAGACCCTATATCACTACCGACGGTATCCCCTTTATCGAGGAAGGCAGGCGCTGGCAGTATCAGGCGCACATTTTTGAAAGTCCCTTCTATTATATAGACTACTGTCTCGCACAGACGGCGGCGCTGGGCTTTTTGCTTGAATCACTGAAGGACTATGACGATGCTTTTGCACGCTATATAAGACTTTCACGTCAGGGCGGCGAGACCTATTATCCCGAGCTGCTGGAGGAAGCAGGCATCCCCTCTCCCTTCAAGGAGGGTGGTCTGTCTCTGCTTGCGGAGAAGGTTACGGCAGTGCTTGAAAGCATAGACGCATAACATAACGACGAGCTGTAAAATCCCTGATTTTACAGCTCGTTTTGATTTGTGCGCTAAGCATAAAAGGCAGGGGTTGCCCCCTGCCTTTTATATTCTATTTACTCCCGCCGGGCCGTGGCC
This sequence comes from Clostridia bacterium, assembly GCA_017521025.1. Taxonomy (GTDB): domain Bacteria; phylum Bacillota; class Clostridia; order Oscillospirales; family CAG-382; genus SIG636. The sequence goes on along the minus strand of JAFXEB010000003.1, from coordinate 114,714 downwards.
CATGAACGAAACCCTGCTCTCCGGCAAGGGTGGTGACCTCTCCCAATACTTTGTGCTCCCAACATCCGACCGGTACGGTGACAAAAGCAGCGCACTGTCGGGAGGTCTGCATTCCCATAAAGGGAAGTCCGGTCTCCGCTTCGTAAATGTGGGTTTTTACACGGGTACAACACGCACCAAGCAGGATGCCCCAAGGGCATTTCAGAGGCCGCAAAGCCTCTGTACCGCAAAACTACTCCTCGTCGTCACCTACGAGGTCATCAAGATTGAACTCTGCAAATATCTCGTCCTCAAACGCCTCTGCAACAGTCTCAAACTCGTCATCATCATCTATGGTAGCATAAACGTCTTCCCCATCCTCGTCACGCTCTTTCTTGAGAATGATGTACTCGCAGTCATCACTGTCAAGGGGCATAAACGCCAGATACTCAACACCGTTTATCTCCAGTCTGCCCGCTATTTCAAAAGGCTTTTCATTGCCCTCCTCATCAATAAGGAAACAGGTCTCGCCCTCAAGCTCTTCGATGGTCTCCTCAACGCCGTCAGCCATTTTCTCTACATTTTTATCTGCCATATCAGTCTGCGTGCGGTATGAAAAATGCACCGCACCCTCCCTTCGGTATATTGCTGTTTCTTTGCAATCATTGTAGCAAATGCACATATAATTGTCAATAGATTTTTTCAACAAAAAGCTCTGTTGCACCCCTTTTTCGCTCGCAAAATGTGCATTTTTTCGGCATTTATAGGCTGAGAGACCCGTTTTAATAAAAAGTTCACAAAAAGTTGCCGAACTTTTTGTTAAAATTATTCAAAAACTATTGCATTTTTTGTACAAAGCGATTATAATCAATATCGGATATTGTTTGCTTAATGTGCAAAATGATAATGACGTTTAACGGGGGACTTTGCTTTATGAAGCTATTTCAAAGTATCATTCACCAAATGAAGGACTCTATTGACAGGACCATTGGCGTTATCGACGACCGTGGCACTGTTATCGCCTGCAGTCAGCTTACAAGGATAGGTGAGTCCAGACGCTCTGTAATTGAGGAGATATCGTATTCCTTTGACAGCGTTACCTATGAGGGATACACTTATAAGCCCATTGGCTCACACGCACACATAGAATATATTGCTTTTGTCGAGGGCACCGATCCTACCGCACTCAGCACCGCTTCCCTTTTATCCGTATCTTTGTCCAACATAAAGATACTTTATGACGAAAAGTACGATAAAACAAGCTTTATCAAAAACATTATCCTTGACAATATTCTGCCCGGTGATATCTACATAAAGAGTAAGGAGCTTCGCTTTGACGGCGAGGTTAACCGTGTTGTTTTCCTTATCCATTTCACCAACAAGGGCGAGGCTATCCCCTTTGACGTTATCCAGAGCATGTTCCCCGACAAGAACAGAGACTACGTTATCAGCGTCGGCGAAAGCAACGTAGTGCTTGTAAAGGAGCTTAAGAATCCTTCCTCTTACAGAAAGAGTGAGTCGGTGGATACTATTGCAAAGACTATAGTAGACACCGCACAAAGCGAGTTTTTGATGAGTGCCGTTGTAGGCATAGGTACCGTTGTGTCCAACATCAAGGACCTTGCTCGCTCATATAAGGATGCGCAGATAGCGATAAATGTCGGCAGTATATTCGACCCCGACAAAAAGATAGCAAATTACGAAAACCTCGGTATAGGCAGACTTGTATACCAGCTCCCCACCACTCTTTGCGAAATGTTTTTGCAGGAGGTGTTCAAGCGTGGCTCTCTCGACGCTCTTGACAGAGAGACGCTGGTTACCATTCAGGCATTCTTTGAGAACAACCTTAACGTGTCTGAGACCTCAAGGAGGCTGTTTGTACACAGAAACACTCTGGTTTACAGACTTGAAAAGATAAAGAAGCTTACGGGGCTTGACCTGCGTGAGTTTGAGCACGCAATCACCTTTAAGGTTGCGCTTATGGTACAGAAGTACGTACAGTCCAGACCTCAGAATTATTAATGCCTTTTGTTAGGGCGGTCGGGCTTTTTTCAGAGGGGTAAAACAACAGATGATAGAATTCAAAGACGTAACGATGGTTTACGATGCCGCAGACGCCCCTGCACTGAACGGCATCAATCTCAGGATAGAAGACGGCGAGTTTGTATTTATTATTGGCGATTCGGGTGCAGGCAAGACCACGCTGACAAAGCTTTTGATGCGTGAGGAGAAGGCGACGGACGGCAGGATTACCGTGGGCGATTTCAGGCTTGACAAGCTGCCGAGGCGGAAGGTGCCCTACCTCAGGCGCACAATGGGCGTTGTTTTTCAGGATTTTCGCCTGTTTCCCAATATGACCGTATATGAAAACGTGGCGTTTGCCATGCGTGTTGTGGGCGAGAAGAACTCGGTCATCAAAAAGCGTGTGCCTTATTTTCTTACGCTTATGGGGCTTACCGACAAGGCAGACCGTTTTCCCGGGGAGATATCCGGTGGCGAGCAGCAGAGGGTGGCTTTTGCCCGTGCCATAGCCAACAACCCGAAGATAGTTATTGCAGACGAGCCTACGGGCAACGTGGACCCAAAAATGAGCCGTGAGCTTATGGAACTGCTTGTGGGCATAAACAAGCTTGGCAAGACCGTTATAGTTGTAACCCACGACCACGAGCTTGTCAACCAATACAAGAAGCGCACCATCACCCTTCGAGAGGGCTCGATAGTCAGCGACAAGATCGGAGGTGGCGTGCATGAAGCTTAGAAACCTGCCTTATCTTATAGGTCAGGGCTTTGTTAGCTTTTGGCGAAACGGCGCCATGACCACTGCGGCGATACTTGTGCTTATTTGCTGTATGCTGGTGCTTGGCTCTTTTTATGCCATTATTGACAACCTTGACAATTTCATAGAGGAGCAGACCGAGGATATACAGACCATAAACTGTTACGTCCACGCCGCTACGGATGACGAGCAGCTTTTGCAGAAAAAGCAGGCATTGACAGAGCTTGCCGAGAGCGAGGACAGCAATATAGTCAGCTTTGTTCACATCACCAAGGCAGAGTCGCTGGCAGAGATGGCGGCGCAGAGCGACGAGCTTGCTCAGGTACTTAGCGGGTATGACGAGACCAATAATCCCCTGCCCGAGACCTTCCGCATAAAGTTCAGGGATATAGACGAGGTGCATCCGCTGATGCGCAACCTTGAGGTGATATTCGGTGGGGACGAGATAGAATCCAACATTGATATGTATGAGTCGGTAAACGATATAAGCTCTACCGTTACTATGGTGGGCATTTGGCTTATGGCTATATTGCTTGTTATTGCGATACTCATAATAATGAACACCGTAAAGCTTACTGTGTTTGCACGCAGAAAGGATATTATGGTAATGCGCTATATCGGCGCCAAGAGTCCTTTTGTAGTGACTCCCTTTATAGTTGAGGGTATCATTATCGGTCTTGTATCTGCAATAATCTCTCTGGGCATACAGTATTATCTGTACAGCTTTGTTGTTGCTGACATTCTGTCAAGCTATGACGCTATCAATATGGTGCCCGTTACGGAATACCTGCCCCTTATCCCCCTTGCATTCCTTGCAGTGGGGCTGTTTGCGGGCGTGGTAGCCAGTGCGGTATCCGTTAAGAAGCATTTGAACGTTTAAGACCCTTTTTCCCTATTCAGGAGTTTTGCTATGCTAAAAAGATTATCTTTATTAATGCTGTGCTTGGTGCTGTGCCTTGGCGTAGGCGGCAAGTGGCTTGAGGCGTCCTTGACCATTGGCGCCGCAGGCAGCACTACCTCTATCACCGAGGATCAACAGAAGCTTAATGCCCTTAAGGAGAAGCTGAACGGCATCAAAAACAATAAAGAAAACTTAGAGGAGCAGAAAGAGCAGACCAATCTCGATATGCAGACCATGTATGAGCAAAAGCTTATGCTGGAAAAGGAGTATACCCTGCTCTCCTCTGAGGTGGATGCCATAAACGGTATAGTTTCTCAGTATGAAGCTATTATAACCGCAACTGCTGAAGAAAGATTGCGCAAGATAGAAGAGCTTGAAAAGCAGCTTGACGATTTCAGCACGGTACTTGTGTATATGTTCAAGCACGGCAACGATTCAAAGCTTGAGGTGTTCTTGAAGTCAGAAAGCTATTCTGAGTATCTGTCCTACGTGGAGTGTATGGAGAGCATACTCGGCAGCAGTGACAAGCTTATAGGTGAGATAAACGCCACTATTGACGCTATCTCCAAGAAGCAGAGCGATTATGAGGAAGCCAACAAGGCGCTTGTAGACTATCAGGCCGAGCTTGAAAAGACCAAGGCTGATCTATTAGCCAAGGACAAGGAGCTTGACGAAAAGCTTGGCGAAAGCCGTGACCAGCTTGAGTACACGGAAAAAGAGAAGGAAGCTATGGAGGCCGAGGAGGAAGAGCTGAGAAAGCTCATAGCAGAGCTTGAACAGCAGATCAAGGACAAGCTTGAGGCTACCTATGACGGCAAGTTCAGCTTCCCCTTGGTTGGTTATTCAAGCTACAAGATAACCTCCCGCTTTGGCATAAGGCTTGACGGTCCCTTTGTTCAGTACGAGCATCACAACGGCATGGACTTCGCCTGTGCCAGAGGCACCGCTATCAGGGCGGTCGATGCCGGCACGGTCACCTATTCGGGCTACAGAGGTGCTTTCGGCAACGTGGTATTTGTCAGCCACGGCGGCGGCATAGTTACCATATACGCCCACTGCGATTCTCTGCTTGTTAACGCAGGTGACAAGGTGTTGAAGGACCAAGTTATTGCAAGAGTGGGCACTACGGGTCAGTCCAGCGGTTATCATCTGCATTTTGCAGTGACCAAGAACGGTGTTTACGTTGACCCCGAGGACTATTTGCCTACCTACTACACACAAGGTTATTACTACACGGGTTAATTTTTGCGAGGTTTATTAATGGCGACACACGAAAACGATTTTGAAACTCAGGAAACGGAAAAGGAGCTTAAAAGGCTGATTGGCGGTATGCGCCCCTTGCTTGCCGCACTGCTGGTGCTTGTGTTTGTTGCAGGCACGGTGCTGTTTTCCTTTACCTCCTGCGGACCCGTGCATGACAGTCTGGATGATATTTACGGGGACACCTCGGATAGCAGCGACGTGGAGAGCGAGGTAAGCGGCGAGGATGAAGCCTCCTATGACCTTGCCGCCGATTATGAGCGTTTTTTAGAGATATATGAGCTTATTTCCGAGAACTATATCGGCAAGATAGAGCCTGAGGAAATGATGCAGAACGCCCTTGAGATGTACGTTGCTTCTCTTGGTGACCCCTACTCTCAATATATGACCAAGGTGCAGTCCGACAGCTTTATTGACGGCGACTACGGCAAGAAGGTGGGCATTGGTGTTCGCATCTATATGACCGCAGAGAGCGAGGGTATGATAGTTTATTATATCTTTGACGGCGCACCTGCCGACAAGGCGGGCATACAGAAGGGCGACATTATTACCGCCGTTGACGGCGTTGCGGTCACCTACGAGAATTATAAGGAATCCGTTGACAGAGTAGGCGGCACTGAGGGCACCACCGTTAAGCTTACCGTAAAGCGTGGCGGTGAGTCTTTGGATATAGATGTTGTAAGAGGCAGCTTTGTTGTCAGCTCTATTGAGTACAGACTGCTTGAGAGCGAACAAAGCATTGGCTATATCCGCATAGACAGCCTCGCCTCTGACACCGCAAAGGCTTTCGAGGAAGCGGTTAAGGCTTTGCAATCTATGGGTGCCGAAAAGTATATTTTTGACGTGCGTGAGGACTCGGGCGGGTATCTCAGCACTATAGTAAAGATCCTCGATATGCTTTTGCCCGAGGGTCCGATAGTGCGCTGGACATTGGCGGACGGCACGGAAAGGTCTGACAACTCCAAGGCAGGCGCCATTGTTGAGGCCCCTATGGCAGTAATCATCAACGGCAACACCGCATCTGCGGCAGAGCTGTTTGCGGCTGCTTTGAAGGACTACAAGCTTGCCACGCTTGTGGGCGAGACCACCTATGGCAAGGGTGTTATGCAGACCCTTTATCCGCTGGATAACGGCGACACCTTAAAGCTTACTACTTCTATGTATTCTCCCCCGTTCAGCGAGAACTACAATGGCGTTGGCGTAAAGCCCGACGTTGAGGTATCGCTGCCCGAGGATAAGATATATTATATGGTATCTGAGGAAGAAGACACCCAGCTTCAGGCGGCAATAGACGCACTGAAGGCGATGGACACCCAAGACTAAGCGAGACCTTTGGTGTTCAGTTTTACAGCTTTGTCCCGCAAATACGAAAACGAGGTTTTTTAAACTATGGCAAAACAGGTATTTGTATCCCAGGAAGGCTTTGAGAAGATGCAGGCTGAGCTTGAGTACCTCAAGACAGTAAAGCGTGAAGAGGTAAAGGCTGCTATCAAGAAGGCAAGAGAGTACGGCGACCTTTCCGAGAACAGCGAATATGACGAGGCTAAGCACGAGCAGGCCGAGGTCGAGAGCCGTATTGTGGAGCTTGAGGAAAGCATAAAGAACGTTGTTATTATCGACGACAAGAACATAAAGACCGACATTGTAAGCTTTGGCAGTAAGGTCAAGGTGCTTAACAACGGCATCGAGGCCGAGTATACCATCGTTGGCTCTACCGAATGCGACCCCTTCGAGGGCAAGATCTCTGATGAATCCCCTATCGGCAAGGGGCTTTTGGGTATGAAGCTTGGCGAGGAGAAGGTTATTGAAACTCCCCGTGGCAATATTACCGTACAGGTTATCGGTATTTCCAGATAAGAGTTTTTTGAGGAGTAATTAAGCAATGGACGAGAATCAGGTTTTAGAGAATGTAAACCCCGAGGAGGGGCTTAACGAGCAGAAGCGTCTGCGCCGTGAAAAGCTCAGCGCAATGAAGGCTGAGGGCAAGAATCCCTTTACCATCGTGCGCTTTGACCGTGACAGCAGTGCGGCCGAGATAAAAGAAAAGTTTGAAGAGCTGGAGAATAAGGACGTTGCCATTGCCGGCAGAATCATGAGCTGGCGTGATATGGGTAAGGCTAACTTTATAGACCTGCTTGACGGCAGCGGCAGGATACAGCTTTACGTTAAGATGGACGATGTCGGCGAGGAGAAGTTTGCCGAGTTCAAGACCTGGGATATAGGCGACATCGTAGGTGTTAAGGGCTTTGTGTTCCGCACCAGACGTGGCGAGATAAGCGTACACGTTAAGGAGCTTACACTGCTTTCCAAGTCGCTCAATCCCCTGCCCGAGAAGTGGCACGGTCTGACTAACGTTGACACCCGTTACCGTCAGCGCTACGTTGACCTCATCGTAAACCCCGAGGTTAAGGACACCTTTGCCAAGCGTTCCGCCATCATCAGCGCTATACGCAGATATCTTGACGATCAGGGCTTTATGGAGGTTGAGACGCCTATGCTGGTGTCCAACGCAGGCGGCGCTGCAGCGAGACCCTTTGAAACCCATTTTAATGCTCTTGACGAGGATCTGAAGCTACGTATTTCTCTTGAGCTTTATTTGAAGAGACTGATCGTTGGCGGCTTTGAAAAGGTTTATGAGATAGGCAGAGTATTCCGTAACGAGGGTCTTGATACAAGACACAACCCCGAGTTTACTCTTATGGAGCTTTATCAGGCATATACTGACTATCACGGCATGATGGACCTGACCGAGAACCTGTATCGCTACGTTGCACAGAAGGTACTGGGCACTACTACCATCACATATAACGGCATCGAGATGGATCTTGGCAAGCCCTTTGAGCGTATCACCATGGTTGACGCCGTAAAGAAGTATGCAGGCGTGGATTTCTCTACCGTAAAGACGCTTGACGAGGCAAGAGCTATTGCCAAGGAGCACCACGTTGAGTTTGAGGAGAGACATTCCAAGGGCGATATCCTCAACCTGTTCTTTGAGGAATACGTTGAGGAGCATCTGCTGCAGCCCACCTTTGTAATGGATCACCCCGTTGAAATTTCTCCCCTTACCAAGAAAAAGCCCGACAACCCCGACTACGTTGAGAGGTTTGAGTTCTTTATGAACGGCTGGGAGATGGCAAACGCATATTCTGAATTGAATGACCCCATCGACCAGAGAGAGCGCTTTGCGGCACAGGAGGAGCAGCTTGCCAAGGGCGACGAGGAGGCTAACCGCACCGACGAGGACTTCCTTAACGCACTTGAGCTTGGTATGCCCCCCACGGGCGGTATCGGCTTCGGCATAGACAGAATGTGTATGCTCCTCACCGACAGCCCCGCTATAAGAGATGTTCTCCTCTTCCCCACGATGAAGACGCTGGACAAGTAAATTTCAGAAAAACCCAGTAGTTATGCGGTTTTTTGGTAGTTTAGTAGCCTGAAAAACTACGCCACTACGCCAACTACTACGCCAATTTTCCGGGGAGATTTGCAGAGAAAAGTCACTATGATAGATTAAAAGATTAAGCGCCGTGCAATCCGCACGGCGCTTTCTTCATACATAGCAAAAATTTGTTGAAGCATTTGACTGTTAACAGTCGGCTATAGAGACGCACAGCACAAATAGTGTAAATTGTTGGGAGGGCGAAAGCGTTTGAAATCTCTACAATATTCATACATTCCTTTTTAGTTCAGTCGGTAGAGCGACGGACTGCTGAACTCTATATTTGTGTAATAACAAGAGGCGCCTAATTACGCAATCCGTTATTTTCGAATATATATAGGCGTTAAGTGCATTCTGCTATTCGACTAGAATAGTGTTTTTGCAAAATAGTTTTGCAAAATTTTACAAATATATTGACAAACAGTTAGTCAAAGGTCTATAATGGGAAATAACATAGGAAGTATATAGATGCTTCTTTATGTAGGTGGATATATCAAAAAGGATATGCATGTGAAGGGTGTGAATTGATTTTATGGCAGAATATAAAATCAGCGAGGAACAGCAGCGAATGATTTCAATACTTTCCCAGGCATTACCGCATCTTAGAAAAGAGATGGGGGTTTCACAGACGGAGCTTGCAAACAAGGTTGGTGTTAGTAGGCAAATGATATCGTTGATTGAACGGCAATTACAGCCGATGACATGGACTTTGTTTCTGGCTGTAGTGTTCTTTTTTAAATGTAATAATGATTTTGATAAAGGAAATAAGAAATTCGTCAAGAAGTATCCGAACGTTGTGGAGCAAATTCTTTTGCTGGAACGCCAAATGAATACTGGGGAGGATAGAGATGATAGTTAATCTTATAAAGGCAGAGCAGATGTTTAGCTTAACATTGCCGGATAAAGTGAAAGGACAATATTGGCTGAACGACTTCGATGCAAAGGGAACACTACGTCAACTGGTTAGCATTGAAGCGGATGATGGCAAGTGGTGCGCAAAGTCTAACAAGAAGGTTGCTATTTTAGGTGAAAAGAACACCCACATAGAGAAGGCGGAACTATCAATAAATAGTTTCTTGAATATCAGAATTGAAAATAGCGATGAGAGGGTTATCCTTTTTACTGAACCGATTGATGAAACGAGACAGACATTGTCAAAGATTGTGGTTCATGAGGGCGCTGTTTTCACGATTGGACGAGCTGAAGATAATAACTTTTGCTATTCGAATGGATTTGCTTCAACCTATCATGCAAAATTGATATACGATGGTGAAAATTGGTCGATTACTGATCTAGGAAGTAGAAACGGTACATATGTAAACGGATTCCGCATTCAAACTCAAAAGCTGAATCCTGGCGATTTCATCTACATTATGGGATTAAAAATTGTGATAGGTGATTCCTATTTCGCAATTAATAATCCTGATATGCAACTAAAAATCAGAGCCGAGGGGCTTTCAAGATATGAACAGCAGGCAGTTCAGCCATCGGAAGAGGTGGCTGAGCTTCCGGAAAAAAAGTTTTTCTTTAGATCTCCCCGTTTTCATCGAGAGGTAAAGCGAGAGGAGATACATATCGATCCTCCCCCACAGACACAGAAAATTGATACTGTGCCGCTGGCCTTGATGCTAGGGCCTTCACTGACTATGGCAATGACCTCAGTTAGTACGGGTATTCTTTCTGTGTCCAACGTGATTGCTAACGGCGGAAAAATTACACAGGCCCTGCCTACATTGGTTATGTCCGTCAGTATGCTTTTAGGAACTGTGCTCTGGCCGATTCTCACTAAGAAGCATGAGAAAAAAGAGAAAATTAAGCACGAAAAGAAACGACAGAAGAAATACTTTGCCTATCTGAACGAAATAGGCGATCAAATTAAGGATATTGCAAAACAACAGGCGGGAATTCTCAAAGAGACATTCATATCTCAAGAGGAGTGCCTGGAAAGAGTTATTCGGACAAAGCCAAACTTATGGGAACGTTCAATTGGGCAGAGCGATTTCTTAAGACTACGCCTAGGTACGGGCACGGTCAATATGAATCTCGATGTAAAGTACCAAGACAAGAAGTTCACAATGGACGATGACTCCTTACAAAATGCGATGTTGGCACTTGCGGAAGAGCCGAAGCAACTTAAGAATGTGCCTATTAGTATTTCTCTTACAGAGAATGTGGCAATCGGCGTTTATGGAGACAAGGAATGCCGTGACAATATGATCATGTCGCTCATTTTGCAAATGGTTGCTTTGCATGGATATGACGAAGTCAAACTCGTTATGATCACAGGAGATGAAGACGATGCGACTTGGGGATTTACTAAATATTTGCCTCATGCGTGGAATAACAGCAGAACAATAAGATATCATGCACACACTCTCGATGATGTAAAAGAAATTTCGAATATTCTTGAAAAAGAGGTGGGAACAAGGAAAAACCTGTCTCAACACCGCGATGAAGAGTTTTCGCCGTATTATGTTTGTATCATTACTAGTGACACATTAAGAAAAAAATGCACGGCTTTAAAACAAATTTTGAGTGAAGATAACCTCGGCTTTACCGCAATCATCACCGGTGACAAATTTAGTGATTTCCCAAAAGAAACAAGAACTATCATACACGCTAACGGAACGAATTCTAAGCTCTTTGACAAGGATGATACGTCTGGAAAACAAGTTTCCTTTGCTGCAGATGTTGCAAACAAGATGGTCTTTGAAAATATGTCAACAAAACTCGCAAACATTGAACTTGATGTTGCAGAGAAAAGTTTTGTTTTGCCCAACATGATGACATTCTTGGAAATGTTCAATGTTGGTAAGGTTGAGCATCTCAACTCTCTCGCCAGATGGAAAGAGAATAATCCAACCAAGACACTGCAGACCCCTATAGGCATCGGAGCGGATGGCGATAGTTTTATGCTTGATCTGCACGAAAAGTATCACGGCCCTCATGGATTGGTTGCTGGCATGACCGGTTCCGGCAAATCGGAATTCATTATTACATATATTTTATCCTTGGCGGTAAATTATCATCCTGACGAAGTATCCTTTATTCTGATTGACTATAAAGGTGGCGGCTTGACGGGTGCTTTTGAAAATTCAGACAAGGGAATTAAGTTGCCGCACCTAGCGGGAACGATTACGAATCTTGATGGTGCAGCAATTACTCGTTCATTGGTGTCCATTCAAAGTGAACTTAGAAGAAGACAGGCAGTGTTTAACGAGGCACGGAGGATATCTAATGAAGGAACAATGGATATCTATAAGTATCAACAACTTTATCGAGAAAAAATTGTAAGCGATCCGATGCCACATCTATTCATCATCTCGGATGAGTTTGCAGAATTGAAGACACAACAGCCTGAGTTCATGGAACAGTTGATCAGTGCGGCAAGAATTGGTCGTAGCCTAGGTGTTCATTTGATTCTTGCTACGCAGAAACCGAGTGGCGTTGTTGATGACCAAATTTGGAGTAACAGCCGTTTCAGAGTCTGCTTGAAGGTTCAGGAAAAGTCCGATTCGCAGGATATGATAAAGTGTCCAGATGCCGCAGAACTTTCTCAAACGGGTAGATTCTACTTGCAAGTTGGATTTAACGAGCTTTTTGCGATGGGACAGTCTGCGTGGTGTGGAGCGGAATATCAACCGAGTGATGTTGTCGAGAAGCCTATTGATGCAAGCATACAAGTTGTTGATTCGCTTGGGCGACCGATCATTAGTGTTAAACCAAACCCAAAAGCAACAAGCGGAAGCAAGATTAAACAAATTGTTTCTGTTGTAAAGTACCTCTCGGATTTGGCAGTTGACGAAGGTGTTACTGCGAGAACGTTGTGGTTGGAACCGATTCCCTCCCACGTTTATGTGGATCAGTTGGAAGAAAAATATGCGAAGAGATCGTACGGTACGGTGCTTAATCCAGTTGTGGGTGAGTATGACGACCCGTTCAATCAAAAACAAGACGTTCTTACAATACCACTTTCCGCAGAGGGTAACTGCCTTGTCTTTGGTGCAACAGGAAACGGCAAGACAACATTTGCGACCACACTCTGTTATTCGTTAATTAAAAATCACACACCGGTCGAAGTAAATCTATATTTAATGGATTATGGCTCCGAGACGCTAAAGGCGTTTTCTTCTGCACCACATGTTGGTGGGGTTGTAACCGCATCTGATGATGAGAAATGCGTCAACTTGCTGAAAATGTTGCTGAAGGAGATGGAAGCGAGACGCAGTTTGTTTTCTTCTTATGGCGGTGATTATACCAACTACTGCAAGAACAGCGGAAAAACTGTGCCGAATATTGTCGTGGTTTTGAACAACTTCTCCGGATTTGCGGAGCAAATGGAAGATTATCAGGAGGAGTTTGCGCTTCTAACACGAGACGGAGTTAAATATGGTATTTACTTTGTTGTTACAGCTACGCACTCAAATGCTGTTCGTTACAGAGTTCAGCAGAATTTTAAAATGTTGCTTACTATGCAGTTAAATGATGCAACGGACTATGTAACGATAGTTGGTAAGAACGATGGCGTAATTCCTTCGAAGCATAAAGGGCGTGGCCTTGTTGCACTGGATCGAGTTTATGAATTCCAGACAGCCTATTGTACTGAGGAACAGGATGTACAGAATTTCATTCGTCAGTTCTGTGAAGGTATCAAGGCTAAAACAACTGTAACGGCTAAGCCCATTCCGATTCTTCCGCAGATCGTTGACTCGGAGTTCGTTGAGCAAAAAATTAATGGTTTGGCATCGATTCCGGTGGGCGTGGCAAAGAATTCTCTTGAAATCATCACCTTTAACCTTGAAAAGAAAGTCGTTCTTCCTGTGCTTTCTCAAGACGCACATGAAATGGTCGACTTTGTGGAGGAACTGGTTCCTATTATTGCAAGAGGATGCCATGTTACGGTAGTGGATACAGAGAAAGAACTTGACAAGTGTGAGAAATTTGTGACTAAGTTAAACTTTGCTGATATTGTTTTGGAGATGTTCAATGAAATGGTACTTCGAAACAATCTGTACAAGGATGCAAATTTAGATGCTTCTGTACTGGAACAGTTCGATGAGCGTTGCTATGTCATTTTTGGCGTAAAGCGACTCTTCGAACAACTGAGCGATGATGCAAAGGATAAGTTGGCGACATTACTGGTCAAGGCAGATCCGATATATAAGATCCATTTTGTGCTTTGCGATTCGGCTTCTCAGATAAAGAAGTATGAATACGATCAGTGGTATAAACAGCACATCATTGGTGCAGATGGCATTTGGGTAGGTGAAGGTGTCGCAGATCAGTTCGCATTTAAGATTAACAAGATCACAAGCGAAATGTATGAAGATGTTGGCAAACACTTTGGCTATTACATCTACCGGAATCGTCCGATTCTTGCAAAACTGCTTTCGGCTGAAAAGAAAGGGGCTGATTTAGAATGAACAAGGTGCTTGTAAATGTTTACATTCCAATTCTCAACAGGTCCTACGATATTTTCATCCCGACCCAGTCACAAATATTTGAGGTTACGGAACTGATAAAGCGTGCGATATCTGAACTATCAGAAGGACAGTTCATACCGTCCCGAGATACGGTGCTCGCACGCAAGACAACCGGAGAGATACTCGATATTAACGGTACCGTTTTTGAACTGGAGATTGGAAACGGTACAAAACTTATGCTTATCTAAGAATAGGCAGATTGTTATATGTTCATATATTAGCTCGTCTTCCGTGAGCTAATGTTGATAAAATTATAAGGAGGTCATTAAAAAATGACAAGAACAATTCAGGTTAACCCGGAACAGTTGGAGTCCACCGCAGGCAGAATTGAGAGTTTGGCAGCCGATTACAAGACGCAGTATGATCAGCTCTATTCTGAGACAAATGCGATGGCCTCTACATGGAGCGGAAAAGACAATGTGGCGTTTGTGAATCAGATTGATGGCTTCAAGGATGACTTTGCAAAGATGCATACCTTGATGCTCAACTATGCTGATTTTCTCAGAAAGAGCGCAAAAGCGTATCGCGACACTCAGGATACAGTTGTGTCCGAGGCTCGCAAACTGGTCAACTAAGGAGGAAGAAGATAATGGCAGATACTATTCAGATTTCAACCCAAGTGTTGCTTGACACCGCAGAGAAGGTTCGCAACATCAACTCCACTTTGGACAGCAAGCTTGCTGACATCAATAAGAGCATGAATGACCTGGGAGCCACTTGGAAGAGTGACGCAGCATCCGATATCAGAGCTGCTATGAATGCAATGAAGCCTCGCTTTGAGGAATACAAGAATGTTGTTGAATCCTACGCAAAGTTCCTCGTGAACACCGCACAGAGCTACGAATCCACTGAAGGCGCAATTCAGACCAACGCACAGGCATTTAAGTAATGCAAAATACACTGCGGGTGGGTGTGATCCCACACCCACCTGCCTAAATTTGAAATTAATGGGATGGATTCATCCCTGATATATAACCTGCTTATCGAGGAGGATATGCTATGAAGCGGCTACTTTCTTTAATTCTTGCTGTTATATTGTTGGTTTCTACATTATCTTCTTGCTCATTACCACATTTTTCATTTGATAATGGAGAGTCTAACGGCAATGGGACTGACAATGTCGACAACGGAAATTATATCACCAAAATAGAATGGGCGGAGAAGTTGGCCATTTGTTTTGGCATGGATGAATGCCTCAGTTCCGAACCATATTTCACAGATATTCAGGCATCTAATCAAGCCTTTACATATGTTCAATCGTGTGTGGAGTGGGAAGTATTTCCTGTTACTGAAGAGACATTCAACCCAGATGAGTTGGTATCTCTGAAATATGTCGCCATTACCGCTGTTTATGCTGTTGGCTCTAATGTTGCAACCTATGAGGGCGAAACAAAGGAAGACAAGGCTTTGGCCTATGCAATTGCCAACAACATAGTGCCTGCTGGCCTAGATTATGATCGATATGTAACCGAGGAAGAATGCCAATCCATATTATCATCAGCGAAGTTCCTATATTTAACACAAGAAGTAACTCCCATAGACAAGGTAGTGGTTAATGAGGAAGTTTCTGATCAACGACAAACATCCAACATTGTTAGCAATGGTGAAAACAAATATGTTGTATCCAATCTAACACCAAATATTGATGATGTTTTAATTGCACCGGGGACCACGGAAAACCCAGATGGTGTTGCAATTAAAGTGGTAAGTGTATTGGTTAACGGCGATGGAACATATACCATCGAAACCTGCACACCTGAATTCCATGAGGTTTTTGATGAAATAGAGTATTCCGGTGTTGCAATTCCTGAGTTTGAGGATATTGTTCCTGCGAGTGGTGTAACAATTACCCATACAGGTGGAGGCGTGTCTCCTGTCTCCTACAACTCAAATAGTGGTCCTAGTGTAGTTAGTCTTTCTTACTCGCCCAGTTCGAACAATAACTATTCTTTGCAGAATTTAGCAGGTAATTATAAATCCGACTATGCAGTGATCCCTTTGGGTATCGGAACAAGTAAGGATCAGGCATTGTCTTTTACTGCCTCATTTAATTTTACCAAAGGAACCGTAAGCCTTAGCCCACAATGGGGCAGCCAATCCTTGGCTATCGAACAGTTGCTGACAGAGACTGGTGCTAGTCCAGAACTTGGCGAATGGTTTTCAAAGAAAAGTGTATTTCCAGATAAAAGTCTTTTTGGGTCTGATCCTTACAGCAATGATGAGGCGATAGAGGCATATAAAAAGGGCGTTATTACAGCTGATGAGTTACGCGACGCTTTGTATGGGGTGCAGAAGAGTGATGAAAATTTTGTTCCGGACAAGAACAAGCCATATGTAACAAGCCAGTCGGGAGAGGAAAATATTCCAAATATTACAAACAAGTTTAGCGGAGGTTATGAGATAGTTGGTTCTGTTTCTATAACAGACCTGTACGTTATACCAACATATAAGATCAAAACAGCGAAGATTTTAGGTGCCGATACTGGAATTCCTACGGGCATCGAGAGTTTCACAGTTGAGACGAATTATGGTGCGTCGGTGTCACTTTCTGTAAAGGGCAAACTGGAGGAAGAACTTACGATATGTTCTATTCCGATTTCCTTGGGAGGAGTAGGCACACTAACATTGGAAGTGAGTCTTTATGCGGAATTGAATGGTGAGATTTCCGTGAAAGCCTCTATTACAAACAACACAAAGGCAGAATATAAATCAGGAAAAACAAAGAAAACTTGCACTCGAGATTCTTCGGCTGGTGCGGAGGCAGAGCTTGAATTTGAGGCAGGACCGAACCTAAGTGCTCAACTTTCATTTTGTACAATTCCTTTTATAAACGTAGATATTTCTGCAGCAGTTAATGTTAAGGCTAGACATGGGCTTGAATACTATACAGAATGGGTGGAAACGGATGATGCATTTATTATCGAACGAAAAACATCCCATTCGTATGGAATTAATGGATATGTTCCGATAGTAAAACTTAAAATTGGGACAGATAAGAATACGCTGGCTAACAAGTTGAACCTTAAATATACATGGACGATTGTTGGACCCGAAGGTAGTAATGCACCTGGTGCAGCAGTGGAGTTTGAAATACTTCCCGAAAAAGAGGTTGTGTTGTGGCAGGAGCGTCTGGAAATTCCTATAAATGAAGAAGAACAACAGGAAGAAAACAACGCTGGCAATGAAAGTAACGGTACTACAAACATGGTGATATCTTCCTACTACATCTACCTATCTATCGGTGAGAATGCTGTGGTAAGCATAGAGTATCCTGAAGGTTATGATGCAGATGATTTTACCTGGTCGAGTTCCGACGGAAGTATTATATCCGTTAGTGACGGCAAGGTTGTGGCTAATGGTCCCGGATCAGCAAGCATTAAAGTGGTCTCAAAAGACGGGAAATATTATGCGAATTGTGCCGTGTATGTTGGTGAGTAGAAAGAAATGTTGAGATGATTTTTAAAATCGAACAGCTACGCACAGGCTTTAATATGGTTTGGATGGCTACAAAGGGTGAAAATACGCTGTGTACTGCAATTGCCCCCTTTGAAAAAGGGTGTCTGCACATAACAATGGATTATTTCAATGGAGACAAACATCGCCTTTATTACAATCCGACAGACACTACCAATGGTGCGTCGTTAATCGATAGAATGAAGTTTAGACTGTATTCACAAGATGAACTATTAGGAAGTATAGCAGGAAGCAATAAAACGAAAAAGGTTTCCTGCAATCCTATACATATCGTTTTCTCAAAATTGGTTCGAATGAATACTATTTATACGAGGTTGGCTTTGGCAACAAGGGATTATACCTATGTATATACAGAGGAGACAAACTGATTGCGATCGCAGAGAAAGCGATGTTAGTTAAGGATTATCAAGACAGTTATGAGGTATATACAACATCTTCTGAGAACATCGCTGTGATCGTTCCTTTAATACTGCATTATGATATTACGGCACATAGTGATATGATGGAAGTTTCTTTGACCTCTGTAAAGCGAAAGAAAGTTAATACAATCCAAAAGGAACTTTTAAAAAAAATATGATGATAAGTTCATCGAAAAGGTCAAGGCAACGGAATAAGAATTAACAGGGAAAAAGGCTGATGTCCAATTATGGATTAGAGGTGATAGATGTGCGAAAGAGGAAATTGATAAGAGAGGTCAAAGGAAAAAAAGGGCAACAACTAAATCAGCGTGAGGTTAATGCCATCTCTGAGGGCACCGTTGAAGGATTGCTTCTTTTTGATGTTGATACGTCTGGATTTAAGACCAACTTAACATACAATACAGAGGGACTGATTCCGTTATCTGAGTTCTTGCACCTTCAAGGAATGAATCGCCGCCTGTTTGTAGTCCTTTTGAGACACATCGCTCTGATTCTCAAAGGGATAGAAAAAAACCGTTTCAGCAAAGATCTTTTAATGTGGACAGCACAAGCTGTATACATAGATCCTTCTACTTGGCGTGTGTATATGATGTATGTTCCCTTACAACCTTTTGAAAGCACAGGGAATCTGAAGTCTTTTCTTCTCGAGGCGGTCGCACAATGCAACTTCGAAGCAGGGGAAGACATTGGATATGTTCAAATGTTAGTGCAGGATTTAAATAGCGTTACAGCCTATACGGTAGGAATGTTAGAATCATATTGCGATAAAGTGGCAGAAGCCCTTCTTCAACAGAAAGGTGACACCAATCGCAGCGGGTTGTGCCCTGCCTGTGGTTCTAAAGTAAACACGTCAGAGGAAATCTGCCCGTTCTGTGGCAAGCGATTATTATCTCGATCAACAAATACTGCCCCCAAAAACACACCGACAATCGATTCGGAGTTTTGGCCGGAAACAGTAAAGAAGTCAGAGACTGATGCAGAAAGGCAGAAGCGCAGCGATATATCCGTAAATAAAGATGAGAATGGTGTAGTGACAGTTTTTAGAGGCTCGCAGCGAATGGCTCAAAGTGTTTGGCTTGAAGACTGTTCAAGAGAAGGTAAGATTATCATAAATAAATTTCCTTTTCGAGTTGGAAAGATGGAAGGGGTCACGGATTATCGCATCTTCAACAATAATGTGAGCAGGAAACATGCTGATATTATCAAGGATCAAGGAAAATTCTATGTGGTAGACTTGGGCTCTACGAATGGTACATACCTTAACGGAAGAAGAACTCAGCCAGGAGTAAAAGAACTGTTGAATGATGGATCTATAATTAGGTTTGCTAACGAAGAATTTAAGTTTCACATAGACTAAAGGGGTAATAGAAATATGTATATTGAATTTGTTATAAGTTATGTGTTGATTGGAATTTTAGCAGTTCTTCTTGCTGTTGTCATCGTTTTACAGTGTATCATCCTAAAGAAGATGTCTCGCGGGGGTTCTCATTCTAATGATGTATCCTACGGTTCATACTCTAAGGGCAATGCATACGCTGGAGCAAACCGCGGAACAGCTATTTGCAGAAATTGTGCTACACAGTTCGATGCTGCCCATGTTGTTTGCCCAAAGTGTGGAACGCCCCGGTAAGATTGAGGTAGGGTGTGGGAGGTGAATGTTATGACAAATATAGATATCATCAAGGACACTTTGTATGTAATTGAGCACAATTACACGCTTAATAGTAAAACGTCAGAAGCGATTAATTCAACAGCGGTCTATGGTGAAGGGTTTATGTCCTGTAAGAAACCTGAATATGCATCAAACATTCACTTCGAAGAGAACTTGACATTGATCGCTGCACGGCGATTAGTTAAAGAAGGACATAAAACTTGCGTACTTAATTTTGCAAATCCTGTTGAACCTGGTGGAGGCGTGCTGCGCGGAGCCAATGCGCAAGAGGAGTATTTATGTAGAGCGAGCAATTTATATCCATGTTTAATATCTAAACAAGCGAGTGCTTACTATGATGCACATAAATCAATGTTGAATCGGCGATATGGTGAGTGCTTTCCTGCATCAGACAGGACAATCTATACTAAGGGAGTTACAGTTATTAGAGAGGATCGTAAATATGATCCTAATGTTTTCCCTTCGAAAAGCTCACAGGAGTATATAGAAGACCGGTATTCAATAGATGTGTTGACTTGTGCCGCTCCGATTTTGGCAGTGCATTCAACTTATCCTGAAAAACAATTACGCGAAATTCTTGGCGGCAGAGTAAGAAATATTTTTGAAGTCGCTATCGAGAACGATGTAGAGGCAATTGTTTTAGGAGCATTTGGCTGTGGAGCTTTTCACAATCCACCGATTACTGTGGCCGAGGTCTTTTCTGATGTGTTGTCAGAAAAACGCTACCTAAATGCATTTAAAGAAGTTGTGTTTGCAGTGAAGAGAACTGGTTCGTATTGTCCTAATATAGAGGCATTTGAGATAGCATTTAGCTGTTTTCCACCGTCTGCAGAATATGTATTTAGTACAGAAAGAAATAAAAGAAGATTTTGGGAATAGGAAGGGACGAATCATGGCGAAAATTGTACCCACATTAAGGGACTATGATAACCTTATCACTCATGTGGAGTCCGTTAAAAGAGATGCCGAAATTTTAATGGAGAAAATTCATTGCTTGGAATTGGAAATGGATCAGGTCTTATCTGGCTTCTCTATAAAAGATAGAATTTCTTCAGCGCCTGTAGATGAATTGACATTATTTTGTGATAGGATAGAGGAAATTAGGCATGAATTGGTGACTATAAGAAACAATTGCAATGAGCCAGAAGAAGATTTAAGATGTAATCTCTACGATTTGTTTCAGTAGCGAAGAACGATAAAACGGCTTTTGACTTGTGTCAAGGAGAGCTGTGAATGAATACAAGAAGATTGGTATTCATTTTTATAATTCTGGGATTACTTATGATTGGGGTGTGTGGTTGTACGATGAACAATATAAATAATCAAAACGTAAATCAGAGTGATGTCCTGCTCAACGAGAGACAAAAAGAAATACTCATTGCACGTGGATTGCCAACGGGATACGCTGAGTTAACTTCTACCCAGAAAAGAGTTATAATAACCATCGAAGAAATGCTGGTACACGCGGAAAACAAGTATGGTATTACTGTGAAGTATATTAGTTATACAGCAAAGAGTTGGTCTGATGCAGAGCATGTGACAATGTGTACTATTGATGACAACAACCATACTTTTTCTGTTACCAAAACACAAGATGGATACATCGATGATTATATTGCGGTTGCAGTGGTAAAAGATTATGAAAATTATGTGTGTAACGCAATGAAGCAGTTCCTGCCCACAGCAGAAATAAAAGTATTCGCGACGATAACGAAAACCACCCTCGCTGCAATTCCCAAATTGGAAAATGCGTTTGATGGAGCAACAGAGGCGGCAATCTGGATATTAGTAGATGGAATAGCATGTTCGGATGCCGAATTCCAAAATTTTATCAATATGAGCAAGAGATTCCTTTCGGATCATTCGCTCTATTCATCCGTTCAATTTATACGCCTAAAAGACTGCCTGGTCGACCAAGTTGAAAAAAGCACATTTGAAGATTTTTTGTCAGATAAATTTTACTATGCAAGGGAGCTTGTTTATATTAATAAATAAACAGCTTGTGTTTGATCGGAGGTGACATTCGTGGTTCTAACAGATAATCATTTGGGAATGATTGAGCAATTAACCTATCTCAACTCAAGCGTTGCATCTGAAGCTGGTATAAGTGGTTTTACCAGTATTAATGCAGGACAAAAAAATATGACAATTTCCAAAATCCTCAATTGTTTTGATGAAAAGGCCCTTGCCACCCTTGAATCAAAAGGAGATACTTCTATTGAATATGTTAGTGCAAAAGAGTGGGCTGGGATCATTCGCTATTTGAAGTCAAGTGAAATGAAAGATCTTGTATTGACCGACACTATGAAAGATTCCGAGGGAACAACGCTTGCTCTTTGCTTTTCCGAGGATAATAATTCAAACGAAGCAATTGTCGCTTTTCGTGGTACTACAAAAGGTGAATGGGGTGACAATATTGAAGGTCTAAATGTTGCAGACACCCCTTGTCAATTAGAAGCGCGAGAGTATATCAAAAGTCTCCCGTATGACAACATAACCGTTACAGGACATTCAAAAGGGGCGAATAAAGCCATGTATGTGGCCGTTACCTCTGACAAAGTGACGAGATGCGTTGCATATGATGGACAAGGTGTTTCACAAGAGTTTATAGATAAGTATGGACCGAAAATCATAAATAAAGCAGATACAATTACTGCCTATTCCGTGTCAACCGACTATGTTCACGCATTGCTTTTTCCTATACCTGGCTCGAAACAAGTGTATTGTCAAGGATTTGGAATTGCGAATACCGGTGAACACCATAGTCCAAATTCGTTCTTTATGACCGATGAAAATGGTAATATTGTTGTTGATGATAAAGGGAATCCCACTATCATTGAAACTGACGAGGACGAATCTATAAAAATGTTACACGAGTTTACGACATTTGTTGTCAACAATGCAAGTGACGAAGAAAAAAAGAAAATCACAGGATATCTGTGCCCGTTGATCGCAAAGGTATTTTCTGGAGAGAAATTGGAGGTCCAAGAAATGATCAATGATTGTCTTGCGGACACTGATACTCTTGCTTTGATAATAGCGTACCTAGTTAAATATATGGATGTGCAAAATCTATCTGCGGAAGATGTAGATAAACTTCTTACTACAATTGGATTGAGCAATCTTGATGATTTGTTTACATTAAAAGTTGGTGATTTTAGCATCGTTGGACTATCGGGCTTAATTGACTTTACAAAGGGACAATTAACAGATAATGACGATGACAAGATTATTACTTTCATATTATCCAAAATAGAAATTGATGGATTGGATATTGACTCCTTTTGGAGAAAAATTGATAGTAATGTAAAAAACATTGATGCATCTAAAGGATGCGGAGATGCTAAAGTTATAGGTGCATTTGATGGGTTCATCGCCAATGCATATGTAACAATGCATCCATACATTCGTGCCAACACGGCGGCATTGAGAGGATATGCGGATCGGCTTGTTAAAGTAAATCGAAGACTCTGCGCCCTTGATCGCAAAATGGATTCACTATACCTAAAAGTAGGTTTGCGTGATTTGTTTAATTTATTACAAGCAGATTTGCTTACAGGATCAAGTGGGCGTATTTCAAACTGCGCTAAATATTTAGAGGAAACAGCTAATGACTTTGATCACACGGAGCGCAACGTGGTCGAACAATTTTAGGAGGAAATCGTATGGATGCAAATGCACAGTACGAACTGTACTTAATTAAAAATGAGCTGCAGGGCATTATCGATGAGCTCTATAGTATTGCCGGTGGTATAAGCAGTGATTTTGAGGGTATTGGCAATGAGAAGTGTGCAAATAGCGTAATTGCTGCGGCGAAACAGTATGAATCTGTAAAGCAGAAACTCAACAACATGGATTTGTCTGCAGTTACAGAGGAGTTTGCTGCGAGAAAACGCGCAGAGGACGAGGCACAGGCAAGAGCTGAGGCTCAAGCAAGAGCCCAAGCAGAAGCAAAGGCTCGAGCAGAAGCGGAAGCCAGAGCTAAAACGGAGGCAGAGGCAAAGGCCAAGGCGGAGGCGGAAGCAAAGGCTAAAGCTCAGTCACAAAGCAAAAATAGTAGTTCAAATAAGAAATCGAGTGATTCAAACAAGAAAAATCAAAGAATGCGTGGGAGGCGTTTTGGGATTGGCTATCTTAATTAATACAGCAGTTGTTTCCAATACTGCCGATCAGATTGATACTGCAAATAAGAAGATCAGGGATGACTTGTCTGATATTGACTCCGCTATTCGCACATTACAGCAGAATTGGGTAGGCGAGGCATCAAACTCTTGTGCCAATAAGTATGAATACATAAAGCGTAGTTTCGCGGATGCACGGTTCTCAGTTGTAAATGATTTGGTTACATTCATACGCAAACAAGTTGATGAAGGGTACGAGGTTACGGAAAAAAATGTTTCCTCGGCGGCTGCTGCCTTTAAGTGAAAGAGGTGTCTATATGGCGTATATCAAAGTGAATCATCAAAAGATGCTGGCGGCAGCTGATCAGGTTGATAACTATGTTGCACAGCTTGACAAAGGTATGACTTCCATTGATTCGGCTATGCTATCTGTGGGAAGCACATGGAAAGGCGACGACTATCAACAGGTCAAGAAGGAATGGGATGAGATTAATTCTTCCGGATCTACTACTGACAAGATGAAGACAACACTTAAAAGTTATTCGGGTTCGATTCGTGAGGCATCTAAGCTCTACAAAGAGGCGCAAGCCAGAGCAATCAATAGAGCGAATACATTGTGTAAATAAAGACCGCGTTAGGTTTGTAGGAGATAAAATATGAGTGGTAATTTCAAACATGCAATTTTTACAAATGTAGGTGGTCGTCAAATCAACGAGGACTCCGTGGGTGTTTTCAAAAACGGCGAAAACACCTGTTATATTCTCTGTGATGGATTGGGAGGTCACGGCATGGGTGATGTTGCCTCATCATTGGTTGTTGCGGTGTTTGAGGATCAATTCAACAAAACAGATGATGCTGTTAATTTTATTGGCCAGGCATTTACTGCGTCTCAGGATATCCTAATGGCTGAGCAGAAAGTTCGTAATGCAAAAAGAAAAATGAAAACCACCGGTGTAGCTGTGGTTACAGATGACCGAAACGCATATATCGGGCATATCGGTGATTCAAGGGGCTATGTGTTTTATAAAAACAAGGTTAAAACAAGAACGTTGGATCACAGTATTCCGCAGATGTTAGTTCTCTCAAGAGAAATCAAGGAAGCGCAAATTAGGTACCACCCTGATCGCAACACGCTGTTGCGCGTAATGGGGGTTGAATGGGATGAGCCAAGGTATGAACTTATGGCTCCAATTCCTCTAAAGAAGTGTCAAGCGTTCCTCTTGTGCTCCGATGGATTTTGGGAACTGATTGATGAGAAGGAAATGTGTGCACAATTGAAGAAAGCGAGTTCTGTTGAAGAATGGCTGACTAATATGATCAGGATTGTCCAAACAAACGGCGAAGGAAAAAATATGGACAATTATTCAGCGATAGCTGTTTGGAATGAATAGGAGGGATCTAAATGCTATATCATAGCGACCAACAATTGGTGAAAGATGAAAACTCTGCCTTCCAGATGGCTGCGCTGTCAGTTATTGGTGATCGCGAGGATCAACAGGATAGCTTTGGCTATATTCTGAAGCAGGACGAGGGCCTGGTGGTTGTCTGTGATGGAATGGGTGGTCACGAAGGCGGAAAGCTCGCCAGTGAGTTGGCGGTGCAGACTTTCCTGTCGCGATATGCAGAAAACTTTGTGATTTCCAATCAGACGGATTTTATGGTGGATGTTGCAAAGAAGACTGACTCATCAATCGCTCAACTAAAGAATCAGCAGGGTGGTCTGTTAAAAGCGGGAAGCACATTAGTGGCTATTCTGATAAATCGGAAAAAACTGATGTGG
This sequence comes from Clostridia bacterium, assembly GCA_017521025.1. Taxonomy (GTDB): domain Bacteria; phylum Bacillota; class Clostridia; order Oscillospirales; family CAG-382; genus SIG636. Next base: position 89,410 of record JAFXEB010000003.1, on the reverse strand, counting down.
TGTTCGGTTGGTGATAGCAGAGCCTACTTGATAAGAGATGGAGAAATGGTTCAGCTTACTCAAGATCATAATTATCACACCGTTCTTGTTGAGAAATTGAATGCCGGACTTATAGGTGAGTCAGATTTTAAGCAAGAAGATATTCGTGGAGAGGCACTGATCAGTTTCCTTGGGATAGGAAATCTTGCGTTGATTGATTATTCGGAAAATCCTTTTGAGCTTATGAAGGATGATAAAATAATCATAATGTCGGATGGCTTATACAAGGTGGTTTCCGATTCTGAAATTGCTCGTATTGTCGATAATTTCAGCAATATCGGCGAAGCAATTCAAGCCCTTGAAATGAAGGCGAAAAAGAATGCGAAAAACAGTAATGAGTCGAGAGACAATATGACTGTTGCTCTTATAAAGATTAAGTGACGGAGGGGTAAATAATGAATGTAATTAGATGTAAAAACGGCCATTTCTTTGATGGAGATTCCTATAGCACCTGTCCGCATTGTGGCGAGACCGCTATGGTTGCTGAAAATGCGGCACCGGTCAAAGAAGAAAAGAAGGGCTTTTGGGGAAGAGGCCGCAAGGAGAAAGATGCTGATGTTCAGCCTATAATCAAAACTCCATCAAGAGTTCCGCAATCTGAATTTGGCAATGGAAGTACGCCTACTGATGTAATGGAACGGAAGGTTCCGGAGAACCAATCTACTCCTCCTCTTAAGAAGAATCCTACATTGGATTTTTGGCAGACATCTTCTCACTCTGACAATAACGGCGAATCGAAAGCAAGTAATGTTGTGGAAAATGTGGCGGCTCAAACAAAGCAATCTGAAAATGTTGTGCCTGCAAGTGATGCGCCGATAGTTGTTGAAGAACCGGTAAAGGCAAATGAGACTCCGAAGGAAGAACCCAAGCAGAATGAAGCGCCGTCCTCGCTGAAGGAGGCGGTAAAGAATGCTTCTGCAAGCAACGAAGGAAAGACAATGAGCTATTTTAGTTCTGCTACAGGTTCTACGCCTGCTCAAAATCAACCTAAGCGTTTTGCAGAACCCGTTGTAGGTTGGCTTGTCTGCATTGGTGGCTGTCATTTTGGTGAGTGCTTCAGCATTTTCGCAGGAAAAAATTCTATAGGCAGAAGCGAAGAAAATAGAATTGTGATTACGGACGATAATAGCATTTCAAGAATTAAGCATGCATTGATTGTGTACGAGCCCAAGAAGAGGAACTTCTTCTTGCAACCTGGTGATAGTAGCGGTCTTACATACTTGAACGAGGATTACATCACGGAGTCGAAGCAACTTGCTACAAGAGATGTTATTGAGTTGGGTGATAGTAAGTTTATGTTTATGCCTCTATGCGGAGAAGGATTCTCTTGGGAAGAGTTTATGCCAAAAGGAGAGTAAAGGCTCATGAAGAGATGTTATGCCTGCTTTAAGGAATATGAGGATGCATTTCAGGTTTGCCCACATTGCGGCAGTGTTGAGATAACTAAGCCAAAGGAACCAATCCACCTTGTGCCCGGCACGATACTGGCTAACAGATATATTTTGGGACAAGCTGTTGGATCTGGTGGCTTTGGTATTGTTTATAGTGCGTGGGATTTGAAACTCGAGACAATTGTTGCTGTGAAGGAATTCTTTGTAAGTCGCCTTGTCACAAGAGCAGAGGGATTGAAGAACCTCATTATTACAAAGAAGTCAATGGAGGAATTCGAATACCGGAAGGAAAGATTTCTTGCAGAGGCAAGAAATATGGCAAAATTCGGTTCCCATAGAAGCATTCCCAATGTTTTTGAATTCTTTGAAGAGAACAACACAGCATATATCGTTATGGAATTGCTTCGTGGTGTTGCGTTGAACGATTACCTTAATCAATCGGGAGACAGAATTGATATTGACTTTGCATTGATGATTGCTAACGAGGTCGGAAATGCACTTAAGTCTTTGCACGAACAAAATATTGTCCATAGAGATGTCGCACCGGATAATATTTATATTTGCTCCGGAAAAGAAATTAAGATTAAGCTGATGGATCTTGGTGCTGCTAAATTAGCAGACAGCACCGACGATGTGATCGATATCATTCTTAAGCCTGGATATTCTCCCACCGAGCAGTATGACAATAGTAAGAATATCGGGCCGTGGACTGATATTTATGCTCTGGGTGCTTCATTGTATGTGATGCTAACCGGTGTGAAACCCGATGAGTCCACTAATCGTAAAATTAATGACGAAGTTGTTCCTCCGCATCTACTCAATCCGCTAGTCTCGGAGAATCTTAGCAATGCGATTATGAAGGCTATGGCAATCGAGAAGCATATGCGCTTTAAAACTGTGCAGGAATTCTTGAGTGCTATTAATGGTGAGCGAAAGATTATTCCACTTGCCAAAGAAAAGAAGCGGAGAAGTCTAAAGAGGTTTGTTGGAATTGCAGTTGCTTGCTTGGTGCTGCTGATTGGCTCCTTCTTTGCATACGATACATACCTCAATAAACAGGAGGAGCAATTCCTTGACCCGGCAGATATCGTTGTATGGTTTTCTGTAGCTGACGGTTCTTCCGAAGAAGATGCCATGCTTGCCATCAAGGCCGACTTCGAGCAAAAATATGAAGGAGTAACGGTAGAAGTAATTGCAATACCTGAATCGGAATATGAAAACCGCATTAGAGAAGCGGAAAAGCAAGGGAAGCTGCCGACATTATTTGAGAGTTCTGGATTGCCTGCGGATATTATTGAGCAGGCAACAGATCTTGATAATGTGCTGTCTTCTGATCAATTCAATAACGCAATGTTCCTAAGTCAGTACAACGACTTTTACAGCAACAAAAAGCAAATGCCTCTTGCTATTGAAGTGCCAATTGCTTATGTTGTAACCAGTGGTGCCAGCTGTATTGACTACTCGGATAAATACTTTGGAAACATTGATGATTTCGACGCTACAAATATTGCATATGACGACAGATACCTTGGTTTGCTACAGGCAAACTTTATCTTGGAAGGATTCTGCGAAAAGGAAGAGTTCCTTAATAATAGCGAAAATACAAGTCCTGTGATGTTGTCGTCCACGATGGTTTTGAACGAAATCAGGACAACTCTAACAAATTATGAAAAGACATATGTGTATTACGACAGTGATGAAATTTATTGCAGATACATATATGAGTGGAGCATAGGCGATGGCAACCAGGCCGAAATCGAAGCGGCAGAAAGGTTGCTTTCTTGGATGCTTGGTAATGTGTACCAAAGCTATCTGATGATCGGCGAATGTAATGATGGACAGATTCCTGTAAATGCAATTTGCTTTGAATCTAAAATACAGTCAAAGTATCTTGCTGCAATATCTGATATTCACCAGAAGTTCGTGTTTGAAGGGAAGGTCGAGAAAAAGTGAGTAAAAGATGTTTGGGATGTATGGAACTCTTCGGCGATGAATTTGAGATATGTCCGCATTGTGGATATGTCGTAGGAACTCATGCTGAGGAAGCAATCCATATTGAACCGGGTACATTGCTGTATGATAGATATATCGTTGGCAAGGTTCTTGGTTACGGAGGCTTTGGTGTTACCTATCTAGGTTGGGACGGCAAGCTTGAGCAAAAGGTGGCTATTAAAGAGTATTTGCCTGGTGAATTCTCCACAAGAATGCCCGGACAATCTCAGGTAACCGTTTTTAACGGCGAGAAGAATGAACAGTTTCATGACGGGCTTAGGAAGTTCGTTGAGGAAGCGAAGCATCTGGCAAAGTTTCAAAATGAGCAGGGTATCGTAAAGATCTTTGATAGCTTTGAAGAAAATGATACTGCATACATCATAATGGAATTTCTCGATGGCGAAACACTGACAGAGTATCTGAGAAGAGAAAAGACAATCCCTGAAGATGTAGCTGTAGCAATGCTGATGCCCGTGATGGAATCGCTTCAAGCTGTTCACGACGAGGGATTGCTTCATAGAGATATTGCACCGGACAACATATTCCTTACAAAATCTGGCGAAGTAAAGCTTATTGACTTTGGCGCGTCAAGATATGCTACAACATCTCATAGTAGAAGCTTGACTGTTATTATCAAGCCGGGTTACTCTCCAGAGGAACAGTATCGAAGCAGAGGAGATCAGGGACCGCATACGGATGTGTATGCCATTGCATCTACTTTATACAAGATGATAACCGGTAAGACACCTCCAGATGCGATGGAACGTCGCACAAAGTGTGAGAACCAAAACAAAGATATTCTGGAGGAGCCTCATAAGATAAACAAGAAAATTTCCCCCAATCGTGAAAATGCAATTCTTAACGCAATGAATGTTCGGATTGAGGATAGAACACCTGACATCGCTACATTTATTAAAGATCTTAATGCAGATCCTCCTGTAAAGAGAATATATGGAAAGATTAAAAAGATAGATATATATTCTTGGCCATTGTGGTTAAAAATTCTTGCGCCTTCCTTCCTATCTGTAATTTTGATTTTTAGCACATTGCTGTTGACAGGCGTTATTAAATTTTCAAATTTTACGGAAGAAATTGTAATACCTGAAAATATCGTAACAGTTCCGGATGTTGAGGGATTGTATAAAGATGAAGCCTTGCAACTAATTTCGGAAGGAAAATTGCTCGCTTCTACAGACGGGTCTATTGAATCCGAATATATTCCTGCGGGTAAAATCATTTTGCAAACTCCAGTCGGTGGTTCTTACATGGATATTAACGGAACTGTTTTGCTTATGATTAGTAGCGGTAAGGGTGTGGCGTCTCCCGAAAATGGTATTTCTGTTGTTCCCTATTTGATTTGGGATACGAAAGATGATGCTATTTCAAAACTTCTGCAAGCTGGATTAGCAGAACCGGACATTATTGAAAAACATGATGATAATGTTGCGTATGGTTCAGTTATTGCGCAGAGTGTAGAAGCTGGAACTAAGCTAGATGAAGGTACCAAGATCACGTTGACAATCTCGATTGGCCCTGCTGCGTTTGATATGCCTAATGTTGTTGGACAGAGCAAGGAAAATGCCGAAAACACTCTAAACACCAAAGGGCTTGTTGTGGTGGTAGAATACAAGAAGACTGATGCCGTAGCAGAAGGTCATGTTCTTAGTCAAAGTGTTGCTGCTGGCGACAGCGTAAAACGTGGTGATCAAATCACAATTGTTGTATCCAGTGGACGTGAAACTATTGATGTAGCTGATGTGATTGGAAAGTCCCAAGCCGAGGCAGAGGAAATATTAAAGGAGCAGGGCTTTAAGGTCACGGTTCTTGAGAATTATGATTCTACTGTTCCTGCAGGTAGTGTTATTAGCCAATCCCCTGGCGCAGGTACAGCTCAACTGCCTGATTCCATCATTGTTATTTACGTAAGTAAGGGCAAGCAACCAATTACTGTAACATACGATGCGAACGGTGGCACAGTAAATCCTAGCAGTAAATCCACTTATTTGTCGGATGCATATGGAACTCTGCCTACTCCCACGAGAACAGGATATACCTTTGTGGGTTGGTATTCTGCAAAATCTGAAGGTGTGGAGGTAACAGCAAATACTTCTATTACAACGCCATCTAATCATACTATTTACGCTATATGGAAAGCAAATACATACTCCGTATCGTTTAACTCGAATGGTGGCAGGTCAGCACCCTCAAGTAAGAATGTGCAGTTTGGTTCTAAATATGGTGCTCTCGGTACCGTAAGTAGAACAGGATATACCTTCAATGGATGGTATACTGCGGCAAGTGGTGGAACAAAGATTTCTGGGGATTCCACATACTCCACTGCCGCCAACCAAACACTTTATGCACAGTGGAAGGCAAACAGTTATGCTGTTGCTTTCAATGCTAACGGAGGTAGTGTATCTACCTCAAGTGCAAATGTAACATACGATGCTACCTATGGTTCTATGCCAACTCCTACAAGAAGCGGATACACCTTTAACGGTTGGTACACTGCAGCGAGTGGCGGAACTAAAGTGACTTCGTCGACGAAGGTGTCAATCACATCTGCCCAGACATTGTATGCGCAGTGGAGCATTATTAAGAGTACGGTCTCCTTCAACGCTAACGGAGGTAGCGTGTCAACATCAAGTACAACTGTAACATTTGGCTCTACCTATGGAACTCTACCCACTCCCACAAGAACTGGATACACATTCAATGGATGGTATACGTCAACAAATGGAGGAACAAAGATTACTTCATCTACCTCTGTGTCAATTACATCTGCACAAACATTATTTGCACAGTGGACCATAAATTCCTATACACTTTCTTATAATGCGAATGGCGGCAGTGTAGCGACTTCTTCTAATAATGTTAATTATGGAAGCACATATGGGTCATTGCCGACACCTACAAGAGATTACTACACCTTTAGTGGATGGTATACTGCGGCAAGTGGTGGTAGTAAGGTTACTTCCTCGACAACCATGGGAGCAGGAAACACTACAATTTATGCACAATGGACTTTGAATCCGTTATCAGATTGGGTTTTGGCCTCTAATGTGCCTTCAAGTGCCAAAGTTGAAGAAAACAAATGGACATATACCAGAACCCAAACAACAGAATCAACAAGCTCCTCTTTGAGTGGATGGACACCAATTGGTAGTTATTGGAATCAGACAGGAAGCGGATCGACCAATTATGCAACATTTCACAACGGGTTTGATACATCCAATAGCATTTATCAGTCTTTTAGTAAATCTCCATATACAGCTTATGATAACGGAACTACAAAACGAGAGGTTTCAAATTCTTGGGCGGGATACGTATATTGGCACTGGATGTATGATTGTGGTGGTGCTAATGCTGGTAATCGCATAATTTGCGCTTATAAAGGCCTTGAGAACAAGCATACAGGATACAATTATAAGTACTTTGGTGCATTTACCTCTACCACAAACTATGTATATCAAGGCACTTCCGGTGTAGGATCTGCGACGTCAGGTATGGGTGTGTACAAGGTGACCGACAGAACATCATACGCATCATCGCAAGGTTCGTATAGGTGGTACAGGTTCGATTACTACACAAGCACATACACCGATTACCAAAGGATCTACCAATACCAAAAGGTGACAGCAGGAAATGAATCGACTACGCAGGTTACTAATGGCGGTGAGATTTCTAATGTTCAACACTATGTAAGATATCGCGAGAAATAAGTTCAGAAAGCTGGGACTCTTCGGAGTCCCAGCTCAGTCTGTCGAAAAAGTCTAGTATAACTAGGCTTTTTTCTTTATGGTTGTGAAGAAGTATTATGGGACACGCTGACATTTCTACAACTTTGGATGTATATACCGATTTGACAACCCAAAAGAAGCAACAGGCGTTTGGTTGTCTGCAAGGAAAAATCAAACTAACCTGATGAACAACCGTACCAAAAATTTTACCAATTTTCATTGTGTTGTGCCACAACACACCGGGGTTGCCAAATGCAAACCGAGAAATAGAACAATACAATATCTTGTGCCTTTGAGAGGGATATATGCAAAATGCAATGTCTATGTCAAGTTTTAGTGCATTTCATAAGATAATCCCCACGATGAAGACGCTGGATAAGTAAAAGCAAAACGAAATCACCTATGTTAAAATAGCATAGGTGATTTTTTTGTCCCGCTTGCCAAAGGGAAATGTTTGTGGTATAATTGCTTATCTATATTTTTCGGAGCACGTTATGGTTAGGCTTAAAAAGTGGTTTATAAATGAATACAGGCAGAGCAGTATACTGCTGAGGAGCATTCCTGCAGCAGTTGTATCGCTGTTTGTGGTGAGCGTTGTGTGTATGAACCTGCTTGCTAACAAGACACTGCTTCAGCTTGACTGGATAGCGCTTGACGGCGGCATACTTATTTCGTGGCTTTCCTTTATGTGTATGGACATTATCACCAAGCATTTTGGCCCCGGGGCGTCCAACAGGATATCCATACTTGCGGCGTCTATAAATGTGCTTACCTGTCTTATTTTCTTTGTTGCAAGCATTATCCCCTCAAATGCCGGTGACTATGGCGCTTTTAACGGTATTTTCGGCGGTACGTGGTTTATACTGCTTGGCAGTACCGTAGCCTTTCTGGCATCCGCAGTCATCAACAATATGCTGAACTTTATCATAGGACGTGGCTTTAAGAAGAACCCCGATGGTAAGCTTGCATACGCCATGCGCACCTATGTTTCTACCTTTATAGGTCAGTTTTTGGACAATTTTATTTTCTCTGTTATCGTTTTTGTGTTCTTTGCGCCTATATTCTGGGACGGGTTCCATTGGACGGTGCTACAGTGCGCAATGTGTGCGCTGACGGGTGCCGTAGCTGAGCTTATTATGGAGGTACTTTTCTCACCCATAGGCTACCGCATAGTTACGAGATGGAAAGCAAATTCGGTAGGCAAGGAATATCTTGAGTTTGTTAAAGGAGAGGGCGACAGATGAGGATACTTATCACGGGTACTTCACAGGGCATAGGCAAGGCCATAGCAGAGCTGTTTTTAAAAAAGGGGCACAACGTTATCGGCATAGACAGGCAGGCGGCGGCCATTTGTCACCCTGAGTACACTCACTATACTCAGGATATAAGGGACTATGCTTCCCTACCCTCGCTTGAAGGCGTGGAGGTGCTTATTAACAACGCAGGCACCCAGAATGAGGACGATATAGATATAAACCTTAAGGCACTGATACATATTACGGAGAAGTACGGGGTGCAGGAGAACATCAAGAGCATACTGCACATCGGCTCGGCAAGTGCGCATACGGGGGCTGAGTTCCCAGAATACTGTGCAAGCAAGGGCGGTGTGCTTGCCTATACCAAGAACGTTGCCCTACGGGTAGCCGCCTACGGTGCCACCTGCAACAGCCTTGACCCCGGGGGAGTGATTACTCCTCTGAACGCCTGCGTCATCAATGACCCCGAGCTTTGGGCACAGATAATGGAGGAGACGCCTCTTAAACGATGGGCAAGCACAGAGGAGATTGCCGAATGGGCGTATTTTTTGACTGTGATAAACGGCTTCTGCACAGGTCAAAGCATACTTGTGGACGGCGGTGAGGCTATAAACTACCGATTTGTATGGAAAGACTGAGGAGCAGAGGAACGTATGATAAAAGTAGTTTTGCTGGATATTGACAACACACTGCTTGATTTTGATGCATATATAAGCACCTCGCTCAAAGAGGGCTTTGAGCGTTTTGGCTTGGGCTATTTTGACGAAGGCAGGATGGAGATATTCAAGACCGAAAATCGCAGGATATGGCACGAGCTTGAGCTGGGCGAGCTCACGTATGGAGAATTGCTAAAAACACGTTTCAATCGCATTTTTGCCCTTATGGGAGTGGATTTTGACGGTGAGGTGTTTGAAAAGTATTTCAAGGACAGGCTGTATGACTGTGCAATACCTGTTGATGGTGCTTTTGAGCTCCTTGAGCATCTGAAGGGGCGATATACTCTTTGTGTCGCCAGCAACGGCCCTGTGGGACAGCAGATAAACAGACTTAAGATAAGCGGTATGCTGGGTTATTTCAAGCACCTTTTCATATCTGAAGGGATTGGCACGCAGAAGCCTTCTGCCGGTTTCTTTGATCACTGCATGAGAGAGATCAACGCCGCACGTGCTACAGAGGGGGCAGACCCTCTCGAAAAGGACGAGGTTATGATGGTTGGCGACTCTCTTAGCTCTGATATCAAGGGTGCTTGCGGTTATGGGATTCCATGCATTTTTTATGACAGAAGCGGCAAAGGCGACACCAAGGGGCTTTGCCCGGACTACACGGTGAAGAATCTTACAGATATTTGCGACATATTGTAGAGCTGTTATATAAAAAGCCTTTCACACGGTTTTGTGTGAAAGGCTTTTTTGTTATCTCGCTTGAGCTGTTCCGTTTGAGGAGCCTACGTTTATTGTATAGGAGGTGCCACTCACTACCTCAGGTGAGCTGAAAATGAGCAACGCATAATCGAGCTCGGGACAATGGTTTATGAGCTCTTTACCGCTCGGATCGGAGACAGAAAGCTTTGTCCCTGCACTTTGGTTGCCGAGGCTTACACTTATGACACCCTGAGGGGAGGCGCTGAAGCTTTGCGCCATGCCACCCGATGCGCCCGTGCCGATAAAGGTGCCGCCGCTTATGGTTGCGCTTCTGTCATAGTCGAGGGTTGCGGTATCGCCCCTTGTGGGACCGCAGACAACCGTATAGCCACCCTTTATCTCCAATGTACCGTTTGCGTCTATGCCGTCACCCGATGCCTGAACGTACAGACTGCCGCCGCTTATGACTATACTGCCGTTACCGGAGGACATACCACCGCCGCCGGGCTTGCCGCCGCCACCGGGTCTGCCGCCGGGTCTACCACCGCCGAAATAATCATTACCAAAAGCGCCGCCGGTGCCGCTGTTGTCTACACCGCCTGCGGCGTTGATGCCGTCATCACTTGCAATAAGGCTAATCTCGCCGCCTGCCACCTGAACGTGGAGCGCCTCAAGACCCTCGTAGCTTTTGGTGATGGATATCTTGCCGCCACTTACAATAAGGGTCTCGTCAGCGTGTGCGCCGTCATCACCTGTGGATATTTCAAATTCGCCGTTCTCTACTGTGAGGTTGCCGTTAACGTGAAGCGCATCGTCGGCAGAGTTTATCTTAAAGCTGCCTCCGCTTATGAGCATCGCACCTGTCGCTTTGATTCCCTTTGTGCTTGTGCTGTCACTATCTGTATTGCCACCATAGCTGCCCATATAGCCGCCATAGCCGCCTGCACTTGCGTTGCCACTGCCGCCACCTGCATTAATATCGAAGGTGCCGTCCTTTATCTGCACGTAAACTGCGCCGCTGATTCCGTCACCCTGAGCCTTGATCTTAAAGCCGCCACCGGAGATGTATACGTAACCCTCGGTAGCATCCTCGCTGTTTTCTACGTGGATGCCGTCCTTACCGCAATCGGCTTCAAACACGCCGCCGCAGATACGCACGCTGTCATTAGCATCTATGCCATGTGAAGCGGTGGTAATGTTATAGGTGCCCCCCGTGATAGCCAAATCGTCCTTGCATGCAACGCCGTGGCCCGCAGGAGAAGAAAGGGTAAGCGCACCTTGTCCGTTGATTGTAAGGTCGGTTTTTGAATATATGACGCCGTCAACATTATTTTCGTCTGTTTGGGTAAAGCTACCGCCATTGGAAAGAGTATTGTTACTACCCTCCGCAAGAGTGATAAACACCTTATTTGCGCTTTTTATATAGATAGGCGCACCCGTACTGCTGGTGATACTTGCACCGTCGAGGACAAGCTGGGGCTTTGCACTTTCGCCTGCATCAACTATTATCATACCATTCGTTAGCGTACCCCTTAAAACGTAGGTGCCATCGTCTTTTATCGTAGCTACGGCGCCTTCAACGCTGACATTAGCAGAGTTTGCGGTAATGGAGGTGCCGCCCAGTGTTATGTCTACAGCAGGGGTGCTGTCATACTCCGTTCTGTAATCACGGTCAGTAAACATATCGGTGTCGGTAGCTGTAAAGTCTACGCTTACATCAGCGTCGGCGCCTGATTCAACAGGTTCCGAGGTGACTTCACTATCTCCCTCAACTCCCGTTAGTGACTCGGGGGTGGAGCTATAGTCAGTCCGACTGCCGTCCTCTGTGCTTTGCGAGGGAGGCAGCGGCTTACCGCAGGAGGCTATGTTCATCACAAGGAGTGCCGTAACCGCAAAGGATACAAGAGGCTTTAATAGTTTCTTCAGCATAATATACTCCTATCGCAAAGCTGATTCAGCCCTGCATTGTTTTACCGTTTTAGTATACACAATACTACTGCATTATTATTAAAGAATACTGAAATATTACCGAAAACTTTTATGTTTTACCGATATTGTTATTTTTACTTTTTTAATAACAAAAGCTGTTAAACAAAGATGCCGCAGGGGAGATTCCCCTGCGGCTTGTGTAATATTAGCTATATATTACTTCTTCTCTTCTGCCTTGGCTTCTTCCTTATTGTAGATCTTAGCTACGTCTACAAGTGCGATTATAGCCATTTCAGCGCCGTCACCACGACGGGGACCGAGCTTGAGAACTCTGGTATAGCCGCCGTTACGGTCAGCATATGCGGGAGAGATCTCGTTGAAGAGCTTGTATACAACTGCTTCCTTCTTGATGAAGGCCAGTGCACGTCTCTTATTAGCAAGGTTGTTAACCTTACCGAGGGTTATCATTTTCTCAGCAAGTGCGCTAACTTCCTTTGCCCTTGTGAGAGTAGTTTCTATCTTACCGTTTTCAAGCAGAAATGTCACCATACCCTTGAGCATAGCCATTCTGTGATCGGTTTTTCTGCCGAGTTTTCTTGTTCCGGGCATTGTTTTTTGCCTCCTTTATCAGAATGTGTGGGATCAGTCTTCGGTCTTCTTAAGAGAAAGCCCAAGGGACTGAAGTTTTTGAATCACTTCTTCAAGCGACTTTTTACCAAGGTTACGAACCTTTATCATATCCTCTTCTGTCTTGTTGGTGAGGTCGGCAACGGTGTCGATGCCTGCTCTCTTAAGGCAGTTGAAGCTTCTTACAGACATATCAAGCTCTTCAATAGTCATCTCAAGAACCTTATCCATCTTGGTCTCTTCTCTGTCGACCATAACGGGAGCGTTCTTTGCCTCGTCAGAAAGCTCTACGAACAGATTAAGATGCTCGCAAAGGAACTTTGCTGCGAAGGAAACAGCCTCTTTAGCGCTGATTATGCCGTTGGTGCTTACGGTGAGCGTAAGCTTGTCAAGGTCAGTAACGCTTGCAACACGGGTATTCTCTACCGTATAGTTTGCACTATAAACGGGCGTATAGATAGAGTCAGTATATATCACGCCAAGAACGGGCTGACCGTTCTGCTTGTTCTTATCTGCGGAAACATAGCCTCTGCCCTTTTCGAAGGTGATCTCCATATAGAACTCATTGCCTTCTTCAACGGTTGCGATAGGATGTTCCTTATTAAGAATCTCTATATCACTGTCAACCTGAATATCGCCTGCGGTAATCTGAGCGTAGCCGCTACCCTCAACCACAACGGTCTTAGGACCGTCGCAGTGAAGCTTTGCAACTATACCCTTTACGTTCATAACGATCTCGGTTATATCTTCTTTTACGCCGGGGATCGTAGAGATCTCATGCAGCGCACCGTCAATTTTGATGCTGGTTGCTGCAACGCCGGGCAAGGAGCTTAAAAGTACGCGTCTAAGTGAATTGCCAAGGGTTGTACCGTAACCGCGTTCAAGGGGTTCAATGACAAAAGTGCCGTGTTTGCCGTCCTCACTAAGGTCAGCTGTAACTATGTTCGGTCTCTCTATCTCAATCATCTGTTTACCTCCTGTTGAAATGGACAGCCGTTAAAATTGCGTTTAACGCTGTGCTAGCTATTACTTGGAGTACAACTCTACTATCAGATGCTCCTCGAACGGGAAATCAATGTCTTCTCTGGTGGGCAGTGCAACGATAGTAGCTACTGCGTTCTCAGCATCAAGCTCTATCCATGCGGGTACTGACCTTCCGGAGATATTTTCGATAAGCATTTTAATGAGTGCGCTCTTGCGGCTGCTTTCCTTTACGGATACAACGTCACCCTTCTTTACGAGGATGGAAGGAATGTTAGCCTTCTTGCCGTTGATCTGGAAGTGGCCGTGGCGAACGAGCTGACGAGCCTGACGACGGCTGTCTGCCATACCCATACGGTATACAACGTTGTCAAGTCTGCTCTCAATCATAGTGAGAAGGTTTTCGCCGGTCTGACCGGGCTTCTTATCAGCCTTCACAAAATAATTGTTAAACTGCTTCTCTAAAATACCGTAGTACCTTCTTGCCTTCTGCTTCTCACGAAGCTGGAGACCGTATTCTTTTACTCTCTTTCTGCCGGCATTTGCACCGTGCTGACCGGGAGCCTTTGCTCTTCTAACCAGAGGGCACTTGTCGGATGTGCACTTGTCGCCCTTGAGGAACAGCTTGGTGTTCTCTCTACGGCAAAGTCTGCATGCAGGACCTGTATATCTTGCCATTTAATAAATCCTCCTATAATATAAGACTATACGCGTCTTCTCTTGGGCGGACGGCAACCGTTGTGAGGAATGGGGGTTACATCCTTGATGGATACAACGTCCAAACCGGCTACCTGGAGAGCACGGATTGCTGCTTCTCTGCCCTGACCGGGACCCTTAACGTAAACCTCAACAGTCTTAAGACCATGCTCCATAGCTGCCTTAGCTGCTGTCTCAGATGCCATCTGCGCTGCAAAAGGAGTGGACTTACGGGAACCTCTGTAACCGAGCTCGCCTGCGGATGCCCAGCTTATAGCATTACCGTTGGTATCGGAAATGGTTACTATAGTGTTGTTAAAGCTGCAATGAATGTGAGCTGCACCGCGTTCTATATTCTTGCGCTCACGACGCTTCTTAGTGACAACTTTTTTAGCCTTTGCCATATTCTCATTTCCCTCCTATTACTTCTTCTTGTTTGCAATGGTCTTTGCGGGACCCTTGCGAGTTCTTGCATTGGTCTTGGTTCTCTGACCTCTAACAGGGAGACTTCTCTTATGACGTCTGCCACGGTAACAGTCGATTTCAACCATTCTCTTAATGTTAAGAGCAACTTCTCTTCTAAGGTCACCTTCTACCATGTAGTCTCTTTCGATAACTTCACGGAGCTTGGCAACATCGTCCTCAGTCAAATCCTTAACGCGGGTGTCAGGATTTATACCGGTTATATTCAGAATCTCGTTAGAACGTGCTCTGCCGATACCGTAAATATAGGTGAGGCCGATTTCTACACGTTTTGCGTTGGGAAGATCAACACCGGATATACGAGCCATTATTACACCTCTCTTTAACCTTGTTTTTGCTTATGCTTGGGGTTTTCGCAAATAACCATTATTTTGCCTTTTCTCTTGATGATTTTGCACTTCTCGCAAATCTTTTTTACAGAAGGCCTTACTTTCATTACATTACCTCCATAGGCTTATTTATGCCTGAATGTTATCCTTCCTTGGGTCAAGTCATAGACAGAAACCTCTACGGTTACTGCGTCGCCCTGAAGTATCTTGATATAATGCATACGCATTTTACCGGATATATGAGCGGTAATGATGTGACCGTTGGAAAGCTTTACTTTGAACATAGTGTTGGGGAGAACCTCCGTCACTACGCCTTCGAATTCAATAACATCGTCTTTAGCCAGAATGAATCCCTCCGTTAGTTAAGTCGAAACCTGACCGTTGCTGTTTCGGATATCTCTAAGATACGCCCAAACAGCCTTATTGGTCAACGGGCCGCTATATGCGGCTGCATCAATAAACAATAAATGCTTAAGCTTTTTGCGTTTAGGGTTATCTATCCTCCTGTGTCTGCCGTCAGCAAGGAGCAAATGCTCACCGTCAGCACCAATCACACAAAAGTAGAACCCCTTATCTCGCCCCGCCAATGACACTACGGGGCATCCCACGTAATCCATAACCTACCGCCTTTGCTTAAAGCGCAGTCAGAATCACGGGGCCGTTATCTGTTATCGCAACGGTGTTTTCGTAGTGAGCAGACAGCTTACCGTCTGCGGTCACCACTGTCCAATCATCGGACAGCACCCTTACATCGTAAACGCCCACGTTCACCATCGGCTCTATAGCCAAGGTCATACCCGAGCGCAGCCGCACGCCCCTGCCGGGAGTACCGAAGTTAGGAAGGCTGGGATCCTCGTGCAGCTCTCTGCCAACACCGTGCCCCACATATTCCCTTACTACGGAAAAGCCGTTAGCTTCTACATAAGCCTGTACTGCGGCGGAAATATCGCCCAGTCTGGCATCGGGAACAGCCTTTGCCATCCCCTGCCTGAAGCTCTCCTCCGTTACGGCGATGAGCTTCAGCGCCTCCTCACTTACCTGACCTACCGCAAAGGTAGCGGCACAGTCACTGTGAAAGCCTTTATAGAATGCGCCAACGTCAATTTTTACGATGTCGCCGTCCTTCAACACTCTGTCAGACGGGATGCCGTGGATAACTTCATCATTAACGCTTATACAAGCCGAGCCGGGAAAACCGCCGTAGCCAAGGAACGAGGGGGTAGCGCCGTGAGACCGTATTACCTGTCTTATCTTAGCGTCGATGGCGGCGGTGGTAACACCTGCCTTTGCCATCTCACCGCCCGTCGCTCTGGCTAACGCTGCGATCTTACCTGAATCACGCATAAGCATGAGTTCGGCTTTGTTCTTAAGTATAATCATTATATGCCGAGTGCTGCTTTCATAAGAGCCGTTATCTCTTCTACCTTGCCGCAACCGTCTACTGCTTTAAGGATGCCCTTATTGCCGTAGTAGTCCTTCAAGGGTTCGGTCTCTTTATGATAAGTAGCCAAACGGTTCAATACAACCTCGGGCTTATCGTCGTCACGAATGAGGAGGTCTGCATCACATACATCGCACTTCTCGCCCTTGGCGGAAGGATTGTAGATGGTATGGAAGGTTGCGCCGCATACTTTACATACACGTCTGCCGCCCATTCTGTCAACGATTGCTTCGTCAGAAACTTCGAGGGAGAGGACAACGTCTATCTTAACGCCCATAGCGTCAAGAGCCTCTGCCTGAGGAACGGTGCGAGGGAAACCGTCAAGTATGAAGCCGCCCTTGCAGTCGTCCTTAGCGAGGCGCTCCTTGATGATGCCGATTACAACTTCATCAGGAACAAGCGCGCCTGCGTCCATATATTTCTTAGCGGAAAGACCCATAGGGGTACCTTCCTTAACCGCACCACGGATGATAGCACCTGTGGATATGGTGGGGATGCTTAAATCTCTGCTGATAATATCAGCCTGGGTGCCTTTACCCGCACCGGGAGGGCCAAACAGAATTATATTCATATCTATTGCCTCTTATTCAAGGAAACCCTTATAGTGACGCATAGTCACTTCGCTCTCAAGCTCTTTGATGGTTTCGAGAACAACGCCTACGATAATGATAAGGGAGGAGCCGCCGAATACCAGATAGCCCAGGTTCGTAGAGGGGAACAGAAGGGCGATGAGCTGAGGAAATACTGCCAGAACGCCGAGGAACAGAGCACCGATAAGGGTAATTCTGTTAAGAACCTTCTGGATGTATGCTGCCGTAGGAGCACCGGGACGGTAACCGAGGATGGTACCACCGTTCTTCTTGAGGTTGTTAGCAACTTCTACAGAGTTAAAGCTTATGGTGAGATAGAAGTATGCAAAACCGATTATAAGAAGGAAGTTAAGAGCGATACCAACAGGGCCGGTCATAGAGAACCAGCTAAGAACGCCCTTGGAGGTGTCCCAACCAAAGATCAGTGCCAGTGTTGCAGGCAGAGATACGATGGACTGTGCAAAAATGATGGGCATAACGCCGCTCATGTTCAGCTTAATGGGGAGATGAGTGTTCATACCGCCATACATCTTTCTGCCAACAGTACGCTTTGCATACTGAACAGGAAGTCTTCTTTCAGCGTTGGTCATCCAAACAACGAAAGTGATTATAGCGAGCATTATAACTGCACCGATAAGAACCCAAAGCCAACCGAGGTTGGTGCCGAAAATGGTGATAGCAGTGTTCAGGAGAGCACCGCCACGGGATATGATGTTGAAGAACAGGATGATAGAGATACCGTTGCCGATACCGCCGTCATTGATCTTCTCGCCGAGCCACATAATGATGGAAGCACCTGCAACGTATGCTGAAACGACAACGAAGCCTGCGAAAACAGAGTTGTTTTCAAGAGCATTACTGTTCTTCATTGTGAGGTAATAACCGAATGCGGTGATTATCGCAAGAATTACAGTTACGTATCTGGTGATCTCGGTGATCTTCTTCTGACCATCCGGCTGCTTTGCAAGTCTCTCGAGAGGAGGGATCGCTATAGTGAGCAGCTGCATTACTATAGAAGCAGTAATGTAAGGGGTGATGGACAGAGCAAACATAGTACCCTGAGAAAAGCTGGAGCCGGACAGAATGTTCAGGTAACCGAAAATGGTGTCGCCTGCACCGCTGAAGGTCTCAGCCCATTTTGCGCTGTCTACATAGGGTACGGGAATCGCACAGCCTATGCGGTACAGCAGAACTATAAATATCGTGAATATTATCTTACGTCTGGTGTCAGAAATGTGCCAAGCATTTTTCAGTGTTTGAAACATTTATATCACCTGCGCCTTCCCGCCTGCTGCTTCGATTTTTTCTTTTGCGGTAGCGGAGAAGACGGATGCCTCTACGGTGAGCTTCTTGGTAAGTTCGCCGTTGCCGAGAACCTTAAGACCGTCGAGAGCCTTGTTAATCATACCGCACTCAAGCAGGGTCTGTACGTTAATAACGCTGCCTTCGTCAAACTCGTTCAGTCTGCCTACGTTGATTATAGCGTATTCCTTAGCGAAATGGTTGTTAAAACCTCTCTTAGGAAGTCTTCTATAGATAGGAAGCTGACCGCCCTCGAAACCGGGACGTACACCGCCGCCGGAACGAGCGTTTTGACCCTTATGGCCACGGCCCGCAGTTTTACCGTTGCCGCTACCGGGACCTCTGCCCTTTCTGTAGCGTGCCTTTGCGGAACCCTGTGCCGGAGAAAGCTCGTGAAGCTTCATAACTTTTCCTCCTTTTACAATTAGTCAGCGTTTTCAACGCTTACGAGATGGGATATAACGTTGATCTTGCCTTCGATAGCTGCGTTGTTTTCAACAACCTTGCTGTCGCCGATCTTCGTCAACTGGAGAGACTTGCAAGTGAGTATCTGGTTTTCCTTACGGCCAATCAGACTCTTTTTCAAAGTAATTCTAACCTTTGCCATTGCTTTATCCCCCTTAACCCATTATTTCGCTGGCGCTCTTACCACGCTTGAGAGCAACCTCGTCAACGGTGGTCAAAGCCTTGAGCGCTTCGAAGGTAGCCTTAGAAACGTTGCAAGGATTGTTGGAACGGAGCGATTTAGCACGGATATCTCTGATACCTGCTGCGTCAAGAACAGCACGCATTGTGCCGCCTGCTATGATACCGGTACCGGGGGCTGCGGGCTTGAGAAGTACTCTGCCTGCACAATACTCGCCGATGATCTCGTGAGGTATTGAAGTGCCACGGAGGGAAACCTTAACCATATTACGCTTTGCAGCCTCGATAGCCTTTCTGATAGCGTCCGGAACTTCTGCGCTCTTGCCACTGCCTACGCCAACGTGACCGTTGCCGTCGCCTACAACTACGAGTGCAGAGAATCTTCTGATACGGCCGCCTTTTACGGTTTTGGAAACGCTCTTGGTGTTAATAAGAGTTTCCTTAAGTTCACCCAGCTGGGTGTAATCAACTTTCTGTGCCATTCGTACTGTCCTCCCTTAAAACTTCAAGCCGGCTTCACGAGCGCCATCAGCAAGCTCCTGTATACGTCCGTGATACAGATAGCCGCCTCTGTCGAAAACTACGTTCTCGATGCCCTTTTCAAGAGCTCTTTTGCCTATAAGGAGTCCGACTTCCTTAGCACCTTCCTTGTTACCGCCGTTAGCGGTAAAGCCCTTCTCGTTGGAAGCGGCTGCTACAAGGGTCCTGCCTGCGTCATCGTCGATGATCTGAGCACTGATGTTGCTGAGGGAGCGGTATACACACAAACGAGGAACGGATGCGGTACCGGATATCTTCCCTCTGACTCTCTTATGTCTGCGGAGACGCTTTTTATTCTTGTCGGGATGGGATATCATTATCTATTCACTCCTTTCTTACTTACCGGCTTTACCGGCCTTACGCCTAATCTTCTCATCAGAGTACTTAATACCCTTGCCGAGATAGGGTTCAGGCGGGCGCTTGCCCCTGATTTCGGATGCGAGCTGACCAACAACCTGCTTGTCAGCGCCGGATACGATAATCTGGTTGGGGTTGGGAACCTCGATAGTAATACCGGCGGGTACCTCGAAGTCCACGGGATGTGAATAGCCAACATTGAGGACGAGCTTGCCGCCCTCCATAGCTGCCTTATAGCCTACGCCGTTGATCTCAAGAACCTTCTTGAAGCCCTCGTGACAACCAACTACCATATTGGAAGCGAGAGAACGGCTGAGACCGTGAAGTGCCTTGTGCTCTTTGCTGTCGGAAGGACGCTCTACGGTGAGAACGCCTGCGTCAAGCTTGAGGGCCATAGCTGCGGGGAACTTCTGAGAAAGCTCACCCTTGGGGCCCTTAACATTCATTACGTTACCTTCCTCGAAGCTAACGGTAACATCAGCAGGAACGATAATGGGCTTCTTACCTATTCTAGACATATCATTATCCTCCTTACCATACGAAGGCGAGAACTTCGCCGCCGATGTTTTCTTTTCTTGCCTGCTTGTCAGTCATAATACCCTTGCTGGTAGAAAGGATGGCAATGCCGAGACCGTTTCTGACCTTGGGGATATCCTTGCAAGCTGCGTAGATCTTAAGACCGGGCTTAGAAACCCTGCGAAGACCCTCAATGATGCGAGTCTTGCCTTCGCCGTACTTAAGAGTAACCGTGATGGTGCCCTGCTTGTTATCGTCGGTCACCTTGTAATCCTTAATAAAGCCCTCGTCAAGAAGTATCTGAGCTATAGCCTTCTTCAGGTTAGAGGCAGGAATATCAACGGTTTCGTGTCTTTCGCTGTTAGCGTTTCTGATTCTTGTGAGCATATCTGCCACAACGTCTGTGATTTGCATTTAATATTACCTCCTACCTTATTTTACCAGCTTGCTTTCTTAACGCCGGGGATCTGACCGCTGTAAGCCAGATTGCGGAAGCAAATACGGCAGATACCGTACTTACGGAGATATGCGTGGGGACGGCCACAGATCTTACATCTGTTGTAAGAGCGGGTAGAAAACTTAGGCTCTCTCTGCTGCTTTAATTTCATTGCTGTCTTTGCCATTACTTTTTACCCTCCTTACTTTGCAAACGGAGCGCCGAGGAGAGTCAGGAGCTCTCTGGCCTCTTCGTCGGTGTTAGCCGTAGTTACGATGATTATATCCATACCTCTGATCTTGTCGATCTTGTCGTACTCGATCTCAGGGAATATAAGCTGTTCTTTAACGCCGCAGGAGTAGTTACCTCTGCCGTCAAAGCTGTTGGGGTTGATACCCTTAAAGTCTCTTACACGGGGAAGTGCGAGGTTGAAGAACTTATCAACAAACTCGTACATCATTTCGCCACGAAGAGTAACCTTTGCGCCGATCTTAACACCAGCACGAAGCTTGAAGTTTGCAACAGACTTCTTAGCGGTAGTGGCAACTGCCTTCTGACCGGTAATTGTCTGAAGATCGGAAAGGATAGCTTCAAGAATCTTGGGGTTATCCTTGCATTCGCCGTCGCCAACGTTTACTACTACCTTAGCAAGCTTGGGAATCTGCATGGGAGAGGAGTAGTTGAACTTATTCATTAAAGCAGGAGCGACGTCGCTTTTATAAAAATCACAAAGTCTTGACATTTAAGTTTCCTCCTTCTTAATTATAAGTTCTCGCCGCACTTAACGCAAACACGAACACGCTCGCCGTTTTCGTTAATCTGGTGACGTACTCTGCGACCAGCCTTGCACTTGTCACAGTAAAGCATAACCTTACAAGCGTAGATTGCGCCTTCGGTCTTGATGATACCGCCTGCCTCACCCTGTCTTCTGGGCTTAACATGCTTGGATACCATATGAACGCCTTCAACGATAACCTTGCCTTCCTTAGGGGAAACGGCAATTACCTTACCTATAGAGGGCTCTTTCATATTAGCATACTTACCGGAGATTACGATAACTCTATCGTCCTTCTTGATATGCATCTTACTCATTTTAACGCTACCTCCTTAAACAACTTCCGGTGCCAAGGAGAGTATCTTCATATAATCCTTTTCACGAAGCTCTCTTGCAACGGGCCCAAAAATACGAGTACCCTTGGGGTTCTTGTCTTCTTTAATTATAACGGCAGCATTGTCGTCGAATTTTACGTAGGAACCGTCTGCACGGCGTACACCCTTAACTGTTCTGACCACTACGGCTCTGACAACTTCGCCCTTCTTAACTACGCCACCGGGAGCTGCCTTCTTAACGGAAGCTACGATAACGTCGCCAACACCGGCATAGCGTCTGCCTGTGCCGCCCAGAACTCGGATGCACATTATTTCCTTGGCGCCGGTATTATCGGCAACCTTCAGATATGATTGTTGCTGTACCATATATGTGTCCTCCTTTCAATGTGCGGCTTACTTGGCCTTCTCGATGATTCTGACAACTCTGAAATACTTGTCCTTGGACAGAGGGCGAGTCTCCATAATCTCTACGGTGTCGCCGATGCCACATTCATTGTTTTCATCGTGTGCCTTGAATCTAACGGTACGCTTAACGATCTTGTTGTAAAGCGGATGCTTTACGTTGTCAACTATAGATATAACAACAGTCTTATCCATCTTATCGGATACTACTTTGCCTACTCTGGTTTTTCTAAGTGTTCTTTCCATAACTCATAACCTCCCGATTAAGCTCTGTCAGCCAGTTCCTTCTCACGAAGGATGGTCATGATACGAGCAATAGTCTTTTTGGTCTCTACTATCTTCATGGGGTTTTCGAGCTGGTTAATGGAATGCTGGAAACGAAGCTTGAAATAAGCTTCCTTCTGCTCGCGCAGCTCCTTCTCAAGCTCGGAGGCAGACATTTCTCTGAGTTCATTTGCTTTCATGTTTGTTTATCCTCCTTACGCTTCAAGGTCTTTCTTGCAAGCAAACTTACACTTAATAGGAAGTTTGTGGGATGCAAGACGCATAGCTTCACGTGCGATCTCGGGAGAAACACCGTCCATCTCGAACAGCACTCTACCGGGCTTAACTACTGCTACCCAGTACTCGGGAGAGCCCTTACCGGAACCCATTCGGGTTTCAGCAGGCTTCTCGGTGATGGGCTTGTCAGGGAATATCTTTATCCAAACACGACCGCCTCTTTTGATGTAACGAGTCATAGCTACACGGGCAGCCTCTATCTGGTTGCTGGTGATCCAAGCGGGTTCAGTTGCAATAAGACCGTATTCGCCATTGGAGATCTTATTACCTCTCATAGCCTTACCGGTAAGTCTGCCCCTCTGAACTCTTCTGAATTTAACTCTCTTAGGCATTAACATATTATTTGCCTCCTTCCGAGGGTGCACGCTTAACTTCAGGAAGAACCTCACCCTTGTAGATCCAAGTCTTAACGCCGATCTTACCGAAGGTGGTGTTTGCTTCATAGAAGCCATAGTCGATGTCCGCTCTCAAAGTCTGAAGAGGGATGGTGCCCTCATGGTACTGCTCGCTTCTTGCGATCTCAGCACCGCCAAGACGGCCGCTAACCATTATCTTGATACCCTTAGCGCCTGCCTTCATAGCTTTGCCTATGCTCTGCTTCATAGCACGGCGGAAGGATATTCTCTTCTCAAGCTGGGTTGCGATGTTTTCTGCAACGAGCTGTGCGTTGGTGTCAACCATCTTAACCTCAATAACGCTGATAGCAACCTGAGTGTTGCCGGTGAAGTTCTTTATCTCAGCCTTGAGCTTCTCAAGCTCTGCGCCGCCCTTACCGATGATGATACCGGGCTTTGCACAGTAGATGATAACACGAAGTCTGCTGCCGGAACGCTCGATCTCGATCTTGGGAACGCCTGCCTGCTTAATCTTTTCCTTAAGCCAGGTTCTGAGCTTATAATCGGCAACGATAGTATCGCCAAGCTCCTCGTCCTTTACGAACCAACGGGAGTCCCAGTCTTTAATAACACCTACACGAAGACCGTGAGGATTTACTTTCTGTCCCATACTCTGCTGCCTCCTACTCTTTTTCCTTAAGCACGATAGTGATGTGAGAGGTGCGCTTGATTATTCTTGCTGCACCGCCCCTTGCTCTGGGCATTACTCTCTTCATACCCTTGAGCATACCGGGGGTTACAAAACACTGTGCTACGTAAAGTTTCTCAACGTCCATACCGTGGTTGTTCTCTGCGTTTGCTATAGCAGACTTAAGAAGTTTGCCGATAGGCTCGCAAGCGATCTTATTGGTAGTCTTGAGAATTGCCATTGCCTTGGCTGCGTCTTTATTTCTTATCAGGTCAAGTACTATCTGCACCTTACGGGGAGACATACGCAACTGTCTGAGATATGCTTTTGCTACTCTTTGTTCCATTTTCGTATCTCCTTCCCTTATTTGCCGTTATTAGAGGTCTTAGAACCAGCGTGACCTCTGAAGGTACGGGTGGGTGCAAACTCACCCAGCTTGTGGCCTACCATGTCCTCTACTACGTATACAGGAACATGGGTCTTGCCGTTATACACTGCGATAGTGTGGCCGACAAACTCGGGGAATATTGTAGAAGAACGGGACCATGTCTTTAAAACACGCTTTTCGCCCTTCTGATTCATGTCACAAACACGGCTGTAGAGCTTAGCTTCTACAAACGGGCCCTTTTTAAGACTTCTGCTCATAATCGTTCCTCCTTATCTGTCATTTCTGCGCTTGACTATGAACTTATTGGTGCGAGCCTTCTTCTTCCTGGTCTTATAACCAAGAGTGGGCTTACCCCAAGGAGTAACGGGAGAAGGTCTACCAATGGGAGAACGGCCTTCACCACCGCCGTGGGGGTGATCGCAGGGGTTCATAACAGAGCCTCTTACGGTAGGTCTGATGCCGAGATGACGGGTCTTACCAGCCTTACCGAGCTTAACGTTTTCGTGCTCAAGGTTGCCTACCTGACCGATAGTTGCAACACAGTTCAAGCGAACGAATCTAACCTCGCCGGAGGGAAGTCTTACCTGTGCCATACCGTTTTCCTTAGCCATAAGCTGAGCTGCGCTACCGGCACTCCTTACAAGCTGAGCGCCTCTGCCGGGATAAAGCTCGATGTTATGGATGAAGGTACCAACGGGGATGGAGGATATAGGAAGAGTGTTACCGGGCTTGATGTCTGCGCCGGCGCCGCTGTAAAGAACGTCGCCAACCTTAACGCCGTTAGGAGCTATGATGTAGCTCTTCTTGCCGTTGGTGTCAGACAGGAGTGCGATGTAAGCCGTGCGGTTAGGATCGTACTCGATTGCGGTAACGGTGTTAGCCAGATCACTCTGACGCTTGAAGTCGATAATTCTGTACTTCTTCTTATTGCCGCCGCCCTGATGACGAACGGTGATTCTACCGGTGTTGTTACGGCCTGCATGCTTCTTAAGGACGGTAACAAGGCTCTTCTCGGGAGTCTTCTTGGTGATCTCCTCAAAAGAAGGGGTAGACATGTGTCTTCTCGAGGGAGTTGTAGGTTTATATGTCTTTGTAGCCATTCTTTATAACTCCTTTCGATTACATCAAGCTGTCAAAGAACTCTATGGTCTTTGAATCAGCGGTAAGCTTTACAAAAGCCTTTTTCCAAGCTGCGGTCTTACCGTAGTGGTAGCCAAGTCTCTTAGCCTTAGCCTTAACGTTGATGGTGGTAACCTTTTCAACGGTAACGCCGAAGATCTCTTCAACAGCAGCCTTTATCTCTTTCTTGTTGGCGTCAACAGCAACCTTGAAGGTGTACTTCTTGTCCTGCATATCAGCCGTGGAAGCCTCAGTAATAACGGGCTTTATTATGATGTCGTAGCAAGTTTTCATTAGGCATAAACCTCCTCTAACCTGGCAACGGCGTCCTTAGCTATGACGAGCTTGTCACAGTTAAGTATATCGTAAACGTTGATTGCGTTTACGGGGCTTGCCTTTACGCCGGGGATATTACCCGCAGAACGGTAAACCTTTGCATCTGCGGTGGGGGTAACGATAAGAGCCTTACCCTCTGCGTCAACCGCTTTAAGGAACTCACAAACCTTCTTGGTCTTGTACTCGTCAAGTGCGATATTGTCGATGACAATCAGTTCACCTGCGGAAACCTTTGCGGAAAGTGCGCTTCTGATAGCGATCTTCTTAACCTTTTTGTTTATGCTTATCTTGTAAAGTCTGGGCTTAGGACCAAGTGCGATACCGCCGTGGGTCCACTGAGGAGAACGGGTGCTACCCTGTCTTGCTCTGCCGGTGCCCTTCTGTCTCCAAGGCTTTCTACCGCCGCCGGAAACTTCACTTCTTGTCAATGTGGACTGTGTGCCCTGTCTCTGATTGAGGAGGTATGCTCTTACTACAGAGTGGAGCACGGGGACATTGACCTCTGCACCAAATACGGTCTCGGAAAGCTCCATAGTACCGCAGTTGCCGCCTTGCATATTAAGAACGTTAATGTTAGGCATGTCTTTTCCTCCTTATTTTACTGTATTGCGGATATAAACTATACCGCCACGGGAACCGGGAACGGCACCCTTGATTGCCAACAGGTTGTTTTCCTTATCGATCTTAACAACGTCAAGATTAAGGGTGGTAACCTTTTCGTTACCGTACTGACCTGCCATCTTCTTGTTCTTCATAACCCTGGAAGGATCACTGTTTGCGCCCATGGAACCTACCTGACGGTGTACAGGACCTGTACCGTGGGACATTCTGAGTCTGTGGCAGCCCCATCTCTTGATGACGCCGGAAAAACCACGACCCTTGGTCATGCCGGTAACGTCAACTCTCTCGCCAACCTCGAAGGTGTCAGCCTTAACTACGTCACCAACATTGAGTGCGCTGCAATCCTCAAGTCTGAATTCCTTCAGATATCTCTTGAAAGGAACGCCAGCCTTCTTAAAGTGGCCCTTTGCGGGTTTGCTCAGCTTTCTGTCCTCTATTTCAGAGAAACCAAGCTGAACTGCTTCATAACCGTCCTTGGCTACAGTTTTCTTCTGTACAACCACACACGGTCCGGCAGCGACTACCGTTACGGGTATTACGTTGCCCTTTTCATCAAAGATCTGCGTCATGCCTATCTTTTTGCCGATGATGCCTTTTTTCATTAAATTTTCCTCCTTACGGTTATTGGTTACCGCCCCGTGGGCGGCAACATGACCGTTATTTTACGCCGATTGGCGTAATTGTCATAAATTTGGTGCGCCCTGAGGCGCCTTGCTTAAGTCTTAGAGCTTGATCTCTATGTCAACACCTGCGGGCATCTCGATATTCATGAGAGCCTCAACAGCCTTCTGAGAGGGCTTGATGATGTCGATAAGACGCTTGTGAGTTCTTCTCTCAAACTGCTCACGGCTGTCCTTATACTTGTGAACAGCACGAAGGATAGTCACGATCTCCTTATCGGTGGGGAGAGGAATGGGGCCGGAAACGGAAGCGCCGTTTCTCTTAGCGGTCTCAACTATCTTCTCTGCACACTTGTCGATGAGGGTGTGGTCATAAGACTTAAGACGGATTCTGATCTTTTCCTTGTTTGCCATGTTTTGTGCCTCCTAAAATAATATTGTAAATTGTTTCTTGGTGGCAGGGTCTTGACACGTTCTCGGGCGTTTCAAACAACACCCTTAAAAAAGCGCTTTCCCTATCGCCCGATTGACGGACATACTCCACGGAAATTACCTGCATGGCGGCAGCAACTTCCCGCTTCATCGCACTCAAGCCTCACTATTCTACACTATCTTTGGGCAAATTGCAATAGGTTTGGACCAAAAAATTGTATAAAACGTAGATTTTAATTGTAAACATTCTGTGAACATAGGCCTTTTTCGCATTTATTTCTACAAATCACGTGGTTTTCTCGAATTTTGGGCATTGTTTTCATTATCTTTTGTGAATTTTAGCAGAAATATTGGCTTTCGTATTGCTTTTACGTGCCTTTGTGGTATAATGTATGTAATATAATAAGGAAGGATCGGTTTGTTTCTTATGATGGATATGTATAATAAATGGCTGAACTCCCCTGTTGTTGACGAGGCTACTAAGGAAGAGCTTCGATCTATCGCCGGAAACACAGAGGAGATAACGGCAAGGTTCGGTGTGCCCCTTGAATTTGGCACTGCGGGTCTGAGGAGCATTATGACCGCAGGTACGGGCAGAATGAATATTTACACCGTTGCTCACAATACCGCAGGTCTGGCAAAGCTCGTTCTTGACAACGGCGGCGCTGAGCGTGGTGTTGCCATTGCTTACGATTCACGCATTAACTCTATAGAATTTGCCAAGGTTTCTGCCGAGGTGCTTGCGGCTAGCGGTATCAAGGTTTACTATTTCGAGAGTCTGCGTCCTACACCTGAGCTTTCTTTTGCCATACTGCATCTTAACTGCATAGCAGGTATCAATATAACCGCATCACACAACGCTATGGAATACAACGGCTACAAGGCATATTGGGAGGATGGCGCACAGCTCCCCCCCGACCATGCGGCTGTAGTATCTGAGACTGTAGCGGCGCTGGATATATTCGAGGACGTAAAGAGACTGCCCTTTGACGAGGGCGTTGCAAAAGGGCTTATCACCGTTATTGGTGAAGAAGTGGACGAGGCCTATATGGCGTCTGTATTGGCTTGCCGTGTCTGCCCTGACGCACTTGAGGAATACGGCGACAGCCTTAACATTATCTACACGCCGCTTCACGGCGCTGGTTACAGATTGGTTCCCGAGGTGCTGAAGCGCTCAGGCGTGACTAATCTGAGGATGGTTGCATCTCAGGCTGTGCCTGACGGTCGCTTCCCCACCGTCAAGTCTCCCAACCCCGAGAGCAAGGCTTGCTTTGTTGACGGCATGGAGATGGCTAAGGCGGAGGGCATTGATTGTGACCTTATTCTTGCAACCGACCCTGACAGCGACCGTGTGGGTATAGTAGTAAAGGACCCCGAAGGCAACTTTGTCCCCTTTAGCGGCAATCAGGTCGGCGCTTTGCTTATTGAATACATCATCCGTGGCAGACGTGAAAAGGGTACTATGCCTGACAACCCCTGCATTATCAAGAGCGTTGTTTCCAGCGAGCTGGGTGAGGCTGTTTGTACCGCTAACGGCGTTACGATGATGAATGTGCTTACGGGCTTTAAGTATATAGGCGAAAAGATAAAGCAGTTTGAAAAGGACGGCAGCTACGGGTTCCTCTTTGGTTATGAGGAGAGCTACGGCTACCTGCCCGGCACCTATGCAAGAGACAAGGATGCTGTTGCGGCTTCTTTGCTTATTGCCGAGATGGCGGCTTACTATAAAAAGCAGGGGCAGACCCTGTACTCTGCAATGGCAGAGGTTTATGAAAAGTACGGCTATTATAAGGAAGCCGGCATAAGCAACGTGGTTTCAGGCATTGACCCTATGAAGACTATGAAGGAGAAGATGGCTTCTCTACGTGAGGTTGGCCTTTCTGAGATTGGCGGCTTCAAGGTTGTTCGTGCCCGTGACTATAAGAGCGGTAAGGTGGTCACACTTGCTGACGGCAGCGTTAGCGATACAGGACTCCCCTCCTCCGATATGCTGTTCTATGAGCTTTCCGACGGTTCGAGCTACATCATCCGTCCTTCGGGCACCGAGCCTAAGATCAAGGTTTATATCCTTGCCAAGGGCGAGACTGAGGCAGACGTGGACGCAAAGCTCAAGTCTCTTAGCGATTTTACAAAGACACTTTTCTAAAGCGCAGGCAATAGACGTTTTTAACAGCTTAGACAAAAGAATGCAGGCAATCACGCCTGCATTCTTTTTTGTGTTATTTGTTCTGTTACTTTACTTGTAAAGCTCAAGCTCGGACGTAAAGAAGTTTACTTTATCAATAGACTTGAGGCCAAGCTGAACGCAATCGAAGGTTGCGGCATCGAAATCTGCAAAGAAGGCTACGGTAGTATCGTCATACTTCATATAGCTTTGAGAAGCTGAGTCGAAGGATGCAAGAACTGTCCACGTGATGGTACCGTCTGCACCGGTAACGCCGCCGAGCAGGTCGAAGGACTTGGGCGGGTTAACTCTGTTGAAGAAGATGCCGACACCCTTGGCTGTAACAGCGTTTGTCATATCATAGCCTATCAGTGATATATAGGAGGTCTCGCCAGTGGCAGGAGTGCCGCCGTTGGCGTTAAACGCACCCGTAAGGCTCTTTACCCTCCAATGGGTCTCGGTACCGTCGGTAAGGCCATTACTTGAACGGACGCCGTCGCACGACGCCGCCATACCGTTGATGGAGGAGTAGCCCGACCTGCCCCAGCCTACGGTGGTCTGATAGAATACATTGCCGTGACCTGCAAGCATATAGTCCTTAACGGTGGCACAGCCTGCTGCAGCTATAGTCTCGGGACTTATATACATAAGGTTAGTGCCCTTATCGCCGCCCTCGGACAGTATAGTTTCGCCGCAGAAGCTACAGATGCCTGCGCTAAGCCCTGCAGAAGCAAGAGAGTAGTCATAGGCCGTGCTCTCATCAGCGGTGCAGATATGCTTGCCGCCCGAGAAGACAGTGTGGTTATACTTTTTGAGATATTTGTCGATAAGCACCTGGAAGCCGAGCATATCGGGAACGGAGGCAAGTATATCGTCAAAATTGGTGGTGCCTGAATTATAGTAGCTGGAAATATACGCAGCCGTATCATAGTTGGAATTGATGGAAGAGTCGGTTACGAATGCGTAGGGCTGACCTACAGCACTCTTGCCTGTGAGTGCGGAGTAGCACATCTGAGCAGTGATATAACCTGAAAGCATATTCTGGTGATAGGTATCATTTTTGTTAACTATAAAGGAGTCCTTATTATAGGTCATAACGCCGCCGGGAACAGTTTCGGTGCCCTTCCATACGTTATATACGAGCTGACCCCAGTTAACTACCTCTATCCCCTTGCTCTGGAGGGTTGAAAAGGCGTTCTTAATATTGCTGTGCCCTGCCTGATAGGTGTAGGAATGGCAAAGGTAGAAGAACTTAGTCTTTGAGGAGGGATAAAGATTGATTATCTTCTGTACGTCGGAAACGAGACCCGAGTTATTCTCGCCCGCCTCAGAGATGAATACATAGTCTATAGTGCTGAGGAAGTCGGAGGTGCAGTCAACGAGATAGTTCGAGTAGATATAATCAAGGTTTCTGCCGCCCCAAACGTAGTCATACACGTTAACACTGTCGCCGTTTGCGGTACAGAGCTGCTTGAAATAGCCCTTATCGGTTTTGGTCTGGCTGCCCTTGTTTACGCAGTAGCCGTAGTAAACGAAGGAGTTACCGATAAACATAACGTTTTTGCCATCTATAGAGCGGAGCTTGGAATCAGAGGTATCCGTAGACGTCTCGGTAACACCGCAAAGGTCGCAAGCACGCTCGGTTATCATAAAGCCCTCACAGTTGTAATCCCCTGTGGCTACCCAAGCACCAAAGCTGTGCTCGCACTCAAGGATAACGCCGCCTGCTACACAGCTACCTATCAAAATCAGGTCTGCGGTGGTCACAACGCCGTCATTATTTATATCGCAAGCCTTAAGCTCGTCGGCAGTGTATGTTCTTTGCCTTTTAATATCGGCTTTCATCAAAAGGTAGTCCGTAGCGGTAATATCACCGTTAGCATCCACGTCCCCTTTCTTTGCGGCATCTACCATAAACAGAGAGGTACTGTAAGCACCGGAAACAAGGGAGAGCACCATCAAAAGGCACAAAAGCAACGACAATCTTCTCTTCAACCCAAACATCTCCTTATAGATAATAATCTACAGCAAGCTTTTTAAAAAAGCACCATATCACTGTAATTATATCCCTAATCATTCAGCTTGTCAAGATAATTTTTTGTGCTTTTTGCTCAAGAGCATCGTAATTTGTTGTTTAAACGACAAATTATCGGCACATTTTTCTTGATAAAGGCTACCCAAAGACGTGATTGTATTTTCAGGTTTTATCGTTGGTTACGTCACCGTTGCCGCTTACGGGGATGGCATCACCGAGATAGGTAGGCTTTACCTTGAACAGAGAGGTAAAAAAATCCTTATTGCGTGCAAGTATTTCCCTTACCTCACGGTAGCTTTGCTTGGTGTAAGCGTTGTAATCCGAATGAACACCATATGCATCAAGTCCTAACTGCTTGGCTACGTAAAGGGCACGGTACAGATGATACTCCTGAGTTACTATGATTATTCTTTTTGCACCGAATATCTCCTTTGCTCTGTACACGCTTTCATAGGTAGAAAAGCCTGCGTGATCCATGAACACGTCCTCCGAGGGCACGCCACGGTCTATGGCAAACTGTTTCATAGCGTTTACCTCATCATAGCTGACGGTACCGTGGTCGCCGCTCATAAGCAGTTTGGGGGCGGCACCGTTTTGGTAGAGGGACACGCCGCACAGCAGTCTGTCATGGAGCATATCGCTGGGAGTGTCGCCATTCACCTTACAACCGAGAACAAGAATACAGTCAACGCTGTCAAGGCTTGCGGCTTTTTCGGGACTGATAAGCCTTGACCTGCCCACGCTTTTTACACGGGCGTTGATGCCGAATACAGCAGCCACGCCTACAAGCATCAGGCACAGAAAAATTATAATCAGCTTTTTTATCATATCTTTTCCCTTTCACTTGGATGAAAATGCCCACGGGTGCTAACGTACCCGTGGGCATTGGCATATTACTTTACAATAACTGCGATACCGTCGGGGATAACGGTTATCTTACTGTCTGCGCCAACTATCGCCTCAGCCTTAGTCATAGCCTCCTCCAACGTGAAGGCGTGACCGATGTGCATTGCCTTTATCATATCAGGGTCGCAATGCTTGCTGACGATGATAACGGTACACTTGCAAAGGATACGGGCAAGTATCTGCGCCTCCCACTGGTCAAACTCGGTCTCAGAGGGATGCACGCCGTTGATACTGTCATAAGCCGCCTTAGCAGATGGCTTATCAGCCAACAGCTTATAGAAGAACTCGCCGCCGTGACCGTCCATACAAGAGGATGCGATAATAACAACGCCGCCCTCTTTTACACAAGCCTCACCTGCGGTCATACCCTTTACGGTCTGATATATGTTCTGATCAAGAGGGTAACCACCGTTGGTGGTAACAACAATATCAGCAGGTACCGCATCCACCTGCGCTAAGGACTTGACGAAATCACAGCCCTTGGCGTGGGCCTCGCACAGGTCGCCTGCAAAAGCGGCAATAACCTCTTTCTCGCTATTGATGACAACATTGAGAATGAACTTAAGTCCTGCGCTCTGTGCGGCAAAGAGCATATCCTTGTGCACAGGGTTCTCGTCAAGACTGCCTGCACGGGCATGCTTATTTGCAAGGAACAGCGCATTATGGTTCCAAAGCACCGTTTTCTTAGAGGCGATGCCGGGGAGAACTGACTTTCTACCGCCCGAGAAGCCTGCAAAGAAATGTGGCTCTATAAAGCCCTCGGATATAAGCAGGTCAGCCTCGTCAGCGAGCTTGTTTATCCAAAGCTCACCGCCTGAAGGTAGGATGCCCTTAAACGCCATATCCTCGTCCTTATATGCGTCGTGCACAACTATCTCCTCGTTTGCCACGATGTCTGCGCCGTACTTTGCCACCAGCTCGTCATGGGTGGTGGGACGGTGCATACCCGTTGCTACAAGAATAGTGATACGGCAGTCTGCATTGGTACTGCGAATCTCCTTAAGCAGGACGGGCATAGTCACTGCGCTGGGCACGGGACGGGTGTGGTCACTGGAGATGATAACTATATGCTTTTTCCCAACAGCAAGCTCGGAAAGGCGGGAGGAGGCAATAGGGTTAGCCAACGCCTGCTCTACCAACGCAGTCTGTCCTGCTGCGGGAGCATAGTCCTCGGAGCGGCTGACAAGCACGCCTGCCAGCCTCTCATCGGGGACATTAAGCTCTAAATGCTCTTTAAAATAAGGTAAACTAAAGCTTGCCATAGCTTAGATTCTTGCAACGCCGGTAGCACGTGCTGCATTTGCAACAGCCTCTGCAACGGACTTACCTACTCTCTCATCGAAAGCGGCGGGCATAATGTACTCGGGGTTAAGCTCCTCATCGCTGACAAGGCTTGCGATAGCCTCAGCAGCAGCAAGCTTCATCTCCTCGTTTATATCGGAGGCTCTCACATCGAAAGCACCACGGAAGATACCGGGGAATGCGAGAACGTTGTTGATCTGGTTGGGGAAGTCACTTCTACCCGTTGCGATAACTGCTGCGCCGCCTGCCTTAGCATCGTCGGGAAGTATCTCGGGAGTGGGGTTAGCGCAAGCGAATACGATAGCGTCCTTAGCCATGGTCTTAACCATATCGGTAGTAACCATGTTAGGAGCGGAAACGCCTATAAATACGTCAGCGCCAACAAGCATATCAGCAAGGGTGCCGGCCTTCTTATCAAGGTTGGTAACGAGAGCCATCTCCTCCTTAATGGGGTTCATACCCTTCTCTCTGCCTGCGTAGATAGCGCCGTTTCTATCACAGAGGGTAACGTTCTTACAGCCTGCGGAGAGGATGAGGCGGCAGATAGAGATAGCGGCAGCGCCTGCGCCGTTGATAACTATCTTAACGTCCTCCTTCTTCTTACCAACAACCTTGAGAGCGTTGGTAAGACCTGCAAGGGTAACGATAGCGGTACCGTGCTGGTCATCGTGGAAGATCGGAATGTCACATACCTCTTTAAGCTTCTTCTCTATCTCGAAGCAACGGGGAGCGGAGATATCCTCAAGGTTTACGCCGCCGAAGCTGCCGGAGATAAGCTGAACGGTCTTAACGATGTCGTCAACGTCCTTGCTCTTAATGCACATAGGAAATGCGTCAACATCGCCGAAAGCCTTAAACAGAGCGCACTTGCCCTCCATAACGGGCATACCTGCCTCGGGGCCGATGTCGCCAAGACCGAGAACTGCGGTACCGTCGGTTACAACGAGACACATATTCCATCTTCTTGTAAGCTCATAGGACTTATTAACATCCTTCTGTATCTCAAGACAAGGGGTAGCAACACCGGGGGTATATGCAAGAGCAAGGTCCTCCTTGGTCTTGCAGGGAACGGTGGTAATGACCTCTATCTTACCTCTTTTTTCATAATGCAGTGCCAAACTCTTTTCTGCGTTAGTCATATTGAATGCTCCTTATATTTTTATATATTTTTTAATAATTGCCGGAGAACATATTGCCGCCGTCGCCAACCTCAAAGTCGCCGAAGTATGCCTTTACGTCCATACCAAGGTAGTTAGCCATATCGATCATCTCACGGACGGTATTTTCGTTAACCTTTATGCCGTTAGCCTTTCTGTCAGCCATAGCAGCGATCTCCTTCTCGCCGTGGGTGTAGATACGCTCTGCGCCCTCAGCCTTGGGGCTCTCACGAAGCTCCTGAAGGAAGGTGGAAAGGTGGTTCTTTATAGCGTCGGGATCGCCGAAGAAAGCAGGGTTGATAGCCATAAAGCCGTGGCAGATGCCGCTCTTGCCGTTCTTCATACAGTAGTTGGAGGTAACGCCCTGGGAAAGGATGGATGCGAAGAACTCACAAACCATACCCCAGCCGTAGCCCTTGTGGCTGCCGAGCTGCTCGCTTGAACCGCCGAGAGGCATTATGCCGCCGCCGTTCTTTGCAACGATGTTGCTGAGAACGTCTGCTGCGTTAGAGGAGGGGTGACCGTCCTTGTCGAGTGCCCAGCCCTCGGGAAGAGGCTTGGACATTTTGTTGTACATCTCAAGCTTACCACGGGTAACAACGGTAGTGGAAGCGTCAAAGAAGAAAGGATAAGGCTCAGCAGGAGCAGACATAGCTATAGGGTTGGAGCCTATCATTGCGAGTCTGCCGTAGGTAGGAACCATTATAGCCTCAGAGTTGGTGCAGGAGAAGCCTACGAGACCTGCGTCACAAGCCATCTTTGCATAGTAGCCTGCAATGCCGTAATGATTGGAATTTTTTACGGAAACGATACCAACACCTGCGGTCTTTGCCTTTTCGATAGCAAGCTCCATAGCTGCGTGACCAACGAGCTGACCCATACCGTCATGTGCGTCGATTACAGCAGAAATAGGAGTGTCGAAAACAACCTCGTGCTTAGCGTCTACCTTGATGGTACCCTTCTCGATACCCTTGTGGTATCTTACAAGACGCTGCATACCGTGGCTCTCAATACCGTAAAGGTCGGAAAGCATAAGTACGTCAGAGATTATTCTTGCCTCGCTTTCGGAAAAGCCGAACTTGCAAAAAGCCTCCATACAGAATTTGTCGAGATGCGCTGCAGGATAAGTTACGTATCCCATAAAAATATCATTCCTTTCAAAATTATTTACTGTGTTTAAGAGGTGGAAATTACATCCTCTCCCCTCTTTTCATAGATTATCACAAATGCGTTGATATTGCAAGGATTATTTTTATATTTTTATCGATTTAGCGGATATTGGCTGTGCTTTTTTTGAACGGAGCCTTTTTTGACGCACAAAGGAAAGCGGGAGAGGACAAATCGCCTCTCCCGCAGTGTTTGCTATTGTGTTTTAAAACCCAAAAATTCGACGATGTCTATCAGATCTTGGTCTTGATAGCCAAGTAGTCGGTAGCGCCAACCTCGCCGGAGCCGTCCATATCTGCGGCCTTGGTGCCTACAGCATCCACCTTAACGGCGCCCGTTACGGAGAGACCTACGGTCATAAGGTCAGCAGAGGTAATAGAGGCGTCACCGTTAAGGTCACCGGGAACTATTACGGTATAGGTGGAAACGGTTACGTTGTTTACTATAAGGCTGACAGTGCAGCCGGTGCCAACAGCACCCGTGGTAACAGCGGCGCCTGCAGTGTTCTTAATGGAAATATACTGAGACTCCTCATTGAACATAGCCTTAAGCTGATCGCCGGTTACACCTGCAGAAACATCATCAAGATACTCTGCATCAAACTTCATATCGTTGCCTGCCTTGATAGTAAGGGAGGTGGGGCCGATGGGCACGCCGCCGTTTACAAGCACGTAACCCGAGCCACGGACGGTCGCTTTATCAATATAGACGCCCTTGAAGGTGAGCTTATCGCCCACAACGATGTCTGTACAGTATTCATAGTTGGCATAAGCGCTGTGGATAGCCCAAAGCACGTTTTTGCCCGTTACGGAAACGCTCTTTTCGGCACCGTTCTCGTAAATGGTATTTACGGTATAGGTACCGTCAGCGTTTGGTGAGCAGAGGAAGGCTCGCCACCACGTCATACCGAAGGTAGTGCCCTTGGACGAGTTCCAGATAGTGCTGTTGCTGGCGCTCTGAGTGCCGTTAACGTCTGCAACGGGGATATACTCAACAGTTGTAGGATAGGAGCCTACCCAAGGTCCCATCATTACGGTAGCGGTACCCGTCTTGGAGTTGCTGCCGTCGGTAGCGGTAACGGATATCTTCATATACTTACCGGAGCTCTGTGCGGGAACGGTGAAGGAGGTGCCTGTGGTAGTGCCGCTTGCTACGGTGGTAGCGGTGGTAGCACTCATCTCACCCTGATAAACCTCTGCCTTGTAGCTATAAGAGGTAGCCTTATTAACAGCCGCCCAGCTTGCGGTAAGGGTAGCGCCGTGCTCTACAGTAGTGGGAGCGGTAACAACGGGGGTCTGAATACCGTCCTCGGAAAGGAGGCACCACCAGTCAACGGTCATATAAGAGTTTGCGCTGGTAAGCTGATAGGTAGTACGCCATACATCACCGGGGTAGTCGTTTCTACCGTTGGTGGGATAGCTGTCCAGCACGTGGAAGGAGTCACTGGAAGCATTATAATCAACCAGCGCTATGAAGTGGTTGGGCACGTGAGCAATAGCGGTGCCGCCATTTGCAAGGTGGTTCTTAAGTACAGAGTTATTAACGGTGGACCACCAGCCCGAAGTGCCGTTACAGTCAAGAGAAAAGCCGTATCTTGCGCCGTACTTTGCGGTTACTTTAGGATAAAGCTCTAATCTGTATGTACCGTCTGCGCCGCCCTTATTATAAGCGCCGATGCTGTATGCCCAAGCGGCAACCTCGTTTACGTCCATTGCATTACCCGTAAGGTAACCAACTGCATTAACAAGAGAGAATATACCGCAGCCCGTTGCTCTAAGGGTACCTGTGCCGTAGGTATTAGCTGCACCTGTCCACTTAGTGTCGTTCTGAACGATCATTACCCAGTCCTCATAAACTGCGGTAGCGGAAAGGATGCCAACGTGAAGAGACATCAAGAAGCAGACTACCAGCAGGCAGCCGAGAAGCTTCTTGGTAGCGGAAACAAAGTTTTTCATATCCAAAACCTCCATTTATTTATCGCATAGAAACCATATACATACACTTTGATTTTATATTACTTTGGATAAAAAGTCAAGCAAAGTATTGTTTGTAAAGGTTTTTTCTCCCATTTTGACAAAGGACAGCCATTCATTTTGTGCATAATCACAAGGAGCTATGGTGTTAACGAAGATAACAAAGGGGGCGTCGGTTGCCCGACGCCCCCTTTTCTCTTTTACTGTTGTGCGTGAAAGCACGCAGTTATCAGTCGTACTGCTCGCTTGCACCTGCAAGAACATCGGTAACGCTCCTTGCGATGCCGCCGCCGTATACATAGCGTCTGATATCCTTGCTTGCGTTCTCGCCGCCGTAGTAGTGATTGAATATGTCGCCCCAGGTGGTATCAACATATGCATCACCATCGCCGAGATGCTCGCCGAACTCAAGGAATTCGTAGTTGTTGGCATAGATGGCGTAAGGTACTGCAACTACCTTCGCATCCTGCTGAGAAGCAGGAATGCCTGCGAGTATTGCATCAAACTCAAGGTAACGGTGGTCATAATTGTAAATACCAAGAAGCTGGGTATTGTTCTGACCGTCAGCCTTGTCGCTGTCCACGCCTGCGAAAATGTTGCCGTTCTCGTAATCCTTGGGAACGAGCTCGGTGGAGATATTGCTGAAGTAGTAGTACTTATTAGCACGGCTGTGCTTTACGATACCGCCAAAGCTGAGGTACTCACCGTTCTGACCCTGCTTGCCCTTGACGTGCTTGTTAGCGTATTCAAGGAAGATATCGAGACCCGCCATTACCTGCTTTTCGTCAAAGCTGTAATCTGCAGGGATATCAATAGTCTCAAGAAGGGCACTCAGCATAGTGAAGCTTGCCTCGTCGGGAGCAGTCCAGTATCTGGTCTCACCGGAGCCGTCAACGGTAGTGATAAGACCGTTATAGAATACGGAGCTGTCGGTAGCGTAGCGCTGATCGCCTACGGTAACAACGCCGCCTGCTATGCCCTCGTAATTGGAGCAATACCAGTACCTTGTAGTGTTACCGTCAATAGTGGTATAGGTCCAGCTTGGAACATCCTCGTTGCAGGTCCAATAATGTGCTGTGCCGATGCTGTCACGGCTCATTATCTTGATGGTGGGCTGCTCGGTCTCGCTGTAGTAGTACACCGTGCTTCCGTTAGTGAGCTCGATAGCGTATACCTTATCGGCGGTGGTCACGGTCTCGTCGGGGCTATACCAATGGCCGTTTTCGTCTACCCAGTTTACACGGGCAACGTCATCGGTGCAGTACCAATACTTCGTCACGCCGCCGTCGGTAGTGGTGTACTTGTAGCTGCTTATCCTTCTGTCTGCGTGGTAGAAGAAGCTTGTGCCGCTCTTCCATACCCTGCCCACGTTGTTGGCAGCGTCCATAACGATATCCTCGTTACAGGTATAGTAAACGGTTGCACCGTCCACCACAAGAGAGAACTTAGCGTTATCTGCGGTCACGCCCTCGTCGGTAACGCCGCTGAGCTTGGTGACCTCGGTCACGCCTGCAAGCTTAACCACCTCGGTCACGCCCTTGATCTCGGTTACGCCCGTCACCTCAGTAGGTGCGTTGAGTACCTGCAGAGGCAGACCGTAATCCTCAAATACAGAGGTGTAAGGTGCGTTATCGGGATAGGTGTCGGTAAGGTACCTGCTCAGGTTCTTGAGCGTCATTATAAGGGTACCGTACTGCTGTCTGTGAGTATGGGTGTTATAATATGCCGCATCATCGATATACCAGATGGAGCCGAAACGGAGAGTTGTGTTTGCGTTGTACTCGGTGCCATTGTAGCTTACCTTTGCAAGGTTGGTCTTTGCGCCGAGAGGTGCCAGGTTGAGGGATATACCGTTCTTGTCGTCGCCGTACTCGTCGGAGATGGACTCATAGTTGGTATCCCACTTAACGGTACCCGTAAGCTCTACCTTGTTCTCGGGCATATTGATGTAGCTTGCGCTCTGGTTGTCCTTATCTACGCCGTAGCCCTCGGCCTTAAGGTACTCAAGAGAGTTCTTAAGGTAGATGGGCAGGTAGTAATAGGAGTAGTCGCCCATATAACCCTCGGGAGTGGTGCCTGTGTACTTATCACGGGCAAGCACGTCACAAACGGTCATAGGCGTAGGAACTGCCGTGGTGGTAAAGAGGCGGGTGGTAGCTACAGTGCCGTCAGTCTTGCAGTCTCTGTAGTAAATACGGCTGTCTGCAAGGAGCTTGTAGGTAGATACCCAATCGCCCTGATACTTATAGTCAAAGGCTGTAAGGTTCTCGTTGGTAACCCTGAGCAGGAGCTGGTCGCCGCCGTAGAAGTAAGGCGTACCACGTCCGTCAAGCGCACGCTGCTCAACGTTGCCGAATACATAGTATCTTGTATAATCCTCTGCAGGGTTATCGTTGTATACTACGTTCAGCTCATAGTCACCGGTGGGAGTATCCTCGGAATACAGAGCCTTGTCATAGAAGCCACGGAAGAAGGTGGGACGAACCTCGCTGTTCTGCTTCTCTGCGTCATCGCCCTGAATACCTATGGCAACCTTCTCAAACTTTGAGTCGGTAAGGTCGATAACGGGATAGCAGGGATGACCCTCGTATACCTCTACCTCGGTAAGGCATATCCAACCGTCCTCGCCGCCATCTGTCTCTGCAACCACCTTAACGTAACGGTAGTTATCAAGCTGCAAGCCAAGCTCGCCGTCCCTTGCGAAGGTGAGGTTGTATCTGTATACAATGTACTCATCCGTCTCGAGAACAACGTCAAGACCCTTGAGAGAAACAGCGCTGCTGTCGTTATCGTTAGCGTTTACGGTAGCTACCTTGTTCCAATAAGTGTTGTCATCGGAAACGTAAGCCGTTACGTTGTAAGGCATGGTTATCTTATCAACGCCGTCCTTAGATTCAAGGGCATAAACGGAAACGTAACCCACGTTGTTAAGGGAGCCCATATCGAAGGTGAGAGAAACCTCTGCCGCATAAGCCTTCATCCAGCCCACGGACATATCCTTTAGTCCGCCCGTACCGTTCAGTGCAGGAGGAACGAGGGTACTGTCATAGCTGTACTTGTAAAGCTCAGTGCCGCCGATACCGTCGGTAAGCTCACCCTTGAGATAGGTGTTGGTGTTGTTATTGGCTCTGCCATCGTCTGCATAGCCCTCGTCTTCCGCAAACAGGTAGCCTGCCTGAGTAGGAGCAAGTGCAAATGCGTAATCCTTCTTGTACACGTTGTCCCAAACCTCGAGAGTGTCCTGATACATAAGTATGGCATCCTCGGAAACGTCTATCCACGTGGAAGCGTTGGTCTTGGGAAGTACGTCGGGGTAAATGGCGTTCTGAATTACCTGGAACTCAGAAATAAAGGTCTTTGCGTTCTGAGCAGAGTGATTCATCACAGTTGCCTTGATATACCTTGCGGTAACGCCAACGGTCTGCAGATCGAAGGTGTAGTCTGCAACGGTGTTGCCGTATACCGTATCGGTTGCGCCTGTGAAGATAACGGATGCGTGAGCGTACTCATCCTCGAACACGCCCTTATCAAAGGCGGTGTCATCCAGCGCAACGGAGCCTATATAGGAATAGCTGAGGCCGTCGGTGGAGATAGCAAACTCTACGCTTGTGGGGAAGGCTACGCCGTTCTCGCCGCCGCCGAGGAAGCGGAGCTTGAAGGCAGACAGACCATACTCAACAGAGCCAAGGTCTATAATAACATTTTCTTCACGGGTGCGGATGTCCTCAGAAACCTCATACTCATCGTGACTGAGGTCAGGCTTCTGAATATAAGAGTAAACACTGTC
Source organism: Clostridia bacterium (assembly GCA_017521025.1). GTDB lineage: Bacteria > Bacillota > Clostridia > Oscillospirales > CAG-382 > SIG636. Next base: position 47,656 of record JAFXEB010000003.1, on the reverse strand, counting down.
AGTAGTGTCGATGTCCTCGATAACGTCAGCATCGGGAGTGCCCATACCGTCCTGTACGAAGTAGCCTATTGCGTAATCTGCAAGAGACTCTACATAGTAGGTATCGGAATAAACGCTCATCTTGATGCCGTCGGTAAGCTGACCCACACCTGCAGGAACGTACAATACGTTGCCGTACTGGTTGGTATCGAACTTAAGGACCTTGTTAGAGGAGTAGTAGTACTTGAACGCCTGTCTGTAGTCGCCATCGGTATTAGCCTTACCCTCTATTTCGCCCTTTTCGTTTACGTAGTAAAGAGGAGTCTCGGAGTATACTGCGAGGAATGCGGCAAGACCGTCCTCGGTATTGTTTTCTCTGAACCAGTTTTCGGTATACATATAGGTGTTATCCCAATAGGTAGGATAGTTCCTGAGAGAGTACATCTTGCCCTGTGCCACGTTGTAGTTCTCCCTGATGAATACGTTGCTGGTTATAAACTGGGTCACGCTGAGGCTTTCATCCTCGCTCGCCAGTGTTTCTACTATCTTGCTCTCGCCCATGGAGTATCTGATTTCGGGAGTGAGCATCTTCAGCACTTCCCTATTGGTGTAGCCGAAGAGAACCGCCTCGCGGGACAAGCCGTAAACCTTGCTGTCCTCAGCGCTGTAGGTGTAGTTGATGGCGATGATTATGGTGTTGTTATCTGCGTGGATGTTGAACCTGCTCTTATCAACGCCCTCCTCAAACAGACGGGAAAGAACCCATGTGTTATAGGAACTGTTGTACTTAAGTTCAAGTATCGTCCAATCCTTAAGAGTGCCTGCATCTGCAAGGTGATCCTCGTAGGACTGAGTAAATACTATTGCGTTGTTCTTGTAAAGCTCTATTTCCTCAGCAGGAACATTGGATACAGAAAGGTTTATCCTGTTCTTGGTCTGGTAATAGGTGGTGGTCGTTGTAGTGGTGCCTACCTCCTCGGTAGCGGCGATTGCCGCATAGGAGAGGGTCAGGAAGTTGTCCTTACCGAAGGTGTTGGTAACGGCGTTTGCGGGATCGTTGGTGGATGCGTTGATAGCGGGTACGTCCTCGCCCTCGCCAACTACTGCGCTGGCAAGAGGCTTAACGCCGAGCATGGTCTCGGTAGGATCTGCTATAGTGGAGTCAAGACGGAGGGTATCCCAATTCTCAGAGGTCTTCCAATAGCCAAGCTCCTCTGTAGTGGTAAGGCGGAAGTTGGTTATCTGAGCGTCATCGGTACCACGTCCGTCAGATGCGTTGTAGGAAAGCTTGTTGGAGCCGTTCTTCCAATACATCCATGTAACGGTGTAGGAAATCGCCTGATCTGTGGTATTGGGGATCCACATCGTTACGTTGTTCCAGTCCCAAACGTGTCTGTAGGAGCCGTTTGCGAAGGAGCCGGAGCCGTCAACTATGGGAGAATATACAAGCACGTCATCCACGTTGACCTTCCAGTTTGTTGCGGTGGGAAGGTTCGTAACGCTGCGCTTATTCTCTTTCCAGCTGGCAAGTACTGTGTTCTCGGGATTACGGGTGTTGTCCTGATAGCCGGAAATGAACGCCATACAAGCATCGTTCTTCAGGTCGACGCCGTTGACCAACCAACCTGTGTAGCCTGCCTTGAGAATTTCGCTGTAAAGGGCGAACTTGCTCTTATCGGCATAGTCGAGAACGCCGAGCCATGCGCTCTGAGTAGAATCGGGGGTACCGTTGGAGGCTACCACCCAACTGCCGTCATTACTGGTTTTGATGTTTCTGTACGGGATACCGCAGTTATAGGTATCTATCCAATCTGCGTACTGAGCGTTCCACGTATCGGTAGTCTCAAGCCATACCGAAAGAGTATCCGAGGTCTCGGACTGTACCTTCCAGTCAAAGCTGAAGTAAGCACCGCCTGCGGGAATCATAAGCTCGGTTGAAATGTTACCGCCCTGATTGATTATGCGGTTAGAGTCAAGCTGAGAGGTGAAGTAGTAGATACCGTCCTCTTCAACATAACTGAACGCATCTCTGCTGTTAAGGTCTGCAACCACGTCGGCATATTCAGGGTCAGCGTTGGTGGAATGGATCTTGGAGATCTCGAAGGTAGAGGGGGTGTATTGGATCTCTGAGCCGTTTACGGTGTTAAGAACCTCGCCACGGACGGAGGAGATGGTGGCATAGCCCTCGCCGTCGGTGTAGGACAGATCCTGATAGCCCTTGCCCTCGGGAGCCATCTGTATGACATAGCCGAACTCAGAAGCATCTACATAATAGTAGAACTCGTCGATGCCTGTCATATCGGTGGTGGTCTGGTTATCGGCAGTGTATCCGTAATCGCTGTCGAACTGCATCAGAGTACGCTTGCCGAGAGGCTTTTCTATACCCATCTTGGTATAGAAGTTACCCCACTTGTTTACTACGTTCTCGGTCTTATCCATAGTAAAGCCGAGCTGAGTAAAGGGTATCGCTATCTCTACGGTAAACAGGTTCTGACCGTTGGCGCTCTGGCTTGCCTTTGCCTTGCCCTTGAGCTTGGTCACGTCGAGCTTGTAGTTGTTGGTTTCACCCGTCATACCGAGAGCGGTAGACTTGAACTCAACGTTCTTATAGCCGTTCCAAGCGTTTTGGAACTCGCTGGAGGCGATGCCTGCGCCATACTTTGCATTATTCTCTGCGGTGAGCGGAACTACCTCGCCATTCTTCAGAGTGATGGTAGCATCATCAAGAATGTAGGTGTCGAGAACGAAATCGAAATTGCCGTAATCGTACCTTGCGGTGTCATTAAGGTTTGCTACAGACATAAAGAGTCTGAAGGAGGATCTGCCGTCTACGTTATCAAGGTAGTAGTTGTAGCTTTCCTTACCCTGAGAGTAGAGGTACAGACTCCAGCTACCCGTTGCGCTGTCTCTTACAACGTTCCAGTTGATATCCGGTGCGCTGTGATTGTTACGGGCGTTGATGCTCTCAGCGGACTCCGTATATGTAGGCATACCGCTGATAGCAAACAGGGTGTTGGGGGTCTTGGCGTCTCTGGGGAAGGTGTAAAGGTTCTCCCAAAGCAAGCCCTGATATGCACGGGTAAGATAATACTTAGTGTACTGCATTGCGTGGATACCGTCAAAGAAGGCTTTGTCCACGTGAGAGGTAACGGCGTTTTCATATCTGAAGCCGTAGATCAGATAATCACCAAGGCTCTTTGAATAGTCGGTCATCTCGGTAGCAAGGTCGCTGCTCTCGAAGAACCACACAAGGTCATTGGTAATCTGAGAGGCGGGAATAGTGTTACCCTCAACGGTTATGGGCTTAGCGGAAAGGCTGGAGCCGTCGATATCCTGAGAAAGCGCATAGCCGTCGGAAACGAGGATATAACCGTTCATTACGGAGGTGTCGGCGAGAGTAGGCTTGCCGCCGGCATCGGTACCGTAAACGGTAGTGGAGGTCTCTATAGAGCTTGCAAGGTTAGCCGCACCGTACACAAAGTCTGCATCGGAGACGGTGTAGCCCAGATTCCACTTAATAGAGCTGACCTTATAAAACTTAAAGTTCTTGGAATCGTTGTTAGAATAGCCGAGAGCGGTGGTGTTGGCATCCCCTGCTCTGGTTATATCGTGGCTGAGCTGGAAGAAGCCTGTGCTCTCGTCATAGAACATAGAGCTCTTAGCGAAAGCGTTGGGGCCCGAGGTAGTAACGGCGCCCGTCTGGTTCCACTTAGAGGTATCGTAGTTCATGGTATAGGTCTCGTAATAATCGTGGCTTGCAGTATAGAAGGGAACCTCGTCCTCCTCATACTGAAGTGCAATATAGAGATATTCGTCATCCCACAGCATCTTATAATCAAAGCTGTTGGATGCCTGATCGCCACCCGAGATCTTAAGAGACTCGGGAAGAGCGTTTACCCAGAACTCCTGCACAGCGACCTTTTTGCTGACATCTGCCACGGTCATTACTGCACGGACGTACTTAGCGGAAATACCCTCAAAGTTTACGCTGAAGTTGTAGACATAGGCCTCAGAGGGCTGATACTGCTCGTAGTATCTGTAGTCGCCCACAGCCTTCTTAGCGGTGTAACCGACATCTGTCCAGGTAGCGTTATCCATAGAAACCTGGAACCTGATGCTGTCAGGAGCACTATAGCCTCTGTTTTTAGCATCAAGAACGGACACTGCAAAGGTGTTAAGGCCGTAGTATACACGGTCAAGCTCCATCCATGCAACAACGTCGCCGCTGTAGCCGCTGATGGTTGTCCAGGAGGAGTTATTATTGCTGTAGTCCCAGCCTGCTGTGGTACCGTTGGTCCTGTAGGTAAGGGTGCCCGTGGTGCCCACGCTTGCTGTGCCCTCGTAGGCGGTCAGGCTATAGCTCAGGTCTACGGGGATGTTGGGGGTAGCGGAGCTTGAAACATCGGCATAAGCCACGGTGAACTCTACTATCCAGTTATCACCCGTTCTGCTTGCGTTGTAGCTGTAAGGAACAGCAGAGCCGCTTTGCAGAACCACAAAGCCCTTGTTAACGTCGCCGTTGAACTCAAACTTGTAGGTCTTGGTGCCTATAACAAACTGCACTGCTGTGCTGTCGAGAGTGGGTTTCCACTGTACTGCGACGATTGCGTTGATATAATTGTTTATACCCTTTTTGCTTGAGTACATACCGTACCAAAGTCTGCCCTTGGCGGTGTCAACATAGGAGATACCGTTGGCATAGCCCACATCTGCGCCGTCGGTCATGGCAAAGCCACTGCCGGAGCCGAGTGCGCCGTTTGCGTAGGTTGCGGTGCCCGGAGTGTCTGTGCCGTAAAGCTTTGCATCCACAGCACCGAGAGATACTACGTTGTCAAGAGAAAGGGTGCCGGACTTAAGATAAATCGTGGAAGTTCTGCCTGTGTCGAGATAGAAGTTTTCACGGCCGGGGTCGCCGAAAACACGGATCTCGCTTATTGCCTTTTTCTCCGCAAGCACTATCTTTACACGTCTTGCAGAAACGGTATCGGAAAGCTTATAGGTACCGTTAACACCTGCAACGGTCTCAACGCTGTAGAAGCTGTCGCCGCCCGCAGAGATAAGGAACTCTGCCTCGGTGTTGCCTGCGCCAACAAGCTGGAAGGACTCAATACCCGTCTTAACGTCCTCAAGCTCAACTATAAAGCTTGTGCCCTCTGCGGTTGCGTCCTCGACGCCATCGGTAAGGGAAGCGGTATATACGCCGCCGACGCTTGCCTGCTTCTCCTCAGCGATGTTGGTATGGTCATGCTCCTCGGAGCCGGAAACCATTATCTCATCCACATAAACGCCGTCGCAATCGGTATCGTAGTAGAAGGTAACCTTTACGTATCTGCCGAATGCACCGTCTATAATAGGAGCGTGCTTAACATCGTCATCAAAGCTGTATCTGCCGGTCTTGGAGTCGTATCTGTAGCTGTCCTCCTGTACAACGGAAACGTAATGCCAGTCAGCATCGTCAAATGCCGCACCCTGAGAAATGGTGGGCACATAGAGCTTAGAGGATACCTCGAAAGTGATCTGGAAGGGCAGATCGCCGTTCATGGCATAGAAGGAAACGTCAAACTCGGTAAGAGAATAATATATCTCACCAAGGTCTATAATGACGTAGTCATAGCTCTGGTTAGTATTTGTAAAGGTAAAGTAGTAGTTGGAAAGTGCGCCCCTGCCGTCGTAAATAACACCGTCCGTAAGTCTGGTGTCGGTAAGAACGCCTGTAGTGTCAGAGAGGGTATACTGTGCCTCAAAGGTATAGTTTGCGCTGATAGTACCGCTGGTGGGGATATGCTTGTTACCGTCACCGTCGATCCAGTGGCTGAAGTAATAAACCTTGCCGTCAGCGCCTGTATAAGGCAGTGCAACTATACTTGAAACGGCGCCAAGCACCTCGTCAGAGGTCCAGCTTGAGCCTGCGTAAATGCCGAACTGTACGCTTTGTACAGACTGACCCGAGGACTTGAGATGTGCGCCCTCTGCTGCATTAAAGGTTAGGATATACTTAGGTGCATAGTAAACAACCAGGGTCGTAACACCGGGGTCCCAACCGTTTGCGTTAGAGGATACGGTTATTGTGTAATAGCCCTCCCCTGCCGCAAAGGGTGTGGAGTCGAGCTCGATGTGGTTGGAGGCAAGACCCGTTGTAACGGAAACCGTATTACCCGTTGCGTCGGTAACATCAACGGAATAGGTAACTATCGTGCCGGGCTCGGGAGAGGGTATGATATCCCACTCAAGGAGTGTATCGACGCCTATCTCCTGCTCATCACGGTGAGAGGTGATAATGGGAGCGTCAAGCTGTGCAGATTTTATACCGTTGACCTGTATCTCGGTTATTTGCGTAAGGTAAACGGTGGAAGATGTGGTAATAAATACGTATTTACCCGTTGCGCTACCGTTTACGGTATGACTTACGGTAGAGCCACTGTAGGTTGAATAGCTGGTGGTCTCTCCAAACGCCACAGCCTCCGACTCGTCAGAGGTCTCGCCTACCTTTACGTTCAGATAGGAGGGGTAGGTGCTGGAATAGGGACCTGTAAAGAGCTTTACGTCACTGATATCAACTCTTGAAGCGAGCTTTACTACCAGCGTTATCTGCGCCGTAGACCAATCCTTAGTGAGACCGACGTGGTTGGTGGTACCGCCGGGGTTGCCCGTAGCAATAGAGCCGTCATTAAGCTTACCGCTGTGGAAAGAATCCCATGTTGAGCCGCCGCCCGTGTAAACCTCGGGATAGGACGAATATATTGCGCCAAGAACACCCATATACTGACCGCCCAACTCGGAAAGTGCCCAATTCTTCTTTTCTTTATCGGGACCCTCGGCAACACCGAGATAGCCGTTGATAACGACCTCGTCCAAATAGAAGTTCTGGCTTGCGCTGTCGCCCGTAGCGGCACCGTTATCGATATTGATCTTTACATATCTGTAGCTGCCGGTGGGAGCCGTAGTGCTGTTTTTGTATATTGCCCAAGCAGTTGTATTGGTAGAGGACTGGGGCAGGGTGCCGTCGGCCGCCCATGCTCCCTTCTGACCTGTAGTCCAATTGGTGTTATCGTCAGAGAAGTAGTAGGTAACATTGTAAACGCCTGCGTTTGATGCACCGCCTCTGCGAGGGTTCCTGAAATATACGTCCTTAATGGAGTATTCCGCACCCAGGTCGAATACGATGGTCATACCGTCGGGCTTGGTGGTGGGGTTCTGATAAAAGCCCATCCATCTGTAAGGAGTAACGCCGTTGGAATATATTGCAAACATATTGTCGTTGAGCTTACCCTTTGCATACTCACCGAGCGTGTTGCGGTGACCGGTACCGCCCTGTGCGATGGTAGAGGAAAGGGTGGCACTGTAGTTGGGAACCTGATAGTCCTCAGGCAGTGCGATACCTGAGCCCTCAACAAGACCCATACCGTCACCGGGGAGCATACCGAAGTATGCGTATGTGCCGTAGGGTGCTACGTTAGCGATCTCACCGCCTACGGGAGCGTCGGAGTACACAGAGCCGTAAATCTCTATCTCGGAAAGGAGAGAAACGTAAGTGATATTTGTCAGAGTCAGCTTAACGTATCTACCCGTGCCCGTACCTGTAATAGTTGCGGTATATGCGCCCGTCTTGGTAGAAGCGGCATAGGAGAGAGAGCCGAGCTGTGTATAAGAGCCGTTTTCAGTATCGGCTATACTTGCAGTGAAGGTCTTGGCGTTGCTGCTGCCGATAACGCCAAAGCTGGTATTATGGTCATAACCGTAAAGCTTAAGGCTGGAAACGTTGGACTTGGAGCCAAGATCGAAGATCAGCTCCACCATCAGGCTGCCGCCGGACTCCACACGGAATATGTTGTTGTATGCCTGATAGCTTGTTGCGGTATTGTGATCATAGGTGGTAGGCTTACTGCCGTTGGTAAGAACGCCTGCGCCGTATGCACCTATAAGAGCAGAATCTTTACTACGGGTATGAGCAGTACCAACGGTGTATTTATACTTCGTACCTATAGCGAGGTTGCTGTCTGCCTTTGCGGTGGCACCACCCTCGGTTGCATTAGCAGCGGAAGAGTTCAATGTCTCGGACGCCCAATATACCTTACCTGCGGTTATGTTGCCGTTCGACTCAAGATAGCCTGAATGGGTGGTGGCATAGGGAGCGTTTTTCCAAGAAATGGTGTTCCATATATCGGTGTTGTTAACGTCACCGAAATTGGTTCTGCCAACGAGAGATGTGTTCTGAAGGAAGTTTGCGTGGTATGCAGCAGTTGCACCATCAGCCTCGATAGACTCGATATACTGACCGCCAAGGATATCCATATGAGAAAGTGCGAACCATTTGCCCCACTTGCCCGTGCTATCGAAGGATGCGGGAACGGAAGAGTTATATATATCGGAGTAGAGAGTGATTTTAACATAAGCCGCCTCAACATCGGAAGCGTCTGCCATGGTGAGAGGGATAAACTCGGTAACGAACTCAGCATCGCCTGCAGAGACGGTGCCGTGGTCTATATACACCTTGCCGCCTACGGTGATCCACTCGGTCTCGTTCTCCTTACGGATAGAAACTACTATAGACGAGGGACGGATAGCATCGGTATCAACTGCGAAGGAAAGCTCAAGACCCGTAATATAGTTATTGCCGTGGCCTATAGCGTTATTGCCCATATCTGCGTTGAGGTTAACAATAAGCTCAACGGGCTTTGCGCTCATATTAGCGGCAACTGCAACGAAACGGGGGTCAGTTATCCAATCGCCGGAGCTGTAGCCGCCGTCAAACCTGTTGGCGCCCACAAGACCTGCGTTGAGAACGCTTACACCGTCACGAGCGATAACACCGCTGTCCTCGGAGGTACCGAGCACATATATCTCATCAAGCCAGAAATCGGAGTTCTCAAGGTTTTCAAACTCGAAAAGGAGGGTGATGTAGCGGACGTTGGTACCACCAACCGTCTCGGCAAATCTTGTCATCTCGCCCCTGGCCTCGCTGGTCTTATTGAATGCCATGGTACGGATGCTTTCACCGATGGTCATTTCACGGGGATCAACGTAGTGATTGGGGTCGGAAAGATCAGAGCCGTCAGCACCGTAGTATACCTTGATGCTCTTGGGCTTTGCGTTTGCGGAGTGGCTTACGGCAAAGAATGCGGCATCAAAGAATACGCCCGTAACCGCAGAAACCTCTTTGCCCAGGTCGATATCCACCTGACAAACGTGAATTGCGGAGTTATAGGAGTGAAGCCTGATCATGGTATCGGTATCGCCCACATAGTCAGCCATAATGCCGTCGGTAAACACATCGGTATGGGTACCGTTATAGGTGGCGCTTGCGCCGAGAGACAAAAGCTCCTGATCGCCGAGAGTAACGAGCTTACCTGCGGAAACGCTGTCGCTTATAGTCTCGGAACTGCCCTTATATACCGCATCGTCCGCCGCAGAGAAGTCGCCCGAAACACCGCTACCCTTGTGAGCGCCGCTGTCCACGTAGCCGGAGCACACGGACTCTATACTGAAGCTGTAGCTTACACCGTCCTTGAAAAGACCTGTGGGAATAGCCTGTGTATCCTCGCTGGTGGTGAACTTTTTAACGATATTACCGTCGCTGTCAGCAATAACAACGTCATATCTGTCAGCACCTGCAACATCAGACCACTCAAGGTTGAAGGCGTGCTTGGTGGTAACCTCGTCGCCTGCTACGGGATAGGTAACAACGGGGTTAGCAAGCTTTGTCTGATATATGCTTGCGCTTGTACCTGCAGCGAAGCTGCCGCCCTCCGCACTTATGCGGATATACTGTGCGGTGGCAGACTCAAATACGAGGCTTGCAACATACTTGCCCTCGTAATCCTGCTTTATTTCAACGTCTGCAATAGCCTCAAACCACTGGTCCTCATACGCCTTTGCTGTCTGAACAGAAACCTTCTCGGGGATAGCAGTGCCCTTGTCAAAGGTAAGAACAACAGCATCAATATCGTCATAGCTCTTGCCCAGATCGATGTCGGTATATTCACCCGAAAGCGTCTCTGTACCGAGACTTGTACGGGCAAATACATAGTTTTCGGAAACGTACTCAGCTATCCAGCGGGTCATAAGGGTGTAGCCCTTGGGACCGGGATATATACCGTCTGCAGAGCCCTCCATATACTCATCCTCGCCCGAAAGCTTGGACTTACCGTAAAGGGAGATAACGTCAACACCCTCTGCCTCGGCAACGCTGTTGACAGCCGCAACCGCATCGCTTAGACGGTTGGTTACGTTTATACCGGAAGCCACCTGATCGGGGGTCCAAAGGCCCGTGTGAGTGGCATAGTAGTTGTCTGCGCCGTACTCGGTAACGGGACCGGGGGTAACAAGAACAACATCATAGCCCCTCACCTTGAGAGCCTGTACCGCCCTTGTTATCTCTGCAGTGAACTCGGCAACGGTCTTGTTGTTGAGCACACACATCTGAGTACCGCAGGTGAACACAACCAACGAAATATCGTCAGTGGCAGTGAACACATCGTTGATATCATAATATTTTACCGATGCGTCACCGAGCACAGCCATAAGGTCTGCGCTTATATCCTTTCCGAAACCGTCACCCGTAAGGGCGATTTTGCCCGTCAGTACGGAATAATCGGTATTTGAGTATGCGGTATTATTGTGCAAAACGTCACCGCCGTCATCGCCCGATGCGGACGCCCTCAGAAAATCGAGGTCGAGCTCACCGAGGACGGTCACAAACAGCGACAGCACCATAAGCACCGCCAAAAATCCAGCCAGTATTCTACCGGTTGCATTTTTGATACTTCTCTCCATTACTCTCTCTCCTTTTTTTGCTTAAACAAGCTTAATGGAAACACGCACAGGATAACAGCTTGCCTAAAATTGGATATAATTTTAGGTACAGTTATACCTATACATATTCGTTTACATTATACCTTTTTTTCTGTAGAATGTCAATATATTTTTTGGCTGAAAGCACCATTTTTTATTGTTCTTTTGTTGTTATGTTGAAAATCAAAAAAAGCTCGTTTAAACGAGCTTTTTTTGATTTTAATGTTTATTTTGTTGTGATCGTTTACTTTTCGGAGCTCAGTCTGTATGCCGTAAGAGTGTTATCAAGAAGCATAGCTCTTGTCATAGGGCCGACCCCGCCGGGTACGGGAGTTATGTAGGACGCCTTGGGAGCGCAGGACTCAAAGTCCACATCGCCGCAAAGCTTACCGTCCTTGCGGTTCATACCAACGTCCACTATAACAGCCCCCTCCTTGACCATATCACCGTTTATAAGGTCTGCTTTCCCTGCCGCTGCAACGATTATATCAGCCCTGCGGGTATGGAAAGCAAGGTCGGCTGTCTTGGTATGGCATACGGTAACGGTGCCGCCTGCGGCAAGCAGCAGGAGCGCCATAGGCTTACCCACGATATTGCTTCTGCCCACCACAACGCACTCCTTGCCCTTAGGGTCGATGCCGTATTCCTCAAGCAAACGCATTATGCCTGCGGGAGTACAAGGCTTGAAACCGCCTCTGCCCAGGGTTATCAGTCCCACGTTGTATGCGCTGAAGGCATCTACGTCCTTGAGAGCGCTGATACGCTCGGTGACCCTCTGCTCATTCAGATGCTTGGGCAGAGGAAGCTGTACGAGTATGCCGTCAACACCGTCATCCCCATTGAGACGGTCGATAAGCGCAAGCAGCTCCTCCTCCTGTGTATCTGCAGGCAGGGTATGCATAAGGCTCTTTATGCCTGTAGTGATACAGTCATTATGCTTATTGCGAACATATATCTGGGAGGCAGGATCCTCGCCAACCAGAACAACCGCAAGGCAGGGCTGTCTTTTGCCCTCTGCTGCAAGTGCCTTCGTAGTTTCAAGGGTCTGCTCCTTTATTTTTGCGGCAAGTGCCTTCCCGTCAAGTATAGTCATATCAGTTCTCCTCTTCCCTATTCCCGTCACTGTCGGGTGTCTCTGTATTGTCCTTTTTGCTTAAAAACGCCGCTACCTCCTTATCGAGCCGCTCCGTGCCCGATGCGGCACGCTTGTAAAGGAAGATGTATGCGCCGATTGCCACAGCACAGCTTGCAAAGCCAAGAAGCACCATAAGCTTCATATCGCAGACCATAAGGCTGTCCCCACGCAAAAACTCTATCCACGCCCTGCCAAAGCCGTACCATGCCACATAAAAGCACAGTATCTGACCGTCAAACCTCTTTTTCCTGTAAATAAGGTTTACTATCACAAAGCCCAGTATATTCCAGAGGCTTTCGTAAAGAAAGGTGGGGTGCACGGTAAGAACCTCGCTTACCTTGCCGCTTTCGTAAAACTTCTGTACAGTCATACGCCAGGGCATACCATCTGCATTATAGCCGACGCCGTATGCCTCGCCGTTCATAAAATTGCCCCATCTGCCTATGGCCTGACCCAGCATTACGCCCGGCACTATAGCGTCATAGTACTTAAAGCAATTGTGGTGCTTTATCTTGGAGTAGACAAGGATAGTCAGCGCTCCGAAAATGATGCCGCCGTATATAGCAAGACCGCCCTCACGGATATTTATCATTTCAGAAAAGCTGTCATATTTCTCGAGGCTTGTAATAACGTATAAAAACCTTGCGCCCACGACACCTATAGGAACGGCGAAAATAGTAACGTTAAGCAGGTCATCCTCCGTAAGTCCCTCAGTGCGTTTGCCACGGGTCAGGAAATACGTGAAGGCGCCCACAATGCCGATACAAAGGATTATAGCGTACCATCTTATATCGAGCCCCTCTATACCGAACAGATTGCGGATAGCAACCGAGCTTATATCAAGCTCGCCTATACCTAATCCGGGGAAGGCTACTTTTATTCTCTCAGCCATTTTGCTCCTCCTTGCTGTATATTACGGAAAACGCCATCCTTTCGGGCTTATAGCTTTCCATAAAGGTCTTTTTCACATCCTCATAAGATGCATTGCGCAGGTAGTCGGTGTATTTAAACAGGTCGCCGCCCTCGAACACGAAGCCTATAAAGGCGTTGGCGGTGTCTTCGGTACCATTATAGGTATCCAGTGCGGCAGAGTAGCAAACCTTTTTTGCTCTCTCAAACTCTTCAGCATCCAAAAACCCATTGCGCCTGCGGCAAAGCTCCTCATACACTCTGCGGTAAACCAAATCGGGGTCATCAGAGGAGCCGTACAGCATTATGTGAGCACAGCCTGCCTCACTGCTGTAGCCTGAGGAAAAGCGGTCACCCAGCAGTCCCTCCTCATACAGCCCATTGTAAAAGGAGCCGCTTTTACCGAATATAGCCTGCAATATTATCTCGTGCTCTGCATCGGCACGCATCAGTCCCTCTCCGTCTGCGGGAGGGGCACATTTTATGCCTACCGCAAAAAGGGGCGTGCCCACGTCAAGGCGGAACTCTGCCCTGTCAAATACAGGCATCGGGCTTTCTTCAGGGCGTATACGGGTAAGGCTTACGGGCTCGGTCTTTTCAAGAACAGTCTCTGCCACGGAGACCACCGTATCTACCTCCACGTCGCCGCACACGCAAAGCGCCATATTGTCATTGCGATAGAAAGCACGGTGGCAGCTATACAGAAGCTCGGGACTTATTTCCGCAATAGTCTCCTCACTGCCTGCGGGGTCGTCCTTTATAGGGTCATCCTTATACAAGGCACCGAGGAGTCCGAAATGCATTTTCCAATAGGGGTCATCCATATACATACGTATTTCCTGCGTTATGATAGGTCTTTCCTTATCCACCGAAGCATCGCTGAAGCAAGGCTCCTTTACTACCCTGAGCAGTAAAGCAAGTGAGTCCGCAAAATTATCGGTACAGGTAAACATATAGCAGGTTCTTGAAGCGGCTGTATATGCGTTGGCGTTGGCACCGAGGAGCGAGAACTGCTCAAAGGCATCGGTGCCGTCGGGCATATCAAACATCTTATGCTCTAAAAAATGGGCGGTGCCTGCTGGAAGACGCACACGCTCTCCCTCACGCTCAAACTCTACGTCGGAAGAGCCAAAGTTCACGGCAACGGAGGCGTATACCGTAGACAGCTTTTTAGGGATGATGTATATATCAAGACCTTTAACGTTTGTCTTATAGTATTTCTCACCCAGTGCAGTGTTCTCAAACAGCTCAGTCATCACACACACCTCCTCCAAGCATATAAAAGGTGTCGGGGCAAACTGTTCCCATAACTGCCGCAATATCCTCAGCGCTTACGGCGGCGATGCGTGCAGACATCTCCTCGGGAGACAGCTCAAAGCCCATACCCCGACGGGTGGAGTACCAGTTTATTATAGCGGTGGGACTGTCATATATCTCTTTATAGGCGGTAAGTGCGGATATCTTTGCGCTTTCAAGCTCGTTTTCGGTTATATTGCCCTGCCTTATCTCGTCTATCTCTTTCAGTATTGCACTCTCTGCCCTTTCACGGTCTGCGGCGTCTATACCTGCTGTAATAATCAGCAAACCCTTTATGCCGTCGAGCAAAGGAGAGCAGTAGTAGCACAGCCCTGCTTTTTCCCTTACGTTTACAAAAAGCTTGCCCGAGGGCGAGCCAAGCACGTCACAGGCAAGAAGCAGAGCGCCGTAGTCGCTGTCCTTAACGGTGCGATGGGTGCGAAAGCCCATACACAGCTTGCTTTGGATGCTGTCGCCCTTTTCGGTTATCCGCTTGACACCGCCTGCCTTTACGGAGCTGTCGGTATAAAACAGCTCTGCCTCACGGGGGGTAAAGGGCAGATATCGTTCACAGTAATCCCTTACCGTTTCGGGACTGTCCTTGCCCACGAAGTATATGCTGACGGGCGCAGTGGAGATAAGGCGGTCATAGGCTGCCTTCAATTCTGCGCTGTTGATAGTCTCAAGCACGGCACAGTCACCGCCCACGGCAACAGAATACGCCTCGTCGGCGCACATATACTTTACACAGCGGTTCAGAGCAAGGCGGCTTTTATCGTCCTTTATGGACTCTATCTCTTCTTTTAAGTTTTTCTTCTCCGACTCCACAAGGCGTGAGGGAAAAGCACCCTCCTCAAGCAGTGGGTCAAATATCATCGCCCCGAGGAGCGCCATACCGCCTGCCAGCACATCGGTGCCGTCATAGGTATAGTCATTTTCAATACAGGACAACTTAAAGCAGACCTTTTGCACCTCGCCCGTTTTAGAAACATAGGCGTCAAGGTCTGCGGCATAAAGCTCCTCAAGAGCGATATTGAACTCTCTCAGTGTTGGATAGCGGCGGCAACAGCGGCTGAGCACATTAGTCAGCAGAGAGTTGTGAGTCGCCGTTTCCTGTCTCAAGGGGCAGCGCAGCTCGACAATAAGAAGATTTGATTTAAATTTATCGGTGGTCAGCACCGTAAGGCTTACGCCTTCCCTTAAGATATAGTCTTTTCTTTGCATGAAATTACCTTACAAGTTTATTTTGTAGCTGTTCCTCTAAAGCTTTTCTATAAGGCAAACGGTGTGGGCGGATATGCCCTCCTCCCTGCCTGTAAAGCCGAGATGCTCCTCAGTAGTCGCCTTTACGCTTACCGCAGAAATATCTACCCCCATAGCATCGGCAAGACATTGCCGCATCTGCTCTATATACGGGGCGAGCTTAGGACGCTGTGCTATGACGGTGCTATCAGTGTTTACTATACGGTAACCACGGCTATTAAGCAGGTCTGAGACTTTTTTAAGAAGCAGTATGCTGTTTATACCCTTATAGGTGCTGTCGGTATCGGGGAAATGCTTGCCGATATCGCCAAGGGCGGCGGCACCCAGCAAAGCGTCGCAAACTGCATGGGTCAGCACGTCCGCATCAGAATGCCCCATAAGCCCTTTTGTGTGGGGTACATCTACTCCGCCCAGTATAAGCCTCCTGCCCTCGGCAAAGGCATGTACATCATATCCATGGCCTATTCTCATACCTGTTCTTCCTTTTCTGAAAGCTTATATAGGAGCCTTGCCAAATATACGTCCTCTGCCCGCGTCAGCTTAAAATTAGGTGTTTCGGATTGGATGTAATCCACCTTGAAGCCTGCATGCTCCGCAAGGGCGGTATCGTCCGTAGAGGTGTAGCCGTCCTTTGCCGCAACAGCCACGGAGATGGCATAAACCTTGGAATCGAACACCTGCGGAGTCTGCACTGCCACAAGACAGCTTCTGTCGGGGGTGTATACTGTGCCGTTGTCACGGTTCACGTATTTTATGGTATCGTTTACGGGGCCGCAGGCAGTAGCTGCACCGCTTTTGAATGCGGCACTCACGACGCCGTCTATTATGTCCGGAGTTACCAGAGGACGGGCACAGTCGTGTATACAGTAAAAATTTGCTCCCTTAGCCGCCTTGATGCCGTTCATAACGGACTCTGCCCTCGTTCTGCCGCCGAGGGCATAGCGAATAGGCTTTGCTTTAAGGTCGCTTACCTCTGCCATCATCTCAGCCTCATCACGGCAGACCACTACTATCTCATCCACCGTGACCGAGGTCAAAAACGCCTCCGCCACCAGACGGAAAGCGCTTTTATCCCCTATTTTTATCAGTGCTTTGTTTTTGCCGCCCATGCGGGTGCCGTTGCCGGCACCCACGATGATAGCGGTTACAAAAGGCTTATCAGCCCTCATAGCCAAAGCCTATCTCAAGCGCTTTCTTGTTTACCTCGGCAAGGTGAGCCTTGGACTCGGGTATACCTGCGTTGAGAGATTCTTTGAAATACTCCTCAGTGAAGAGTCCTGTCTTTTTAACGATATAGCCAAGCATTATTACGTTTGCCATACCGGTAAGACCGTTCTCGTTAGCAAGCTCGGTCGCAGGGATATAATAGCAGCTTATATCGGTGCGCTCGCTCTTTTTGTTAACGAGGGAGCTGTCGGTGAAGAGCATGCCGCCCTTTACCACGGTGCTTTCAAACTTATCAAAGGAGGGGGTATTGAATGCGAGAAGCACGTCGGGAGCGGTTACGAGAGGGCTGCCGATGGGCTCGTCCTCAACGATAACACTGCAGTTACAGGTGCCGCCACGCATCTCGGGTCCGTAGGAGGGCAGCCAGCTTACATGCTTGCCCTGACGCATACCTGCAAGAACTATCTGCTTGCCTGCGAAAAGTATACCCTGACCGCCGAAACCTGCAAGTAATATATTACTCATTGTTGCCAGCCTCCTTAGTTATGTCCTTATATACGCCCAGAGGATAGTGCGCCATCATATTCTCACGGAGCCATTCAAGCGCCTTATCGGGAGCGAGACCCCAGTTGGTGGGGCAGGTGGAAAGAACCTCAACAAGGCTGAAGCCCTGCTTATTCTTCTGTACCTCAAATGCCTTTCTGATAGCCTTCTTTGCGGCACGTACGTTCTTTACACAGTCAACGGCAACACGCTCAGCATAAGCGGTACCGTCAAGGGTGGATACCATCTCGCATACACGGATGGGGTTGCCCTGTATCTCCTTCTTTCTGCCGTAAGGAGAGGTGGTGGTAACCTGACCGAGAAGAGTTGTGGGCGCCATCTGACCGCCTGTCATACCGTAGATACAGTTGTTGATGAAGATGACGGTAATGTTCTCGCCTCTTGCGCCAACGTGTACGGTCTCAGCGGTGCCTATAGCAGCAAGGTCGCCGTCGCCCTGATAGGTGAATACGAAGTTGTCGGGATGGCTTCTCTTAACGCCTGTTGCAACGGCAGGAGCACGTCCGTGAGGCGCCTGTATCATATCACAGCCAAAATAGTTGTAGGAGAATACGGAGCAACCAACGGATGCAATACCGACGGTCTCGCCCTCTATACCCATTTCGTCAATAACCTCTGCCACAAGGCGGTGTACTATACCGTGAGTACAGCCGGGGCAATAGTGGAAGGGTACGTCTGTCAAAGCCTTGGGTTTATCGAATACAACCATTAGTTAGCACCTCCGTTCATTTCTTCTATCTTCGCAAGTATCTCATTAGGCGTGGGGATAACGCCGCCCGTTCTGCCAAAGAACTCAACAGGGCGACGGCAGTCGGTGGCTACCTTAACGTCATCCACCATCTGACCCATATTCATCTCTACAACGAGGAATTTGCTTACCTTATCGGCAAGAGTGGCAAGCTCCTTCTTAGGATAAGGCCAAAGGGTGATGGGGCGGAACAGACCTGCCTTTATACCCTTTTCTCTTGCAGCCTTTACAGCGGTCTTTGCTATACGTGCGGTGATGCCGTAAGCAACGATGCAGATCTCGGCATCCTCGGTCATATACTCGTCATACTGAACCTCGTTCTCCTCTATCTGCTTATATCTCTCATAACGGGCAAGGACAGTCTTCTCAAGCACCTCGGGGTCTATGTAAAGGGAGTTTACAATGTTGTGCGCTCTCTTGTTACCGTGACCGCAGGATGCCCATGTTTTTTCAGGAAGCTCTCTCTGCTTTTTTGCCTCAAAGTCAACCGGCTCCATCATCTGACCGAGTGCACCGTCAGCAAGAAGCATAACGGGAGTGCGGTAGATGTCGGCAAGGTCAAACGCCTCGCTCATAAGGGTAGCGATCTCCTGAACGTAAGCGGGAGCAAGCACGATAAAGTGCTGGTCACCGTGGCCGAGAGCCTTGGTTGCCTGCAGATAGTCGGACTGGGCAGGCTGGATACCGCCGAGACCGGGGCCGCCACGCTGTACGTTTACGATAACGCAGGGGAGGTCAGAGCCGATGATATAGGAAACGCCCTCGCTCTTAAGGCTTATTCCGGGGGAAGAGGAGGAGGTGAAGGCACGCTCGCCCGAAGCGGTACAGCCAAGCACCATATTTATTGCAGAGACCTCGCTCTCTGCCTGAAGGCAAAGACCGCCTACCTTGGGCATTTTCTTTGCAAGGTATTCGGAAAGCTCGGTCTGAGGAGTTATGGGGTAACCGAAGAAATAACGGCAGCCTGAGCGTATAGCGGCTTCACCGATAACCTCGTTGCCCTTCATAAGCATTTTCTCACCCATTATTCCTCACATCCTTTCTCTACTGTAATGATAACGTCGGGACACATCGTAGCACACATAGCGCAGGCAATGCACTGCTCCATATTTTCGATGTGAACGGGGTGGTAGCCCTTTGCATTAAGAGCGGAGGAGTCCAGCGAAAGCAGTCCCTTGGGACAAGCACCTACGCACAGACCGCAGCCCTTACAAAGGTCTGTCTTAAAGCTAAGCCTGTTCATTTTTAGCTTCCTTTCTTTTGTATAAAAATTAAAATTATATCAAAACAACTGCTTGGTTGCGTTGTCCATGAGTAATGCGGGCTGTTCTGCAAGCCCCTTTATGCCTTTGAAAACGGCACTGCCCAGATAAGGCACGCCCGTTGCCGCCGAGAGAGCCTTGCAGACCGCACTGCCCTTCTCTACCGTGGCGGCGGTGGTTTCTCCACCAAGATTTGTATTGTTTACTATACCCGTAAACTTAAGCCTTGACATATCCTCAATAGCTCTCAGAGACTCTATAGCCTCCTCCACCGTGGCGGTCAGGGGACGGCAGGCGTTATACACATACAGCATATCGTAGCCGCTGTGCTCAAACCTGTCCTTATAGACGGAAAGCGCTATGGCACCGTCATCGCCGCCCACATCCACTACCGAATAGGCGTCCCCGTCAAAGACGGCAAGAAACTCGGCGGGGATGGAGGGTATATCCACATTGGTGTTGGCAAACTCGGGAACGATACAGCGGATACCCTTTTCCCTCAGCTCTGCCGCATTGTCTGCCGTGCGAAAGTAGGGGTTTACCACGTCAAGGTCGGCTATAGCCACCTTTCTGCCGCTGTCTGCCGCCGCCTTTGCCAAGTTGACCGCAACGTTGGTCTTGCCTGCGCCGTAATGGCCGCAGATAATAGTTATGCGCTTTTTAAGTTTTTCTATCATATCCAAATTATTCACCGCACCTTATTATATCCCATTTCTTAGCACCTTTAAGAGGTAAATAGAACACCTGCTTAGGATGAGGCACGCTCTCTATCTCTTCCATATCCTCGTTAAATATCTTTTCTATAACGGCGTCTCTGCCACCCGTACCCGGACTCAGTATCTGCACCCTGTCACCTGTGCAGAATTTGTTGCGCTGAATACATTTAGCAAGTCCCGTAGCCTCGTCATAGTCGCTGACCGTGGCAAGATACGCACGGTCATTAAGATAGACGTTGGCAGAGCAGACCTTTGCGCTTTGGTAAGGCGGCGTGAAAAAGAAGCCTGTATCGTACTCTCTGTGGCTGACGCTCTCTGTCTCCGCCTTCCACATAGGGTCTACCGTATATCCCTCGGGGTCACGGAGATAGCTGTCATACGCCATCCTGTAGGCATTGGTCACAGCGGCGGTATAGTAGGCGCTCTTCATCCTACCCTCTATCTTAAAGCTGTCCACCCCTGCCTCAGCAAGCTCCTTTATATGCTCTACCATACACAGGTCCTTGGAGGAAAAGGCGTAGGTGCCGCCCTCGTCCTCTTTCACAGCGGCGAAGGGAATGCCGTCACGCATGTCGGAGAGGGTATACTCCCACCTACAGGGCTGGGCACACATACCTCGGTTGGCGTCACGCCCCGTTATATAGTTGGAAAGCAGACATCTGCCCGAATAGGATATGCACATAGCTCCGTGCACGAAGCACTCTATCTCCATCTCCTCGGGAATGCTCGCCCTTATCGCCTTTATCTCTTTTATTGTAAGCTCTCTTGCCAGCACTATACGCTTAATACCCATCTGCTCATACCAGAAACGGCAGGCACGGCTGTTAACCGTAGAGCACTGAGTGGAAAGATGCAGCTCTGCCTGAGGGAAACGTGCCCTTACTGTAGCTATAACGCCGGGGTCGCTTACAATGAAGGCGTCGGGCAGGCAGTCGGCTATGCTGTCAAGCAGCTCATCCAGAGCATTAAGCTCGTGGTCTCTGGGCATGGTGTTAAGAGTGCAGTACACTCTTGTGCCGTGGGCGTGGGCAAACTCAAGCCCCTCCTTTAGCTCCTCCACCGTAAAGTTATCTGCCGACGCACGCATACCGAAGCGGTTTAGAGCCAGATATACCGCATCCGCACCGTAAACCACGGCAAATTTCAGTTTTTCAAGATTGCCCGCAGGGGACAGTATCTCGCACCTTCTCATTCCTCGTCCCCCACATACGTACCGTTGGCTATCTGCTGGTTGACCTTCTCCGCCTTCTGTTGATTAAGGCTGTGCTGATAGGGGGTCTGGGCATAGTACACGTTGCCCGCAAGGTCAGAATTGAAATAATAAGCCTTGGTAAGCTTGAACTCCTCCTTGACCTCTGCCGCCATATCCGGATACAGAGCGGCATCGAATGCGTCAAGACCGGGGTTGCAAATTGCGCCTACGGGGAGCCCTGCATACATATAGGTGTTATAAGGGGTATCTATGGCAAGGTGCTCGGCTCCGAGCACGTCCACTCTGTCCTCGTAGATGCCCTCCTCCCGCTGCTTCCTGAGCCTTTCTATCTCCATCACATACTGGATTGTAGCACAGGACTCCATCTTATCGAAATCGGCAGAATCAAAGCGGTTATGAAACACCTGAGAGATACACTCAAAGTCGGCAAAATCCTTACCCTCCGCCTGCACTATGGAGGCAAAGGTCACCATCTCATCAAAGGTAAAGCCAAGCTCCTCGCAAACGGGCTTGTAGGTAGTGTAATACTCACTCCAAACCCTTGCGGAGAAGGAGTTGAGCATTTTATTGATAACGTCTACCTCGTCATAGTCCTTATAAAAGATATAGGTATCGGGGTACAGATAGCCCTCAAGCCTGTATATACGCCTTTCGTCATAGCCCTGCTCATCAAGCAGCTTTACAAACTCGTGCTTGTAAGGATAGTGGTTTATGGCGTATACATAGTTCTCACGTCTGCCTATACCGTTCTGGCAAAGCAGGTCTATTATCTGATCCACGGTATAGCCCTCGGGGACGGTAACGGTTACCTCCTCCCTCACATAGGGCACGGTGGTAAGCGTGGATATTATCTGGTCATAGTTCATCGACGGGCTCAGAGTATAGTTGCCGGGCAGGTACTCTACATCCTTGTCCTCGGGTATCTCCTCGCCGAAAAACATAGTTTTTACGAAATCGCTGGCTATGTCCAGCACGGAGCCTATCAGATCGTCCTCACCGTCCAGCTCCTCGCTGTCCATATACCTGAACTTAACGTAAAACTTGAACACCTTTTGCTCGTCGATAACGCCGTTGTTCTCAAGCAGGGTGGCAACCTCTGCCGTGGTCATTCCCTCCTCAAGAGTAACGCCTATCTCGGTATCGCTCTTAACAAAGGCAAACATATCGTTTGCCATAGGGATGATGCCCGGCCAAAGGTCGGAAAAGCCGAAGGCTGCAAAAAAGGAAAGCAGGAAAACGACTGCCGTATACGCAAACGCCTTTATAAGGCTCACGGTAAGACTGCCGTGAGGGCGCTTTTCTCTGTTGCGGCGCTTTGCACGCTTGTACGCCTTTTTTGCTCTTGCCCTTGCCGCCGCCTTTACATCTGCGCTCTCACTGCCTGTAAAATGCAGATCGCCGTACATCTCCTCCGCACCCATAGGGTCTTCTACGGAGTTGCCGCCATCATCAGTGAAATGACCGCCCTCGGGCGCACTGCGAGAGGTACTGCCCGACTCCTCGCTTTGGTCGGTATAGTGCTCCTCCGTAGCCTCTGTCACCGTGATATGAGGCAACGGAGGGGAGCTTATCCCCTCTGACTCGGCAGACTTACCCACGGGTATGTTGGAAACACGGGTAGGCTCACTGCCCACGGGATCAGCGGCAGGCTTAGCTTTTTTGCCACCTTGACCGCTCACGCCCGTAAAGACCTTAACCTCACTGTCTGCAGGGGAGGAAGGCTTGGCTCCTGCGTTTTTGGTGCTGTTACCACCCTCGGCAGATGTCTTGCTCGCCGTTGCAGGATTCTCTTTGCTTTCCTTGCCGACCTTGGTATAGCGGCTTATTAAATCTAAAAGCTCACCTGAGCTCTGTTCGGGATTCTTGTTTTCTGTCACTTATAAAAACCTCCGTGCGCTATAAGCGGTACACGCCTATTTCATCAGCGCATTGATGATTATGAACACTGCTATGGGTACTATCAAGGCAGGTGTAACGTATAGGTACAAATGGTTTATGCTTTTCTCCGGCAAAGAAAGCTCTGCCCCAAGCTTAGCCTCTGCTCTGTAAAGGAGCTCAAGCCTTGAAAACGCAAACACGAGGGATATAAGCAATGCCACCAGCAGCACAAAGCCCAAAAAGACTGTGCCCGTATTAAACACCATGGTGCTTATAAAGGAGGGACTGCTGTACAGATAATATGCGTTGAACAGTGTGTGCATGGCTATGGCGGGGTATATTGAGCGGCATACCGCAGTAGCGGCACCGAGCACTATACCTGCAAAGAAGTATACCAGAAAGCCGTCGGCAGTGAAATGGACCATGGTGAAATACAGTGCGCTGATAAGCACCGCATTAAAGCTACCGTACTTTTTGTACTCGCTGAGCACTATACCCCTGAAGAAAAACTCCTCACAAAGGGCAGGCACCAGGGCATAGGCAAGGAACAGACCTACCGCACCGTCCTCCGCCTTATACAAAGCGTCGAGATAGCCTTTGTCATTGCCTACCTGAACGCCACCGCTGTAAAACAACAACTTTATAAGCAGGCAACCGAAAAACATAACGCCCATTGCGCCCACGGCAAACAGTATCCTGCCGCCGCTCAGCTTGCCTGAAACAACGGGATAATTGAGCTTGCCGCCCTTTATACCGTAGTACAGGAAGGACGGTATGGCAAACACGACTATCTGCACTATTATTATTACCAGAAATACGCTGTCTGTACCGACGGTATCTGCGTCTATATATAAGCCGCAAAGCGTCAGAAGCAGATATATTAGTCCTGTCAGCAAAGGTACGCTGACGGGTGTGGATTTTAGTATATTAAGCATTTGCCGTCCCCTTCAAGACGGAGGTCACCCTACGCCTTTTGTATCTGTTCTGCAATCTTCCTTGATGTTTCCTCGCCGAAAAGCATCTCAGCGATTTTCAGTCCGAACTCCAAGGACACGCCCATACCCTGAGCCGTGATGAATATATCGTCTATCTCCACCTTACGCCCCGTAAGGATGGCGCTGGGCATATACTGCTCAAAGCCGGGATAGCAGGCAATATTTCTGCCGCTGAGCAGACCCATTCTGCCAAGTATAAAGGGTGCGGCGCAGATAGCGCCGATGTATATACCCATCCTGACAGCCTTTTCTATAAGTGCCCTTACACGGAGAGAGTCTGCAAGCGTCTGAGCGCCGGGCATACCGCCGGGAAGCACCAGAGCATCCATATCATCACTGTAAAGCTCGGAGATATTAATATCGGCAACGACCTTTATACCGTGGGTGCCCACAACGGTAAGCTCGTCCTCCACAGACACAAGCTGAACCTCCGCCCCTGCTCTCATAAGCACGTCGGCAGTCACAAGCGCCTCACATTCCTCAAAGCCGTTTGCCAACAGCACTATTACCTTCATAACACATATCCTCTCTTACGAAAAATCTCTATTACTGCGCCTTGCCGAGTATGCCGTCCACAACCGAGGCAACCTCAGCACCGATATCCTCTATACTGCGCATATCGCCGCCGCTGACGCAATCTATCCTATGCCAGCCGCATTGCTCAGAGGCGTATAATGCGGCGCTGTAGCTTGCGGCAAGAAAGCCGCTGTTCTTTTCATGTATATCCTTCAAGGCGCCCGTTGTATCGCACCGCTTCTGCACAAGTGACTCGGAAACAGCAGGGGGCACGCAGAGATATATCACACCGTCAGGCTCTGGCAGACCCAAAAGCCCGTATTCATAGCCCGTAAGCCACTCCATAAAAGCACCCCTCTCGCCCTCGGACAGCTTTGCCATCTGGTGGACAAGGTTGGCACTGGTGTAGCGGTTGGCTATGATAACTGCGCCCTCCTCATAGTCCTTTTTCCAATCAAGCATATAGGAGCTGTACCTGTCCATGGCAAAAAAGCTGGAGGCGGCGTAGGCGTTGACAGCCATAGGGTCCTCCCCGAAGTCACCGCCGAGATATTGCTCTACCAAAGAGCAGCCCTTTGTATTGTAGTTGGGGAAGGAAACACACCTGTACCTTATGCCCTGCTTTTCAAGATATTCACACAGTCTGCGGCTTTGGGTCTCCTTGCCCGAGCCGTCAAGACCGTCTATTGCTATAAGTACACCTTTTTTCAAAACCTATACCTCTTTGATCTAATTCCACATCATTGACTGGGTGAACGCTGCGGCTATAAACAGCGACAGAACGCCCAAAGCGACGATGTAAAGGGTCTGCCACAGTGCCCTGCCCTTAAGAAAGCGCCTTGCGGGGATAACAGCCAAGGCGGTGGCACATACGGCAATAAAGCCCCAGAAAGCTCTCGTGAAATCGTTGGCACTGAAATAATCGTGTATCATCTCGCCTTCTCCGCTCACCTTAGGACAGCCGCAACCAAGCCAATCCACTATCACAGCCTGATTGATAAGGCTGTAGGGATATAAGAGCAGTAGAAACAGCGAAAGGGGCAACAGCATAAAGAATGCGGCTTTAAGTATGTCTTTTGCTTTCATAGCATTACCTCCTCATACGGCGTAACGTGGCAACAAACGAAAGTGCGGTATTACATATTACCGAAAAGCTCACGCATCTCCTTTGCCCTGCCACAGCTCATCTTGCCCTCGGGGCAGGGACCCGAAACACAGGGAGGACCTGAAAGGCGGAACAGTGTAGGTGCTATCGCCTTTACCTTCCGTAGCATCTCGGTAGCGAGCGCCCTTATCTCCCACTGCGCACGGGTACAACAGCGCAGATGGAAAAAGTTATAAAGTGAGCGCACATTCATAGTCATAACAATCTTGGTGTCGCAGGCGTTGGGCAGAACACTGCGTGCGTCCTCGAAGGCGAGCTTTTCGGCAGCCTTTTCGGCGGCATTGCCGTCCATACCCTCCTTTACCATACGAGCCTTATGCTTTTCTTTAAGAATTGCGGCAAGGCGGATATAATGTGCCCTGTCCTCCTCCATTGCCCTAAGAAACTCCTCCTTAGCCTCGGGAACAGCTTCTATCTCGGGAGGCATTATGTAGGTAAAGCTCTCTTTGTTTACATAGCGCTGACTCTGCACGCTGAAGGAGGCTATTCTGTGACGGGTTATCTGAGCAAGCACCGCTCTTGAAACACCCTCTATACCGAAGGTGAAGGTAGCGTGTTCAAAGGGGCTGGCGTGACCCATAGAGACAAGCATATCTATGAATTTCTCAGTCTTTTCAGGGGTAAGCCCCTCCATTATCCCCTCTACGCCTGATTGTGAATAGCAAAGCTTTGCCGCAGAGGCGATAAGCTTTTCGGGGTCGGGGGTATGCGCAATTATCTCAACCTTCATTTTTACTGCTCCTTTTTATTGTTTTCGATAAGTTTTTTGCCCGTGTCCTCATACCACTGCTCGGCAAACTCACCCTCAGCCTCTATCTTTTCAAGAGCACTGCAGCATTCAAAGCTGTTGTCGGCGATAGCGGTGAGCGTGGAAGGCAGGCTTATGCGCTCCAAGGCAACACAGCCGAAAAAGGCATAGCTACCAAGAGAGGTAACGCCCTCGGTCAGCTCAAGTTCCTCAAGCAGTACACAGCCGAAAAAGCAGTTTTCAGGCACCTCGCCTACCTCTGCACCGAGGGTAACGGAGCCAAGATTGTCACAGTGGAAGAAGGAGCCCACCGAAAGAGCACAGCCGTCGGGCAAAGTAAGGCTCTCAAGCCGTGAACAGCTACGGAATGCGCTCTCACCTATTTTAAGTGTGCCCACGGGCACGGAATACTCAGTACTGCTATGCCCCTCGGGAAAACGGACGAGCTCTGTTTTTGTATAGTTGTACAGCACTCCGTCAACAGAGGCAAAAAAACTGTTTGCAACAGCCACTTCGATAGCCGCAAGGGAGTCACAGCCGTCAAAAGCGGAGGGGCTTACGGCGGCGACGCCGTTGCCAAGGGAGACCTTTGCAAGCTTGGCGCAGCCCTTAAAGGCGTTGTCTGCTATTTTAACCGCATCGTCGCCCACTGTGACCTCTACTATATCACCGTTACCTGCAAAGGCACTCTCGCCTATTACGGTAACGGGGTTGCCGCCAAGTGTATCGGGCAGGACAACGGCACCGCCCTGACCGCTATATTTTACGATAGTTGCCATACCGTTGTCAAGCGTATAGCCGTAGTCACCGTCGGTAAGGATATCGTCCTCCTCGGCAGAGCTGTCACTGATATCTACGCTGCTTTCACCGGAGCTTTCACCGGAGCTCTCCTCTGATACAGTCTCAGAGCTTTCGCCCTGCTCCGACATCAGTGAGTGCTCCTCAACGCTTTCGGCGGCGGTGCTTTCTACGCTGTTATCTCCGTCCCCATCCATGGAGAGCGCCGCCTCTATCTCCTCCGTTATGCCGCAAGCGGCTGTAAACAGCACCGCAAAAACCACAAGCAAGGCAATAAATAATCTTTTCACGTCTGATATTTCCTCTTTAGCTGATAATCATCTGACCTGTGCCGAAGCCGTTGGTAAGCAACCATGTGTGGGCATAGCTACCCGATTTTACGGTTACAACAAGGTTTTCACATTCGTCAAAGGCAAAGTCGCCTATGGCTGTTATTTTTTCGGAAAGGGTAAGCTGCTCTATCCGTTCACACCCCGAAAAGGCACGCTTGCCTATCTCTGAAAGGGCACTACCGTCAAAGCTGACGGCGGTAAGACGGGTACAGCCGAAAAAGCAACCCTCACTTATACGCACAAGCGATGCGGGGAGCTTTACCTTATCCAAAGCCCAAGCGTGGGCAAACAGATAGTCACCCACAGAACGGACACTGTCGGGCAAGCTCAGCTCCTTAAGGGAGGTGCAATATGCAAAGGCAGAGCTACCTATCTCGCTGACAGCGTTGCCCTCAAAGCTCACGGTCTTAAGAGACGAACAGCCGCTGAAGGCGTTATCGCCCACCCTTGTAACAAGAGCAGGTATGCTTATCTCGGAAAGGTAGGAGCAGCCCTTGAACATTTCGTCCTTTATCTCCGTAACGGAGGAGGGCAAAGTAAGCCTTGTAAGGCTTTCGCAATAGGTAAAGGCGTTGTCGCCGATGGAAATGATGCTTTCGGGCAGCACGTTTTCACCGTCACCGAAGCGAAGCGTTCTGAGAGACGAACAGGAATAAAAGCTACGGTCAGGTATTACCGTTATATCACCCCTGAAGCCGAGGGCGCCTATGGCACTGCAATAGGCAAAGGCGGCCTCCCCCACAGAGCCGAAGCCGACGTAGTCCTCGCCGCCCTTTACGCTAAGGCTTTTCATACGCTTACATAGATAAAAGGCGTAGTTGCCCACATTGCTCACGTCACCCACAAAAGTAAGGCTTACAAGCTTATCACAGCCGTAAAAGGCGTAATCGGGTATATCACCGCTATAGTAAAGAGTCAGCGACCTGAGCGAGGACGGCATAAGAGAGCTGTTGTCCTCATAGCTTTTGCCACCGAAAACCTCGGATGCCAAAAGCCCGTTCTCTACACCGGATATTACAGGCATTGTAATAGACGCTATGGCTTTACAACCCACAAACAGACCCGTACCCATATCGGTAACTGTTGAGGGGATAACAACAGTCTTCAGCGAAGCGCACTCCTTGAAAACACCGTTCCCGAGGGTGACTGCCTCGGTAAGCACCACGCTCTCAAGGCTCTCACAGCCGTTAAATGCGTTATCGCTTATGGCTGTGCCGCCAACGGTCACATCGGCAAGGCTTTCGGGCACGGCAGTGAGGTGACCCGACACGTTCTTTGCGCCAAAGATATAGCCGAAGTTGGTGTTTTTATCAGCAGAGCCGCCCACAAAAGGAAGCTTAATGCTTTTAATGCTTCTGCAATCGGCAAATGCGCCGTTTTCTATAAGCAGAACAGTGTCAGGCAGCTCTACGGAGAGCACCTCGAGAGCGGGCAGAGTATCGCTTACCTCCCTGTCTCCTATTGCAGAACTGCCTACGGCAAGGACGGGGGCACCGCCAAGAGTCTCGGGAACACGGATATAGGGTGTGGTGCCCACATAACCCGTTATCTTAACGCCGTTTTCATAAGGCTCGGTCACAAAGAAGTCGGCGGCGGTATAAGGAATCTCCGAGGAGCTCTCAGAATCAAAGCTCTCGCCCCGCTCGGGGATAGATACCGTGCCACTCTCGTCACCGCCAAGCAGTCCGTCTATAACAGAATCAAGGTCCACACTGCAGGCAGTGGTGCCAAGAACCGTGACAGCAAGGACTGCAAGCAGTAAGGCTGCGCAGATAGCTCTTTTAACAGATTTTATACTAAGCATTTATTATGTCGTCCTTTCGGTCGGTGGGGATGTCTTACAGATGGATAGTATACCCGTCCGCCTTGGAAAATACAGACTTTCCCCCAATTGAAAATCCTATCTCAATCTGTATTATCTCACAATTCCGTCTGTTTGTCAATCACTATAATGAAAATACATAACAATAATACTGCCACCATAAAGCTATAAAAACAAAAAGCCGTAAAAATGGCTATTTCTCATAAATATGCTAAAACACCGACAGATTTTGAATCCGTCGGTGCTTTTTCCGTTTTATACTTCTATCAGATCATCGGGCAGTTAATTCTCAGTGGTTATCCTCAAGCTCGTCGGGTACGCCGTCACCGTCACAGTCACAATCGTCGCCGATAACCTCGTTTACACGGGTGCGGCGTGCAAGCTTAACCGCCTCTACCTGAGCATGAATTTTCTCCTTTACGCCAAAGGAGCCCTTTACGTTTTTGAAGACCATAACGGGACAGCTTGAGTCAGAGCTCTTTATGGTTATAGTGCCCACGCCGAAAAGCTTTTGCCAAAGGTTGCGCTTTAAGCTGATATCAAGCACACGGTAAAGCACTACCTCCTCATACTTGGTGCTGAAAAGACCGGTCTCGGTAAACAGTCTGTCCTCACCCAGCTTGTATTTGGTAAAGCTTATGGGCATACCCATATAACGCTTTCTGTCCTCCCAAAGATAGTTCATCATAGTTTTTGCCATAATAGCCTCCCAAGCTTATCATATAATCCCAAGAAAGGTGCTTACCCCGTGGGAAGCACCTTTCCGTAAATGTTTTTAATACTTGTCAGTACCGGCTTTTCTGCTGCTGTTGAGCATAGAAATGATGCTGTCTATATCGTCGCCGTCATCATCAGAGCTTTCCTCAACAGCCTCTGCGGTGGGCATAGGCTTGCTGCGGTAATCGCCCCTCTTTTCACTGTCAAAGCCTGTGGCAACAAGGGTAACAACCATCTCGTCCTCAAGGCTGGGATCAAATGCGGCACCGAAGATGATGTTAGCATCGGGATGTGCCTCGCTGGTGATCATAGCAACAGCGTCATTAACCTCGTCAAGAGCGATGTCAAGAGATGCGGTGATATTAACAACGATACCCTTAGCGCCGCTGATGTTGGTCTCAAGCAGAGGACTGCTCATAGCCATCTTGGCAGCCTGCTCAGCCTTCTCCTTACCCTTAGCCTGACCAACGCCCATATGTGCAAGACCTGCGTTGCTCATAACGGTGCTTACGTCAGCAAAGTCAAGGTTAATAAGACCGTCCATAGTGATAAGGTCGGATATGCTCTGTACGCCCTTACGGAGAACCTCGTCAGCCTCCTTGAATGCGTTAAGGAAGGTTATCTTCTTATCGGTAAGGAGCTTGAGACGCTCGTTGGGGATAACGATAAGGGAGTCAACATGCTCCTTAAGCTTTTCAATACCTGCCTCAGCCTGTGCCATACGCTTAGCACCCTCAAAAGCGAAGGGCTTGGTAACAACTGCAACGGTAAGCACGCCAAGCTGCTTTGCAGCCTTTGCAACAACGGGAGCCGCACCTGTACCGGTACCGCCGCCCATACCTGCGGTTACGAATACCATATCGGCATCCTTTATAGCGTCGGTGATAAGCTCGATAGTTTCCTCAGCAGCCTTTTCGCCAAGGTCGGGGTTCGCACCTGCGCCTCTGCCCTTGGTAAGTCTTTCGCCTATAGTGATGGTGTTGGGGGTCTTGGATCTCTCAAGAGCTGCAACATCGGTGTTAAGGTTGATAAACTCAATATCCTTGCAGCCAACTTCTATCATACGGTTTACAGCGTTGCCACCGCCGCCGCCAACGCCTATAACCTTTATCTTTACAACGGGGGCGCTCATTTCGTTTGCCATGTTTATTCCTCCAAAGCCAATTATAATTTTACACTTTTTATTCCATTACAATATAACACGCTTTTTTCTAAATTTCAAGTGTTTTTTTGGTTTTTTATTATTTATTTCAGTATTTTTTGCTTAGAAAAGGTCTTTTTTCCTTATAAAGCATCAGTTTACGGGGGTGAAAATGCCCTTGTTTATCTCAGAAACGTCAATTCTCCCCTTATCTCTGCCGCCGTCAAGAGTACTGAGCTTGTCCGTTATACCCTTAAGAAACGCAAGCTTTGTATCGAACTCGTTGATATCTCCCATATACGCCTCATAGCTGTTGTCCAGTCCTATGTATATGCCGAAGCGGTTATTGGCGTCTATATAGGTCACACGGTTTACGAGCTCTGCCCTCTCTATTTCCCTGTACGCCTCAGAAATAACATCGCCGGTTCGCCTGTCGGTAAAGAACAGCTTTTCACCTACTATACAGCGACTTACCGTCTCGGGCTCCATATCAAGCTTTAACAGTCCGTAAAGCTTTATTGGGTCCGCAGTGTACTCAAGTATGTGCATATCGTCGGTTAAAAGATACTGCTCACCGCTCAGCTCCACATACATACAGGGTTCCTTCTCCTCCACGTGGATGATGACCGTCGAGGGGAGCACACGCTCTATAGTCACGCTGTTTATATAGGGCAGCTCAGACATAAGTGCCGCCTCTTTTTCGTCCTTGTCAAAGGCATAGAGGTTTTTGCCCTGCTCTACCCCGAAGGCGCTTATTATCTCCTCTGCCGAGTATCGGGAGACACCCTCTACCTCTACAGTTTTGATTTTAAAAAACACAATAAAGCATACGGCGGTAAAAATTATACACAGGGCAGTAAACAGGCTGATATAAAACACACGTCTGCGTCTGCGCTTGCTTTCCTGCCGTTGCTTAAGCTCGTCCAGATCCACAGACCTTTTTTTGAAGCGCACCTTTTGTTGTGACTGCATCTTTTTACTTCTCCTTGATTTGACCGGTTTGTAGCTATGCCTTTGCCAGACTCTCGGCAATATCGGCTATATCGTCGGCGGCGCTGACCTTTGCCATAGACCTTGCCGCTTTTGCCATAGACTCTCGTTTGCCGCTATCCTCAACAAGACTGCGGACTGCGGCGATAAGCATATTGCCGTCGGTCACAGACTCCTCCATCAAAAGCGCCGCACCTGCATCTGCAAGCACCTTAGCGTTTTTATATTGGTGGTTATCGGTAACGTTTGGCGAAGGGATCAGCACCGATGCCTTGCCAAGGCAGCAGTTTTCGGCAAGGGTTATGGCACCTGCACGACAGATAACTATATCTGCCGCCGAAAGCTGACGGTGCATATCGTGTATGAATTCTCTTATCTCAATATTCGGGGCAGAGCTTATGCCACGCTTTGCGGCTATCTCATTGAATTTTACACAACCGTTTTTGCCCGTTGCGTGGATGGCACGCACCCCCTTATTATCCTTAACGTAGCCGTCGAGGAGGCTCAGCACCAGCTCGTTTACCTTATCCGCACCGAGGCTGCCGCCGAAGGAAAGTATATAAACCTCGTCGCTAAGCCCAAGCTCCTTGCGTGATCTTTCTCTGTCGGCGTTCTTTATCTCGGGCCTCAGGGGGTTGCCCGTAAGTACAAGCTTGTCATTTACGCTTTTGTCAAAGAATTTGCGGCTGCCGTCAAAGCTTATACACACCTTATCGGCGTATTTCGACAGCTTACGGGTGGTGACACCGGGGAAAGCGTTCTGCTCATGTATGAGCGTAGGGATACCAAGACTTGATGCCGCCTTCACTGCCGCCCAGCTTGCATAACCGCCCGTACCTATCACAAGGTCAGGGGCAAAGCGTTTTATTATCTTCTTTGCCGCCATTACAGAGGTAACTGCCTTTATTGCGGCATCTATATTGGAAAGCGAGAGCTTTCGTTTAAAGCCTCTTACCTTTACAAATTCTATCTTATATCCTGCCTTGGGGACAAGGGTCGCCTCCATACCGCCCTCTGCACCTACAAAAAGCGCATCAAAGTGGCGGTGTCTTGCCTTAAGGGTATTGGCTATTGCGAGGGCAGGATTGATGTGTCCGCCCGTGCCGCCGCAGGAAAACAAAACTTTCATACCTGACTACTCCTTTTCAAGGTAAGAATATCTCGATACGGAAAGAACTACGCCCATCTCTGCCATCCATATCATAAGAGAGGTGCCGCCGTAGCTGAAGAAGGGCAGACCTATGCCCGTGCTGGGGATGGAATTTGTTACAACGGCGATATTGAGCAGCACGTGCGCCGCAAGGGAGCACATTATGCCCATTACTATCAGAGAGGCGTACATATTGGGTGCCTTTTTTGCTATAACGTAGCCACGCCATACAAGAAGCGCAAACAAGAACATTACCACAAAGGCGCCGAAATATCCAAGCTCCTCACAAAGTATCGCAAAGATGTAGTCATTATGAGGCTCGGGCAGAAAGCCGTGCTTTTGGTTGCTTTGTCCAAGACCCAGACCCCAGAAGCCGCCTGCCGCTATTGCGTAGAGGGACTGCAGAGGCTGCCAGCCGGCGCCGTTGAGATCGGAAAGGGGGTTGAGCCACACCTGAACACGCTGTATGGAGTGAGCCATATTTTTAAGAACGAGAAGTATGCCTGCTGCGCCTACACCAACCGCACCGAAAAGCAGCTTTTTGTTGGTTCCGCCCATCCACATAAGAGCAAATACGATTATACAGAGTATGATGGTGCAGGAAAGGTGAGACTGCATAACAGTGGTTGCGGCAGACATACACAGCAAAAATACAAAAGGAAGCGTGCCTGTTTTGAAGGAGCGCATTTTATCGTAGTTATCACTTATATGTCTTGCGCACATAAGGATAAGCGCAAACTTCAGTATCTCGGAGGGCTGAAAATCTATACCGATGTTGAGCCAGCGGCGGGCGCCGTTTTTTTCAAGTCCGATGCCCGGTACGGCTGTTGCCGCATTAAGGGCGAGGGCGAACATAAATAGAGCGAGGGAAACACGCTTAAGCAAGCGGTAGTCTGCAAGCACTGTGGTAAGTGCCATTGCCACGATACCCGCAAGCACAAAGCCTATCTGCCTGCGTGCGTAGTAAAAGCTGTCACCGAATCTACTCTCTGCGCTGGGATAGCTGGCGCTGAATACCATTACCGAGCCTATACATACAAGCACTATTAGTATTATCAGAAACGGGCGGTCTACCTCGCCCACGATTCTTGTCAGCTTAAGCGTACGCACGGGAGCTGCTTTACGGGAGGAGTCGGTACGCAGAGTTCTGGATATCTGCGGATTGCCCTTTTTCCTCTGGGGTTGGGAGCCCGTATTGTTTTGTATTGCGGTGTTATTATTCTTGTTATCCTGCACGGTTATTACTCCTTTCCCCCCGTTACACGGTTGTCAGTTAAGATAAAGCACAAGTATAAGGTAGGCAGCTACGCAGCAAGTAAGAGTAACTGCGGAAAAGATGCCCACTATCTTCCATTCAGACCAGCCGCACATTTCAAAGTGGTGGTGTATAGGTGCCATTTTGAATATGCGTTTTTTTGTTCTCTTGTAGTAGAAGACCTGAAGCATTACGGAAAGCCCCTCAATAAAATATACGAGACCTATGATGAAAATGAGGAGTGAGGCGTTTGTCCAAAAAGCCATAAGCACTGCCGCACTGCCCAGAAAGAGGGAGCCGGTATCGCCCATAAAAATCCTTGCAGGGTGGAAATTATAGCAAAGGAAGGCGAGCACGCCGCCGATAACTGCCGCAGTGAAGACGCTCATTTCAGGCTTGTCAAGGAAGACGGCAAAGATAAAGAACATTGTCATTATTATGCAGGATATACTGCCTGCAAGGCCGTCTATACCGTCGGTAAGGTTGGCGCAGTTGATAAAGTAAACCATTATGGCTATGGCAATTATGTAATAGAACACGCCAAGCTCCACCTGCCCGTAGATAAAGGGGAGGTTTACGCTGGTGTCTATGTAGCCGAAATGGTTCATCAAAAGCAGGTATGCAAGGGAGGTAACTATCAGGAAGACCATCTTCTGCGCCGCAGTAAGTCCCTTGTTTGTCTTTTTGAAAAGCTTTACATAGTCATCAATGAAGCCGACAGCCCCTGTCATTACAGCAAGAAGCAGATTGATGTGCAGACGGTAATCCTTTACCGTTTCACCGTGCACGTTTACGCAGTCACGGGGATTTATCAGACTGCCAAAGCAGCACACTACCACGGACACGAGCATACCTACTATGAAAAACAGACCGCCCATAGTGGGGGTGCCCTCCTTGCATTTATGCCAATTGGGCCCTATTTCAAGTATCTTTTGCCCCAGCTTGACCTTGCGGAGTATGGGGATGAATATTTTATACAGCACAGCGCTTATTGCAAAAGAGAGAGCAAAAGCCACAAGTGCGGTAATTATATGCTTTGTATATTCCGTCATAAAGCAGATATCTCCAATATCTTTCTTATGTTTGTGCGGTTGCTTGCCTTGAACAGCACCGAGTCACCCGTTTTAACCAGAGACATCAGAAGCTGTGCCGCTTTCTCATAATCGACAGAGGGGAAAAGGTAGACGCTTTCGCTTTTCATACCGTTTTTAACGGCGCTGTCTGCTATGTATGCGGCGTCCTCACCGACACAGATCAGAAGGTCTGCATACCTCGCCGCCGACTCGCCCACCCGTCTGTGCAGAGGCTCGGCGTGCTCGCCAAGCTCCAGCATATCGCCAAGCACGGCTATTTTTTTGCCGCCCATACCGCCAAGGACGGAAAGCCCTGCCTCCATCGACTCGGGAGAGGCATTATAGCAATCCGCAATGACGGTTATGCCCTTGCTGACTCTTATATTCTGACGGTTACCCTCGGCAACAAAGGAGCAAAACGCCTGCGCAGCCTTATCCTCGGGCACGCCCATACGGACGCTTGCCACAAATACGAGCAGACCATTCATTACGTTGTGTATGCCAAAAGCGGGTATGCTTATATCGGTGCGCCTGCCGCCGTAGCAAGCGGTAAAGCTCATACCATTTTCGGTCTGTTCTATATTGTCGGCGTATGCTTCTCTGCTCTTATCCGAGAGAGAGCATATCACTGCCCCTTCCATATCCTTACAATATTTTACAAGCAGGTCTCCGTCGGGAACCGTTATGCTTTTTTCTGCCATTCCCTCAAGTATATCGAGCTTTTCCCTGCATATACCCTCTCTGCTGCCGAACGCCAGAATGTGCGAATGTCCTACGTTTGTTATCACTGCGCCCGAGGGCTTGATGAGCCTCGATATCTGAGCTATCTCACCGGGGTCGCTCATACCTGCCTCAAGAACGGCATGGGTACAGTCCGCAGGGACGTTGAGCACCTCCATAGGCAAGCCGGTAAGGCTGTTGCGGTTGCCTGCGCTTTTGTAGGTGGAGTAATGAGATGCCATAAGCAAAGCTGCCATATTCTTAGCGGTGGTCTTGCCTACACTGCCTGTTATGGCAAGCACCGAAAGCTTTGATATCTCCCTTTGCCTGCGGTGGTCCGCCAAGGTATACAGCGCTTTCTTAACAGAGGGCACCAGAACGCTGTTTGGAGACGAGTATTTTGGGTCATCTATGAGCGCACCGCCCTCCCTGCAAAGAGAAGGGGCAAAGCTGTGACCGTCAAAGTGGTCTCCCTTCAGCGCCGCAAAAAGTGTGTCCGAAGTGCTTATCCTGCGGCTGTCTGAGTCTACGGCGGTAAATACACGGTCGCCGTTACTGCCCTCGGCAAGGATGCCGCCGCAAATCTCTGCTATTTCCTTCAACGTATAGTTCATAGCTTTCCTCGCTATCCGTTTACGTTTTCGTAATATCTGAATTCGATGGTTACAACGGTGCCCTTCTCCACCTCGGTGCCTGCGGGGATATCCTGAAGCACCACGAGAGGGATACCGCTTATCTGGGAGCTGTATGCGCCCGTTATGTGTACGTTGAGTCCTTTGTTTTTCAGTATCTGCAAAGCATCAACGGCACGGTAGCCCATAAGGTCGGGCACTGAAACGGTTTCACGCTCTGCCTTGTAGTCTGTGTAAAGTATGACCGTGCCTCCCTCGGTAAGCTGTGTGCCTGCCTTGGGCATTTGGTCTACTACTATTTCGCCGTCACCGATAACTCTGCACTTAAGACCCGATGCCTCGATAGCCTTTTTAGCCTCGTCTACGTTGTCCTGCGTGTAGTTGATAACGTTTACGTTGACGTGCTCTACCTCGCCCGAGCGTGGAATCTCAAGGTACGGAAGCACCTCGGAAAGGATGCTGGATACAACGGGAGCGGCTACAAGACCGCCGTAAAAGTCGCCTGCGGTAGGCTCGTCGACTACAACTATAATGGCGACCTCGGGGTCCTCGGCAGGAGCAAAGGCTACGCAGGAGCTGACGTACAGATTCTTGTCCTTTATATCAAGCTTCTGAGACGTACCTGTTTTTGCGGCGATGGAATAGCCCTCTACTGCCGCATTTTTCGTGGAGCCCGAGTTGATACCGCCGTACATAATGTCAACGATGGTCTTTGCCACGTCTGCGCTGACCACCTGACGGTCGGTTTCGTATTCATAAACATAGGTTATGTTACCGTCGTCGTCGGTAAGATGCTTTGCTATATGAGGAGTTACAAGATATCCGCCGTTGGCAACGGTGGATACCGCCCTAAGCTGCTGTATTATAGAAGTTTTAAACGCCTGACCGAAGGAGTAGGTAGCCAAGTCAACTCTGGCGAAATTGCTGTTATTACTACCGTAATAATAGGTCTTATTTTCGCCCAGCATATCACAGCCGCTAAGCTCAAGAAAGCCGAATTCCTCAAAGTACTCCATAAAGGTGGAGGCGCCTATTCTAAGTCCGAGCGATATGAAAGCAGGGTTGCAGGAGTTTTGAAGTGTCTGGGCAAAGGTCTGCTCACCGTGACCGCCTGCCTTATGGCAATGGATGGTCTGCCCGTCCACGTCCACATAGCCTCTGCAGTCATAGGAGCTGTTCAGGTTTGCTATGCCCTCCTCCAGTGCCATAGCCGTGGTCACTATCTTAAAGGTAGAGCCCGGCTCGTAAAGCTCGGTAACTACCTTGTTGTTCCACATCTCGTTAAGATATCTTGATTTGAGCGCTACAAGCTCCTCGTCGGTATAGCTGCGACTGCCTGCAGGACTGCTTTCATCCCCTGCAGAGGAGTCGGTAACAACGCCCAATGCCACTGCCGCCTCATACTCGGCAAGGAACTCACCTGTAA
Organism: Clostridia bacterium; assembly: GCA_017521025.1. Classification (GTDB taxonomy): domain Bacteria; phylum Bacillota; class Clostridia; order Oscillospirales; family CAG-382; genus SIG636. The sequence goes on along the minus strand of JAFXEB010000003.1, from coordinate 9,255 downwards.
GCGTGAAGGGAGAGTTCAGGTCAAAATCGGGATACACGGCGCTGGCATATATCTCACCCGTGTCTACATCCATAACCACTGCGGCTACTCTGTTTTTCACCTTTTGATCATAATACACCTTTTCAAGGTACTTTTCAACTATGCTTTGAACGTTTACGTCTATGGTGGTCACGAGATTAGAGCCGTTTTGCGCCTCGATATAGGTCTCGTATTTGTTGTCAAAATCGTAGCCTGCGCCGTTCTTTGCGCTTACAACCAATCCATCGGTGCCGGAAAGCTCGGCATTGTAGTATTTTTCAAGCCCCGTAAGACCGCCGTCCGTGCCGTTAAAGCCCACCACGTGACAGGCAAGGGTGCCTCTCTCGTAGTACCGCTTGCTGTCCTCCTCCAGGTTCATAAAGGTGTAGAGCTTATTATTGATAATAAATTCTCTTATTTTTGCGGTTATCTCCTCGCCAAGGTTTTTCTGTATTACCACGTACTGACTGTTCGTCTTTTTGCAAGCCTCATAAATGACAGATTTTTCTATATTCAGGATATCCGAAAGACCGTCAGCGATGATGTTGCGGTAAAAGTTGGGTACGTCACTCTTTGCATCCTCTTTGGCTATTGCCCAAGGAGAGATGAACACGGTGTATACAGTCTCGCTGATAGCCAGCACCTGACCGTTACGGTCATATATGGCGCCTCTGCTGGCGGGAATGACCATAGTGCTTGAATACTGCTCAAGTACCTGATTGCGGTTTTCCTCGTAGTCCATAAGCTGTAAATAGGCAAGCCTTGCCATAAGTCCTGCAAAAAGCGCCACTATTACTACAAATGCTGCTATACAGCGACGGATCACTTCTCTTCTTGATGTGGAATTCTGTGTGTTCATAGGGTATTTACCTGCCAAAAACAGCCTTTTAAAATAAAAGCTTATAAAGTCAACAAGGGTAAAGCGCATTTTTGCGCTTTTACCCTAATTATATTAGCCTGATATCTTATATATGAATGCGACAGTATTGTGTCTTTGCGCTTATTTGCCAAAGAAATCCTTGATAACATTGCCTGCGCCCGTAAGGAGGGTACCTATACCGTTTTCGTTCTCGTCCTCATAACGGTTTATCTCCACCTCGTCCTCGGTATGAAGGTCTATGTAGTATTCCTCTATCTTATTGGCGCCGTTGACCATACCAAGCTCATTCTCTGCATACTTCTGTATCTCATCAGCGGTTGCCATCCTCGCAACCTCCGCCTCCAGCTTGTCACGCTCCTCGGCAAGCTCGTTTATGGTGCTTGCACGGGCGGCGACCTGATCGCTGAGGTCATCGAGAGCGATATAGTTCATCATCATAAAGAGGAACATCACGGTAAAGCAAACAGCCATAAACATAGTAGACCAAGGGAAAGGCTTTTTCTCGTTAACGTCCTTCTTTTTTGTTTCTATAGTTATTCTTGTAAGATTACCCGTACTGCGCTTTGCAACAGGGCGAGGCTGGCTTTTTCTTGCCGTTACGGGGCGCTTGACACCCTGAGATACGGGTTTGCTTTGAGTTGTGGTAAGGTTGGTGTTTTCCATGATAACGATATGCCCGTGTACTCAGGCATTTTCCCTTTCTTTGTTTTTTGTTTTTTACTTGGCTTTGTTCGTGGCTTTTACAGCTTTTCACCGCAGCGCAGCTTTGCGCTGTGAGAGCGGCTGTTTTCTGCAAGCTCCTTTTCAGAGGGGAGCAGAGGCTTTCTTGTTATCAGCTTAATTATCGGCTTTTTTCCGCAGATGCAAACGGGAAAGTCGCTTGGACAGTCACAGCCCCTTGCTGCGGCGGCAAATCGGCTCTTTACTATGCGGTCCTCCAGAGAATGAAAGCTTATTACTACTACCCTGCCGCCCTTTTTCAGCAGAGGCAGAGAACGGTCAATGACCTCCTCTACCGCAGTAAGCTCACCGTTTACCTCTATGCGCACAGCCTGAAAGATGCGCTTTACCGAGGAAAGCTTATCCGTTTTACTGCCACGCACGGTATCGGACACCGTTTGCAACAGCTCACCCGTGGTGGTGTACGGCTTTTCTTTTCTGTTTTCACATATTACCGATGCTATTTTTCGTGAAAAGCGCTCCTCGCCGTATTCCCAAAAAATACGGGCAAGCTCTTTTTCACTGTATTGATTTATCACATCCGCCGCTGTCAGGGGAGAAGCGGAGTCCATACGCATATCAAGGGGACCGTCAGCACTATAGGAAAAGCCACGCTCCGCCGTGTCTAGCTGGTGGGAGGAAACGCCCAGATCCATAAGCACCCCGTCTACCTCGTTTATTCCAAGGTCGGAGAGCACCGAATCTATCTCCGAAAAATTGCTCTTAACGGCAGTAAACCTGCTGTCATCAAGGACACGCCTTGCGTTTTCCAAGGCATCGTCATCACGGTCTATACCGATGACCCTGCCGCCCTTAAGCTTTTCCAATATCAGCTTTGTATGCCCTGCACCGCCAAGAGTGCAATCCACGTATATTCCGTTTTCTTTAATATCGAGCAGCTCCACCGCTTCTTCACGGAGAACTGTATAATGTTTGAAATCCATAGCTTAAAAGCCCAGCTCAATAAGCCTTGCCATAATATCCTCGCTTTGGAGCCCCGTAGTCAGCTCGGCATCCCAAGTAGCCTCATCCCAAAGCTCAAGCCGCTTATTGTTACCTATCAGCACCACGTTTTTATCTATCCCTGCGTGCTCCCTGTAGCTCGGAGGGATAACAACACGCCCCTGACCGTCCATTGCCGTTGGGCAGGCACCTGCAAAAAAGTAGCGGGAAACGTGCCTGTCGCCTACCACCTGAAGCTTGTCCAGCTTATCTGCAAACTCAAGCCAGGCGGACTCGGGGTATATCATTATACATTTGTCAAAGCCACGGCACATATAAAACTCACTACCAAGCTCCTCCCTGAGCTTTACGGGTATTGACAGCCTGCTTTTGCTGTCGAGATTATGTCGATATTCACCTACAAACACGCTGTCGCCCCCTTTCTCAGGTTGATTCGCTTAGTTTTGCCGTGTTTTTGGCAATTTAGATGGTATCAAGGCTGTAATTTTGGGATTGCGGTCAGATTTTTAGGGCAGATGAACCACCCGAACCCACCGACTCCCACTTCTTAGCCTTATTATATATGACTTCTCAGCAAATTGCAATAGCTATTTTTGATTTTTTGTGAAAAAATTTGAATTATGTAACCTTGAAAGCTGTTGACAAAAGCAGGTGGCTGTGTTAGAATTGGCTGACTAAAATTGAAAGGGTGTTTTTATGAGAAAATTGACAGCATTTATAGCTTTGCTGATAGCATTAGCTACTATTTTTGCTATGTCTGCCTGTACTGATGAAGGCAGTGAAAGCAGCAGTGCAGCAGACAGCTCTGTAGCGGAAAACCTTTCCTCTGAGGAAGAAAGCCTTGTTTCCGCAGAGAGTACTGAGACCAGCGCAGAAAGCATCGTTATCGAAAGTAGCGATGCCTCTGCCGAGAGCAGCGGCACCGCAGAGACCGCCCAGGTCAGACCCTTGCTTTACAAGGCGACGGGTAAGAATGGCGGGACGGTATATCTCCTGGGCACAATACACGTAGGCGACGAGAGGGTGGAGACACTGCCTGACTACGTTATGGATGCCTACAACGAGAGCGATTGGCTGTGTGTAGAGGCTGATATTGTAAAGCACAACTCGGATACCGAGGCACAGATGGCGCTTGTGCAGAAAATGCTTTGCGACGTACAAAAGGGCGAGACCGTAAAGAACTATATCAGCGAGGAGCTTTACGGGGATATGAAGAAGCTGCTCGAGGATAAGGAGCTTTACAATCAGCTTTACGATTATTACAAGCCTGTTTTCTGGTATACCCTGCTTCAGGAGGTATATCTTGCAGACACAGGCCTCAGCTCTGATTACGGCGTGGACAACACACTGCTGAACCTTGCACATGACGGCGAAAAGGAGATCAGAGAGGCTGAGGGCGTTGATTATCAGTATGATATGCTTTTTGGCTTTGACAACGAGATTTACCGTATGATGATAGAGTCCGTTGTATACGATTATCAGGCATCGGTAGACGGTACCACCGAGCTTTATGAGCTTTGGCTTTCGGGCAACGAGGCAGAGTTTGCCAAGGCGCTTGCCGAGGAGGGTGAGCTTGAGGACCTGACCGACGAAGAGCTTGCCCTTTACGAGGATTACAACAAGGCTATGATAACTGACCGCAACCTTGCCATGGCAGAGCTTGTGGAGGAGTATCTTGCAGAGGACGGCACAGGCTTTTTCGCTGTTGGTGCCGCACATATCGTAGGCGAGGGAGCTGTAGTGGAGCTTCTCCGTGCAGAGGGCTATACGGTGGAATTGGTTTCCGCTGACTAAGCATACGAAAGCGTAAGACGAAACGAAAGATGCAAAAATGCCTTTGGCGGAAGCGCCAAAGGCATTTTTTATAGCTTTTTATTCGGTTATCAGAAGTTGAACTGATAGGTCTTTTTAAGCTTTGCGGCGTACACAAAGCAGAAAACCGCAAAAGCTGTGAGAAGAACACTCAGTGCTATCATCACATTAAAGGCGCTGATAAAGCTCTGCTTTCCGTATACAGGCTTGCCGCCGTCATTCCCTACCTCATAGCCACGCTTTCTGTCGGTGGCTCTGTCATCAAGTATCTCGTTATCGATAACGTTGGAGTTGGTCTTTACGTCAATAAGGCTTGTTACAGCCTCCTGTGCGTCTGCAACCTTCTTTTCCACTATCTCTCTGCGGCAGGAAGCCTTCCAGCACTCCTCACCAAAGCCCGTGAAATATATGATGTAGTAGTCGCCATCCATCATTACCATACCGATGTCGCCGACCTTTCTGCCATCTGCAAAAACCCATTCCTCACATTTATAGTTAAGGTCACCCGGAACTATATTCTCACACAGACCGCCATAGTACGCCGAGGAGGTGTCCTGACTGTATTCCTTTACAAGCCTTGAAAAAGTATCCTCATCAGGGCTCTCAAGTGCAAGCTCGTACATCTCTGCCGCACGCTTTGCAGAGCTCTTATCCTCGCCGTCGAGATACGCCATGCGTGCGTTCACGCAGGGATAAATGTATTTGCCTGCGGCACGCATTATGTAGTATACCGAGCAGTAGTCATCGGCATAGTTTATATAGGTATCCCCTGCCTTGCGGTCATAATGGTAAAGCCACGATTCTATGGTATCGTTAAGCTCACCGGGAACTACGGTTGCCACATAATCCATTAATGCGCCCGTAGCCTGCTCCTCGGTACCACCGTGGGTCTCCATAAGCTCTTTTTTAATCAGGGCAAGGAACTCATCAGAGCTCTTGCAGGCGGCAAACTTCTCTGCCAAGGCAACATACTCCGCCTTTACATTACCGTTTTCGTCTTTCTTTACATCAAACTGATATCTCACTATATTTGCATTGGTGAGTGAATCCTTATTGGCGGAGTAGTACTCTGCTATCTCCTCATCAGTACACTCCATAGCCGCCTGAGTGACAGCCTTATACTGCTGCTCTGCCAGATAATAATACTCAAGGGCGTACCTCAGATCATCCTCCGACATACCGGGGCAATAGCGGTAATCAAGATAGTCCACAAGGCTCCTGCCATCTTCTTTTGCCTTAGCCTTTAGTTGTGCTATTTCCTCCTCCACGCCCTTTTTACCCTCATCATTAAGCTCGGTACCGCTTTTCACAGCCAGCTCATGATACTGAAGAGTGGTCACTGCGGCGGCGGATACAGTATTCATAAGCTCGTTATAAAAGCTACGAAGCGCAGTGTACTCCTGCCCCCTCAAGGGAAGCGACGGGTCAAGACCGTAGGTGCCGAAGCCATCTGTCCTGAAATTTTCATCCGCTATAAGCACGTAAAAATCACGGTAGAACCAGAAAGAAAGCATCATTGCATTAACGCTGTCATCCTCGGTATAAAGGGCAACCATGTCTCGGTACGTGCCCTCCTCTACCATCTGCTGCTCTGTACTGACGGTATCGCTCCTGTTAATACCCACATATACTGTGAGACCTATACAGATAAGCAGGGCTGCAGCCACCCATATCCTAAGCTCCTTAAAAATGCGGTACCTGCTCCTGCCCTTTTCTCTGTCCTTAGCTCTTTCTTGCTTTTTATTGATGTTGTTCGCCATAGTATCCTCTTTTCTATCCGTCACCCTTTGTGCCGCAGTAGGTTGACAGTCGGCGTATGCCGTGGTATAATGGGCACACTTATTACTATATATTATACCTGCAACCGAAAGATATGTCAACTCTATTTTACAGAAGGTCAGTTATGGGACTTAAAGAAGAAATACTTATAAAGCTTTCAGATAAAACGGGTGAAACGCTGAGTGCAAAGGAGCTTAGCGGCGGTGCCTTCAGCCGCAACGCCGTATGGAAGGTGGTGCGCACTTTAAAAAAAGAAGGGCACCCCATAGAAGCAATAGGCGGCAAGGGCTACAGGCTGGCGATGGCGGAGGATTTCCCCACTGCAGACGGAATACGCAGTCTTTGCGGCGGCTTTGATGTGGAGGTATACGGCGAGCTTGATTCCACCAACACTCTGCTCCGTACAAGGGCAGAGGCGGGAGCACCCCACGGCACGGTCATTATCGCCAGGCGGCAAAGAGGCGGAAGAGGAAGGATGGGGCGCTCCTTTTACTCGGGCGGCGGCGGACTGTATATGAGCCTGCTGATACGTCCCGAGCTGAGCGCAGACAAGGGCGGAAGTATAACGGGAGTGGCAGCCGTTGCGGTGGCGGAGGCGATAGAGACCGTCTGCGGCAAGGACTGCTATATCAAATGGGTCAACGACATCTTCTGCGGTGGCAGAAAGGTATGCGGTGTATTGACCGAGGCGGCGATAGATCTTGAGAGCCGAAGCTTTCGCTACGCCGTAATAGGCATAGGACTTAACGTGTACGCTCCCGAATCGGGGTTTCCCCCGGAGCTAGAGGGGATAGCGGGGGCACTTTACGCTTACGATAAAAAGAAATCGGGGATTATGAACAGGCTTGCCGCAGAAATATTGCAGAGGCTCGACAGACTGCTGTCCGACCCTAAGGGGGCGCTCGACGGCTACAGAAGACGCTGTTTTGTCATAGGGCAGGCCTTAACGGCTTGTCGTGGCGACACGGAGGAGCCGTTTTTGGCAGAGGATATTGACGAAGACTACTGCCTTGTAGGCACAAGAGCAAACGGGGAAAGAGCTGTGCTGAGCTCGGGAGAGGTACGCATTCGTCCCGAGGAGGTGCCCATATGACAAGAGCAGGTCGTATAGCCGCCACAGGCGTGCTGGCGGCGCTGTACTGCGTAGTGTCGCTGATATCGGTTCCTTTTCCGGCTATGCCCCTTACGTTTCAGTGCTTTGCCATAGCTCTCGGCGCCTACAGCTTCGGTGCGCCGTCTGCAACCGCCGCCGTGGCAGTGTACATAGGTCTGGGACTTTTGGGGCTACCGGTTTTTTCGGGCATACAAGGGGGCGCAGGTGTGCTTATGGGCCCAACGGGCGGATATATTGCAGGCTTTGTATTGCTGTCCGTAATATCGGGGTTTGGCGTGGAAAAGAGCAAGGTCTCGGGCGTGTGCCTTGGCTTTGCAGGACTTGCGGCTTGCTACGTGGCAGGAGTGGCGTGGTTTGCTTTCGTCAGCGGAGTTGGTGTGTGGGAGGCGTTTTGCGTATCTGCACTGCCCTATCTGCCCAAGGACGCTGTGATGACGGTACTTGCGTATTTCCTCTCATTGCGACTGAGAGCGGCGCTTAAAAGACAAGAAAAGCAAAAATAACGGCGGGGCAAAAACTTTTTTAGAAAAATGCAAAAAACATCTTGACAAAGGGGTTATGCTGTGATATAATCTCCCTTGCTGGCCGTGAGAACGGTTTGCTGATTCAAAAATTATGCTGGTGTAGCTCAATGGCAGAGCAGCTGATTTGTAATCAGCAGGTTGGGGGTTCGACTCCCTTCACCAGCTCCAATATGGGGGAGTGTTCCCGAGTGGCCAAAGGGGGCAGACTGTAAATCTGTTGTCAACGACTTCGGTGGTTCGAATCCACCCGCTCCCACCAGAGAGAACAAAAACCAGTCCGTCAGGGCTGGTTTTTTGTTGTTTGTACGGATGGGTGGATTCGAAAGGTGGCTCTTGGCGAGCGTCCTGCGGACGGTCGCAACCGCCGTGGCTTTTCCGCAGAAAAGCGATATCCACCCGCTCCCACCAGACAACAGAGAAAGCCAATCCGTAATGGAATGTACTCTTAAGGACAGTTTTAGAGAACACCACCTACCGACAGAAAAATAGAAACCGCAGATTGATTTTCTGCGGTTTTTATGCTATAATGTATATGTAAAATAAGTTATAAACAAGAAACAAAAATTTGATGGGTGAACTTGAGAATGACAATCAAAGAAATATGCAATATTCTAAAATCAAAGTTATATAACAACGGTTTTGAGTACGGCTTCATTGTTGACGGTCGAAAATATAAACCGAATATGAATAATGGATTTGATAATGACTATTATCATCTCTCATTGACTGTTTATACTGTTCAAGATCCATCTGTCACGCTTAAAGAAAAAATCGGTACTTGTGTAGATGCGGTTTTGGTAATGAAATCTATACTTGATAATTTAAATGTTCCAAGTAAAATATGGTTGTTACACAACAAGAATAAAAACAAAGTACACACAATACTAACGTTTGAGGCAGAAAGTAAAATAACATACTTGGAGCTTACGCCACAATCCTCGAACCCTTGGTATGGTCAAGAAATTGTTTACTCGAGTGAACAAGAGTTTTTGTTGACATATGAAAATAGCGACTATGATATTTCTGATGTAACAAATATGATTGTAGTTGGTCAGCGCCCGTACTTTTTATTAAACAAGTTAACGTAACAAAACTCAATTTGCCAAAAAAGGATTGCGTATCTGCGCAAGCCTCCCTTGTGTAAAGGGAGGTGGCACGCGAAGCGTGACGGAGGAATTGTGATGCAAAGAAAACATAATAAAGATATTGTTCCAACCGCAAAGATGTTAAGAAAGAATATGACCAAAGAAGAAAAACATCTTTGGTATGATTTTTTGCACACCTATCCCATCCGATTTTTGCGTCAAAAGGTTCTCGGAAGGTATATAGCAGATTTTTACTGTGCAGAGGCAAAGCTTGTTATTGAACTTGACGGCTCGGGACATTATACCGAGGAAGGAAAGCAGTATGACGGAGAAAGAACCGCTTTTCTTGAGGAATACGGA
>JAFXEB010000029.1 GCA_017521025.1 Clostridia bacterium | reverse complement strand
GTTGAGCTTAACGCACATATAAGCTACGAGCATTGCAAGGTAAGTAGAGGTCTTGTCAAAGACGGTCTCGAACCACTCGTAAAGTTCAGCCTGATTCCAGAGAACGCCGCTGAAGGTGTCATCAGCATGGATGCCGGGGGTAGCGGTCTCAATACCGATACCGGTAGAGTTGGAGAGGTCGCTGATCTTCTCAGAGGTGTCGGAGCCCCAGTAGTTACCGCCTGCGTGCCAGCCACGCTCGTTAAGAGGCAGCATCTGATACAGACCGTCATTACCGCAGGTGTAGTGCCAGGAAACATCTGCAGTAGTGGTTCTGCCGTAGTTGTGGTTGGCAAGTGCGGTAGAGGTGGAGGGATATGCGCCGGTGTTATGGATAACTATGTACTTCTGATAGTTGATGTTACCGGGGCGATTTGCCTTACCCGAGGTGATGAACTGAGTAGTCATCTTGATCTCAGCTGCGGTACCCTGTGCCATAATGAAGGATGTGTTATTGGTAAGCAGGTTATCATCGGGAAGCTTGATGTAATCGGGGATATAAACGTTGGGAGCAACGAAATCAGCATCGCTGACTGCGTTGATGGTGGTGGTGCTGTCGGTGGCGGTAGGAACGATCACAAAAACGCCTACAACCATAGCAACCACGAGCAAAGCGGATAGAAGTCGCATACGGTAGTTCATAAAAAAACCTCCTAAAAATTACTCCTTAGCAGAGTTAGCACTATTATACGCTCCTATTCTAACACAAGTACCTTTCAAAAAGCAATATCTAATTGTTAAAAATCACTTTATTTTTTTGGATTATTTTTTAGTTTTCGTCACAGTGCACAAAAAAGCTCTCCGCTTTTTGTGCTTTTTGCGAAGAGCTCTTTAATCTGTGTTTTTTGAGGGAAAAAGCGGGCAGTTACTCCCCCACCTCGCCGTCCTCCTCGTCATCGTTATCAAGGTAATAGATGCTTTTCTTAAGCCTTGCGCCGTCAAAATGCGTGTCAAGATAAGCCCTAAGCTTTGAAAACTCCGTTATATACTGCACCTTGAAATTTGTGCTTTGCACAGAGAGGGTGCCCATATCGTATCCCTTTTGCTTCTCGGTCTGTATCAAGGTAAAGAAGCTGCGGTCTACGTCCTTTATGTTGTATTTTCTGCCGTCTGCGTAGCTTACCTCAAGGCTGTCTCCCCTGAAATGAAGAGTGACATCCCCATTCTTTGCGGAGCGCATATAGGTCCAGCCCAAGGCGAGAAACAGCACCGCCTCGGCGGCGAGATAGCTTGAGATGCCCCTGCCCCCTATCACGAACCAGAAAAGCACGGACATAAGCACAAAAAGAAAAACGAGTATCTTAATATCGCTGCTTTTGCGCATTTTTGCATCGGTTTTCAGTATAAGCTCATCCATAAAGCACTCCTTTACAGCACTACGCCCTGCACCGTAGGCGCCGGTGAAGGCCTTTCACTGCCCAGCACCGTGGAGGCAAGCACTATCTCCCTTGCCTCTGCCACGGCAGAGCCCTTATTGGTATACAGCACGGCAATAGTATCGCCCTTGTTTACCCACTCGCCCGTCTTTTTTGAGACGTATATGCCTGCGGCATGGTCAACGGCATCCTCCTTACGCTCTCTGCCTGCGCCGAGAACGAGGCTCGCTCTGCCGTAGCCTGCGGCGTCCATAGCGACGATATAGCCGTCGGCAGGTGCCGCCACCTCTACACTTATAGCGGCACTTGGCAGTCTCGACAGGTCGGTGAGACACTCTGTATCGCCCCCCTGCGCCCTTACCATATCCAGCAGTGCACGGAAGGCAGTGCCGTTTTCAAGTGCCGTCTTTGCCATTGTGCGGCATTCATCCACTGCGCCCTTACCGCCTATGTGGAGCATCAGCGCCGCCAGCTCGGTGCACAGAGCAACAAGGTCGGGCTCGCCCTTACCCCTCAGGGTCTCAACTGCCTCCTTCACCTCTATTGCGTTGCCGATAGCACGTCCCAGAGGCACGTCCATATCCGTAAGCAGGGCAGCCGTCGGCTTACCTGCCGCCTTGCCTATGGCGACCATCGCTTCGGCAAGCTTCCTTGCAGCCTCGGGAGTTTTGTTAAAGGAGCCACTGCCCACCTTCACGTCAAGCACTATACCGTCTGCACCCGAGGCGAGCTTCTTGCCCATTATACTGGAAACTATGAGAGAATGGTTCTCCACAGTGCCCGTTACGTCACGGAGCGCATACAGCTTTTTGTCCGCAGGAGCAAGATTGCCGCTTTGTCCGATAACAGCGGCGCCTGTTGTGTTCACGATTCGGAAGAATTCGTCTGCGCCGAGAGTAGTCCTGAAGCCGCTTATGGACTCAAGCTTATCAATGGTGCCGCCGGTGTGCCCAAGCCCTCTGCCGCTCATCTTTGCCACCTTCAAGCCGCAGGCGGCAACTATGGGTACTACAACAAGAGTGGTTTTATCACCCACGCCCCCCGTGGAATGCTTATCCACCTTCATACCCTCTATGGCGGAGAGGTCTACCCTATCGCCCGAATCTCTTATAGCAAAGGTCAGCTCTGCAGTCTCCTCTGCGTCCATACCCTTTATGCAAATAGCCATAAGCAGGGCAGACATCTGATAATCGGGAATATCGCCTTTGGTATATGCCTCAACAAAATAGCGTATCTCCTCGGCAGAAAGCTTGCCGCCGTCACGCTTTTTGCGGATTATATCGGTAATATGCATATCATACTCCTCCCATAAAAGCCACTCCGAAGGCACCCGGAAGCAAAGCGCCGAGGGTGGTCTCGGTATATGCGCCCTCTCCGTCCTCGGCAAGTGCCACCTTCATATCAGGCTCACAAAACTCGGAAAGCGCCTGACGGCAGACACCGCAGGGCGTAGTCAGTGACACCCTGTCGCCACCACCTGCCACGGCAATGGCTGTAAAGCGCCTTTTACCCTCGCTTACCGCCTTGAAAAGCGCAACACGCTCTGCGCAGACCGTGGGCGAGAAGGCGGCGTTCTCAATATTACAGCCAAGATACACTGTGCCGTCCTCCGCCAGCAGAGCCGCCCCTACCCTATAGTTGGAATAGGGTGCATACGCCATCTCCCTTGCGGAAACGGCAAGCCTTGTAAGCTCCTTAAGTTCCAATATACGCCCTCCGTTCATACTTGTTTGTTGTTTATCTGCCCGTACCCCTGACAGGCGCACCGTCGGGGATAGGCTTTATCATTTTTCGATACATCATAACGAAAAGAAGCAGGCTTACGGCAATAGACATAAGCTCGGCTATGGGGAAAGACCACCACACTGCGCTTACCCTACCCGTCTGCGCCAACAGATACGCCGCAGGGATAAGGACAAGAAGCTGTCTCGCCGCAGAGACCATCATAGAATTTACTCCCTTGCCAAGCGCCTGAAATACCGAGCCGATAACAATACAAATGCTTGCTATGGGCAGGCTGAGGCTGATAGTAGCCAGCGCCTTCTCGCCAACGGTATAGAAGCTGTCAAGATTACAGCCCTTGGGCTCGAAGATGCCAAGCAGGCCGTGAGCGGCGAAGCGCATCACCAGACAGCCTATGACCAAAAAGCAGAAGCCACCTATCATTGCAAGCCTCATGGTAGCCATCATACGCTTGCGGTTGCCTGCGCCGTAGTTATATGCCATAATGGGGATAAGCCCGTTGTTCATACCGAACATTGGCATAAAGAAGAAGCTTTGCAGCTTGAAGTACACGTTATACACGGTGTAACCCATTTTATCCTCGAAGCCGTTTAGTATGCTTTGCATAAAATAGGTCATCACAGAGCCGATGCCTACCATTATTACGGAAGGCACGCCTATAGCATATATGCCGCCGATAAGCCTTATGTCTGGTCGGAAGCCACGGAAGCTCAGCTTTATGTCCTTGTTGCGAAGCAGGTTGAAGGTCACTGCAAGGAGTGCCGCAACTATCTGACCGATAACGGTGGCATAAGCGGCGCCCGCCACGCCAAGTCCCAGCCCGAAGGGCATCTCAAAGCCAAAAATGCTGTCGCCGCCGCTGAAGATGAATATAGGGTCAAGTATAATATTTATGACCGCACCTATGCCCTGAGTGAACATAGTGTATATGGTCCTGCCCGTTGCCTGAAGCAGCCTTTCAAAGGTTATCTGAAAATACACGCCGAAGGAGAAAAAGCAAACTATTTTAAGGTAGTCCACACCAAGCTGCTTTACGTTACCGTTTACGTCACAGCTGTTCATATACGCCTCGGCACCGAAAAAGCCGAAAAGCACGAATATGAGGTAGGAAACAAGGGCAAGGAACACACCGTTTTTTGCTATGTTGTTTGCACGGTCGAAGTTCTTTTGTCCGAGACTGCGGGAAAGCAATGCGTTTACGCCCACGGCGGTACCGGTGCCCACGCCTATCAGTATGTTCTGTACGGGGAAGGCGGCGCCCACCGCATCCAGCGCATCCTGACTTACCTTGGCGACAAATATGCTGTCCACCACGTTGTACAGCGCCTGCACCAGCATAGACATTATCATAGGCACCGACATGGTCACAAGCAGCTTGCCCACGGGCATGGTGCCCATTTTGTTTTCTTTGCTCTGCGCCCCTGCGGGGGCGGCTTTTTTATCTGTAGTCATTGTTTTTCCTCAAGCTTTTACTTGCTATTCAAATCCATAGCCGCCCACACCAAGGTGCGGGCGGCATATTTACACAGTTATTTATGAGCTATATGAGCTTTTTAAGGGCGCCCGTGGGGCAAAGCTCTACGCACTTGCCGCACTCTGCGCATACGGATACGGTATCCTTATCCCTGAACTCGGGCTTTACAACGGTGGTAAAGCCTCTGCCCACAAGACCGAGTATACCCTTGCCGACAACCTCGTCGCAGACTCTTACGCAAAGACCGCAGAGTATGCACTTGCCGTTGTTGCGCTCGATGCTCACAAGCCTTGTCTCGCTATCGGTCAGACGCTTAAGACCTGCAAGACGGAGAGAGTTAAGGTACCTGTCACCGTATCTTATCAGCTTACAGTCGGCATAATCGTGACAGCCGCACTCAAGGCAACGCTTTGCCTCTGCCCTTGCCGCCTCCTCGGAATAGCCGAGATACAGCTCGCCAAAGTCGTGCTTACGCTCCTCGGCAGGACGGGTGGGCATAGCCGCACGGGGCAGCTTTTCTCTGTCTGCAAAATCTCTATCGCTGACGGTGCGCTCGGAAAGGAAGGGCTTTCTGTAGGGCACGTCTGCACCCTTAAGATAGGCGTCAACCACGCCTGCCGCCTTGTTTGCCTCACCTATTGCGGCAACGGCTATGTCTGCGCCCTTATTTGTAGCGTCGCCTATGGCAAAAACGCCCTCAAGGCTTGTGCGGAAGCTGTTTTCGTCAGCGGCTATTATGCCCCTGCGGTTAAGCTCAAGCGCCTCAAAGCCCTTTACGCACACCTTCTGACCGATGGCAGCGATAAAGCTGTCTGCCTCTATATACTCAAACTTCCCCTCTACGGGAACAGGACTCCTTCTGCCGCCTGCGTCAGGCTCGCCAAGCTCCATAACCTGAAGCTTTACCGAGTTTAAAATGCCGTTCTCGCCAATAAGCTCGCAAGGATTTACAAGGAAGCGGAAGCTTACGCCCTCCTCCTTTGCCTCCTCTATCTCTATCTTCTCAGCAGGCATCTCCTTCTCGGTGCGGCGGTAAACTACCGTTACCTCCTCTGCGCCGAGACGTACTGCTGTACGGCAGGCATCCATAGCGGTGTTGCCGCCGCCCACTATAACAACCTTTTTGCCCAGAGGTGCGGGATTGCCCTCTGCCACGGTACGAAGGAACTCGATACCGCCGTAAACGCCCTCAAGCTCCTCACCGGGGACGCCTACCTTCATACCCGTCCATGCGCCGATAGCGACGATGACCGCATCATTCTTCTCTCTCAGCTCGTCAAAGCTGATATCCTCGCCAATGCGAACACCGTAACGGATGTCTACACCTGCCTTCTCTATAATAGCTATCTCCTTATCAAGGACAGCCTTGGGCAGTCTGTATTCGGGTATACCGTATCTGAGCATACCGCCTGCCTTGGGCATAGCCTCGTAAACGGTCACGCCGTGACCCTTAAGACCTAAGAAGTATGCGGCAGTGAGACCTGCGGGGCCTGCGCCTATTATTGCAACCTTTTTGCCGGTCTCTGCCGCTCTTACAGGCAGCTCCTCGCCTGCGGCAAGCACCTTGTCAGCGGCAAAAAACTTGAGCTGTGCTATGGATATAGGCTCCTCAACGTGCTTCCTCCGGCACGCCTTCTCACAGGGATGAGGGCATATCCTGCCGATAGAAGCAGGGAGAGGAAGCTTATCCTTGAGTATTTTGACCGCCTTGGCATCATCGCCCTCGGCAATAGCCTTTACATAGCCCTGAACGTCCGTACCTGCAGGGCAGTTAAGACCGCAGGGACCCTTACAGTCGCCGTCATGGTCACTGAAAAGCAGCTCCAGCGCCAGCTTTCTGGAGGCGACCACACGGGGGCTTTCGGTATCTATATCCATCCCATCACCTGCCACGGTGGAGCAGGCACGCATAAGCTTGGGCATACCCTTAGCCTCTACCACGCAGAGACCGCAGGCGCCGTAGTTCTTTACTATCTCGCTTTCGCAAAGGGTGGGTATCTCGATGCCGCCCCTGCGTGCTATCTGAAGTATAGTCTCGCCCTTTTCACCCTCCAAGGGGATGCCGTTTATAGTGATCTTTATCTTTTCCATACAGTGTTATCCCCCTTATCAGCCTTTCTTTACTGCGCCGAAGCGGCAAACTGTAGCGCACTTGCCGCACTTAACGCACTTTTCTGCATCTATCACGAAGGGTGTCTTCACCACACCGCTTATTGCGCCGACTGGACAATTACGGGAGCAAAGGCTGCAGCCGACGCACTTCTCTGCATCTATGCTGTAGCTGATGAGTGCACCGCACTCGCCTGCGGGGCACTTGCCCTCTTTTATATGAGCCTCGTACTCATCTCTGAAATAGCGGATAGCGGTAAGCACGGGATTAGGCGCAGTCTGACCCAGACCGCAAAGTGCGCCGTCCTTTATACCCACACAAAGCTCCTCAAGCAGCTCTATATCCCCTTCTCTGCCCTCGCCCTCGGTTATGCGGCTGAGTATCTCAAGCATACGCTTGGTGCCGATACGGCAATGCACGCATTTGCCGCAGGACTCCTTAGCGGTGAAGTCAAGGAAGAACCTTGCCATATTGACCATACAGGTGCCCTCGTCCATAACGACCATACCGCCCGAGCCCATTATTGCGCCCGTTGCGCCCAGACACTTGTAATCTATTACCGTATCAAGGAGCGATTCGGGAATACAGCCGCCGGAGGGACCACCCATCTGCACCGCCTTGAATTTTTTGCCGTCTCTTATACCGCCGCCGATATCGTAGATAACGTGACGGAGAGTCTTGCCCATAGGCACCTCCACAAGACCGCCACGGTTTATCTTACCCGTAAGAGCAAACACCTTGGTGCCCTTGCTGTTTTCGGTACCCATAGCGGAGAACGCCTCGCCGCCGTTCAGGATTATCCATGCTACGTTGGCAAAGGTCTCTACGTTGTTTATATTGGAGGGAAGGTCATTATAGCCTCTCTGAGCAGGGAAAGGAGGCTTAAGACGGGGCATACCCCTCTTGCCCTCAAGGCTTTCGATAAGCGCAGTCTCCTCACCGCAGACAAAGGCGCCTGCGCCTGCCTTTATACGCATAGTGCAGGAGAAATCGCTGCCAAGGATATTGCTGCCAAGATAGCCCTTGGCTGTAGCGTCCTCAATAGCCTTTTCAAGCCTCTTGATAGCCAGAGGATACTCGGCACGGACATACACCACTGCCTCGGATGCGCCGATGGCATAGGCACCGATAAGCATACCCTCGATAAGGGTATGGGGGTCGCTCTCTATAACAGCTCTGTCCATAAACGCACCGGGGTCGCCCTCGTCGGCGTTGCAGATAAGGTATTTCTTATCGCTGACAGATGCCCTTGCGGCGTTCCACTTGAACCACGTAGGGAAGCCTGCGCCGCCCCTGCCTGCAAGACCCGAGACCTTTATCTCCTCTATGACCGCCTCAGGCGTCATGGTGGAAAGCACCTTGCGGATGGCACCGTAGCCGCCCTTTGCCTCGTAAGCGCTTATCTTATCGGGGTCTATAATACCGCAGTTGCGGAGGGCAATACGGGTCTGAAGGGCAAGAAAGCTCTTGTCCTCCTCACTTATCTCCATATCTGTCAAGGCAGAAAGGTCACCGCCGTTTACTGCGGACACAATCCTTTCACAATCCCCCTCGCCCACACGGACGAGACGCTTTACAAGGCTTTCGCCCTCATAAATATCAACTATAGGCTCAAGGTAGCACATACCTATACAGCCGGTTATCTCAAGGGAAAAGCACCTTTCCCCTGCGGCGGCTATGCCGTCATAAACCTTTTTTGCACCTGCGGCTATGCCACAGCTGCCCTGACCTACTACTACACGCATCATTCTGCCGCCTCCTTACGCAAATCCTCAAGTATTGCCACAGCCTTTTGGGGAGTCAGCGAGCCGTAAGTATCGTCATTTATCATCATAACGGGAGAAAGACTGCAGCAGCCGAGACAAGCCACATTTTTGAGAGAGAAAAGACCGTCCTCGGTGGTGCCCCCGTCCTCGATGCCCAGATGCTCGCATATCGCCTTTTCTATGCCGTCTGCGCCGTTAACATGACAGGCGGTGCCTTTGCAGAGCATTATCAGGTACTTGCCCACAGGCTTGAGGCGGAACTGAGTATAGAAGGTAGCAACACCCATTACCTTTGCGGGGGTGCTGTCCATCTTGTCGGCTATGTGGTATATAACGTCAACAGGGAGATATCCATATATCTCCTGCGCTTTTTGCAATACGGTTATCAGATTGCCGCTGTCCCCACCGTAACGGGCAAGAACGCCCTCAAGAAGGGAAAGGTCGCTTTTTGTACAGTTGCAATTGCACATAAATCTAAAAACTCCTCCATATTAAATCGTACTTTGTACATTGTACAACAACAGAGCGTTAAAGTCAACATTTTTTGCGTTGTTGGCACAGGTATTTTTAACCTGCGGCAAAAAACGCCCCTGCAACCGCCGTTTTGGAGGTGCAGGGGTGCGTATAAAGCCGAAAACACTATTTGAAAACGCTATTTTATTATACTTGCAAGAGCCATATAGTCCGCAGAGTTCAGGTCACCGTCATAGCTCAGGTCACCTGCGGTAAAGGGGTGACCCGTGAGTATGGGGTTGCCCTTTATATGCTTTGCCATAAGCAGATAGTCTGCCGAGCTTACTGCGGCATCGCAGTTAACGTCACCGCTTACTACAAGAACGAGGCTGTCCTTTACCGTGCCCGACCCGTCAAGACTTTGCAGCACGTATCCGGTACCTACCTCCGCCCCCTCTGCAAGGACGGCGCCGCCGTTCACTATGCGAAGAGTGTTGGTGTTGCTGAAAAGGGCGAGGACTGCCCCAAGGTCTGTACCTGCCGTAAGTCCCCTGAGCACACCGTTCTCTACCTTGCCTGCCGTGCCCTTGTGGGCAAGGCTGTAGTCTACGGGAGGGTAGACTATAACGGGATCTGCCTTGTAGCCGGAGGACAGAGTGCGTATCACTGTTGAGTTCATATTATCGGACCTTGGCTGTACCGCCACGTACATAGTGTCGCCATACACCTTTACGCCCTGAACGGTGCGCATAAAGTCGGGTATCCTGTAAGCGGCGCTGAGGCTGGCGTTGCCGCCGTTGGTGTAGAGGTATTTGTAGATGAGAGGCAGGTTCATATCGCCGCCCGAGCCCCCCGTCATATACAGGAATTTGCTGTTGGTGCCCACGCCGTAGGCATCAAAGCCTTGAAAGGAGCCGTAGGGCTTGTCGTTGAGCAGGAAGCTGCTTTTGACCATAGAGCCTGCGTTTTTAAGGGAATAGCTGCTACCCCCTGCCGTATTTATAGCCTGATTAAGAGTGCTGGTGACATATACGGTGTAGTAGATATCTCCGGAGGTAAACTGGGTGCGGAATACTATGCGGTTATCGGAAGCAGAGGTAGCGGACACTGCCGCACGCTTCACCGTTGTACTGTCGAGCGCCGTACCGTCTGCGCTGGCATAAGCCATGCCGTTTACCGTGACCGAGGTGTAGGAGGCGCCCGTAGCGGCGCCTGGGTCCACCTTGTAGCAAAGCCTTGTTATGGTGGTGGAGTGGCTGTCACTGCCGTAAACGGGGCCGCCGCCCGTCCACAGATAGGTGGTGCCCGAAATGCTCTCGTCAACCTCAAGGCTCTCGCCTATGCCTGCCCCCGCAAGCACGATATAGTCCTGCGTTACAGCTACGTTGCCCTCGGGCAGGAGGCGGGATATATAGGTGTCGGAGCCGCTCCTTTGTGAAACGTAGAGCTGGCTCATATCCTCGCTGAAGGCAAAGTTCTGCACCGCAGTGTTCACGGGCAGCTCCTTAAGGGTGTATTTATGATTTGCGTGCAGTTGGGTCACGGTATAGTCATCAAGGGTATATATCTTCGTGTTGTTCTTTTTGCCGCTGCTTGTGGTGTCGTCTATAAATATGCAGTAAAAGGCGCCGTTAAGCATGTAGGCACACTCTATCTCCACGTTAGCCTTAGCGGTAACGGTCCATTTCTCCTTCAGCGTTATGGAGGAGGAGGTGTAACTGTACTTGTAAACCATGGGGGTTTGGGAGCTTGAGCCACCCGAAAAATACAGAGTGCCCGTTCCGTCAAGCCCCATGCCCTGCATCGAGCCGTTAGGCAGGTCGCCGTCATAGGCTATCTTGGCAAGCTGGTGAGAGCCGAGAGTCGCCATAGAAACAGAGCCGGAGGAGGCAGAAAGCGCCTTGTTTATCTGAGAAAAGCTGTAGCAGCAAAGGTATTGCTTATAGGTACTGCCGTTTTTGAACTTAAGCCAGAACATCATTCTGTCCGAATTGGGAGAAACGGCAAAGGCAAGCCTGAATATCCTGCCGCCCGAATACAGACTGGTCCCGTCAGCGGAGGCATAGAGAAAGTTGGTAAGCTTTTTCTCATTGGTTATTTTTGCACCAGTTGCGGCAGACGCATCGGGAGTGTATACAAAGCGGGAAACGTTGCGTGCCCAATAGGTGGTGGTATACAGATCGTCGGTAGTGTCGGTTATGGTATTACCCGCAGACCATACGTAGACCTGACCCTCGTACTCATAAACAGCAAGCGCCTCACCGTGGCCGTAGTTTTCAAGCACTACGTAGTCAAGGCAGGTGGCTGTAAGCCCGTCATCCGATACAAGGCAACGGGACAGATAGACGTTTGAGGTGACACGCTGGGTAGTGAACACATAACGGTTGCCCTCGGCATCGTTATAGAAATAGAACTGCTGTACAGCTCTGTTTGTGCCGAGGTTTTTCAAGGTCATAACCGCATTGGGTATTTTGGTATGAGAGGTATATGCGCCGACCTCGCTGATATCAAAGCAGAAAAGCGGCAGGCACATAACCACCGCAAGGATAATGCCGAGAAAACGTTTCATAAAGCACCTCCGTATATGCGTATATCAAACTGCAAATAAATTTTACCACAGTAAAGTGAGCATTGCAACTGTTTTTGCGTAAAAAACTTGCGTATCCGTCGAAAAAATGATAAAATAGCGGTATCGATCACTACGGAGGTGCGATATGCGGCTTTTTGTTGCCATAGAGCTTGACGACAGAACGAGAGCGGCGGTTGCGGCGGCAGGCAGGAGTCTGCGTTTTTTCGGCGACGGCAGCTTTTGTCCCGAGGACTCATACCATATAACCCTCGCCTTTATCGGCGAGAGCGACAGAGCGCAGGATATAGCGGCGGCGATGGAGAGTGTAATGCACGGCGGCTTTAGCCTGAGCCTTGGGGATGTGGGGCATTTTGGCTCGACCTATTACGTTGCCCTGCAGGAAAGCACGGCACTTAATGCGGTTCAAGGCAGCCTTTGCGCCGAGCTGAGGAAGAGGGGCTTCAAGCTCGACAGCAAGCCCTTTACGCCCCACGTAACATTGGTGCGCCGTTTTGAAAAGAGGGGCGAGCCTGTAGTGTTGGTGCCGGAGCGTAGCTTTTCGGTCAGAGGAATGTCTCTTATGGCAACGGTAAGCGCAGGGGTCTACAGGCGGATACACTATAGGAGCTTTGTCGGATAGCCGCACTTTTTGCAGACAAGCTGTGCTTGACTTGGGATACGGCAGGAGGTATAATGCTTGCGTAGCTTTAGTTTACGTTGAATTTACTTAGGGGCGGTATATTTATATCAGTCCTATATTTCAAGGAGGAATTTGCTTTGGCAAAAAAGAAACTGGTACCCACATGGCTTAAGCTTGCCGCCGTTGCGGCGCTTTTCGTTCCCTACAAAGTGAAAGTGGAAAGAGACGAGGACAACAGTCTAAAAAGGCTTTCGGCAAAAAGCCTTGCTCTGAAGCTTACCTATACTCCCGCCGAGGGCGACGGGGAGAGCGACATAACGCTGAACGTGCCCGGCTTCAGCGCACCCGACTGCGACTGCGACTGCGACTGCGACTGC
>JAFXEB010000028.1 GCA_017521025.1 Clostridia bacterium | reverse complement strand
GTCAGCGGGAGCGGACTCGTCAGCGGGAGCGGACTCGTCAGCAGGAGCGGACTCGTCAGCGGGAGCGGACTCGTCAGCGGGAGCGGACTCGTCAGCGGGAGCGGACTCGTCAGCGGGAGCGGACTCGTCAGCGGTAGCGGGACCGTAAGCCTCAACCTCGTCAAGGTTGCTCATCTTGTTGGTTTCACGGAAAGCGTTCTGGAAAACGATGAGACCCTTAACGTTGGTAGCGGTAGCAGCGAGAGTAAGGGTAACGTCAAAATAAACGTCAGCCTTTGCGCCCTCTGCACCTTCCTGAGGAGCATCCTCAGCAACTGTCTGAGAAACAGTTACGTCAACCTTGGTGAGACCGTCACCAACGGTAACGCCAGCGGTAGCAGCGTCGATAACGAAAGAGGGGATGGTGCCGTCTTCAGCGATCTCGATAGCGGATTCACTTACGTAAACCTCAACTTCACCGAGGCCTCTGTTATCAGCGATACGGTAGTTGCTGAGAACGATGGTAGCGATGTCAGCAGCCTCAACGAGAGTGAAAGCAAAAACGTCCTGAGAGTTGGAACCGCCGGTGATACCACCAGCGTTAATAGCAGCAGCATTGTCTGCGCCCCAGTTACCCTCGGTACGGTAAGCACCGTCGGTAAGAACGGAAGCGTCGCCGTTCTTAGCAGACCATCTAGCCTGGAAATAGTAGTTAGCGGTAGCGCCTGCGAGAACGTTCTCGGAATCAGCAGAAACGGTCATAACGCTGAAAGCGCAAACAACCATTACTACAGCGAGAAGGGATGCGATGATTTTTCTCATAATAATCGTGTCTCCTTGAAAAAATAAATTTTGTTTTGCACGGAATTAATGTGCGTAGGTTTGAAATTGCGAACCCCCTCCTATGCTCCGAAAAAACACCGAATGCAAAAGCACACGGGGAAAGAACAGAGCAGCATAACCGGACTGACCTTGGGGAAGGGAGCCCCCTTGGTCAACCACCATTATACTTGGTGCAAAGCACGACGGGTGCGGATTCACCCACCGTGAATTACAGGGTTGCAAAGCAACTGCGCCCGCCCTTCCGTGCAATAGCGACGAGGCAGAAACAGCTGCCCCCACGCAAACATTGTTACCCTATAATCACCTATATTATAAATGTGCAGTTGGCTTTTGTCAATAGTTTTTTATAAAAAAACAAACTAAAAAATGTGCCCAGTATTGGTATTTTTTGTTGTACTTTTACAGTAAGGGATGGGACAATTGAGACACGAGGAAGGAATACTTAAATTTTTATTGATTTAGTGCTGTATATATGGTATAATGTAGCTTTGAAGGGCGGATATTTGTTTATGGAGATTTGTAATATATGCCCAAGACGCTGCGGCGTGGACAGAAGATATGCCCACGGCTACTGCGGTGAGGGTGACAGGATACGGATAGCACGTGCCGCCGCCCACTATTGGGAGGAGCCCTGTATATCGGGTACACGTGGCAGCGGTGCCGTTTTCTTTGGCGGCTGTAATATGGGCTGTGTATTTTGCCAGAACGGAGCGATATCCCGTGGGGGCAGGGGCAGGCTGTACAGCGATGAGGAGACGGCGGCGATATTTTTGCGGCTTGAGGGCGAGGGTGTGCATAACCTTAACCTTGTTACCCCTACCCATTTCACGCCCCACATAAAGAGGGCGCTCGGTATCGCCCATGGGAGTGGATTTGGACTGCCCGTGGTATGGAACAGCGGCGGCTACGAGTGTGCAGAAACGGTGAAAGGACTTTCGGGTCTTGTGGACGTGTATATGCCCGACTTTAAGTATATGAGCGGCGAGCTGGGGCGCAGGTACTCCAATGCGGCTGACTACGCACAGGTGGCGAAGGCGGCTTTGGATGAGATGGTAATGCAAAGAGGAGAGGCACGGTTTGAGGACGGGATAATGACCCGTGGGGTCATTGTGCGGCATCTTGTGCTACCCGACTGCGCCGAGGACAGCAGAGCCGTGCTGAGTTTTTTGCACAGACGGTACGGGAACGCTATATATATCAGCTTGATGAAGCAATATACGCCTATGAAGGCGGGGCTGCCCGACGGGCTGTCGAGGCGGCTTGACGACAGGGAGTATGATGCCCTTTCGGCTTACGCTTTAAGGCTCGGCATAGAGCAGGGCTTTTTTCAGGAGGGCGACCCTGTGGGCGAGAGCTTTATACCGGAGTTTGACCTTATAGGTGAGGAGTAGAGGGATATGGAAAAGGATAGGCTTGTACGGGTGCGAGACCACATACCCAATATATACGTTGACCTGCCCTACGCCACGGCGGATAATTTTACGGGCGTTAAGATGTACGATTTCAAGGACGCATATCTGCGCTACGGCACTGTATTAAAGCTGAAGGCGGCTGAGGAGCAGGTGGAGAAGGCAGGCTACAGGATAAAGATACTTGACGCCTACAGACCTGCCGCCGCACAGTTTGTTATGTGGGAGGCGATGCCCGATGACGATTTTGTGGCAGACCCGAGGCGTGGGTTCTCCAAGCACACCCGTGGCAGTACGGTAGACGTTACCTTGGTGGACAGGGAGGGGCGTGAGGTCCCTATGCCCTCCCCTTTCGACGATTTCAGCGGCGGCGCAAAGCGGGTGTATGACAAAACCGAGCCTGAGGCAAAACGGAACATACTGCTGCTTGAGGCGGCAATGGAGGCGGCAGGCTTTTGGCCCTACGTTAACGAGTGGTGGCACTTTAATGACCACGATATTTATCCGGTGCTTGAGGCGCCTGATTTTGTGCTTGAATAAGAGGTTGGTATATGGACAGAAAATGTCTTAGCTGTGAATATTTCGACTATGACGAGGAGACGGACACAGAGGGCTGTACCGTAGGACTTGACGAGGACGATATGCTCAGGTTTATGACGGCGGACACGGCGGCGTGCCCCTACTACAAATTTTTTGACGAATATAAAATGGTAAGAAAGCAGAATTAGAAAGGTGGGTTTTCTGATATGATAAACAAAAAGATGGAGCAGCTCGGCAAGGTGCGCTCGGTCATCCGTGAGCTGTTTGAGTACGGCAAGAAGCGCAAGGCGGAGATAGGCGAGGACAAGGTTTTTGACTTCAGCCTCGGCAATCCCTCTGTACCTGCGCCCGACTGCGTTAACGAGGCGATACGTGCTTTTACCGAGGAGATGAGTTCTTTGAGGCTGCACGGCTATTCCTCTGCACAGGGTGATGCAGGGGTGAGGCAGGCTATTGCCGAGTATCTTAACAAAAAACACGGCACTGCGTTTACCGCCGACAGCCTTTATATGACAGTCGGCGCTGCCGCAAGCCTTACGATATGTCTTAACGCACTGGTCTGCGAGGGGGACGAGGTCATAGCTTTTGCACCCTTTTTCCCCGAATACAGGGTGTTTTCAGAAAGCGCAGGAGCAAGGTTTGTAGCTCTTGCCCCTACGGCGGATTTTCAGATAGACAAGGCGGCGCTTTCTGCCGCAGTTAACGAGCACACCAAGGCGGTCATCGTGAACAGCCCCAACAACCCTTCAGGCGTGGTGCTTACCGAGGACAGCATCAAAAATCTGTGTGCGGTGTTGAAGGAGAAGAGCGAGCTTTACGGGCATCCTATATATCTTATAACGGACGAGCCCTACAGGGAGCTGGTATATGACGGCGTTACGGTGCCTTTCCTTACCAACTACTATGACAACACCTTGGTTTGCTATTCCTTCAGCAAGTCGCTCTCTATCCCCGGCGAGAGGATCGGCTATATAGCGGTTTCGCCCACTATGGAGGACGAGCGTGACGTTTACGCCGCAGTGTGCGGTGCAGGCAGGGCCTTGGGCTACGTTTGCGCCCCCTCTATGTTCCAGTTCGTTGCGGCGAAATGCCTTGGCGCTACTGCCGACGTTTCTGTCTACAAGCACAACAGAGACCTGCTTTACGGGGCATTGTGCGATTACGGCTATCAGTGCGTCAAGCCTGACGGTGCTTTTTATCTGTTCCTTAAAACCCCCGAGGCAGATGCAAACGCTTTCTGTGAGAGAGCTAAGGGGAAGGAGCTGCTTTTGGTGGCGGCAGACTCTTTCGGCTGTCCCGGCTACGTGAGGATTTCCTACTGCGTATCTACTGAGCAAATAGAAAACTCTTTGCCTGCTTTTAAGGCTTTGGCAGAGGAATACGGTATTAACAAATAAGGAGGAGCCTTTTTTATGAAAGCAAGAAATGAAATGAACCCCGAATTTATGTGGGATTTTTCCCATATATACGAAAACGATGCGGCATGGGAGGCGGCTTGTGAGGAGGCGCTTGTTGCTATCGACAAGGTGCCCACCGTTGCAGGCACGCTGAGCGACAGCCCCGAGGCTATGAAGAAGGGCATCGGCCTTATGTGTGACGCAGAGGAAAAGGTTATGCTGTGCTATCTGTACACCATGCTTAAGAAGTCCTCTGATGCAAGCGACCCTGCTTTTCAGGCTATGGAGGCAAAGGCTATGGGGCTTTTGGTAAAGCTTCAGTCTGCGGCGGCGTTTCTCAACCCCGAGATAGTTTCCATACCTGCGGATAGGTTTGAGGAGCTTATCGGGAGCCCTATCCTTGCAGACGAGGTGTTTGCGCTTAAGAAGATAGTGAAGGCAAGTGCGCACACCCTTTCTGCCGACAAGGAGCTTATGCTGGCAAAGCTTGCGGATGCGGCGCAGACCCCCGACAACGCTTTTTCTATGCTGAACAACGTTGACCTTGTGTTCCCAACCATCAAGGATGAGAACGGCAATGATGTACAGCTTTCCAACGGCAATTTCTCCGTTTACAGAGAGAGCACCGTGAGAAGCGTGCGTGAGGCGGCGTTTAACGCTTATTTCGGCACATTTAAGAAGTTTGAGAACACTATTGCCGAGCTTTACGGCGGTAGCGTTAAGCTGGACTGCTATTTTGCCGACGTAAGAGGCTATGAGAGCGCAAGGGCGGCGGCTTTGTTTAACAACGACGTGCCCGAGACGGTGTATGACAGCCTTATTGATGCGGTGCACGACAGTTTGCCTTATATGAGAAAGTATCTCGAGCTGAGGAAGAAGGCGCTTAAGCTTGAGAAGATAGATATGTTTGACCTGTATGCTCCTATGATGGAGGACGTGGACTTCAATATGCCCTACGAAAGCGGCAAGGCACTCGTAAAGGAGGCGCTGAAGCCCCTTGGGGAGGAGTATGGCAAGCTTCTTGACGAGGCATACGAGAACCATTGGATAGACGTGTACGAAAACAAGGGCAAGAGAAGCGGTGCATTCTCCTGCGGAGTTTACGGCGTACACCCATACGTACTGCTGAACTACACGGACACGCTCGACGACGCCTTCACCCTCGCTCACGAATTAGGTCACGCAATGCACTCCTACAAGTCCTCGGAGGCGCAGAGCTTTTTGAACCACAACTACAGCATTATGGTAGCAGAGGTCGCCTCCACTGTTAACGAGGTACTGCTGACACTGCATCTGCTCAAGACAGAGACGGACAAGAAGAGAAGAGCCTATGTGCTGAACCATTTTCTCGAAAGCTTCCGCACCACCCTCTATCGCCAGACCCTGTTTGCCGAATTTGAAAGGGAAAGCCACAGAATGTGTGCCGAGGGCGTGCCTCTTACTGCACAGAATTTCTCTGAGCTGTATAAGAGCCTTATCTCCAAGTATTACGAGGGCGCAGAGATAAACGAGATCATGGCTAACGAGTGGTCATATATCCCCCATTTCTACAACGCCTTCTATGTATATCAGTACGCAACGGGCTTCTCCAGTGCTGTGGCTATTGCCAAGCAGATAGTTGAGACCGGCGATGCTACGGGTTACCTGAAGTTCCTGACCCTTGGCGGCAGTGACTACCCCATTGAGGAGCTTAAGGTAGCAGGTATCGATCTTACCAAGCCCGAGACGGTGAAGAACGCTCTTGAGCTGTTCGGTAGCACTATTGACGAGCTTTCTGCGCTTATAGACGAGATAAAGTAAGCTGTAGCTGAATAATAGCATAACAAAAAAGTCAGTCGGGAAATCCCGACTGACTTTTTTGTGTTTTATCGTTTTAAATTAAGCGCTTTAATATTACTCTTTCCAAGCGGGGAAAACGGACAAAAGTGCTGCATCAAAACGGAGAACAAATGCTGCGTCTTGTGAGTTTATCTTGCCGTCACCGGTAACGTCTGCCACGGAAATATCAAGCTTATCTTCGCCTATAAGACTTGCGTCATAGCGGAGAATGAAAGCCGCATCAAGGCTGTTTGTCTTGCCGTCACCCGTTACGTCACCAAGTTGCTTGAAGCTTGCGGTAATGGTGATGTCATCATCAACAGTGCCCTCGGTCTTATCCCAGCCTGCGAAAATATAATTCTTGTCACAAGCAAGCTCGGGGAAAGCGATGGCAGAAAGATCGGTGCCCTTAGCAACCTGAAGGGTGGACTCACCCTTTACAGAGCCGCCATTGCCTGCGGCAAAGGTGATGGTACGGCTGCTTACAACGTTCTTTTCTACGTCACCGTCTGCCTCAGTGCCGAGATATTCCGAACCGTCGGTAAGAGTCCAGATAGGTACATCGATATCGTCAACCGAAAGAACTGCGCCCGCTTTTATGTTGTACTGAGCGGTAAGCACCTCGGTAAGCTTTGTTACAGCGTAGGTCTCTGCAAAGGTAATGCAAAGAAGGTCTTCGCCATTATAGCTCTCGTTTATGGTACCGAGTCCAAGTGCAGACTTAGCACTGCCGGGAACGAAGGTAAGGTTTTCGGAGGTACCGATAACTATTTTACCTGTTGCAACACCTGCGGGGATGGAAACACTGAGAATTGCTACGCCGTCGCCCTGATCGGTAATTTCAACGATAAAGGTGGTCAGCTCCCCTTCTGCGCTGACGGTGGAAACCGTAGCGGTTGCCATAGAGGCAAGCATACAAAGAGCAAGAAGGACTGTGATAATCTTCCTGATCATATAAACTACTCCTTTTGTTATTTTTTCGTGGTTGCACTATACCAACTGACTATATATTATCAGTTAACAGCCTATGTGTCAATACATTTCTTACTATATTTTGTTAATCAGCCCCGCATCATAGCGAAGGATATGGGCAGCATCAAGGGCACTTACCGTTCCGTCAGCGTTTGCATCTGCTGCTATGAGTGCGTCGCCCGTAAGAAGATTGATCGCCGCATCGTGTCTGAGTATATATGCGCTGTCAAGGTTGTCCACCCTGCCGTCGAGATTCACGTCACCGAGCAGTACAAAACGGGCGGTAAGGCTTACGTCTGCTTTGATTATGCTGTAATCGCCGTCCCAGCCTGCGAAAACGTAGCCGTCTCTTTCGGGAACCTCGGGTGCGGTAGCGGAAGCACCGTGCTCTACCGTCTGGGTGCCTATCACTGTACCGTCGTGATTCTTGAAGGTTACGGTATAGGTCTTTACCTCGTAAATTGCACCTACGGTAAGGTCTTCGGTAACTACGTCAAAGCTCTTGTCCCAGCGTATGAAGCTATAACCTTCCCTCTCCGGGTCGGGAGCTGTTGCGGCACCGCCGTGCTCTACTGACTGAGTGTCAAGAACTACACCATCAACACCTGTGAAGGTTACGGTGTACACGTTTATTTCGTATACTGCGTTTATTTCAATATTTTTTGTTACACTGTCAAAAGCCTTGTCCCAGTCTACAAAGTGATATCCCTCTACTACGGGTGCCTCGGGTGCGGTAGCGGAAGCACCGTGCTCTACCGTCTGGGTGTCTATCACTGTACCGTCATGACCCTT
>JAFXEB010000027.1 GCA_017521025.1 Clostridia bacterium | reverse complement strand
CTTAGTGCGCACCTAACCGCATCTGCGGTGGTGGGGCACTACACGCAAGAGAAAGAAAATTCGATGAGCCTATAGGCTCGGCTGGTAAAAGGCCCTAAGGGGGCCTGTGCATACCACCGGCACGGCCGGTGGTTATGATTTGTGCTTTTTGTGGGCTGTCTGCTACTTTTTTGCTTCCTCAACCAGTGCCGTGAATAGGCGAAGTGATGCATCGTCCGTTGCCACAAGGCATTCGGGATGCCACTGAACCGAAACGCCGAAGGGGCGGTCGGTAGCCACAAGCGCCTCTATAACGCCGTCGGTAGCCTTGCCCTCAAGAGAGAGCCCCTTGCCTATCTCCTTAACGGCCTGATGGTGCATACTGTTGACCCACAGCTCGTCCTTGCCCAACAGCCTTGCAATAAAGCCGTCCTTGACAAGCCTTACCCCGTGGCTGCCCACTGTATAGGGAGGCGGCTGACGGTGAGTAAGCCCCCTGCCACGCTCAAGATTGATATCCTGATACAGAGTGCCGCCGTACATCACGTTGATAAGCTGTATACCTCTGCAAACAGCAAGAAAAGGCTTTTTGGTTTTAAGGTATGCCCTTGCAAAGGGTACCTCACCCTCGTCACGCTCAGGACAAAGGTCGCCGCAGCCCTCATGCAGACAGGCGCCGTAGTGGCGGGGGTGCAAATCGTCACCGCCCGTGAACACCATACCGTCGCACAGCTCTACCATAGACTCTATAACGTCCTCGTCTGCGCTGAGGGGGAGCAGGAAGGGTGCACCCCCCGCCCTCTCCACTGCGTGGACGTAGCGCATCATTACGTTTTGCCTTTTACCCTCGGGGTCGTAGGAGGGATAAAGGGCTATAACAGGCTTTTTAGTTCTCATAAGGCACTAAAAGGATTTGATAGCGTCGATAATGCCCTGTGCATTAAGACCGTAGCGGTCAAGCAGCTCGCCTGCGGGGGCACTTCTGCCGAAACGGTCACGGAGACCTACACGGCGCATAAGGGTAGGACAGTGCTCGGAAAGCACCTCTGCCACTGCACCGCCAAGACCGCCAACGGTAGTATGCTCCTCAGCGGTAACTACCTTGCCCGTCTTTTTTGCATATTTAACGATGGTATCAACGTCGATAGGCTTGAGAGTGTGTACGTTAACAACGGAGATATTGATGCCCTCCTTAGCAAGGATATCCCTTGCCTCAAGTGCGGCGGCAACCATAACACCCGTAGCGAAAACAACACAGTCATCACCCTCGCAAAGGGGAACTGCCTTGCCAAGCTCAAACTTATAGGTAGCCTTATCAAAAACGGTAGGCACTGCATATCTGCCAAGGCGGACGTATACGGGGCCGTCGTGCTTAAGCACAGCCTCGATAGCCGCATAAGCCTCTACAGCGTCAGCAGGGCTGACAACCGTAAGGTGGGGCACCGAGCGGAGAACGCTGAGATCCTCGCAGTACTGATGGGTGGCGCCGTCCTCGCCAACGGTGACGCCGGCGTGGCTTGCGCATATCTTTACGTTAAGACCGGGGTAGCAAACGGAGTTGCGTATCTGCTCATAGGCTCTGCCTACTGCAAACATAGCGAAGGAGGAAACGAACACGGGCTTGCCCGTGCTGGCGATGCCTGCCGCTACGGAGAGCATATTCTGCTCTGCTATACCGCAGTTAAAGAAACGTTCAGGAAACTTTTTAGCGAACATACCCGTCTGGGTGGAGCCGGAGAGGTCCGCATCCATTACTATAAAATCATACTTTTCGCCAAGGTCGCAAAGTGCCTCGCCGTAAGCCATTCTGGTAGCTATCTTACTCATTGTCAGCCGCCTCCTTTACTGCCTTGTCATAAGCCGCCGCAAGCTCAGCCTCGGCTATAGCGTACTGCTCGTCATTAGGAGCCTTGCCGTGCCAGCCTGCGTTGTTTTCCATAAAGGAAACGCCCTTGCCCTTAACGGTTCTGCAAACGATGACCGAGGGTCTGCCCTCTACCGCATCGGTGTTCTTCACAGCGGCGTCAATGGCAGCAAAATCGTGACCGTCGATAACCTGAACGTGCCAACCGAATGCCTCAAACTTTTTGTCGATAGGCGTGGGGTTCATAACCTTATGAACGTCGCCATCTATCTGCAGACCGTTATAGTCCACAAAAGCAACCAGATTGTCAAGCTTATAATGAGCTGCGAACATAGCCGCCTCCCAAACCTGACCCTCCTGTATCTCGCCGTCACCAAGAATGGTGTATACCTTATAGTCCTTGCCGTCTGCCTTACCTGCAAGAGCGATGCCGCAAGCGGCGGAAACGCCCTGACCCAAAGAGCCCGTAGTCATATCAACGCCTGCTATGCGCACCATATCGGGGTGTCCCTGAAGCACGCTGCTGCTCTTACGAAGCTCCCAAAGATCCTCCTCGGGGAAATAACCACGCATTGCCAAAGCACTGTAAAGGGCGGGGCAAGCGTGACCCTTGGAGAGAACGAAACGGTCCCTATCGGGGTCCTTTGCCTTTTCGGGAGAGACGTTCATCCTGTCAAAATACAGATAGGTAACGATGTCTGCACAGGAAAGAGAGCCACCGGGGTGACCTGAGCCTGCGCAGTGCAGTGCCTTAACAAGCAGATAACGAAGCTTTGCTGCTCGCTCGGCAAGGAAGTACTGGTTTTCCATACAAAATCCTCCGCTGTAAGCACGGTATCAACCGCTGATTTTATCTAAATGGTTTAAAACGCTGAGAAAGAAATCGGGCAGCTCTGCCTCAAACTCAAGCCACTCGCCCGTTTCGGGGTGAGTAAAGCCGATATGCTTGGCGAAAAGGCACTGACCCGTCAGCCCACACAGCCTGTCTCCGCCGTAAACGGGGTCCCCCGCCACGGGATGGCCTATGTGTGCCATGTGCACCCTTATCTGATGGGTGCGCCCCGTCTCAAGCCTCAGCCTGAGATGGGAAAAGCCCTTGTATTGCTTTATCAATGAATAGTGGGTAAGGGCGTTTCTGCCGTCACCTACTACCGCCATACGTTTTCTGTCCACACGGTGGCGACCTATGGGTGCGTCTACACTGCCTGAAGGCTCCTTGGGACAGCCCCTGACCACCGCCTCATAGCAACGCTCAAAGCTGTGGACGGCTATCTGCTCTGCCAGTGCCACGTGGGCACGGTCGGTCTTTGCCACTATGAGCAGTCCTGCAGTATCCTTGTCTATGCGGTGGACGATACCCGGACGAAGCTTACCGTTTATGGAGGAAAGCCTGCCCTTAAGGTGATACAGCAGTGCGTTGACCAGCGTACCGTCGGGGTTGCCCGGTGCAGGATGCACCACCATCCCCTGAGGCTTGTTGACCACAAGCAGGCTGTCATCCTCGTACACGATGTCAAGGGGCAGGTCCTGGGGCACTGCATCTATATCCTCGGGCGGGGGCAGAAGCACTGACACCTCGTCCCCTGCCTTAAGTCTGGTGCGCTTTGGCACTGCCTTACCGTTGACGGTGACCCTGCCCTCCTCGATAAGAGCCTGAGCTCTGGCACGGCTGATATCAGCGGCGGCGGCGGCAAACACATCAAGCCTTGCCTCGCCGTCAGCCACAGCCCTTATCTCCTCATCCATATCAGAGAGCAAGAGTTTACTCATCTTCTGCTACCCTGCCCTTCTTACCCCCGTCCATAAGCAGAGGGCGGGGCTGTTTTGCATCGTAGAAGAAGAAATATACCATAAGCATCACCGCACCCACGGTAATGAAGGCGTCTGCCACGTTAAAGGACGGAAAATCCATAAAATCCGTCCTTATAAAATCCACCACACCGCCGTCCTCACGGAATAGGCGGTCTATCATATTCCCCACACCGCCGCCGATAACGAAGGCGGCAGAGATGCGAAAGAGGATATGCTGCTCTCTTATGGCGAAATAGACCACGAGAAAGCCAAGTATGGCAACGGTAGAGAGGCTCATAAACACCCAACGGTGCTCCTTGAGCATCCCCCACGCCATGCCCGTGTTGGTGGTATAGTCAAAGCTGACAACGCCATCGATAAGGCTGACGCCGTCGGTGCCCTTGAGATGGGCAATAACAAGCTCCTTGCTTATCTGGTCAAGGGCGACCACTGCCAATATGAGCAGTGCCCCGTACAGATACCACAAAAGCCCTTTTTTATTCATATAAATTACTCCGTAACGCTCTTGCAACGGTCGCAGAGAGGCTGACCGTCACTATCCTTGAGACCGTCCTCAGTGTACATCCAGCAGCGGACGCACTTTTCACCTGTAGCCTCCTTGACCTCTACGGCGATGCCGCTCTGGGTCTCGGTAAATGCGCCCTCGGCTGCAGTGCCGCTGGACAGCACTACCTTGGATACGATAAACAGCGCCTTAAGCTCTGCCTCAAAGCTTCTGAACAGCTTCATAGCGGCGTTGTCCTCCCCGCCGTAAATGCTTATCTCAGCCTCGAGAGATTTACCGATGCGCTTTTCTGCCCTTGCTATCTCCAGCGCCTTCATAACGTCATCCCTTACCTCAAAGAGGGCGTTGTAGCGTGCCTCCTCCTCGGCAAAGTCATAGTCGGCGTTATAGACGGGCATATCGTTGTAGAACACGCTCTCGGCGTCATCACCCTCCACGTGGGCGATGTAACTCCAAGCCTCCTCAGCCGTGTAGGAGAGGATGGGAGCGATAAGACGGATGAGAGAGCTGAGGGTAAGATACATAACGGTCTGTGCACTGCGGCGTGCAGGCGAGTTCTTATCCTCGCAGTACAGCCTGTCCTTAGTGATGTCGATATAAAGCTTGGACATATCTATGGTGCAGAAGTTATGCAGGTCGTGATAAATATTATGGAACTCGTAGTTTTCAAAAGCCTTGCCCACTCTGCGGCAGAGACCGTTCAGACGGGAAAGCGCCCACTTATCCAGCGCCTCAAGCTTTTCGGGAGCGACCATATCACGGTTGGGGTCAAAATCGGTCTCGGGGCTGCCCAGATTCGCCATAAGGATGCGGATAGTGTTTCTTATCTTTCTGTATATCTCAGAGAGCTGCTTGAGTATCTCGGGGCTTATTCTTACCTCGCCCGTGTACTCAACGGAGGACGCCCACAAACGGAGCACGTCTGCGCCGTAGGTGTTGCAGACCTGAAGGGGGTCTACGCCGTTACCCAAGGACTTGGACATCTTCTTACCCTCGCCGTCAACAACCATACCGTGGGTGATAACCGTCTTGTAGGGTGCGGTGCCACGGGTGGCAACGGAGGTAAGCAGAGAGGACTGGAACCAGCCTCTGTACTGGTCGTTACCCTCAAGGTAAACGTCTGCAGGGAAGGAATGACCCTCAAAATGGTCGAGAACATAGGCATAGGAGGAGCCGCTGTCGAACCAAACGTCCATTATATCCTGCTCAGCCTTGAGAGACTTACAGCCGCACTTGGGGCACACTGCCATATCGCCGATAAGCTCCTCAGCGGTATGGGCATACCAAGCGTTACTGCCCTCCTTCTCAAAGGCGTCAGCTATTCTCTTGATAGTAGTCTCGTTAATGATGGGCTCGCCGCAATCCTCGCAGTAGAAGATAGGAATAGGCACGCCCCACTTGCGCTGACGGGAGATACACCAGTCAGCTCTGTCGCTGACCATGCTCTCAATACGTGCCTCGCCCCAGCCGGGAATCCAACGCACGTTCTTTACAGCCTCAAGGGCTTCTTTCTTGAAATCGTCCACAGAGCAGAACCACTGCTCGGTAGCACGGAAGATAACAGGGTTCTTACAACGCCAGCAGTGGGGATAGGTGTGGTTTATATGCTGGGTGGCAAGGAGTGCGCCGCTCTCTTTAATGTCCTTGAGTATCTCAACGTTTGCCTGAGCAGTAGTGAGACCCTCGTACTTGCCTGCCAGAGAGTTAAGCTTACCTCTGGAGTCAACGGGCACTATAATCTCAAGCTCCTTATAGTTTCTGCAAACGGCAAAGTCCTCCATACCGTGACCGGGTGCGGTATGAACACAGCCCGTACCGCTTTCAAGGGTAACGTGGTCGCCCACGATAACAAGGCTGTCTCTGTCGATAAAGGGATGGGCGGTCTTTATATACTCAAGCTCACCGCCCTTGAACTGGGCAAGCTTCTCCACCTCTATGCCGCAAACCTTGGAAACGCTCTCAGCAAGCTCGGTAGCAAGCACAAGATAGTCGCCGCCGCACTTGTAAAGACCGTAGTCAAAGTCGGGACCCACGC
Organism: Clostridia bacterium; assembly: GCA_017521025.1. Lineage (GTDB taxonomy): Bacteria > Bacillota > Clostridia > Oscillospirales > CAG-382 > SIG636. The sequence goes on along the minus strand of JAFXEB010000027.1, from coordinate 30,072 downwards.
AGATAGCCACGTTTCCGGGGAGGGTCCAAGTGGTGGTTGTCCAGATAACGAAATAAACGGTGCCGTCGCCCACGATGGGAGCAAACAGACCCTTGTCGTCCTTAACGGCAAACTTTACGTAGATGGAATCGCACTCGTCATCAGCATACTCGATCTCAGCCTCTGCCAATGCGGTCTCGTCAGTGGGGCACCAATACACGGGCTTAAGACCCTTGTAGATATAGCCCTTTCTCTGCATCTCGCCGAAAATGCGTATCTGCTCTGCCTCAAAGAGGGGGATAAGGGTAAGATAGCTGTTCTCCCAATCGCCGATAACGCCAAGCCTCTGCTGCTGAGACATCTGCTTTGCCACGTTCTCTCTGGCAAAGCCCTCGCACAGGCGGCGGAACTCAACGGCGTCAACACTGCCACGCTTGATGCCGTGCTTTTTCACCATCTGATTCTCGATAGGCAGACCGTGGGTATCCCAACCGTGGATATAAGGCGCCTTATAGCCCGACATATTCTTACTCTTTATAATGAAGTCCTTAAGGCACTTATTAAGGGCGTGGCCTATATGCATATCGCCGTTGGCATAGGGAGGGCCGTCGTGCATAACGAAGGGCTTTTTACCCTCGTTCTTCTTCATAAGACCTGCATAAAGTCCCTTTTCGTCCCACACCTTCTTTATCTCAGGCTCCTTCTGGGGAAGGTTGCCCCTCATAGGGAAGCCTGTAACGGGAAGATTCAATGTGTCCTTATAATCCTTCATAATATCCGATTTCCTCACAATTTCTTAGTTTATATATTCGCCGAAAAGCAGCCGCAACCCTGAAAACGGGCACGGCTGCCTTAGCCCCCCTATAAGGGGCGCTTTCTGATCCTGTAGCTGAATGCCGCCTCAGTCATTGTTCTTAAGGCTCTCAAGGCTCTTGATAAACTGGTCCTCACCGTCATCATCGTCCTCGGAATCACTCACAGCGGCAACGGCAGGCTGTACCACCATCTCGGGCACCTCAACAGGCTCCTTCTCCTCCTTCTCGGGGTTCAGGTCCTCTTTCTCAGCCTCTGCCCTTTCTGCGGCGGTGTTGTTCTTGACCGCCTCGGCAACCTCGCCGAATATGCCCTCAACGATAGCGTTCTCGTTGGGGAGCACAATGTCCTCTATCTTGTTCACGTTGATGGAATGAAGCTCCTCAATGTGCTTACGGTACAGCTCGAAAACCTCCGTCTTGAAATCAAGCACGGCGGTACGGATAGCCCAAAGGTCCTCCTTCTCGCTGACCATGCGGCGCTTGAAGTCCGCAATAATGGCGTCACAGCGCTCCTTGATAGAGCCGGTAATAAGGTCAGCCTGAGCGTTGGCGTCCTTTATTATCTTCTCGCCCATCTTCTGCGCATTGACAAGAGTGGAGCGTATAGACTCCTCCTCATCCTTTATCTCGTCAAGCTTTGTCACGGCAATGCGAAGCTTACGGGTAAGCTCGGTATTCTCCCTGTAAAGCTCGGTATACTTTTCTATCAAAAACTCTATATGGTCATCAACCTCGGTAGGGCTGTAGCCTCTAACCGCCTTTGAAAACGCCTTGTTCTTAAGCTCGTGCGGTGCAAGCACGTCAAAAACTCCCCTTTCTTTAGCCTACAACAGCCGGCAGGAAAAAGGATAAAAGCATAAGTATAAACATAGCGATAATTACGGAGAAATCCACAGGTAGCTCCGCAAAAAAGCTGCTTTTATCCAAGCGCTTCCTTATAGGTATCAAAATAGGCTCGGTAGAGGTGTATATGAAGGAGGAAAACAACCCCGTCCCCTCTGTAAAAACGCCTAAGATGACACGCAACAGAAGTGCCAGATGCATAAGCGAGATATATGCGCTGACAGACAGCGCGATAAATGCAAAAATTCTGGTCAAGCTAAATCACCCTTAAAGGCACGTGCCTTAATAAAGCTCCTTCTGAGAAGCGGCACCTGCACCCTGTGCGCCACCCTCAAGGTCTGCGGACACGTCCACGTTCTTGGGAGTGATAACGTAGGTGGAGTTAGCGGCTCTCTTCATATTGCCTTCGATAGCGTAGATGGTGCCGGAAAGGAAGTCAAGTATACGTCTGATGTTTTCCTTGCTGGCGTTCTCAAGATTGAGCACAACGGTACGGCGCTGAAGCAGATGGTCAGCGATGGTGGTAACGTCCTCAAATCTGTCGGGCTTAACTATTTTCATCTCAAGGGAGGCAGAGGAGCTGCCACCGGAGATAGCGCCCGTCTGACGGGGAGCCTCGGCAACGGGTGCACGGGGAGCCTCATACTCGTTCTCGTAGCCCGTATCGTCCTCTTCTACGTATGCTTCTTCTTTACCTAAAAGCTTTTCTGCCCATTTCCAATTTGCCATAATCTATTCCTCCATATTATTACTTTTATACTCAGCTTGCTTTTGTTAAACCTATAAAACCTAAGCGTTTTGCCCTGTGCCGTAGTCACGGCGACCGAAGAGCGATGAGCCTATGCGCACAAGGTTTGCGCCGCACTCTACCGCCTCAAGATAATCGCCGCTCATACCTGCAGACAAAATCCTCATATTAACATTATCCACATTTTGATGGGATATGTCAATAAATATTTGCTTTATTTTTTGATAAAATTCAATATTTTTCTGTTTGTCGTCGCTTTTCGGGGGGATAGCCATAAGCCCCGCCACCGTAAGGCCCTTTAAAGGCGCTATCTTCCTCACGAAATCCGCCGTCTCCTCGGGTCGCACTCCGCTTTTTGTAGCCTCGCCCCCAAGGTTTACCTCCACCAGCACGGGCATTACCTTGCCGATAGCTATTGCCCTGCGGCTTATCTCCTCCGCCAGCGACATTCTATCCACCGAATGGATAAGGCTCACCTTGTCGATTATATACTTGACCTTGTTGCTTTGCAGGGCGCCGATAAAGTGTATCTCAAGCTTCTCCTTATTTATGTCGTCATACTTCTCAAGCAGCTCGTTCACCCTGTTTTCACCTATCAGGTCAAGCCCGCAGTCGGCGGCATAGTTGATGTACTCGGCGCTGACGGTCTTGCTTGCGCCCAACAGCCTTACGCCCTCGGGCAGGCTTGCCCTTATGCTCTCAAGGGCGTTTTTGATATATGCACGTCTTTCATCCATACTACTGCAGCACCTTCCCTACGTACAGATTCTTACCGTTCAGTATAACAAGGTCATGGAGTGACAGCCTTGTGGCAGAGCGCACCGTTTTGTTACTGCTGTCGGGGAGCTCGATAAGATAAAAGCCACCGCTTTCCCTGATGACCTTGGCGGTCTTGAACTTGATACGGCTGCCGGATAGGACGTACACCCCCGCCTCACCGTTTTCGTAACGGAGAGCGGAGATACGCACCTTAAGTCCCTCGGCGGTGGACTTTACCACGCTTATATCCTGCTTGCGTGCAAAGTTAAAGCCCGTAAGCAAGGTGTGGGAGCTGAAGATAAGCATCATCTCATCACTGCCGTTCTTGCCCGCACTGCGCTCAAGCACCATATCTATCTCGGTCTCGGAATAGGGGAAGGACACGGTATAGCTCTTACCCTCCTCAAAATCCACTGCCTGTCTGCGGCCGCAGGTGAACGCCACGTACCACTTGGAGCTGTCTGCAATCTTCCCCACGGCGTTTGCCGTAAGGTTATGGTTAGGCCCCGTGGTGATAAGCTGCTTAAAGCCGTCAAGTGTCATATTCTCAAGAGCGGCGGCAGAGAAGCTGCCCTCGTAGCCGTCTGTCTCGGTATAGAAATAGCCTGCGGCAGAGGCGGTGGTGGTGACCTTTACGCCTGAAAGACCCGCCTCAAGCACAGCCTTTTCACGCTCAAGCTCGGAAACACGGCTGGTAAAATACTCGCCGTTCTCCTCCACTGTTGCCTGTCTGCGGTTCATCTGAACAAGCAGAGACTTTTCAAGCCTTTTCGCCGCCTGAAGGTCGCCCTGATTTACGCAGACGCTTATCTTATGCATATAATCCGCAATGCTTTCGTTTATCTTACCGAGGTCGGCAAAATAGCCGCCCGTGCTCTGCTTCAGCACGTCTATCTGTGCGTTAAGCTCGTTAATGCGCTCCTGCACCCCCGCCTCGTCCGAGCTTTGGTAGGTCACGCAAAGGCTTTGACCCACGTGGACACGCTCGCCGTTATCAGCCATATAGCTTCTGGTGCCTATAGCGCTTTGCATAATTACCGTTTCGTCACGGAAAATATAGCCCTCGGCGTTTACGGCATCCTCTACGACGGAATAGAATGCGTGCTCAGTCTCTATCTCGTCCCCGGCCGTCAGGGAAAGCTGCATTATGGCGTAAAACACTATAAAAACCGCTACTGCCGCCGTAAGTGCCTGCTTTAATATATGCTTCATATCCCGTCCTCCTTTTTCAGTTTTCCAAAAACGCCCTCACGTACTCCCTTGCCCTTTCAAAAACCGCCTCTTTACCGAGGCTAAGGTCTATAGGGAAGGCATCGGTCATGCGCTTGAAATAGGTTATCTGCCGCTTTGCATAATTGCGGCTTGCCTGCTTTACTTTTTCTACTGCGCTCTCAAGGCTCGCCGCACCCTCAAAGTAAGGGAAAAACTCCTTATACCCTATAGCGGCTGACGCTGTGGGGGTGTGGGCAAGTCCCATCTCCCAAAGCCTGCGTGCCTCGGAAAGCAGACCTGCCTCCATCATAAGGTCAACACGCCTGTCTATGCGCCTGTAAAGCTCCGCCCTGTCGGGGTGCTCCAGCAATATCAGTCCACGGCTGAACTCACTCTGCGCCCTTGGCGTGGCGGAATGCTCGGTCTTGGTCTTGCCCGTCACCAGATATATCTCGATAGCTCTCGCCACACGCTTTACGTTATTGGGATGTATCTCTGCGGCGGCGGCAGGGTCGATAGAGCCAAGGTAGGCGTGGAGCGCCTCTGCACCTTCCCTCTCCGCCTTTGCCATAAGCTCTTCCCTTACGGCGGGGTCACTGTCAGCAGTGGGGGAAAGCAGGGCGGGCCCCGTCATTGCGTCCACGTAAAGTCCCGTGCCGCCTGCGATAATGGGTAGCCTGCCTCCGGCGGCGATATCCCTTGCCCTTTCCCTGCCCAGCTCGGCAAATAGCCCTGCAGAAAAGCCTTCGTTTATGTCAAGCAGGTCGATAAGATGGTGGGGCACGCCCTCCATCTCCTCCCTTGTCACCTTGGCGGTACCGATATCCATACCACGGTACACCTGCGCCGAGTCGCCCGATATTATCTCGCCGTCAAAAGCCTTGGCAAGTCTCACCGCCAGCGCACTTTTACCCGTGGCGGTGGCACCCACCACGCATACTACCTTTATCATTTGTACAAAAAGCCTTCCACTATCCTGTCGTAGCCCTCTACTGCCTCTGCAAAATCCTCCTCAGAGGCTGTAAGCACCACGGAGTACACGTCCCCGTCATACATAGCTATGCGCTGACGGAAGCGGTATTCGCTCCCCGATATGCTCTTTGCGGTATACTCCGCATCCACGGCGGCGATACCGCCAAGATGCACGGGGTCTGCACCCTCGCCGTTCTTCAGCAGTCTGACAAGGCTGTAGCCGTCAAGGCTTGCCTCTATAGAGGGAGCATATATCTCCTCCCAATAGCTCTCAACCGCCATATTCTTCTCGGCAGAGAAAACGGAGACCGTAACGGAAGCCTTACCCTTGGTCAGGGTATAGTACGCCTCGGCGGTGTCAAGCTTCCACCCCTCAGGCACGGGCACGCTGAAGTCCGAGCCGTCAACGGTGGTCTTGCCCGTTTCCTCGGGAGCGATATATGCAAAGCTGTCTCTTATATTGCCGCAAACGCCCTCATAGTCGGGACTGTGGCTTATCTCAGACATATAGGTAGCCACGCAGATGTAGCGCCCCTCCTCAAACAGAAGCTGGCGCACGGTATAGTCGGCACTGCCGTCATCCTTATCGGGCTGACCGTAAAGGTTGGTATGCCCCTTTACGGTAACGCTCATACGCACGTCATAGGCGGAGCCGCTGTTGTGGTCAAAGCCTTCTTTCTTTGTTATCTCAAGCTTTTCAAAAGCGCCCGTAAGGTCGTCTGCGCTCTGCTCCCAGAACTCCTTGGCAGTAACGCCGCCCACGTTCTCACGCAGGGTAAAGCGCACTATAGCATAGGGGACAGAGCCGCCCACGTCGCCTGCGGTGATAACGGTGCTCAGTCCATCGGTCTTTATAGACCAATCCTCGGGATAAGAAAAGCTGTAGCCGCCCCGGGTGTTTTTGCCCGTGATAAGCTCTGCCTCCTCCTTACAGCCTGCCGCCGCAAGGCAAAGAGCTACAAGCAACACCGCCGCCACTATTCTACTGATGTACGTTGATCCACGTCTTAGTTTCACCGTCTTTGCCCTCCTGTATCACCTTTTCATCCTCGGACTTTGTCATAATAACTATGGTGTAGTAGCCTCTTTCGTTAAGGGTGTACTCTGACGGCTTGAGAGAGCCGTAGAGCTTCAGCACCACGTCGCCGCCGTTACGCTCCAATTTATAGCTTGAAAAATGGTAGCCCGTTTTCTGAAGCTTGAACTCTATATTGAGGGCGCCCATCTCGTCGGTAGAGGAGCTTTGCACCCCTACCTCGCTCAGGTCAAGCAGCAGCTCTCTGTCACGCTCACGGTACGTAACCGCCGCAACGGTGCCAAGCACGAAAGCGGCAACGATAAACAGCGCAACAAGCCTGCCTGCGGCACTGCCCCAAAAAGCTTTTTGATCCATATATTACACTCCGTTTCTGCTATCTGCATTTGATGTAATAAACTATGATACAACAATTTTATCCTTTATACAAGATAATAATCGTAAATTCTGATAAAAACCTTTATTTAAGAGGCTCCATATCGCCGTCAAAGAGCATCGTCCTCACGGTGTCACAGCCCTTAACCTTATCGCCCAGAAAATCTACCAGATATTTAGGGTTGAGATAGGCGTCGGGTGCGGCAGAAAGCACGGGGCGCAGAATAACGCCGCCCTCGGTGTCCTCTGCCGTAAGGCTCTTTATCATAGGAGATATATCCACTACCTGGCACTTTTTCTTGCTCTTTTTCTCTACCCTCACCTCACCTGCGAGCATTTCCGTCACCTCGGCGGCGGAAAGAGCGGTATCAAGTCGCATATCGTAGGAGGCAAAGACAAGCTCCTTAAACTTCTTTACGGGGTAAGCGGCACTGATAACGGTCATATCTTCGGGCAGTGCGCTGTTTATCGCCTCGGCGGCGGCTGCAGGGTCCACCCTCTCCAGAAGGTCTATATCAAAGAGGTCGTAAAGCGCCTCCTGATACATGGAAACAGGCAGTGCGAATACAAGCTTCAGGTGGGGGTTATAGCCCTGAGAATAGTAAAGGGGCAAGCCGCTTCTGACCAGCGCCCTTGTAACGGTGCGCTGGGTGTCAAGGTGGGATATGTATTTTGCGTTACCCTTCTTCTGCCAGCAGACACGGAGGGTATATTTTACTATAGGCTGCATCAGTTTGCCCCTCCTTTCTTCCAAAGGGTACAGCCCTTGTCCTGAAGTCCGCATGCGCTGCAACGGCTGCGGCAATCGGGGGTGGTGGTCTCTGCCACAGCAAGCTCTGCCTCACGCCTCAGGAACTCCTTGGTAACGCCGCAGTCTATGTGGTCCCAAGGGAGCCTCTCGTCATAGTCAAAGCTGCGGTTTGCGTAAAAGGCAGGGTCTATGCCCACAGCCTCGAACACCTGAGTCCAGGTGCTGTAGCTGAAGAACTCGTCCCAGCTATCAAAGCGCTGACCTCTCCTCACCGCCTCGGCTATCGCCGCAGACAGGCGGCGGTCGCCACGGGCAAAGACAGCCTCAAGAAAGCTTACCTCGCTGTCATGGTAGTTGTACACTATCTTCCTCGTAGTGATACATTCCTTAAGCAAAAGCTGTTTTCTCTTAAGCTCGTCCACAGTGTCCTGCCCCATCCACTGGAAGGGCGTAAAGGGCTTGGGCACAAGGCAGGAAACGCTTACCGTAACGGTTACACCCTTCCCCTTCTGACGCTTCTTTGAATAGTACAGGTCCACTATCTTCTGGGCGAGGGTGGCAATACCCCTTATGTCATCATCCGTCTCGGTGGGCAGACCGTTCATAAAGTACAGCTTAAGAGCAGTCCTGCCACGGTCAAAGGCGGCGGCACAGCCTGCCATTATCTCGTCCTCGCTTATGTTCTTGTTGATAACGTCTCTCAGCCTCTGGGTGCCTGCCTCGGGAGCGAAGGTCAGACCGCTCTGTCGCACGTTCATAGCCTTTTCCATAAGCTCACCGTAGAAGCTGTCTATACGCATGGAGGGCAGAGATAGGTTTATGCGCTCCTTCTCCGTCCAGCCCAGAAGTCTCTCAAGCAGTCCCTCAAGACCGCTGTAATCGCTGATGCTGAGGGAGCACATGGATATCTCGTTATAGCCCGTCCTCTTATACATCTCCCTCGCCTGCCTGTCAAGCACCTCGGGGCTTTTCTCACGGACAGGGCGGCAGATGATGCCTGCTTGACAAAAGCGGCAACCACGTATACAGCCACGGAATACCTCAAGCACCATACGGTCATGGACGGTGTCTATATAGGGTATCTCATAGCAGGTGGGAAAGGGAGCGGAGTCCATATCGGTAAGAAAGGTCTTTTCTATCCTCTCGGGCACGTCCTCGTACTTGGAACGGAAGTCGGATATCCTGCCGTCCTCCCCATAGCTCACCTCGTAAAGAGAGGGCACGTACATACCCTTTATCTTAGCGGCGGCACGCAAAAACTCTGCTCTGGGTCTGCCCGCTTTTTTGTACTCACGGTACAGCTTGCACAGCTCCACAAGAGCATACTCGCCCTCACCTATGGAGAAAACGTCCACAAAGTCAGCCATAGGCTCGGGGTTATAGGCACAGGCACCGCCTGCTATTATCAGCGGATGGCTCTCGTCACGCTCTGCGGCAAACAGGGGTATGCCTGCAAGCGACAGCATATTCACCACGTTGGTATAGCAAAGCTCGTACTGCAGGGTGAAGGCGGCTATATCAAAATCCTTTATGTCATCGCCGCTTTCAAGGGCGTAAAGAGGCACGCCCTCACGGCGCATCTCACGCTCCATATCATCCCAAGGGGCAAAGCAACGCTCACACCAGAGCCAGTCCTTGGCGTTAAGGCAATCCCTGAGTATCTTCATGCCCAGATTGGACATGCCTATCTCATAGGTATCGGGAAAGCAGAACGCCACCCTGAGGTCTACGGCGTTTTTGTCCTTGATAAGCTCGCCGTACTCGCCGCCCGTGTATCTGCCCGGCTTTTCCACACGGGCAAGTATATGCTTTATTCTATCAGTGTTCATAAAAATCTCCCCTCAAAAAGGCTTTAAGGTATTGACCCGTATAGGACGCCTCGCACCGGCAGACCTCCTCAGGCGTGCCCTGCACCACAACGGTGCCGCCGCCGTCGCCCCCCTCGGGACCCATATCTATGATATGGTCGGCGGTCTTTATCAGGTCAAGGTTATGCTCTATCACCACTACGGTGTTGCCTGCGTCCACAAGGCGGTTCAGTATGCCCACCAGCTTGTTTACGTCGTCGGCGTGGAGACCCGTAGTAGGCTCGTCAAGGATATAAAGGGTGTTGCCCGTGCTGCGGCGTGACAGCTCGGTGGAAAGCTTTACACGCTGCGCCTCGCCGCCCGACAGGGTGGTAGAGCTTTGCCCTATCTTAACGTAGCCCAGACCCACGTCACGCATTATGGTCAGCTTGCGCTTAAGGGCGGGATAGGCATCAAAGAACTCACAGCCCTCGTCCACGGTCATATCAAGCACGTCGCTTATGGTCTTGCCCTTGTATTTTATCTCCAGCGTCTCTCTGTTATAGCGCTTGCCCTTGCACACGTCGCACTTAACGTACACGTCGGGCAGGAAGTGCATCTCTATCTTCAGGGTGCCGTCGCCCTGACAAGCCTCGCACCTGCCGCCCTTTACGTTAAAGGAGAAGCGGCCGTCGGTGTAGCCCCTTGCCTTGGCGTCGGGAGTGGAGGCAAAAATGGAACGGATGTCGGAAAACAGACCCGTATAGGTGGCAGGGTTGGAGCGTGGTGTGCGCCCTATGGGGCTTTGGTCTATGGCTATGACCTTGTCTATATTCTCAAGCCCCTCTATCCTCTCGTGCTTGCCGGGGGTAAGGGTGTAACGCCCCAGTGCCTTGGCGGTGCTGTTGTAGAGCACGGAGTTGATAAGCGAGCTCTTGCCCGAGCCCGAAACGCCCGTTACGCATATCAGCTTGCCCAAGGGGAAGGAAACGTCTATATTTTTAAGGTTATTCTCTCTTGCGCCTATCACGGTAAGGGTCTTGCCGTTGCCCTCACGTCTCTTTTCGGGCACCCTGACACGAAGCTTGCCCGAAAGGTACTTGCCCGTTATGGACTTCTCGTCCTTAACGAGCTCCGCAGGGGTGCCTGCAAAGACTACCTCGCCCCCGTGGATACCTGCGGCAGGCCCTATGTCCACCACGTAATCGGCAGAAAGCATAGTCTCCTCATCGTGCTCCACCACTATTACGGTGTTGCCGATATCACGCAGATGCTTAAGGGTGGCGATAAGCTTGCGGTTATCACGCTGATGCAGACCGATGCTGGGCTCGTCCAGAATATACAGCACGCCCATAAGGGAGGCACCTATCTGAGTGGCAAGCCTTATACGCTGTGCCTCGCCGCCGGAAAGCCCGCCCGATTTGCGGGAAAGGGTCAGGTACTCAAGCCCCACGTTGGACAGGAAGGAAAGCCTTGCGTTTATCTCCTTGAGTATCTCCTTGGCGATAACCGCATCCTTGCCCGACAGAGTAAGCTTTTCAAAAAACGCCTTGCATTTGCCTATGGAAAGGTCGCACAGCTCAGCTATGTTCAGGCCGCCCACGGTGACAGCCAGCGCCTCTGCCTTAAGACGTCTGCCGCCGCACTCGGAGCAGACTACGGTCTCCATAAACTCCTCGTAATACTCACGGGTGGCAAAATCGTTGCCGCATTGGCGGTAGCGGCGGTCTATCATATTGATAACGCCCTCAAACTTAGGCTCGTACACGTCACGCTTTTTCGCCTTTGCACCGCCCATATTGCCGTACATAAGGATGTCAAACGCCTCGGGACTGTAGTTTTCGATAGGGGTGTGGATGTCAAAGCCGTGATATTTGCCAAGTCGGTTGTATATCTCGCCGTAGTAGCTGCCTGCGTTGATGGACTTGAAGCCGTTGCAGATTATTGCCCCCGAATAGAGGGAGCGGCTTTTGTCGGGGATGAGCTTATCGGGAGAAAGCACAAAGCTCTCTCCAAGCCCGCCGCATTTTTCGCAGGCGCCGTAGGGGTTGTTGAAGGAAAACATACGGGGCGTAAGCTCGCCAAGGCTGATGCCGTGGGTCTTGCAGGCGTAGTTCTGGGAAAAGGTAAGCTCCTCGCCGTCGCTGCCGTCCTCGTTGAGCACAAGCACCGTCACTATGCCCTCTGCAAGCTTGGCGGCGGTCTCAACGCTGTCGGTAAGTCTGCCCTTTATATCGCCTCTCATTATAAGGCGGTCAACCACTATGTCTATATCGTGCTTTTTGTTTTTGTCAAGCTCGGGGCGGTCTGTAAACTCGTACATTGCGCCGTTTATGCGCACCCTTACAAAGCCGCTACGGGATGCACCGTCGAGCACCTTATCGTGGGTGCCCTTCTTGCCCCTGACCACGGGCGCCAGCACGAGAAAGCGCTTACCCTCCTCCAGCTCACATATCCTGTCCACTATTTCATCCACGGTCTGCCTTGCTATCTCCTCGCCGCAGACGGGACAATGGGGTATGCCCACACGGGCATAAAGCAGACGGATATAGTCATATATCTCGGTAACGGTGCCCACGGTGGAGCGTGGGTTTTTGGAGGTGGTCTTCTGGTCTATGGATATGGCGGGAGAAAGTCCCTCTATGCTGTCCACGTCAGGCTTGTCAAGCTGACCGAGGAACATACGGGCATAGGAGGAAAGGCTCTCCACAAACCGCCTGTGACCCTCTGCATATATGGTGTCGAAGGCGAGGGAGGACTTGCCCGAGCCCGAAAGACCTGTCAGCACCACCAGCTTGTCACGGGGGATGCTTACGGTTATGTTTTTAAGATTGTTTTCTCTTGCGCCTCTTACTATAAGCTCTTTGTTCATATATCTACCTCTGATGTTTGCTATGCCAACAGCGCCCTTATCCTGTCACGCAGTGCGGCGGCGGTCTCGAAATCCAGTGTGGCGGCGGCACGCTTCATCTCTGCCTGCAGCTTTTCGATAAGCTCCTTCTTCTCCGCCTTGGTCATACGTCCGTTTTCGCCGCTGCCCTTTACGGTTATCTCTATGGGTGCCCTTATCTCCTTGACTATGGTCTTGGGCACTATTCCGTGTGCCTTGTTGTACTCATCCTGCTTGCGGCGGCGGCGGTTGGTCTCGTCCATCGCCCTCTGCATAGAGCCTGTTATCTTATCGGCATACATTATGACCCTGCCGTTGGCGTTCCTTGCCGCACGGCCTATGGTCTGTATAAGGCTCATCTCCGAGCGCAGAAAGCCCTCCTTATCCGCATCGAGTATGCCGATAAGCGATACCTCCGGCAGGTCAAGTCCCTCCCTGAGCAGGTTTATGCCTACAAGCACGTCATATTCCCCCGCCCTGAGCTGACGGAGCAGCTCTATACGCTCAATAGTCTCGATATCGTAATGCAGATACTTGGCACGGACGCCGTTTTTAAGCAGATACTCCGTAAGGTCCTCTGCCATCTTCTTTGTCAGGGTGGTAACAAGCACCCTCTCGTCCTTCTCCGTGGTGGCACGTATCTCCCCCAGCAGGTCGTCTATCTGACCCGTTACGGGGCGCACCTCTACCGTAGGGTCAAGGAGGCCCGTAGGACGTATTATCTGCTCGGCTATCTGCTCGGCTCTCTCACGCTCCCAGTCGGCAGGAGTTGCGCTGACGTAAACGGTGGGCCCCTTTTTAGCCAAAAACTCGTCAAACTTCAAGGGTCTGTTATCGTAGGCGGAAGGGAGGCGGAAGCCAAAATCTATCAGGTTCTTCTTCCTTGCGGTGTCACCGCCGCTCATACCCCTTACCTGCGGCACGGTAACGTGGCTCTCGTCCACAAGGAGCAGAAAGTCCTCGGGGAAATAGTCAAGGAGGGTATAGGGGGTACTGCCCGGCTCCCTGCCCGACAGCACTCGTGAATAGTTTTCAACGCCGCTGCAATAGCCTATCTCCCTTATCTGCTCTATATCAAACATTGTGCGCTCTTTGATGCGCTGCGCCTCTATAAGCTTGCCCTGAGACTCGAAAAACTCCACCCTCTCAAGCATCTCGTCATATATCTCGGTAAGCGCCGCCTTGCGGAGCGCCTCGTCCGTAACGTAGTGGGAGGAGGGGTAGACCGCCGCATGGTGCAGGCGTGAGTGCACCTCGCCCGTTACCGTGTCCACGGTGGAGAGCCTGTCCACCTCGTCGCCGAAGAACTCAACACGCAGTGCCTCTGAGCCCGAATTGGAGGGGAATATCTCAACCACGTCCCCACGGACACGGAAATCGTTTCTTTCAAAGCCGATGTCGCTCCTGCTGTACTGGAGCGCCACAAGACGCTTAATGAGCTTTTCACGGCTGAGCTGCATACCCGGACGCAGGGATATGACCTGCTTGCGGTACTCCGTAGGGTCGCCCAGAGAGTAGATGCAGGATACGCTGGACACGATGATAACGTCATCACGCTCAAACAGCGCACTGGTGGCGCTGTGGCGCAGCTTATCTATCTCATCGTTTATGGATGCGTCCTTCTCTATATACACGTCCTTGCCGGGCACGTATGCCTCGGGCTGATAGTAGTCATAGTAGGAAACAAAGTACTCCACCGCATTGTTGGGGAACAGCTCACGGAACTCGGAGCAAAGCTGAGCGGCAAGGGTCTTGTTGTGGGCAAGCACAAGGGTAGGCTTACCGATATTGGCTATGATGTTCGCCATAGTGAAGGTCTTACCGCTACCCGTTACGCCCAGCAAGACCTGCTCACGCATGCCCGCCTTAAGCCCTGCCGTAAGCCTTGCTATCGCCTCGGGCTGGTCGCCCATAGGCTTATATTTGGATACAAGCTCAAAACGCCCCATATACGCCGCCTCCTTTACCCTGTTTGCACCCGTAAATGCCTCTGAGTCCCACCGCCGCCCGTGAGCAGGGGAGACTTTTCCTTTTATCTGTTTATTATATCACATATTATTTCAAAATAAAAGATACCTGAAAGAATTTTTTGAAAAACCGCCCCGTTTTCAAGAAAAAAAGCGGAGCGCCCCAAAAGGACGCTCCGACCCGATGGTATATATTAAGCTTAACCGAAAATGTTAAAGTTTACAAACAGTGTCTTATTGTCTTCAGTCAAAAAACTGCTCTATCCCCTCTCTCAGCGTTTCGCCGCTGAGGGTGCCCGAGGCGTATGCAAGCACATTGCCCTCGGCGTCAATAAAATAGGTGGTGGGTATAGAATAAACGCTGAAGGCAGCACCTGCGGCGCCGCTTGTGTCGTAATATACGGGGAAAGAATAGCCCTTCTCTTTTATGAAGGCAGAGGCGGTCTCCACCGTCTCGGTCTTGCCGTCGGTCAGGTTGACCATAACGAAATTGTATTTGTCCCCAAGCTCCTTATATATCACGTCAAAATCGGGCATCTCATTCTTGCAGGGGCCGCACCAGCTTGCCCAGAAGTTAAGGACGGTGCCCTTGCCACGGAAGTCGGAAAGCCTGTACTCCTTCCCCGCCTCGTCATATACCGTAAAATCGGGTGCAGGCTGTTTCTCCTCCCCTGTGCTTCCGGAGCTTTCAGAGCCGCTTTCCATGGCAGAGCTGTCTGCCCCGCCGCCGCAGGCGGCAAGCAGGAGCAGTGCAGAAAGAAGGAGCAGACATATAATGCTTTTTATACTTTTTATACGTATCATACCGTATACCTCCCTTTTGTCACAGTCTTAAAGGCTCTCGAATATCGCCGTGCCACGCTTCTTTATCCAGCCGTAAACAAGGGCAGTGCCCAAAAGCAGCAATGCCGTAGCGAGGCAGAAAAACAGCGTTGGTGAAAGGTACTGACAGGCAAAATAGTAGGCAAAGGACAGAGCTATCACCACGCCCCAGCCGCCGAAGATGGAAAGCATCACCGCAAAGCCCTGCTTTACCGCAACGGTCTCGCTTGTCCAGTTAAGGTTAGGCATTTTCAGGTTAAGGGCGAGCCCCATGACTGCCGTAAACAGCACCGTGGAAACGGCTACAGCCAGCATAAGGACCGCCGTAAGTGCATCAGGCTTTATCACTGCGATGACCGCAGCACCGAGAAGCAGAACGGGCGGCAGCGTAAACACAAGGTGTAGCTTTATCTTCGCCCTCAGCACCTGCAAGGCGCTTACGGGCAGTGAGTGAGCTATCCAGATACCGCTGCCCTCAAGAGAGACGGAGGGAGCGGTTATCACGTTTGTGGTAGCTGAAAAGCACAGACCGCATAGGGCAATAGCAGGCAGATGCTTTGTTAAGAAGGGAGCGCCCACAGCGACTGCCTCTATCAGGTCGCCACCCTTAAACAGGGCAAGCACCGCTATAAGGACCATAAACAGTGAGCCCAGCCCTGAGTTCATCATATACACGGGACTGCTCAGAAAACGCCCCAGCTCCTTTGCGAAAAGGGCGCCGTTTACGCTTCTTTGCGCCCCTGCTCTTGCCTTGCCACGGGGTTTTACGTTGCCCCTGTTGGTGGTGGCTATCTTAATAAAGCTGTGGGACAGCACCAGATAGACTGCGGCGCAGAGCATAAGCACCGTTGCTATGAATATGAGCATAGGCAGGCTTTCGCCCATCATACCCCTGCCCATCATATAGAAGGGGTAAAGGATGCTTTTCATTCCCTTGCCGTAATAAACGGGGTTTGCCACCACGTTTTCAATAGCCTGATTCGCCTTGTTGTAAAAATACAGATATGCTCCGAAAAACAGCAGATAAATCACCATCGTAAGGAATGAGCTGTTTTTGAGCCTGCTCATAATAAGCGCCACAAACCAGCCTATTATGCAGGTGAGGGCGGTTATGAGCAGAGCAAGCACCAAGGGCGCCGCAAGAGACCATACTATACCCATAGGCGTGGCATAGCCTGAGACAAAATAGGCTATCACGGCAGGCAGCATCACCACAAGCTCGTAAAATGCACCCGAAAGGAGCACGCCCACGAGACGGGCAATAAGGATATACCTGGGCTTTATGGGCATGGACAAAAGCAGGTCATTGTCCTTGGCACGGTAGAGTGCCGTAGCCGTATTGAACACACTGCCGATAACGCCGAAGGTCATAGCGATAAGACCCATTATGGCAAAGAAAAGCCAGCCGTAGCCGGAAGCCGCAAGGGGGGCGCACATTCCGTCTGCCATAATGAAAAAGATAAAGCCAAGCCAACCAAAAAGGAAGACGTACAAAAGTATAAAGCCAAAGAAAGCGCCACCCTTGCGGTTTTCTCCCTTTCTGTTGTCACGGTAGACCCAGGAAAACACCTCGTAAATCTGTTTTTTAATCAGCGTTGTTAACATTTTCGCCCTCCAGCTCGAGGAATACCTCCTCCAGAGAATCGTCGCCCTTTACCTCCTCCATAGAGCCTGAGCGCACCAGCACACCGTCCTTGATGATGGCGACCTTGTGGCACAGCTTTTCAGCCACCTCAAGCACGTGAGTAGAGAAGAATATGGCACCGCCACGCCTGCAGTGCTCTGCCATAAGAGCCTTGAGGATATGGCTTGCCTTGGGGTCAAGCCCCACGAAGGGCTCATCCATCACCACAAGCTCAGGCTCGTGTATCAAAGCCGAGCAGACTGCAAGCTTCTGCCGCATACCGTGGGAGTAGGTGGAGATAGGTGCTCCGAGCACGGCCTTTATACCGAAGGCGTCTGTATAGCGCTCTATCCTCCCCATTCTGTTTTCCTCGCTGACGCCGAAAACGTCGGCAATAAAGCTCAGGTATTTCATACCCGTCATATAGGGGTAAAGCTCGGGGTTATCGGGGATATACGCAAGCTTTTTCTTGCACTCTATGGGGTGTTCCTTTATGGAAATGCCGTCTATATATATCTCGCCCTCATCAAAGCCGAGGATGCCGCAAAGCGCCTTTATGGTAGTGGTCTTGCCTGCGCCGTTATGACCGATAAAGCCGTATATCTCGCCCCTGCGGATGTGCAGGCTGAGCTTATCCACGGCAAGCTTGTCGCCGTATTTCTTTGTGAGATTCTCTATTCTAAGCATAAAAAGCCTCCTATCTCGTCCTTTTGCTCGCTATAAGGTTTATCACAAGATACGTCGCCATAAGCATGGCAACGGTACCGCCCACTATGGCGTACATGGTGCCCACCTCTACCTTGTCACCAAAGAAATAGAGGTTGCAGTCTATGCCGTCCATAAGTCCCTCTACCATCTCCTTGGGGTAGTCCATAGCCTTCATCTCGTCAAACACGCCGCCGAGAGCATGGTTCCTTACCAGACCCGTGCAATATGTAAAGGGCATAAAGGACAGCACCTTCTGCAGTCCCTCGCCAAAGCTGGCTATAGGCATATAGGCACCGCAGATAAAGCCGTAGCCTGCGCTGACGATGGTGCCCACGGCAGATATCTGACCCTGAGAGGAGAGGAAATAGCCGATGACCGAGGAAAGTGCGGTGCCAAGCATACAAAGCAGGAACACGTCAAGGGTGAGATACAGCACCTCGCCCACCTCAAGGCTCCAGCCTGTGGCAAAAATGTAAAGCACCCCTGCCCCAAGGGCAATAAGGCTTATGACGAAGGTGTTTATAAAGGTGGCGATGTAGTAGCCCAGCGCAAGAGTATAGCTCTTGACGGGGCTTACGGTCAGGTCACGCCTTGCGCCTGTCACCTTATCCTGCACCATAAGCATATTGGAGCAGAAGGCAACGGTGATACAGCAAACCGCAAGGAGAGAGGACACAAGCTGACCTCCCACTGCGCCGTTCAGCACCTTTTCGTCCCATGCAAAACCCTCAGGCATGGCGGAAACGTAGCTTTCACGGAAAACGTTGGAAAGGAAGGTGGTGTAAAGCACAAGGAGTATAAGAGGAGTTATCATAGCGGTAAAGAACATACCCTTGTCCTTGAAAAACAGCTTTGTATTACGCTTTATCAGAGCAGAAAGACCCGTCATTCCAAGTCACCTCCCGTAAGCTTTTTGCCTGTAACGGCAAGGAACACGTCATCCATTTTACCCTTTGTTATCTCATAGTCCGCAAACAGCTGGGGGTGCGCCATAATAAGCGCAGTAGCCTCGGCAGTGTTGGCAACGGAGATGCGGCAGGCATCCCTTAAAGTCTCATAGCTCTTGCCAAGCGCCTTTACTGCACCCTCGTCCACGCCGTAAAGGGTGACAAAATCCCCCGAGTAGGCATTCTTCAACTCAAGAGGCGTACCCTCTGCCACCACGCTGCCACTGTCAAGTATCACCACGTAGTCAGCGTCAGCCGCCTCCTCCATATAGTGAGTGGTGAGGAAAACGGTCATACCCTCCCTCTCCCTGAGAGTGGCTATGACCTCCCAGATACGGCGGCGGGTCTGTGGGTCAAGACCCGTGGTTGGCTCGTCAAGTATAAGTATCCTCGGATGGTGCAGCAATGCACGGGCGATATCTATCCTGCGGCGCTGACCGCCGGAGAGCTTGGCAACGGGGCGCTTTAAAAGCCCCTCCAGTCCCAAAAGCTCGGAAAGCTCCAAAAGCCGCTTTTCAAATTCCGCACCCTTTATACCGTAAAGTGCCCCACGGCTTTGCAGGTTATCCCTTACCGTAAGTGCGCCGTCCAGCACCGATGCCTGAAATACCACCCCAAGGTCTCGCTTTACGCCCTCAAGATCCTTGTCGATATCCTTGCCGTCGATCATCACGGTGCCGCTGTCCTTGGAAAGCTGACCGCACATTATGGAGATAGTGGTGGATTTACCTGCGCCGTTTACGCCGAGGAAAGCAAACAGCTCGCCCCCACGCACACAAAAGCTTATATCGTTTACTGCCTTCACCTCTCCAAAGCTCTTTTTAAGTCCCTTTATTTCAATTATCTTTTCTCTCGTACTCAAAAAAGGGCACCTCCGTTTTTCTCGTTTGATATCAAAATGATATCACATATAACAAGCCTTGTCAATAGCTTTCCGCAAAATATGTAAAGGGGGCGTACCCCCTTTAGTCGGTGAATATCTGCACCCAGACATTGCCGTTAGCGCTGTAGCCTACGCCAAGGGCGCCGAAGCTCTTGCCCAGTATATTCGCCTTATGCCCCTCGCTGGACATCCAGCCCTTCATTACCCCGTCGGCACTGCTGTAGCCCTTTGCAATATTCTCACCCATATAGCGGTAGGAAACGCCTGCACTCTTCAGCATCTGTGCAGGGGTGCCGTAGGTAGGGCTTGTATGGGAAAAGTAGCCAAGCCTTGCCATATCCTCCGCCTTCTCCTGCGCTACGGCGCAAAGACCGCTGTCAAGGCTCAGCTCAGACAAGCCGTATTCGGCTCTGTAGCGGTTGGTAAGCCTCAGCACATCTGTTATTGCACTGCCTGCGGCGCCGTTTTCAGGCTCGGCAGGTGCCTCGGTCACCGGTAGATGGAGCAGGTCGTTGGGATATATAAGGTCAGGGTCCTTGATCTGAGGGTTTGCCTCTATCAGCTTCTCAAGAGATATGCCGTAGCTTCTCGATATGCGCCACATGGTGTCGCCCTTTACCACCCGATGCTCTGCCGCCGAGGCGCTGAGGCTGAGGGCAGCCGCCGTAAGCAGTGCAAGCAGGACGGCAAGCAGCTTTCTTGTGTTTTTCATTTTTATATTACCTCGTTTTTTCGTTTTTTGTTTTACGTTTTTGGCGGTCTTCCTTTTGCCGCCGCTATTAGTTTACGAAAAAGCACGGGTGTAATTCAAACAAAAAATACAAAAACGCCGTTTTGCCCTTGTCTTCACGCTTGTAAAAACTTTCATACCGTGGCTATTGTAAAATAACAAGCTATATGGTAAAATCTTATTGTCTGGAGGACGGTTTTTATGGAAAAAGCTTCAAAAAAGACCCGTATATGGGAGCTTGACGCTTTGCGTGGTATATTTATATTATGTATGGTCGCAGTTCATATTATATGGGATCTTGACAATATTTTTATCAAAAATTTTGATGCACCCGCAGTATACGAGCTTGCCCTGAACTACGGCGCCATCTTTTTTATAGTGCTGTCGGGCATCTGCGTGACCCTTGGGCGGCACAGCGCACGGCGTGGGGCGATAGTACTTGGCTTCGGCATCGTTATCACCCTTGTGTTCCTTGGGCTCGTGCATTTTGAGCTTGGCGCATTTTATCCCGTGTGGTTCGGCATACTGCACCTGCTTGGCACCTGTATGCTCGTCTATCCCCTGTTCCGCCGCCTGCCTTTGTGGGCGCTGGCGGTCTGCGCCGTAGGCTTTGCCCTGCTTGGCTTTTACGTTGACGGCGTAAGGGTGGATTTTCCGCCGTTTCTTATTTTCGGCTTTGAGACGGGCGTGCACGGTATGTCCGACTACTTTCCCATATTCCCCAACCTTGGCTATTTTCTTGCAGGTGCCTTTATCGGCAGGACCGCTTACGCAAAAAAAGAAAGTCTGCTGCCCCGTTTCCCCAAGGACAACCCCGTAGTAAGGGCGCTCTCCTTCTGCGGCAGACAGTCGCTGTTCATCTACGTACTGCATCAGCCGATAGTTTACGGCGTGCTGTGGCTTATCTTCGGCTGACGGGTACTTCACTGCCCACTTGGCAACGTATATGAAACCGTATATACAAACAAAAAGGCTTTGCCATTCCGTTTGGCAAAGCCTTTTTTGCGTTATTTACAGCTCTATAAGATTCTTTGGAGACCTTGTAAGGTTCTCACAGCCGTTTTCGGTGACTATGACCAGATCCTCTATCCTTACGCCGCCAAGCCCCTCGATATAGATGCCCGGCTCTGCGGTCATAAGCATACCCGCCCTGAGCACCGAGTCGGTTCTGGGGGAGCAGTTTGGCGCCTCGTGTATCTCAAGCCCCAGCGAGTGACCCAGAGAGTGACCGAAATAGCCCTCATAGCCCTCTGCGTAGATATGGTCTCTTGCGGCGGCGTCCACCGCCTTGGAGGACGCACCCTCTCTTATAGCGGCAATAGCTCTCCTCTGCGCCTCAAGCACCGTGGCGTAGATATGGCGCATCCTGTCATCTGCCTTGCCCAGCACCACCGTGCGGGTCATATCAGAGCAGTAGCCACCGTAGGAGGCACCGAAATCCATAGTGAAAAAGCCGTTCACCGTAAGAAGCTCGTCGCCGGGCACACCGTGGGGCAAAGCGCTTTTCTTACCCGATACGGCAATGGTATCAAAGGCAAGTCCGTCGGCACCGTTCTTTTTCATATAGTATTCCATCTCGGCGGCAACCTCACGCTCGGTAAGCCCCTCTTTTATAAAGCCGAGGATGTGTGCAAAGCACTTGTCGGTTATGGACTGCGCCTTGCGGATGCAGGCTATCTCCCCCGCAGTCTTTATCTGCCTTGCTTCGCCGCAAATGTTCTTCACAGGCAAGAACTCCACTGCAGGCATATCACTTTTCAGTCCCTCAAAGGACTCCACCGTAACGGCGGTGCTTTCTATTATCAGCTTTTTAAAGCCACGCTCCGCCACAAAGCTCTTTACCGCCTCCATAAGGCCGTTTTCACAGCGGATCACCCTTACCTCATCGCCCAGTGCGGCATTCTCTGCCGCCAGCGCATAGCGCATATCGAGGAACAGCGCCACGCCCCCCTCATAGCAAAGGCAGGCGCCGTCGGTGGACGGGAAGCCGCTGACGTAGCGGCGGTTTATGTGGTCGAGGAACAAAGCGCCCTCGGCGCCAAGCCCTGCGGCTACCTTATATGCAACGTTCATAGCATTACCTCCTTTGAGTACCCCTCCGTCAGCTCTCGCCGCCCGCTCTGTCAAGCAGAGCCTTCAGCTCGTCTGCGGTGTATTTATACGCCTTGCCGCAGAACTGACACTTAAGCTCGGTGCCGCCCTCGGCTATCATATCCTTTATCTCGTCAACGCCCGTGGCAAGCAATGCGCCGTCAGTCTTTTTGCGACTGCAGGCACAGCGGTAGCTACAGGTCATGCTGTCAAATATATCAAACTCTATACCCTTGAGATACAGTCCCGCTATATACTCAAGGCCGTGCTCCTCCACAAGAGTGCTGATGGGAGGTATAGTCTTCAGGTTCTCCTCTATCTTGTCGATAACCTCGGGATCTGCAAAGGGAAGAAGCTGTAAAAGCACGCCGCCCGCAGACAAAGCTCTGTAGTCCTTGCCCACACGCACACCAAGAGCGCAAACGGTGGGCACCTGCTCGCTCTGAGCGTAGTAGGCAGCTATGTCCTCGGCTATCTCGCCGCTCTGTATCTCCAGAGCACCCACGTAGGGCTCAGGCAGTCCCGCCGCATCACGCATAACGTAAAGATTGCCCCTACCCACTGCGGCGGCTACGTTAAGCTTGCCGTCGGGTCTTTTGGGTGGGTCTGCGGCAGGATTCTGAATATAGCCACGGACGTTGCCCAGATAGTCGGCGCTTGCCATTATACTGCCTGCCTCACCATCGCCCTTGAAGCGCAGGGTAAGCAGGTCATCCTTCTCTCCCAACAAACTGCCCATCATCGACGCCGCCGTAAGCACTCTGCCGAGAGCGGCGGTAGCAGTGGGAGCCGTGGTATGTATCTCCACAGCCTTGTTCACCGCAAGGGTGCTGTCAGTAACTATGATACGGGCACTGCCGTCCTTTGTAATACCTCTGATAAGATTGTCCATAAAAGCAAAAACCTCGCTTTACTTGATTTGTAGTTGTGTTATCAGCCCTGCGCCCTGCCGCCAACGCTCTTGGCAACAAAATACGCCTTCTCGCTCTCCTCGGTAAAGGGCGACATATCCACTCCGCCAAACACGCCGCACAGCTCAAAGCCGTTGTCACGCAGCAGCTTTTCCACAGTCCTCACGGCATAGCATCGCTGCCTCTGCACCTGATCGCCCCGACTGTAAACCCCGTCGCCCTCGTGGGTGAAATAGCTCAGGTAAAAATCGCAGATCCCACGCTTTTTCATATACCTGTTCTGCCATACCAGCATATCGTCCCCGTCCTCGTAGACGTAGGCGTTGTCGGCAAATATCTTCTCATACCTGTAAGGGGCATTTACGTCAAAGACAAAGAGACCGCCCTTTTCGGTGTAGTTGTTCACCAACGAAAAGCATTTCCCCACATCTGCCGTGGAAAGCAGGTAGTTTATGCAGTCATAGGTGCACACCGTCGCCTGCACCGTGCCGTACAGCTCAAAATCCCGCATATCCTGACACAAAAGCAAAGCCCCCGTGCCTGCGCACTTGGAGAACGCCTCGGCAAGCATCTCCTCCGAGCCGTCCACGCCTACCACGTCATAGCCCCTTTTGCAAATACGCTCTGTAAGCTCCCCCGTGCCGCAGCCAAGGTCAAGCACCTCTTTTACCTCAATATCCGAAAAACGCCCTATACATTCCAAAAAAAACGCCAGATACTCATCGTATCCGGCGGAATTTATACGGTCGTAACAGGACGCTATAAGCGAAAAGCCTGTGTTCATTCTCCGCTCTCCTTAAGCCTTCCCAATATAAGCTCATAACCGCCACTGCCATATTTGCGTGCACGGTTAACACGGGTCACCGTCGCAGTGGACAGACCCGTTGCAGCGCATATTTCAAGATAAGTTTTGCCTGCGTCCAACATCCTTGCCGCCACAAGACGGTTGGACATCTCCTGCAGCTCGGCGATGGTACAAAGATCCTCAAGCAGCGCCTCAGCTTCCTCAGGAGTCTTAAGCTCTGCCAGCGCACGGCACAAATAATCAGTCTTTTCGTTCTTAATGCGTTCGTTCACTATTGCAACATCCTTTCTGCAGGTTAACATTTTAACCTATTATAGCTTATATTTTTGCTTTTGACAATACTTTTACGAGGTATTTTTACACATTTTGATTAAACGGTCATTAAAAATCCTGTGGCAAAAGGCAGAAAAAACGCATATTCTGTAGTCAGAGGCTTATGAAAGGAGAATCACAAATGGATTCAACCAATGTATGCGCAACCAACGATAACCGCTGCTGTGACGGTCAGGTAGTAGCTATGGCTTACGTTCCCGATCAGTGGTGGGGCGATATATATGACGAAAGCACCGCCCTGAAGCAGGGCACCCTTTTCCCTGAGCTCAACAAGCCCTTTACGGGCAGAAAGCAGGTGCGCAATGGATAGAGATACCCTCTTAAGACGGCTGATGGAGGCAGACTTTGCCCTCCACGAGACCGTCCTTTACCTGGACACCCACCCTAAATGCAAAAGGGCGTATGAAAACTACAAGCAAATGCAAAAGGCAAGAGAAGAGCTTGCCGAGCAATACCGCAAACGCTTCGGCCCCCTGACCTACTACGAGGTACGCAGCACGGACGGCTGGAACTGGACGGACTATCCGTGGCCGTGGCAGAACTGAAGGAGGACAGAGCAATATGTGGATATATGACAAGAAGCTGCAATACCCCGTAAACATCAAAACCCCCAACGCCGCCTTGGCAAAGCTGATAATAAGTCAGTTCGGCGGCCCCGACGGCGAGCTTGGCGCCTCAATGCGCTACCTCAGCCAACGCTATACTATGCCCTACCGTGACGTAATAGGTATACTCACTGATGTAGGTACGGAGGAGCTGGCGCATATGGAAATCGTTTGTGCCATAGTTTATCAGCTCACCCGCAACCTTACACCCGAGCAGATAAAGGAGCAAGGCTTTGACGCATACTTCGTTGACCATACCACCGGGCTTTATCCCGTTGCCGCCAGCGGAGTACCGTGGAACGCCTACACCTTCCAGTCCACCGGCGACGCCATCGCCGATATAACCGAAGACTTAGCAGCAGATGCCACGACCACCAAAGAACAACCACTATTTCGAGGAGCTGAAAACCCTTGATATGACTGGCTTTTCGGCACGCCCAAGCTTTTCGCAAAAATGGCATACCTGCAACCATATAAGAACAACTTGACCCCAATTTACATTAATTCTTACAAAATTCACGATAGAACAAGCTGTTTCCGAGGAAAAATTTAAACCAAAATCAAGAAGCTCCTAACTGCTAAAATCGACAGTTAGGAGCTTCTTAGGATTAATTAAAACGGTAAATTTTCTCGTTCGTCAGAATCATTAAATTCTTCGTTTAAACCCAAAACATTTTTTGCACGTGAAAGCAAATGGTCATAGGTAAGTATTGCTATTTGATTATAAGCAGCATTTAAAATCCTATAAGCTTCTCTTTGCTCATTATTCCAATCGTTAGAACGGCCAAATATTAGAATACATCTTGGCTTGATTACCTTGCTTTTAGTTTTCTCTTTGAAAGATAATGAATTTGATTGAAGCTCAATTGCATAAATATAATTAAGACATTGTGTTATAGCTTTAACTAAATCCGATGAAGGAACATAATTATCGTGGTCTTTTGTTGAAGCCCAAAAAGGTAATCCATTAGGCTTTTTGATTTCAACCAAATCCACAAAACCATCGAATGCACGCATTATATAATCAGCTATATTTTCGGTATCAATTTTTCGCTCATCAATAATTTGTGCAAAATCCGAACCAAGAACCCACTTATTTGCATTGAACCAATTTTGCCAATAAGATTCGGCTAAATTCTCTTTGAGTTTTTCTTCAAACTCATTCAAAGCATTTTTCTTTTTTATAGACGTAGCCGCAAGAAATACATTATCAGACAGAATGCCTTGTTCTATCAAAAGAGTTGCAGTATCACTATTCTTTTCAACTAAGTCTTTGAACTTTTTAATAAGTTCCTCATCATCTTCGGAAACACAAATATATTTTCCTGATCCAAGATTAACAGGAGTATAATTGTCTGAAATATAAGTGATCAGATTGTTTAACTCGTCATTATCAAGAGTTAATTCGCTTTTAGGTTGTCTTGTTTCAAGTCTTTCAAAAGGAAGAGTATATCTTCCTATTTTTAACGAGACATCCGTTTTATCAGAATGTTTATGAGGGATGCTCATTAACATTGCTCTGGAAAAAACTCTTGACTTTTTCTTTAAAATACAAGGCTCTGCATAATCTATTCCTTTAGCAGATGTTTTTATTTCGCTCATAATTAAACCTCTAAATTCTGTCACTATATGGCAAGGATTTTATATAATTTTCCATCCATTGCCAATCAGGAGAATGATTATTACTTGGAAGAAAAATTTTTGTTTCCCTCATTGCCTCAAGAACCCATTTTCGTCCATAACAATATCTGTACTTTTCCTCTTTTAAAACCGCACAAATAAATAATGCAATATATTTATTGAACTCGATTCCATTTTCTTTTTTGAAATAAAGTACATTTACATCATCCGTTGCCCAAAATGGGTTTGGCTGATAAAACGCCTCGCCAACGGAACCATTATAGCTTAATGAAATGGTGTTTCCTTTATGTGTTGATGCTTGTCCAATGTGATTTGAAATGCCATTATTGGAATCAATTGCACCTACATAAGGGGTAGAACCTTCCGTTTGATCTTCCGATGTTAATCGTTTGCCTTTTTTGATTTCAAACAAATCACCCAGCGTATACTGTTCCCATTTATCAAATTTAATTTCAACAGCTTTTGATCCTTTGATTTTGGTGGTTACTGTCTTATAGTGTAATGATTTTATATACTTATCCATAAATATCCAATCAGGCTCGTCTTGTATTACGGGTAACAAAACCTTTGTATTGAGAATATTATCTCTTGTCATTTTTCTTCCATAATTGTATCTACCATAGTTAACAAATGTTAATATAGCGACTAAAAACAACAATTCGTTTTCGCTCCAGTTTCTTTTGATGGGATACATCCCTTGAACATGTGCAAAGCCAATGAAAGGTTTAGGTTGATAAAAAAACGTGTTCCCATCAGTTGTATCGCTAAAAGTAATTATTCCGCCCGATTCAGTAGGTTTTAATGTGCTATAACCACCAATACCATTGTTTTCAGCAGAATTAACTACAAACGGAGTCAAACCACCATCGTCCAACTCATCTTTAGATAAATTGCTATACGCTTTTGTTGGATGAATATCAAACATTTCGCTTATAATAAAGGGTTTCCAATTAGATGCATCAATCCTCATATATCGTTCCTTCTTTTACTAAATATGCTAGATAATCATTTAAAACTTTTTGAAAGTTTTCTTCCTTCAACGCACTGTAATCTGTTTGCATATATGCTTCAGCGAGCCATTCATCTCTCCAAGTAACTCTATGCATAACAGATAATCCCGGCACTTCCCGTTTGTTTTTATATAAATCCAACCATTGTTTTTTTGTATTTATCCAAAAGCTATTTCCTTCAGAATCGGTTTTTTCTATTCGGCCAAGACCTTTTCTCTTTGTGAATTTATCATCCTTGAAATAGCCAAAGAAAGTATCTTTATTAGCTTTCTCGTGCTTTTGCGATAAATCGAATATCATACAGCATGCCACAGCTGAAGCACCTGGATAAAACATTTCATTTGGTAAAGAGAATACTGCGTCTAAGGTGTATTTATCTAACATTTTCTTTTTAAATTCTTTTACATCTCCGCTATTACCAATAGCAGCTTGCATAGGTAATAAAACAGCCATTTTGGTTGTTGGTGGTACGTGTCGTGCAACCCATTCAACAAAATGCAACCCCTTCGAAGGATCTTCTTTTTTGTTAGAACTCCAATTTTTGGTGTAAGAAGGATCGCAACACTTTTTTGTTGCATTATAAGGTGGATTCATCAATACAATGTTGATATTGTTTTCTTCAATCCATTTTCCACGTTTAAACATCGAATCTTGAACAACATTAGAGTTACCGTCACCGTGGATAAGCATATTAGTTGATGATAATCCAAACGCACCCTCTTCATACTCGATGCCAAAAATTTGATTTTTCTTAACTTCTTCTCGTTCTTCTTCAGTGTCACAGTCATCCATTGCATCTGTCATTGCACGAACCAAGAAAGCACCACTTCCACAGCAAGGGTCTAAAACACGAGAATTTTTATTCACACCAACTGCTTTACTCATAAAATCGCAAATGTGATCAGGAGTAAACGCTTGATTTTTATCTGATTTTCCAACATATTTGTTGAATGTGGTAAAGAACAAATTAAGTAAATCTTGTCCTGCGGTACTTTTATCGTTTATGTAAGGAACAACATTATCGTCAATAAGTTTTAGTATTTCTTCTAATTCCTTATAAGTTAAACTTCTAATATCTTGATCATCAAGGATCTTGCTGTTTAGAACCGCGAGTTTGCCTGCTTTATTTAAACTTCCTCCACGAGTTAACAAACCTTCTAAAATATCTTTTATACTTTTAATTACAACTTTTTCTGGCGACACTTTTCTGCCTGTTTTGGGATCAATTGTTTCTTTTACATCTTTGTAGAGAAGTCCGTTTTTCAAAGAAAGAAGACATGTTCCTACAAATTGACTACGCAATTTTTCATTAATACCATCCGAATGTAATTTTTCGTTAAGCGTTTTAATTGAGTCAACTATTTTAATTTTGTCATTAACTTTACCAAAACAAAGATTTTCATATTCTTCAAATGTACGAAGTGTGGTTTCTTCTTCAATTTTATGATCATCATCAATAATTACGGATTGACCATACCAAACCCAAACATCATCGCCATCTGTTTCTGCAAGAATGGCAACGATCTTTTTGTCCGAGTATGCTTTCTCGAAGCGAACATAGTCTTGTAGTTGGCATTGGATTTTTGCTTTATCCCAGCGACCGAACTTGTTTTTACATTCAACAAGAATTGCCAAACGCTCATTTTCGAAACGAAGGTCAAGAAATTTGTGCTGAGTTCCAGTGGTAGCTTTTTGATAGTCCTTAATGTCTTTGCCTACTGTCTTTAACGCTTGTGCATAACTAAATTCGCCAGTTTCTGTATTACCTACACGATATTTGTCGCCAATTCTATTTATAATATCAAATCTGTTCATTACATTTTCCTCCGATATTGAGTTGTTTCTATTCATATTTGTTCCAAAGTATCAAATTGACACTTTGGAATCTTAAAATGATACTTTGGGATTTTATAACTCTTCCGTCTTGAAGGTGGTATAGCCTTCATAATAGTAGCTGTGGTCGATGCCTTTCATATAGACCTCGCGGCTATGGATATCGTCGGTCAGGGCGACTTTCAGGATATGCTTGATCTCGATATCCTTAATGGGACTGCGCTCCATTGCAAGCAGGTAGTCCTCTTTATCCACCTTGCTCCAATCGACCACCTTGCCGATCTCCTTCTTAAAGATTTGGTCCAGCCAGATGCGTGTGCTTCTTCCGTTGCCCTCACGGAAGGGATGGGCGATATTCATTTCCACGTACTTCTCCACGATCTCATCAAAAGTGGACTGGGGCATCTTGTCGATGTTGGCAAGTGCCGCTTCCAGATACATAAGCGGAGCGAAACGGAAGTTGCCCTTGGCGATATTCACAGTACGAAGCTCACCGGCAAAGTCGTAGATCTCGTCAAAGAGATATTTATGGATGGCTTTCAGCGAAGCAGTTGTACCCGCCTCTAAGCTGTCCAGCAAGCCGTTGTCAAACAGCTCTAACGCCTTCTTCTTGCTGATGCGTTCCTCTGCTTCTGCAAGTTCGGGAGAGCCGGTGATGCCAAGTTTATTTTGGGGAGCCATCTTATTTGTCCCCCTTCGCTTCATCGGGGACAAACTCCATAATGTCGTCCACATTGCAACCAAGGGCAGCACAAACCTTGCCCAGGGTGTCCACCTGAACAGATTCGTTCCTGCCCATCTTCGCCATAGCGTTTGAAGTGATGCCCGACAGCTTTACAAGCTCGGTTTTCTTTAGTCCTCTATCAATAAGTAATTTCCACAATTTATTGTAACTGATAGCCATAGGAAACCTCCGAAGGTTAGTATATACAGATATTTTACCACAATTTGCGGATATTTTCAATAATTTTTAGGTGTTTTTCAAAATAAAATTG
>JAFXEB010000026.1 GCA_017521025.1 Clostridia bacterium | reverse complement strand
TCGCTTCCATAACCGCAACATTTATTCCAAGCTGGGTGTAAACTCGCTGAAACAGCTTTTAATGTTCGCAGCTATTATGAAGCGTGACGAAGAAGGAGGAGATATAAAGTGACATTGGCTGATAGGTTAAATAAGATCATTGCAGAGCAAAATATCTCAAAAAGAGAGTTTGCAAAACGGATCGGAGTTTCTGAAAACTATGTTTATACTCTGACCGGCGAAAGCAAAAAAATCACCTCGCTTTCCCCAATGCTCGCAAAGGTTATTGCGATGGAGTTCGGCCATGATGCCGAGTGGATACTGAACGGGGAGAAATCAGAATAGCATCTCCTTTGCAAATGCCAGAAGATCGGGATACTCTGTACCGCGATTTACCCATTGCATTAAGCACCAATCCAATGGCAGTGCTTCTCAATAAAGAAGCCGCAATTAAGACAGACGAAATAACGGAGGAAAATATAATGAAAAGAATATTGGCTATATTTCTCGCAGTTGCACTTGTTTTTTCAATCTCGGCATGCGGAACGGACACTTCCGAAAAGCCATCCGAAGGTGAAAAAGTGTCTGAAACTGAAGAAACTTCTGAAATCAGCATAGATGAGCTGCTTTCCGATGCTCCGGATACATACGATTATGCCCTGCGGATCAGCATTAATCCTGAGTTCATTCTGTATTTGGTTGAACATAGGGTTGTTGCGTATCAAGCATTAAATGCAGATGCACAAAAAGTCGATGAGCGCGCTGCTATAGAAGGCCGCGATCTGTTTGAGGCATTGAATGACATCGTTCGCTTTTCCTATGAAGAAGGTTTTTTGGAGGATGGCGGAGATGTGACCATCACAATGGTCAGTGCATTCCGGACAGAAGCAGAAGCAAACGAACTGTTGACAGAGGCGAAGGGAAAGGTTACTGACATAGCCAAGGACTGTGGCATTTCCGTTAATCCGGTGATAACTGTCGATAAAAACGTGGAGTTTTCGGAAGAACTCGAAATTCCCGAACAGACAGACTCCGAGGCTCCGTCCGAGCAGGGAGACAGCGAACAGGGGAATAATTCGGGTTCGGAAGACAATCCTCCTGCGCCCAACGAAGACAATAACAATGAGAATCCGGACGATGACCATGAATACCATGCGCCACGGGATCCGAATGAAGGCTGTTCTGTATGTCAAGGTTCGGGAATATGCGCCAGATGTGATGGGCGCGGAACCGCAATATGTGAAGAATGCAATTCCGGCTATGAAACCTGCTCAAAATGTGGGGGCGAAGGATATGCCGGCAGCGATGAGAATGGGCCGAAGGTTTGCGACAAATGCGGCGGCAACGGTCATATAACGCATGGCAACTGTGGCGGAACCGGAATCGTCCCTTGTCAGGGATGTCGTGGATCAGGAAAATGCGAAGCCTGCGGCGGAACAGGAAAGAAGCCGAATGCTTGATATGGAAACAGAAGCGGAAATAAGGTAAAAATAGAAGCCTCTTCTGCAAGGAATATAAGGGCGAAAGACGGGAGAGATAAAACGTGAACCTATTCAAAAAAATAATGTCATTATTTTTGAGTTGCTGTTCAATGATTGCTTTGATCGTTATTGATAAAAAGAGAAAAATCGCAAAATAACCAATCGCTTTGCCCCGTTGGGAGCGCAGTAAATTCTGCATTCCTAACGGGGCTTTTTTGTTTCAGATATTAACTTTTATACGGCTGACACCATTGCTCACTTCTCTTGTGAGTATGGTGTCGGGTATCTTGCTCAGCCGCTTTTTGCTAAAGTTTGTATTGCCGTAATAACAATCAAAGTTTGCAACGGGAAGAACTACCCAATCGGTATTATCCTTATTGTTAGCTCCGCAAAATGCCACCACATCGCAAGCAGAAAGTACTGCTGGTGTGGGGGAGAGTAGAAAGGCTTGTCAAAGAGGGCGTTGAGCTGAGAAAGATTGATATAGGTAAAACGGTTATAAAAGCCGACCTTAAGAGTGTTTGTACGGGTCATAATTCGTTATCACATCAATGGGGGCGGCAAATGATATTTCGGCTTGAAAAGCGGAGACGTTTGTGCTACAATGTAAAAGGTAGAATATACAGACCGTAAATAGGGACAAAAAGGCGCAAAAAAGGCACAAAGCCGAGGCGCATTTTTGCACTTCGCAAATTAAGAAGGGAAGACTGCTATGAAGATTATTGAACTGCTGAAGAAAGACACACCGTCCCTCTCCTTTGAGGTTTTTCCGCCCAAGACGGAGACCGCCTTTGACAGCGTAAAGGCGGCTACTGAGGAGATAGCAAAGCTGCGCCCTGCTTTTATGAGCGTTACCTACGGTGCGGGGGGCGGCACCAGCAAATACACTCTTGATATAGCGAAGAATATAAAAGAGCTT
Source organism: Clostridia bacterium (assembly GCA_017521025.1). GTDB lineage: Bacteria > Bacillota > Clostridia > Oscillospirales > CAG-382 > SIG636. The sequence continues at coordinate 53,548 of JAFXEB010000026.1, read as the reverse complement.
TACGGCGTGCCTACGCTGGGGCACCTTACCTGCGTTTCTTCCTCAAGGGAGACGGTGAGGCAGAAGATCGGGGAGATAAAGGCGGCAGGCATCGAGAATGTTATGGCGCTCAGGGGCGACATTCCTGCAGGGCTTGAGGATGCCGACCGCAGTGGCTGGGACTATCAGCACGCCATCGACCTTATAGCCGAGCTTAAGGCGGCAAACCCCGATTTTTGCATAGGCGGCGCCTGCTATCCTGAGATACACCCCGAGAGTCCTAACCAGAAGGAGGACATAAAGCATCTTAAGGAGAAGGTAGACGCAGGCTGTGAGTTCCTTACCACTCAGATGTTTTTTGACAACAATCTGCTTTACAACTTTCTGTATAAGATAAGGGAGGCGGGCATTACCGTGCCCATCATCCCCGGTATAATGCCTATCACCAACGCAAATCAGGTTGCCAGAGCCATAAAGCTGTCGGGTTCCTTTATGCCTCAGCGCTTTAAGAGCCTTGTGGACAAGTTCGGCGCAGACCCTGCCGCTATGAAGCAGGCGGGCATTGCCTATGCTACGGATCAGATAATAGACCTGTATGCCAACGGCATCACCAACGTGCACGTTTACTCTATGAACAAGCCTGACGTGGCTGAGAAGATACAGGCAAACCTTTCTGACATATTAGGAAAATGAACAGCGCAGTGATATATAAGAGCTACGGGCCGCCACCCTTTTCCGTTAAAGAGGCGCTTCGCTATGCAGGTTGTGCTAAGACGGACAGCGAGCTTGAGGCGCTGGTAGAGCAGTGTCTCAGCGAGGTATGGGACAGCCTCAGCTATAGAGTCTGCTACCGCCTTTTGCCTCTTGAGGTGGAGGGGGAGCTTTGCAGGGTGGGCGATACGTGCTTTCGCTCACGGGCGCTGGGGGCACAGCTTGAGGGCTACAGCCACGTTATAGTCTTTGCCGCTACGGTGGGCGCAATGCTTGACCGAGCCATCGCCCGATACAGCCGTATAGCTCCGTCAAGGGCGCTTATTCTGCAAGGGATAGGTGCCGAGCGTGCAGAGGCGCTGTGTGACGCCTTCCAAGCCGATATGGAGGGCGAGCTTGGCGTGTCCCTTGGCAGGCGCTTCAGCCCCGGCTACGGCGACCTGCCCCTTGAGACGCAAAGGCAGGTGTTTGAGCTGCTGGGCGGTTGCAGGAGCATAGGGCTCAGCCTTAATGACAGCCTGCTTATGTCGCCGTCAAAGTCGGTGACCGCCCTTGTGGGCGCAGGCAGAAGAAGCGGCGGAGCGTGATAGGCAAGCCCGTCGCTTGCGGTAACACATACTACCCTTTACGAGGTTGATATATGACTTTCAGAGAGTATTTAAAAACAAACACGGTGTATCTTGACGGGGGCATGGGCACTCTGCTACAGGCGCAGGGGCTTAAGCCGGGCGAGCATCCCGAGCGGTGGAGCATATCCCACCCTCAGGTGATAAGGGATATACATAAGAGCTATTACGATGCAGGCAGTAACGTGGTCTGCACCAACACCTTCGGCGCAAACGCACTTAAGTTTGATGACAAGGAGCTGGAGGCGATAATAAAGGCGGCGCTTGAGGCGGCGTTTGCGGCGAGGGAGGCAAGCCTATCCACGGCAGAGAAGTTTGTTGCCCTTGACATAGGGCCCACGGGGAAGCTGCTTCGCCCCCTTGGTGATCTTGATTTTGAGGACGCCGTGGCTGTGTTCGCTAAAACGGTAAGGCTGGGCGCAAAATACGGTGCCGACCTTGTCATTATCGAGACCATGAACGACAGCTACGAGACCAAAGCGGCACTGCTTGCCGCAAAGGAGAACTGTGACCTGCCCGTGCTTGTAACGGGCGCATACGGCGAGGACGGCAAGCTGATGACGGGCGCTACTCCCGAGGCGATGGTCGCCATGCTTGAGGGTATGGGTGTTGACGCCCTTGGTGCAAACTGCTCTTTGGGGCCCAAGCAGCTTCGACCTGTGGCTGAGGCGTTTCTGAGGGCGGCGTCGGTGCCTGTCATACTAAAGCCAAACGCAGGACTGCCCAAGGTGGTGGACGGCAGGACGGTCTTTGACGTGGGGGCAGAGGAGTTTTCTGCCGAGCTTGCGGACCTTATGGAAAAGGGTGTCCGTGTGGTGGGTGGCTGCTGCGGCACCACGCCCCAATATATAGCCGCACTTACCAAAAGGACGGGCGGCATATCGCCCGCACCCCTTAGCGATAAGGAGATGACCGTGGTCTCCTCATACACTCACGCAGTAGAGCTTGGGGCAGATGTGGTGCTTATCGGCGAGCGCATCAACCCTACGGGCAAAAAGCGGTTCAAAAAGGCGCTTTTGGAGCAGGATATGGACTACATCCTGTCCGAGGGCGTAGGTCAGCAGGAGAGGGGCGCTCATATACTTGACGTTAACGTGGGACTGCCCGATATAGACGAGGCGGCGATGCTGACATCCGCCGTGTGCGAGCTACAGGCGATAATCGACCTGCCCCTGCAGATAGATACATCCGACCCTGTTGCTATGGAGGGCGCACTGCGCCGCTATAACGGCAAGGCAATGATAAACTCGGTAAACGGCAAGGCAGAGAGTATGGCGGCTGTTTTCCCTCTGGCAAAGAAATACGGCGGCGTGGTGGTGGCACTGACCCTTGACGAGGAGGGCATACCCGATACCGTCGAGGGCAGGGTAAGGATAGCTGAGCGGATAATCGCCACCGCCGCAGAATACGGCATAGCAAAAAAGGACCTTCTGTTTGATACGCTGGCACTGACGGTCAGCGCAGACGGCGGTGCCGCACTTGCAACTCTCGGCGCCCTCAGGCGCATAAAGGAGGAGCTTGGCTGTCACACCTCGCTGGGTGTGTCCAACGTGTCCTTCGGACTGCCCAACCGTGATGCGGTAAGCAGTACCTTTTTTGCCCTTGCTTTGGAGAACGGGCTGTCTGCCGCTATTATGAATCCCTATTCTCCGGATATGATGAAGACCTACTACGCATATAGGGCGCTTAAGGGGCTTGACGAGAACTGCGGCGACTATATTGCCGCCGCTGAGCTTTTCGCTCCTCCGTCGGTGGGATCCCCCTCCTTGCCCGAATCACCCAAGGCGGTGGCAGAGGAGGCAGGCAGTGAGCTGCAGCGTGCCGTGGTGAAGGGTCTTAAGGACAAGGCAGGCGAGCTTACGGCGGCGATGCTTGGGAGCGAGTCAGGCCTTGATATAGTAAACAATGAGATAATACCTGCACTGAACACCGTGGGCAAGGGCTACGAAAACAAGACCGTCTACCTGCCTCAGCTTCTTATGAGCGCCGAGGCGGCAAAGAGCGCCTTCGAGGTCATAAAGTCAAGCATGGCGGATACGGAGGGCGCAGGCGGTAAGGGCACCGTCATTATCGCTACCGTAAAGGGCGACATCCACGACATAGGCAAGAACATAGTAAAGCTTTTGCTTGAGAACTACGGCTTTGACGTGGTGGATATGGGCAAGGACGTAAGCCCCGAGGCGATAGCAGAAAAGGCGGCAGAGCTGCACGCACCCATTGTAGGGCTCAGCGCACTTATGACCACTACCGTGCCCGCCATGGAGCAGACCATAGCTCTGCTCAGAAGGAGCGCACCTTGGTGCAAGGTGGTGGTAGGCGGCGCAGTGCTGACCGAGGAGTATGCCCGCAGGATAGGGGCAGACAAATACGCCAAGGACGCCATGGAGGGTGTCCGCTACGCCGAGGAGGTAGTGGGGAGTACAATGCAATGAAATATGTCACAACGATAAAAGAAGAATTTATAGAAAAAGCGAAAAAGATCTCTGCCGAAAGCTATTATTACGGTAATGAAATTCTGTACAAAATGTGCAGAGACCAAAGTATTTTGCCCGAAAGTATAAATGAAAAAGAGACGTTAAACCGTTTTGAAAGTGCTTTGTTGATTATAGGGAAAACTTATTCTGCATCTCCCGACAGAGGTTCCGGTATCAGAATAGCTGATGGACGAGGCACGTTTTTCTCTACACTTGCGAGGGAAATAGTTGAAAATAAGGACTATCCCTCATTTCGCAGCCTGTTGTTGCGTTTGATGAATGAAAAATACAGCTTCGCCAACGATGGAAACGACGTAAATATTCTCGAAGACACTGTGCGGTGCGTTGATGTGTTTAATCGACTCATTATGGAAAGCATAGGCAAAATGAGACGGGATAACGGTGTGCAAAACCAAAAACCGATAAAAAATTGTGTTTCGTTTGCATCAAAGTTTCTGCACTTTATGGTACCACATGTGTTCTTTATTAAGGACACTATTTCCTTCACCCACGGCACGAGGCTTCTTGGTAAAAAGGGAAGCTTGCTGTCGTTTTGCTGTGAGACACGATTTTGCTTGAACTATGTAGCGTTAAGCGAGAACGAGCACGGCAGCAAGACAAGTTGCGCAAACAAGGAAACGGTAGAGCTGAATATTAGAGACTATTGTTATCACGTTCAACGTGCATATCAATTGGCGTATTTTCTGTCCAAAAACGAGATTGAGTGCGTAGCGCAGATAAAGGATGACGATAATTCCCGATATATCACTCGTCTTGTTGATTCGATACTGATGCAGGAAATTATATCAGCATAGATTCAGTGTTTATCTCACCGCATCAGCGCATAAGGCGATTCTTGCCGAGGGGCTTGTCTTGGCGTAGAGCGGCGCATAAAGCGAAAATAAAAGCAGAGCAAGAGTGAAGTTTTTTCTTTCGCTCTTGCTCTGTTTGTTTACAAAGGGCAATTTATTGCTTGCTCTGCCTTGTGCTCTGCTGCTTTTCTTTCTTTTCGGGCAAAGAGTACTTAGGCACCAGCCAGCCGATATCCTCGTACAGCACTGCGCCCGTCAGGTCACCCTTTTTGCACATCCTTTTGACCTTCCTCTCGCTTTTACCCAGAAGCTTTATCGCATCGTCTTTGTCGGTATCGGAGCACAAGGGCAGGTATTTACCAAAATATTGGTGAGGGTAGTCGCCCACTTTGAATTCCATGCGGTTCTTAGGCTTTTTTTCCTTTTTCCCTTTGTTATTCTTCGCCTTCTCTCGCATATAGCGCTTTTTACCAAGCCAGTCGAGCTCTTTAAGGGCAGCTTCTTTCCTTGCCTTCTCTGCTTCCTTATCAGCGGCAAGCTTTTTGTCCGTTTTGTCGCAAAGCTCTATTACCAGCTCCGACAGCTCGTCAAGCTTATCAAGCTTTACTGTAGGCGCTTTCCTTGCGTTTTCAAATACAAAATCCTCTGCCCTACGCACACTGGCGCTGTCGCTTTCAACAAGGCAGGGGTGCAGTCTCAGCTCCATATGCTTGTGGTCGCCGCAGTGGTCGAAATACTCCCTGCACTTGTCTGTGGAGGAATAGCCCTGTGAGCGTGTAAAGGCGCACCAACGGCGGCGCTCGTTCCATGCAAGCATATCCCGTTTTTCCATAAACTCTGCCGCCACCTTCTCCGCACCCTTGGGCGGATAGCCGATACAAAGCCGCTTAAATAGGTTATACGCCTCGCTTACTCTTTCCTTGTGCTGTTCCTCTCCGTCAAAGACCGAGTCCTTTATCCATCCCATAGAAAACAGCTTGTACTTTATGTGTATGACCCGTGAAAGCGTTGCCCAGTGGTCATAGTTCTGTGAGTTTTTGCCTCTGTCAGTGGTGTCCTTGGTCACTATATCACTGCGGCGTGAGTTGTCTTTTACACCGTATTGCTTCTTAGGCTTTTTCTTTGCCTTTTGCGCCCCCCTTTCCTTCTCCGTAAGCTTCAGCTCCTCCTCCTTCTTCTGTAGCTCGTAGATAGAGGTGTAAACGGTCTGGATATCGTACTGCTCGTGGAGACTGCCTATGGCGTGGCTGTAAACGCAGGGTGTGCCGCCGCAGGGACTGAGATGCTTTTTCGTGTTGAGCAGCTCGCACAGACAGGGGTTGTATATTACGTAGGCTATGAGGGTGCGCCTGCCCTTGCCGTCATCCATGTGCGCCTTGCCTATACGGCAGCGCAGCTCCTTGGCGACGGTCATGTTATCCTCGTCGTTGCCCAAGGCAACAAGACAGTAGTCGGTCTTGGCAAGCACCTCGTCAAGCCGCTCCCGTGCTTCGGGGTCCTTCCCGTCCCAAGCTTTAAGGTCACCCTCCATATAGTTAAGGGAGAAGTAGGGGGGATTGGTGTCGCCCTCCCCGTTGTAGCAAAGTATAGGGTGGCAGGGCTTAGAGCTTTGCATTATCTCGGGGCTTATAAAATCTATTCTGCCCAAAAACTCCGACTCGCTCTCCTTGGATATTATGTTGAAATGGAGCCTTACGTTGTGCATCTGCCCTGCCCAGCAAGAGGCAAGGAACATCTCCGTACCGATATAGCCCGTGCCAAGTATGGTCACGTTAAGGTCGGTGGTTCTGTCCTCCTTATACCTGTGCACTATAGGCTCGTAAAGAGGCAGGTCTGACAGCAGGTCTGCTATAATGTTTTTGTATATCTGGATAGGGAATATAAGGGGCATATCCTTTTCGGCAACGCCCAAGGTCTTTTCAAGCCTTTCCCTGAGCTGTTTTTCCACAAGGGTATGGTTTGTGCTTTGGGAGAACACAAATATCTTCGCCCTCAGTACGGTCTTATAGTTTTGACTGTTGGTAAGGTTGGCAAGGGTCTGCAGATTGTCCACCTCTACCTCGTCCATCAGGAAAAACGAGCGCTTAAAGAACCTGTTGCAGCGTGCGTGGCAGATATCGTCCTTTATGCACAGCGCACCAAGCTGCTTTGCCTCCGCAAGCAGCTCTGCGCTTTTTTCGTTGTCCTTGTCGGTGTAGGCGTCGGTAAACACGATAACAGGCTTGCAGAAAATGCGATATTTCTGGCTCCTCAGGCTTTTTGCCAAAGCCAGCGAGCGCTCGTTAAGCTCACTGAAATAACAGCGCTCTTTCCACAAAAGCTTGCTGTAAAACCACAGCTTCAGAGAGGGGAAAAGACCCGTTATCAGCTCCAATATCAATGCGCCTCCCGCTATGGGGGCGGCGATGTTCAGCAAAAAGGCGTAAACGCCGTAGGCGGCTATCCAGCCCGAGGCATTACTGCAACCCTTTGTAAGCACCTCCATCATTATCTTGCCGTTGCTCACATAGCTCGTATAGTCCTCGTCCATGCTGAAGGTCTGCAGGGCGTGAAGCAGGCTGTTTACCCCCTCCTCAAAGCCGCTGTGACCGGTAAGCGGCATAACAAAACGCCCTACGGCGTAGCGCATACACCACACAGCCGCAAGAAACACCAAGGTTGCGCCAAGGGTGTGGGAGAACCCACGCTTTTTGTAGAAGGTGCCCCTCCACGTAGCTATGCGGCTACGGATAAAGGAGTATATCCAGTAAGATATCAGACCCAGCGACAAGGCGCAGGATATAGCGTGCAAAGTCTTTATATAGCACGCCTGTGCCCCCGTCAGCTCTATTTCCCTCAAGGTCTTGTCGCTTATCTCCGACAAATGGATGCCTAAAAACACCTGACCCCACGTCCTTTCCTGTTTCTTCTTTTAACCGAAAAAGGGACCAAGGTCCCTTTTTCTCATATATTTCCAACTACTTTTTCTTTTTCTTCTTGTTAGCCTTTACGTATTGCTTTACCTCGGCAAACGCCACCTTCTCCCCCTTGTCCCTCAGGGTCACAAGCCAGCTCTCAAGCAGTGCCTTGGTGTTGGGGTGCATAGGGAGGATGTCCTTCTTAGCGGCGAAATACTCGTAGGCACAGCCGTTATGATAGCTCTTGCCCTTGTATATCTTGCTGGCGGCTACTCTGTCGCAAAACATCTCCGCCACATACTTAACGGGCATCTCTACGGGGCACAGGGGCTTTTGCTGACCGGGCACGGCGTCCTGCCAGTACTCAAAGTGGTGGCGGTTCCTGCCCTTGTGGTGGAGCCAGGCGGTGGAATAGCCCTTGTCCTCCCTCTCAAGCTCGTTAGGACTGCGCACGCCCACAAAATACTTCGCCCCCGGCAAAAACTCCGTCAGGCTGTATTTTGAAAGGTCGTGCTTCAGACCCTGCCACGGGATACCCACCTTAAAGCAGTGGTATATCACTCTGTGGCGGTGCTTGGTTATGGTCTTAAAGTGCTTTATGGGGTGCCACATAGCTTAGTCCTTCTTTTCTTCTTCAAGATATTTTTCGATAATATAGCGAGGTCTGCCCTTGGCCTCGAGATATATCTTGCCAACATAGGCGCCTACAACGCCCATAGATATCATCAAAAGGCCGCCTATCGCCCAAATGGACACCATAACACTGGTCCAGCCGCCGATGGTGTTACCAAGGCAAAGCTGTACTATCGAGTATATAAGCATACCTATGCTCACTATAAACATAAATATGCCAAGCTTGGTTATCAGCTTAATAGGTGTGGTGCTGAGGGAGGTGATGCCCTCTATAGAAAAGGCTATCATCTTCTTTAGGGGATACTTGCTCTCCCCTGCAAAACGCTCCGCACGCTCGTAATACACCACGTCCGAGGGGTAGCCTATCATGGGCACTATGCCACGCAGAAACAGGTTTACCTCCTTAAAGTCTGCAAGCCCCTGCAGGGCACGCTTGCTCATAAGGCGGTAGTCGGCGTGGTTGAACACAGTCTTTGCGCCCATCTTGTCCATCAGCCTGTAAAAGCTCTCTGCGGTAAAGCGCTTGAAAAAGCTGTCGGTCTTGCGCTTACTGCGCACGCCGTAGACGATGTCACAGCCTGCGTGATACTTGTCTATCATCTCGTCCATGGCGTTTATATCGTCCTGCAGGTCGGCGTCCATAGAGATAGCCATATCGGCATCCTCCATAACCGTCATAAGCCCGCCGAGCAGAGCGTTCTGATGCCCTCTGTTGCGGCTCAGGTTAACGCCCGTAAAAATGGGGTTCTGCCCGTGCAGCTCCTGTATCATCGCCCAGGTCTTGTCCTTACTGCCGTCGTTAACAAAGGCAACACGGCTGTCGGGCGCTATCTTGCCTGCGGCAATCAGCTCCTCCATCTTCACAGCCAGACGCTTGGAGGTCTCGGGCAGCACCTCCTCCTCGTTATAGCAAGGGACCACTACAAAAAGCCTGTTAGGTCTCATATCGTTTTCCTTTCTTTGCTCTCTTTATGGCTATTATAGCCCTATATATCCTCAGCCTCGCCGCCAAGGAGTCTGAAATCGTAGAAGAAACGGGAGTAAGACTTGTTCACCGCACTGCTTGCGCCCTTTACCACCGTCTCACCTCTTGCCACTGCACCTGCTATAGCCATCGCCATAGCGATACGGTGGTCGCCAAAGCTGTCCACCTCGGCACCCTTCAAAAGCTTTACGCCCGTAAAGCCGAGAGCGTCCTCATACTCCGTCACCTTGGCACCCATACGCCCAAGGTTTTCTGCCAACGCTCTTATACGGTCGCTCTCCTTATGTCTCAGCCAGCCAATATTTCGTATCATACTGTTGCCCTCAGCCAAAGCCATAGCAACAGCCAGTGCAGGAACAAGGTCAGGTACCGATGAACAATCCACGTCTATCCCCTTAAGCTTGCTCTTAAAGGCGAAAACGCTGCCCGTGCGCTTGTCGGCACGTATCTCCGCCCCCATGGCGGAAAGCAGGGGCACAATAGCCTTATCCGGCTGAGAGGATTCTATACTAAGGCCGCCGCAGCAGACCTCGCCGCCCAGAGCGCCGCCAACCAACAGCACCGCCGCACTGCTCCAATCCCCTTCCACCGTGAGCTTCTCCACGTCAAAGGGCTTTTCGTAATGCTGAGAGCCCTTTACAAAATAGCCGTTGTCCCTTTTATATATACGCACGCCGTACTTAGCCGCCGTCTCAAGTGTCATATCCACGTAACCGCTTGTCTGCAAGGGAGAGGTAAAGCTAAGCTCGCTGTCCTCCTCAAGCAAGGGCAGTGCAAACAAAAGACCCGACAAAAACCTGCCCCCCGAGTTGCCTGCAAGGGTAAAGCGACCGCCCCTGAGCTTGCCCTTAAAGCTCATAACTCCGTCACCGTAGGTGCAGGCACAGCCGTGCTCCTCCATCTGCCGCATAATGGGCGCATAGGGGGGCACAGCGGTCTGGCAGTGTATCTCAAAAGAGTCGAACAGCGCCGCCGCAACGGGCATTATAAAGCGCAGAAAGGTACCGCTCTCACGGGCATACAAAACGGGGTGGGTTGCCTTTTTCGCCCAGATGGGGGTAATACGGTACTCCCTCTCACTCACGGGGAACACGTCACCGCCAAAGCGCTTTACTGTGTCAAGTGCGCCGTAGATATCCTCCGACAAGCTGTTTATGGTAAGCACCGTGGGTTCGCTTGCCAGTGCCGAGCAGAATATCATCCTGTGCACAGACCATTTGGACTGTGTGGCAGGTATCATACCCTTTAAGGATGAGGTTTTAATGCGCAGGTCCATGGTTCATCGCCCTCCTTTGTAATATTGTAGCATTATTTGTGTCCGTTTTCAAGGCATATTTGTAATATTTGGAGAAAAACAGGGTAACATAAGGGTGAAAAATACATTCGGGAGGCATAATATATGAGAAAACTTTTAAAGCTGCTTGCCTTTGTGCTCTGTCTCTTTGTCGCCGCAGGCAATAGCGTGTCTGCCACGGCAGAGCTGTTGTCTCCGGGGATAGAGGTCCTCAGGGCAGAGACAAGGCTTATCAAATGCTCTGTGGGCGGCGAGCGTGTGCGCTTTACCGCCCAGGAGATAAGGGACGTGGTGGGCGCCGACTTCGACTACCTTACCCTGCAGACCCTGCCGCCCCTTTCCGCAGGGGTGCTGAAGGTGGCAGGTGTTGACGCCATCCCTCAGCAGGTGCTGTCCCTGACGGGCACGGCGTTGCTCTCCTTCCTGCCAAGCTCCGACTTCAAGGGTGAGTGCGCCTTCACCTTCACCGTGGCGGCGGCAGGCTGGGAAAGCAAGGAGATACAGTGCCTTGTGCGCTATTCCGAAAGCCCACGCTTTGCCCCTATTGCCGTGTCTGCCACCGTATCCACCTACAAAAACGTCAGCGCCACCCTCCCTCTGGGCGGCTATGACCCCGACGGCGGCGCTGTGGAATACGTGGTGGAGCGCTACCCCACGGGGGGCAGGGTAGTGCTTACAGAGGGTAGGATGACCTACACCCCCACCGAGGGCTTTTGCGGCGAGGACAGCTTCACCTACCGTGTAATTGACGATTGGGGCGAGAAAAGCGACGCCGCCACTGTTACCGTTACCGTGGACGAAAGCAGCACAGGCGTTTATTTTGCCGATATGGAGGGGGATGCCAACCACCTTGCCGCCATCCGTGCCTCCGAGCTGTCACTGATGACCTATACGATGATAGGTGACAGCTACTACTTTGAGCCAAACAAGTTGGTCAGCCGCATTGACTACGCCGTTATGCTGGTCTGCGCCGCAGATGAAGCTGTGGCAGATAAGGCGTACCCCACGGATATCTTCACCGATACTGCCCACCAAAGCCGTCTTAAACGCCTGTATCTGGAGGCGGCAGTGGTGAACGGTATAGTGGAGGTAGAGGGCGACCGATTTCGCCCCGACGACCCCATCACCGTAGAGGAGGCGGTGGCTATGACAGAGCGTGCCATGGGAGACAGCGCCGTTACCCTCGGTACGCCCTGGTATGAGGGAGAGCTTCTTGACAAAGGGACGGCGGCGTTGTTGCTTTGCGGGGTGAAATTTGCGTAGAGCGCAAAAAATGAATATCTTTGGTTTAAGATGAAACAAGGGACGGCTTTGCCGTCCCTTGTACTGCTTTATATAATTTTTGTGCTATTTCGCTTACGGCTGCTCTCACAGCCCACACTTCGCCCGTCGCCTTACGGCTGTCGCCGTGTGTCCTTACTTGCAGAGGATATTAAGCATCTTATTAGGAATAAATATCTTCTTAAACACTTGCTTCCCCTCTATGCGGGCAAGTACCTTTTCCAGCTTAAGCGCCTCGGCATATACAGTGTCCTCATCGGCGTCCACAGCAACGGTAACGGTGCCCTGGAACTTGCCGAGGACGGAAACTGCTACCTCAATGCTTGCGTCTACGGTCTTGCTCTCGTCATACTTGGGCCAAGGAGCGAGAGAAGCCAGACCCTTGCCGCCGAGGGATGCCCACATTTCCTCAGCCAGATGGGGGGCAAAGGGGCAGAGCAGCAGTGCGAAGGTCTTAAGGGTCTCCACGTCTGCGCCGCCTGCGGAGTGGATATCGTTAAGCAGGGTCATCATAGCGGCGATAGCGGTGTTGAACTTCATCGCCTCTATATCGTTTGTGACCTTCATAATGGTCTTGTGCAGTGATTTTTCAAGCTCGGGGCTGATTGTGGGAACGATCTTATCGTTCAGAGCCGCAAACCTGTCAAGGAAACGGCGGCAACCCTTTACGCTGTTGGTGGACCAAGGTGCGCTCTTTTCAAAGTCGCCTATGAACATCTCGTACAGACGCATGGTGTCTGCGCCGAACTCCTCCACAACGTCGTCGGGGTTGACTACGTTGCCACGGGATTTAGACATCTTCTCCCCGTCCTCGCCCAGTATCATACCGTGAGAGGTGCGCTTGAGATAAGGCTCGGGGCAGGAGATAAAGCCAAGGTCATAAAGCACCTTGGACCAGAAGCGGGAGTACAGCAGATGCAGGGTAGCGTGCTCCATACCGCCGTTGTACCAGTCAACGGGGAGCCAATAGTCCAGCGCCTCCTTAGAGGCGAAGGCTTCATCGTTATAGGGGTCGCAGTAGCGCATAAAGTACCAGGACGAGCCTGCCCACTGAGGCATGGTGTCGGTCTCACGTTTTGCGCTTGCGCCGCACTTAGGGCAGGTGGTGTTGACCCAGTCGGTCATGGTGGCAAGGGGCGACTCGCCGTTATCGGTGGGCTCATAGCTCTCCACCTCGGGCAGGGTCAGGGGCAGGTCCTTCTCATCAATAGGCTGCCAGCCGCAGTGCTCACAGTAAACAAGAGGGATAGGCTCACCCCAATAGCGCTGACGGGAGAATACCCAGTCACGAAGTTTGTAGTTGACTTTCTTCTCGCCGATGCCAAGCTCGGTAAGATGCTCTATAATACGCTGCTTAGCGTCCTTTACCTCAAGGCCGTTAAGTATGCCGCTGTTGACCATAACGCCCGTCTCAACGTCGGTAAAGGCGGCCTCCTCAACGTTGCCGCCTGCCACTACCTCAATAATAGGCAGACCAAAGACCTTTGCAAACTCCCAGTCTCTGTCATCGTGAGCAGGGACTGCCATTATTGCGCCCGTGCCGTAGGTGATAAGCACGTAGTCAGAAACGAAAATAGGTATCTCCTTGCCCGTCATGGGGTTTATGGCGCTCACGCCCTCAAGGCGCACGCCCGTCTTATCCTTAGCCATCTCCGTGCGCTCAAAGTCGCTCTTCTTGGCGGCGGCCTCTCTGTAGGCGATTATGTCCTCGTAATTGCTGAGGCTGTCCTTCCATTTCTCAACATAGGGGTGCTCGGGAGCGATAACCATATAGGTTGCGCCGTAGAGGGTGTCGGGACGGGTGGTGAACACCTTCAGCTTATCGCCACGGCTGGTATCAAAGTTCACCTCTGCGCCGTAGGAGCGGCCTATCCAGTTCTTCTCCGCAAGCTTGACACGCTCAATATAGTCAACGGTGTCAAGGTCGTCGATAAGCCTGTCGGCGTACTCGGTTATCTTAAGCATCCACTGGCTCTTGGCCTTGCGCACAACGTCACTGCCGCAGCGCTCGCACTTGCCGCCAACGACCTCCTCGTTGGCAAGCACTACCTTACAGGAGGTGCACCAGTTTACGTTCATCTCCTTTTTATAAGCAAGACCCTTCTTGAAAAGCTGGAGGAATATCCACTGGGTCCACTTATAATACCTCTCGTCCGTGGTGTTTATTTCCCTGTCCCAATCAAAGGCAAAGCCCAAGGACTTAAGCTGACCCTTAAAGCGCTTTACGTTGTTTTCGGTAACGGTACGGGGATGCATCTTGTTCTTTATAGCGTAGTTCTCGGTGGGCAGACCGAAAGCGTCCCAACCCATGGGATACAGCACGTTATAGCCCTCCATACGGCGCTTTCTGCTGACTATATCAAGAGCGGTGTAGGGTCTGGGGTGACCTACGTGCAGACCTGCGCCCGAGGGGTAGGGGAACTCTACCAAAGCAAAATACTTAGGCTTTGAACGGTCATTGGTGGCGGCAAACGCCTTCTCTGCGTCCCACCTGTCCTGCCACTTCTTTTCTATATCCTTGTGTGAATACTTCATAACTCTCCTATATTCCTTTCAACAATATTACTCTGCTTCCTCGTCGCTTAGCACCTCGGCGTCGGTCCAGAGCTTTTCAAGCTTGTAAAACTCTCTTGCCTCCTTGGTGAAAACGTGGATTATCACAGAATGATAGTCCAAAAGCTTCCAGTCGCCGTGACCCTCTACGTGGCCACAGACAAAGCCTGCCTCCTTAAGCTTGAACTCAGCCTCGTCAGCCAGCGCACGGACGTGGGTAGAGGAGGTGCCCGTGGCTATTACAAAATAGTCAGCCAGCACCGTCTGCTTTGCAACGGAAAGCACCGTTACGTCAACGCCCTTCTTACTGTCAAGCGCCTCAGCGGCTATCTTCGCCATAGTGGCGGCTTCTTTTACAGCCATTTCCTGTTTGTTTTCCATGGTTTTGTCCTTCCTTATATAGAAAATATGTTTTATTTAAATATATTGTTTATATATCGTTTTCGGTTTTATCAGTCCGCATACACGGGTATCGCCAGCCCGTGCTCCAGCACGGTGGAAAGCCGCACGCCCTCCGTATCCCTGTAGCCCCCTGTGGAGGTAGCGTAGAAATCGGGCACCGCAAGGGCGGTCGCCGAAGGGGCACCAAAGCCCTTTACGGCTATATCAGCGGCAAGCTCACGGTAGGCACCGTAATAGCTTGCGCCGTTGACCTTGACCCCGTTACCGGGCAGGGTGTACATTACCACCTTGTCTGACGCCGCAGTGCAAAGCCGCACCGCAAGCTCCGCTATCTCCTCCGCCTCAAGGTCGGTCTTGACGTAGCGTGACAGTATCTCCGCAAGCCTTGCGGCGGTGCTTGCAGAACCAAGCCCCGTAAGCCGCTCAAGCATAGCGGCGGCGTAAAGCTTTTGCGCCTCTATCCTGCCAAGGTCTGCCTGAGGATAGCCCTCACGGTAGCGTACAAACTGCGCCGCCTGCTCCCCCGTAAGGGTCTGTCGCCCCTCCTTCAGGTGCAGGCTCATACCACGGCTCTCATCCACAAAATCTATGTCGGCAGGCACCTCCAGCGTAACGCCGCCTACCGCATCCGTCAGCTCCGCCACGGCGGCGCTGTCAAGAAAAACGTAATTGTGAAGCCTTATGCCGAAATCCGCCTCTATCTTCTCCATAAGCCGAGCAATGCCCGTAGCCACCGCATCCTCAGCGCCTGCCTTTTCAGCTACCGTCTTGTAGCGTGGCAGCAGGGTGTTTATCCTGCCGCAGTAGTCGCCTTCGGTCACGTAGGTGTCACGGGGTATCTGCAGGGTGCTTATCCCCTCACTGCCTATGGAAACGCAGATTATGGCGTCTGTCCTCGTGCTGTCATAGTCCTTGCCCAGCACAAGCACGTTGCGGCGCAGCTCTGTACTGCCAAGGCTGTCTCCGCTCTCCCCGTTCACCGATAGGGCGCCGTCCCCAAGCAGTCCGTAAATGTAGTCGCCGCCCACGGCATCCTCTGCGCCGCCTGTGCCCTCCGCCGCACCCGTTCTGCCCTTTTGGTAGGCGACGGAAAACAGCACCGTAAGGCAAAGCACCAAGGCAAGGACGGTAAGCACAGCGCTCCGTCGGTTACTGGCTGTCAGCCCTCCGCTTATTATCTTCATCCGCAAGACTCTCCTTCAAAAAGTTTCTTGCTTCAATAGTATGCGGATGTATCTTTTTACATTCCTCTGTCAGTATCTCAATACTGCGCTCCAGCGCATAAAGCAGGGTCCTGTCTACCGCCGTCCCTCTGTCTGCGGCGAAATACTCGTAGTACCTTCGCCTGACGGCAACGCACAGCTCGTCGCTCCTGTTCTCGTCGGTGAAATCCGCAAGATACAGTATCTTCTCAAGGGGCGTCATATCTGCCTTGGCTGTGGTGTGGTACAGTATGGCGTTTGCCGCCTCCTCAGGCAGACCAAAGGCGACCCTTGCCACAGCCGCACCCGTTACGGCGTGCCTCAGCTTTGGCGCCTCAAGCTCCAGCTCGTTGAAATAGACCGCAAATCGCTCTGCGGTGATAAGCTGCTCCTCCTCGCTGTACTCCTTGGTGCAGTCGTGAAGCAGTGCCGCCGCCGCTACAAGCCGCCTGTCAAGCCATGGGTAGTGGTTCTTTGCCAGCATAAACGCCGCCTTCTCCACTCCATAGGTATGACGCCTGCGCTTAGGCGACAGACAGTTTATCTGTGCGTATATCCTTGCAAGAAGTGACTGCATAGCCTTGTCCTCCTCTGTCGCCGAGCCGTAAAGTCGGTGGCTCCTTATATAGTCAAGCACAGTGCCCTTCAGGTATTCCTTCGGGTTACCGCCCTCTCTGATAATGCGGCGCACGGTGGTGGAGGACACCTCGTCCTTCTCCATATTCAACAGATGTATATCGGCGCCGTATGCCTTTCTCAGCCGTTCTATATCGCCGCTTATAGGCTCGTCCCCACGGATAGCCACCGCCAGCGAGCAGTTCGCTAACAGATATCTGTACTCACGCCATTTTTCCATTATGGCAAGGTTATCCTGCCCCATTATCAGACACAGCCGTCTTTGGGGGTACTGCTCCTTAAGGTGCTTTACCGTCAGGTATGTATAGCTTGTCCCCTCAGACCTCAGCTCATAGTCCGAGACGTCGGTGCGCTCCAGCTCACCGAAGGCAAGCCTTGCCATAGCAAGTCTGTCCTCGCCCTCTGCCGCACCTGCCTCCCTCACCTTGTGGGGCGGTATCAGGCAGGGCATTATCAAAAGCTCTGCTTCGGGGAAAGCGTCCGTAAACGCCTTAGCCAAAGCCACGTGCGCCCTGTGGGGTGGGTCAAAGGTGCCGCCGTAAAGCCCTAAAAGCCTTTTCTGCTCCATATAGCCCTCCCTGCGCCCGTCGAAAGTCAACGGGGCAGCTCTATCTTCTTGTTCTCCACGCTCTCACGGTATATTACCAAACGCCTGCCGATGACCTGCACCGCCTCGCACTGCAACGCCTCGGTAAGCTCCGTCATACACTCCTTGGGGGTGTAGGGGCAGGTCTCAAGGACTGAAAGCTTCACTATCTCCCTCGCCTCCAGCGCATCGCCCACGGTCTTTATAAGGTTCTCGGTAATACCGCCCTTGCCTATCTGCATAATGCACTCCACACTGTTTGCAAGGGAACGCAGATATGCTCTTTGTTTAGTAGTTATCATAGCTTTTTGTTGCAGCAGCCGCACCCGCCGAAATAGCCGTGCATGTCCAGATACAGCCGCCCCTCCTTCTCACCAAAGCCCAAGGCCTTTGCCAAGGGGGTGTCATTATCGTCAAAATATGCGTAAAAGCCGCTCTTGCGCTCTATAAAGTCAAGGCAAGCCTTGCCGCCGATTATCAGTGCGTCACGGTCATCCACCCGGGGGTGGTTCCGCAAAGCTATTATCCTGCCGCCCTCTGCCGTCAGCTTGAACAGGCACAGACCGCCAACCTTTCCGTCCACGTATATAAAGTAGCACAGTGCATTCTCCTCATAGGGAGCGCCCGTCAGCTCGCACAGCGCCTTAATTTTTTCTGTATCTATTTCGGGTGTTACCTTTACCATTCTTCTCTCTCCCTTTCTTTTCCACCGCCGCCTTCAGCTCAGAAAGCTCCTTGGCGGTAAGGTGCCGCCAAGCACCCACCTCAAGCCCGTTGATGTTGATGCCGCCGATAGACACACGCCTGAGCTGCATCACAGACAGCCCTACCGACTCGCACATACGGCGTATCTGACGGTTCTTACCCTCGCTCAGCACAAAGCGCAGGGCGCTGGCGTTCTCACTGCGATTTACAAGAGTCACCTCTACAGGTGCTATGGGCTCCTCCTCAAGAGTGCGCATCGCCCTCAGCGAATCCACAAGACTGCCCTCCACGTGACCCCTTACGTTTACTATATAGGTCTTTTTCAGGTGATAGGCAGGGTGCATAAGCTTGTTTGCCAGATCACCGTCATTGGTGCAAAGCAAAAGCCCCTCGCTGTCCTTGTCAAGCCTGCCCACGGGGTACACCCTTTCCTTGGTGGGCAACAGGTCACGCACCGTCCGTCTGCCAAACTCGTCGCTCATAGTGGTCACTACACCCTGAGGCTTGTTGAGCAGATAGTACAGATACCGCTTGGAGAACACAACAGGCTCCCCGTTAAGGCACACCTTGTCCTTCCTCGGCGTCACGCTCTCCCCTATGGTGGCAGTCACGCCGTTTACGGTCACGTTGCCCGCCTCTATCTCCTTTTCGGCGGCACGGCGGGACATCAGTCCGCAGTCCGCTATATATTTTTGCAGTCTTACCTTTTCCATATCCTATCCCACTTCTGTTCTAAAAGAACAAAAGCCTTTTCTGTTTCTTCACGCTCTCTGCCGCATACAGGGGCACCTCAGCCACAAGGCTCCCCCGGGCAAAAAGCTTTATATACGCCACCGTCTGCCCCTGCTTTACGGGTGCCTCGGCTGCCCTTATATCGTATATCTTCTCCACGCTCAGGTCGGTGGGCAGACACAGCCACAGCTCCTCCCTCGCCGTAGCGATAACGGCGCCCTGCCGTCCGCCCGTCACGGGTACAGCCACGCTCTCTCCATAGCTCACCGCCGCCACCTTGCGAAAGCTGCCAAAGCCGTAGTCCAGCATTGCCCTGTGGTCAGCCTTGTCCTGACTGTCGTTCAGCGTCACCGCCACAAGGGTCATATCCCCACGCCGTGCCGCCGTAACAAGACATTTTCCTGCCGCCGCCGTGTAGCCGGTCTTGACGCCTATCATCCCGTCATAGCCGCCAAGCAGCTTGTTGTGGTTGAACAGATAGCGCCTTTCGTGCCCCTCGCCCTTCAGCTCCATAGAGCGTGTAGAGACTACCTCCTCAAAGCCCTCTATCCCAAGGGCATAGGCAGTAAGCCTTGCAAGCTCTGCCGCAGTGGTGTAGTGCCCCTCTGCGCTCAACCCGTGGGGGTTGGCAAATCGGGTGCTCTCAAGCCCCAGACTCAGCGCCGTGGCGTTCATCAGCGCCACAAAGCCCTCCACGCTCCCTGCCACGGCTATGGCAAGGGCGACCGCCGCATCGTTCCCGGACTCCAGCATCAGGCCGTAAAGCAGCTCC
Organism: Clostridia bacterium; assembly: GCA_017521025.1. Taxonomy (GTDB): domain Bacteria; phylum Bacillota; class Clostridia; order Oscillospirales; family CAG-382; genus SIG636. The sequence continues at coordinate 34,268 of JAFXEB010000026.1, read as the reverse complement.
TCTACCGTAAATACCTCCCCCTCGGAAAGGTACAGCGACGAGCCCTCTACGCCCACCGCCTCCTTGGGTATGGCAAAGCTCGCCGTAAGGTCGCCGTACAAAAGCACTACCGCCGCCGTCATTATCTTGGTGGTGCTTGCCATAGGCAAAGGCTTGTCAGCACCCCTCGCCATAAGCAGTGTGCCCGTCTCCGCCTCAAGCAGTGCCGCCCCCTCTGCCGACGGGGCAAGGTCCTCCCTCACGGTGTACAGCCCTACCTCCAGCCTCCCTCCGCCGTCTGTCTCCGATTCCGCCCCAAGCCTGCCGCCACAGCCCGTCAGGGCAAGGCACAGACACAAAAGCAGGCAGACAAAAAGCCTATGGGGTCTAAGGCAGCAGCCCTCTCTTGCAGTATTTATATCGCATCGCCTCCGCAATATTTTATTGCGGAAAAGCGTACTTTATTCGGGCTTTACCTCTATCTCGGTCTCGGTAAGGGTCTCGCCCTCCTCGCCCTTCTTCTTGCTCTTTATCTTTGCCCAAAGCTCGGGCACCTTGTCTATCAGTGCGCTTATGCCCTCCATAGCCTTGCTAACGGGGTTGTCACCCGCCTTCTCAGCCGCCGCTACGGGAGCCTTCAGGTCGATAACCTGCACGTCGGTACCGTTAACTATAATAAAGCCAAGGGGCGTTACCGAAACGCCTGCGCCGTTGCCACCCGCAAACTGAGTTTTGTCTGCGCTCTCGGGGTTCTTGCCGAAATAGTCGGCGCCCCCTGCCGCAAAGCCAACGCTCACCTTGGAGAAGGGGAGCACCACCACATTATCGTTCAGGTGTATAGGCTCGCCTATAACGGTGTTGCTGTCTGCAACGGTCTTTATCTTGCTTAGCGAGGTCTCGATTATCTGGTTAAGCTTGTCGTTTGTCATCCTTGCTGTCACCTTTCTCATTCTGTTCTGTAGTAACGTCGCCCTTCCTCACCTTGGGCGGCAGCTTCTTGTATCGCTTGTAGGTGCTGTACAAAGTCCATAGGCAGGAGAGGATCTGCCACACCCTCAGCGAAAAACCCACCTCAGCCGCCACGTCCGTCTTCTCGGCGATAAAGTCAGGCTTCACCTCGGTGTATATGTCCTTCACTTTTCTGCTTCGCTTCTTCACCGACATCGCCCATGCGTGGAGCGATGCCGCCACCGTTGCCACGCCGCCGTACAGCACTGCGGTTCGTGCAGGGTCATCGGTGCCGAGGTTTATCTTTACGATATACCTCTCAAGCCTTGCGTAACGCTTATACTTCCGCCAAAAGCGCAGTATCCCGTCCTTAAACACCGCAAGGCTGTCCTTTATAGCAGGGGAAGCTTTTTTCTCCCCCTTACCTTCCTTTTCTTTTTTGCCGCCGTCCTTCTCAGGCTTGTCCGCCGCCCGCTCCTTCGCCTGCTCCTTCACGTCCTTAGAATCAAAGCGCAGGGTGAAAAAAGCTATCTTAACCGCCACCTCGGGGGTCTTGCCGTAGTAGCTGAAATACACGCCTATCTTCACAAGGAGCAAAAGCAGTATCAAAAGCAATATGCCGCCGACTATATACAAAGCAATCATAGTGCGCCTTCGCCGCCCTCAGCGACGGTGTCTGCCGTGCCCTCAGCGCTCTCAGCGCTCTCAGAGCCCTCGGCACTGTCTGCGGCGGTGCCCTCGGCGTTACCGTCAAGCAGCTTCATCTGCTCGGGGTTGGGAAGCTCAGCCTCGGGCAGCTCCGAAAGGGAGGCAAGCCCAAAGCATCTCAAAAAAGCGTCCGTAGTGCCGAACAGCACGGGGCGACCTGGTGCATCCAGCACCCCACGCTCACACACAAGCCCCTTGTCTACAAGCCCCGCCACGATATACGAGGAGTCGATGCCCCTCACCTGCTCCACAAAGGAGCGGGTCACCGGCTGGTTGTAGGCGATAATGGCAAGTACCTCCAGCGTAGCCTTGGAAAGGGGCGGCGCCTTTTTAAGCTCCAGCGCCCTCTTTACAGCCGCACCCGTGTCAGGCTTGGTGCAAAGCTGATAGCCGTCTTCTATTTTGATAAGCTGTATGCCGCTTTCCTCGGCGGCAAGCCTCTCCTCAATGCGACGGGCGGCTGCCCTCACAGCCTCCTCACCCTCGCCCGTAAGCTCGCACAGCCTCTCCACCGTAATGGGCGCACCCACGGCGAACAGCATAGCCTCTATTTCCTTCTGAAGTTTCACTTATTGCCCTCCGTATGTGTTTTACACAGTATCAGATACAGCTCGTTACGGGTCTTTCGCACGTCTATCCTGCCCGATTTGACCAGCTCAAGCAGCGCAAGGAACACGGCAACTATCTCGTTCCTGCTCCTGCAGGTCTGAAACAGCTCGGTAAACTCTGCCTCCTCGCCCTTCTTCTCCTTGGTAAGCATAAAGCGTATCACCGCCATTATCTTCTCGCTTACCGTGTAGTAGCGCTCCTTCTCCATCTTCTCAAAAAGCTCTACGGGAGCATCGGGCTTTGCGGCACGGCGCAGCTTTATACGCTCAAACGCCTCGGTAAGCAGCTCCACGGCGTGCTCACGGCTGTATATGCCGTCCCCCTCGTCGGGCGCCTTGGTAAAGCGGTCGTAATAGGTCTCGCTCTGCAGCCTGAGAAAGGCGGCAAGCTCTTTGGCACGCTTGTACTCAAGCAGGGTATCCACCAGCTCTTTTCTCGGGTCCTCTGCCTCGGGCGCCTTGGGCAGCAGCATCCGTGATTTGATAAGCATCAGCTCTGCCGCCATGCGGATAAAGTCGCTGGTGACCTCCATATTAAGGGAGCGCATACCCTCTATATACGCCATATACTGGTCAGCTATCTCCGCTATGGGGATGTCGAATATATCTATTTTGTTTTTCGCTATAAGACTCAGCAGCAAATCGAGAGGACCCTCAAAATGCTCTATCTTAAGGCTCAGACTCTCCATAAAAACGTCCTCTGTTTTTAAATAAAGATGTTAATAAACAGGCTGAACAGACCGTCGGCAATAGCCTCCCTCGCCCAAAACAGCGGCTCAAGCAATATGCTCAGCACGCCCGACACGGAAAGCACCGCCACGATAAGCATTATCTGTCCCGAATAGCGCTCTATCTGTACATAGCGCATTGCAAGGTGAGAGGGGAGCAGACCTGCAAGTATCTTGGAGCCGTCAAGAGGCGGTATGGGTATAAGGTTGAACAGGGCAAGACCCAGATTCATGTGCACCATAAGGTAAAACAGCGTAGCCACATAATACAGCACAAGCCCCATCTTGTCCCCAAAGAACAAGCCACGGTAGATGGCATCGTTCCCCAAAGCTGTGATCAGTGCGTAAATAAAGGCGGCAACCACAGCCGTAAGCAGGTTGGACACGGGCCCCGCCAGTGCAACAAGCACCATATCACGCTTGGGCTTGCGGAAATAGCGGCTGTTTACGGGCACGGGCTTTGCCCAACCGAAGCCTACCAGCAGCATACAAAGGGTACCCATAAGGTCAAGGTGCTTGGTAGGGTTAAGGGTCAGCCTGCCGTAGGCCTTGGCAGTGCCGTCGCCGCAGCGGTATGCCACGTAGCCGTGAGCTACCTCGTGCACGGTCAGGGCAAGCAGTATGACCGGCAGTGACAGCAGTACGGTAATAAGGGCGGTTTTCGTATCGCCCGAGGAAAACAGCATTCTAATCATTGATATAACCTCCGAAAATAACACAGGGTGCAGGGGAGCACAGCGCCCCCTTAGACCACGGTTTCACGCTTTGACACCCATTTCTTGGGGTGCACAAGAATTGTATGTCAAAAAGCAAAACTCATACTAAACGCCCACTCGCACTCTGTTGCCTGCGGGTGCAGGGGGTGCCCCCTCCCTCGGGAGAGGGGACACGCCGCCCGCATACATACGCATATATAGGTCAAGGACTGCCGATCAGTCTTACTTGAGCTTTATAAGGCTCGTCTCCCACATCTCGGGGACCTCAAGACCCAGCATTGTAAACACGGTAGCCGCTACGTTGGCAAGACCGAAGCTGCCCTCGTTTGCCACGTATCTGTCGCCGTAGAAATTGTCATAGATATAGCAGGGAACAGGGTTCAGGGTATGGCTGGTCTTTGCCTTGGGCTTGCCCGTAGCACCTATCTTTGCCTTGCCCGTCTTCTTGTCAAGCTCGTACATCTCGTCAGCGTTGCCGTGGTCTGCGGTGATGATAGCCACGCCCTCTGCCTTGTCAAGGGCGGCAAGGATGCGTGCCAGACAAAGGTCAAGCGCCTCCATACTTACCACGGTGGCGTCGAAGGAGCCGGTGTGACCTACCATATCGCCGTTGGGGAAGTTTACACGGAGAAAATCAAACTCGCCGCTCTCTATCTTCTCTATAAGCAGGTCGGTTATCTCTGCGCACTTCATCCAGGGACGCTGCTCAAAGGGAACCACGTCGGAGGGTATCTCTATATACTCCTCAAGGCTCTCGTCAAAATAGCCGCTCCTGTTGCCGTTCCAGAAATAAGTAACGTGACCGTATTTCTGGGTCTCGCTTATAGCAAGCTGCTTTATGCCTGCCTTCGCAAGATGCTCGCCCATGGTGTTGCTGATCTCGGGGGGAGCTACAAGGTAGTGGCTGGGTATATGCTTGTCACCGTCATACTCAAGCATACCTGCATAGAATACGTCGGGCACTCTCTTTCTGTCAAAGGGAACCTCTGCCTCCTCAAAGGCACGGGATATCTCAATGGAACGGTCGCCACGGAAGTTGTAGAATATAACGGCGTCCCCATCCTCAACGGTGCCTACGGGCTTGCCATCCTCGGCGATAACAAAGGCAGGCAGGTCCTGATCTATCTTGCCCGTCTCGGCACGGTAGGTCTCTACAGCCTCCCTTGCAGATGCAAACTGTCTGCCCTCGCCAAGCACGTGGGTCTGCCAGCCTGCGTCAACCATTGCCCAGTTAGCCTCGTATCTGTCCATGGTAATGGTCATTCTGCCGCCGCCGGATGCAATGCGTGCATCAAAGCCGCCGTCGTTAAGGGATGCAAGAAAGTCCTCAAAGGGGTTAACGTACTCAAGGGCAGAGGTCTCGCCCACGTCTCTGCCGTCAAGCAGGATGTGTATGCGCACTCTCTTTACACCCTCCTCCTTGGCACGCTTTATCATAGCCTCAAGGTGGCTGATGTTGGAATGTACGTTGCCGTCAGAGAAAAGACCGATAAAGTGAAGGGTGCCGCCTGCCAAAGCCTTGGCAACAGCGCTCTTCCAAGACTCGCCCTCAAACATCCTGCCCGTCTCTATAGCCTCGGTAACAAGCTTTGCACCCTGTGCAAACACCTGACCTGCGCCCAGTGCGTTATGACCAACCTCGCTGTTGCCCATATCGTCATCCCCCGGGAGACCTACGGCGGTGCCGTGTGCCTTCAGCGAGAACTTCATACACTTCTCTGCCAGCATATCGAGAGTAGGGGTGTTTGCTGCAGCTACGGCGTTACCGTCCACATTGGGAGTTTCGCCAACACCGTCCATAACTATTACAAGCACAGGTCTTTTTTTACCTTCAAAAATGCCCTTTTTCATATAAACCTTAAACTTCTCCTTTTGATAATTATATATTCGGTCTATTATACTATATTTTTCCCCCGTTTGCAAGGGTTTTGACCTTAAATTTGGCTTTTTCCTTGACAAAGCCGTGGTCTGTGGTGTATAATTATTATGGTTTAATTTGGAGAATAATGCCATCTGCGTCCGAGGCGCAGAGAGGGAGGTATATATGACAAGAAGAGAAGCGAGAGAGGCGGCATTTATCCTGCTGTTTGAGCATTGCTTTAAGGAGGATGCGCCTGAGGAGACTATGGCTTTGGCGGCAGACGCCCGTGAGATGAAGATAAGCGCCTTCGGTAAGGGGCTTTTCGAGGGTGCTGTGGCAAAGCTTTCTGAGGTAGACGCCGCTTTGGAGAGGGCGCTTATCAGGTGGGAGGGCGACCGTCTGTCCCGTGTGGCAAGGGCGGCTATGCGTCTTTGCGTTTATGAGATGATGTTTACCGAGCTGCCTGCTGAGATAGCCGTAAACGAGGCTATCGAGCTTATAAAGCGCTATGACGGTGAGGAGAGCGCTTCCTTTGCCAACGGCGTTCTCGGCGGCGTTGACAAAGCACTGAAAGAGCAGGCGTAATGGAGCATATTTATACAGTAGCCGAGCTTACGGGCTTTATAAAGAGCTATCTGGAGGCGTCACCTCAGCTAAAGAGCGTCAGCGTCAAGGGCGAGATATCCAACTGCTCGGCACCGTCGGGCAAGGGGCACATCTTTTTCACCCTTAAAGACGAGGGCGCTACCATCCGTGGGGTGATGTTCAAAAGCCGTGCCGAGCGCCTCGCCTTCGCTCCCGAAAGCGGTATGAAGGTGCTGTGCACGGGGCGCATCTCCGTCTACCCTCAGGGTGGGCAGTATCTGCTTTACGCAGACAGCCTTGTGCCCGAGGGTGAGGGTGCCTTGTTCGTGGCTCTTGAGCAGCTTAAAAGGCGGCTGGCGGCAGAGGGGCTTTTTGCGCCTGAGCGTAAGAGGCGGCTGCCCAAGATACCGAGGCGTGTGGGCGTTATCACCAGCGCAACGGGTGCGGCTGTCAGGGACGTTATAAACGTGGCGGGCAGGCGTTTCCCTCTGTGTGAGGTGGTGGTCTACCCCTCTCTCGTTCAGGGCGAGGGTGCGGCGGCAAGCCTTGCGGCAGGGGTTCGCTACTTTAACAGCGTGCTTCCTGTGGACGTTATCATTATCGGTCGTGGCGGCGGCTCGGTGGAGGAGCTGTGGGAGTTCAATAACGAACAGCTCGTGCGCACCGTGGCGGCGTCTGTTGTCCCCGTGGTCTCCGCCGTGGGGCACGAGACCGATTTTACACTCTGCGATTTTGCGGCAGACCTGAGGGCACCTACGCCCTCTGCGGCGGCAGAGCTGGTCTTCCCCGACCGTGCCGACATAATACGCCGCTTTGATAACGCAGAAAACCGTATGCGCACCCTGCTTACTGCTAAGATAGAGGGTGAAAGGCGTGCCCTTGCCTCGCTGAAGGCAAGCTCGGTACTGCGCTCACCCACGGCAGGCTTTGATGACAGAAGGCTCAGGCTTGCAGACCTTGAGGGGTGGCTTACCACAGCGGTAAAGCACAAGACCGCACTGCTTAAGCAGTCGGCAGAGTCTCTGGGTGCCCGTCTCGGTCAGGGTGCGGCTTCCTCTCTGAAGCAGGTGAGCTACAGGGTGGATTCCCTCAGTCAGCGGCTTGCGCTTCTGGACCCTATGGCGGTGCTGTCCCGTGGGTACGCCGCCGTTACGGACAGCAAGGGCAATACCCTTACTTCCATCGCTTCCCTTAAGGCAGGGGATGGCTTTGTGCTTAAAATGGCAGACGGTAAGGCTGATGCCACCGTCGGAAAGGTAGAGCTTTATGGAGATGAACTTTGAAAACGCTCTGGCACGGCTTGAGCAGGTTGTAAGAGAGCTTGAGGGGGGCAAGGCGCCCCTTGATAAAATGCTTTCGCTTTTTGAGGAGGGCAAGGGGCTTGTAGCCTATTGCGAGAAGGCGCTTAACGATGCAGAGCAGAGGGTGCTTAAGGTCACGTCCGACGGCACCACCGCTCCCTTTGACGGTAACTGATGCTATGAGATACGAAAAGCTTTTTGAGGATATGACAAGAGTTGCCGCCCTTGTGGACGGCGATATAAGGCGTGTGCTTTCGGAGAGGGGCGCCGACAGGGCAGGCTACGAAAGACTTGCCCAGGCTATGGAATACTCCCTTTTCGCAGGGGGCAAAAGGGTGCGCCCTTATCTGTGCGTACTGTTTTGCCGTGCCTTCGGCGGTGACGAGGCGTCAGCCGTGGCATACGGTGCCGCCGTGGAGATGATGCATACCGCATCCCTTATCCACGATGACCTGCCTGCTATGGATAACGACGATTTCAGGCGTGGGAAGCCTACCAGCCACAAGGCATTTGGCGAGTACACGGCTATTCTGGCAGGTGACGCACTGATAATCGAGAGCTTCTATGCCGCCGCCACCAACCCCCTTTGTGACGGTACAAAAAATGCCCGTGCCGCCGCTCTGCTTGCGGAATGTGCGGGGCTTGACGGTATGTGCGGCGGTCAGCAGCTTGACTTGCATATCGAAGGCGTGGAGGAGGACATAGGCAGGGTGCAAAAAACCCATCTGCTGAAAACGGCGGCTATGATACGTGCCTCCGCCTGTCTGGGCTGTATAGCCGCAGGTGCCGACGGGGAGCAGACTTCCCTTGCCGTCCGTTTTGCCGAGGACGTAGGACTTGCCTTTCAGATAAAGGACGATGTGTTGGACGTGGAGTCCAGCTCCGAGACTATGGGTAAGACCGTAGGCAAGGACGCCGCCTACGGCAAAAACACCTATGTGAGCCTGCTTGGGCTTGAGGACGCAAAGGCGGCGGCGAGAGAGCTCAGCCTGCGTGCGGTGGAAACGGCGCAAAAGATAGGCGGCGAGGGAGGCAAGGCGCTGCTTGAGTTGTGCGACTATCTGCTTGAGCGCAGAAATTAGCCTTGCTTTGTGAAATATATACAAAAACTGCATATAAAATTTGTATACATAAAATCATAAAACTGTTGCATTATTATACAAAAGGTGTATAATATAGGTGTAAATTTACTTGGTGAGTGTATGGGTATCCTTGATAACCTTAACTCATCTGCCCCTCTTAAGCGGATGAGCGTTGATGAATTGAATAGTCTTTGCGGTGAGATAAGGGAGAGGCTGTTGGAGGTTGCTCTCAAGCAGGGCGGTCATCTGTCCTCCAATCTGGGCACGGTAGAGCTTACCGTAGCCCTACACTCCGTGTTCTCCACCCCTGAGGACAGGATAATATGGGACGTGGGGCATCAGGCATACGTACATAAGATGCTGACGGGCAGGAACCGTGATATGGATACCCTCCGTGAGTACGGCGGTATATCGGGCTTTCCCCGCCGCAGGGAGAGCGAGCATGACAGCTTCGGCGCAGGTCACGCAAGCACCTCTCTTTCGGCGGCTATCGGTCTTGCCACCGCAGATAAGGCGGCGGGGCGCAAGAGCTATACCGTTGCCGTGGCAGGCGACGGTGCCTTTACGGGCGGCATGATATACGAGGCGCTGAACAACATGGCAGGTAAGGACCTGCGGCTTATAGTGGTGCTCAACGATAACGAGATGTCCATATCCCCCAACGTAGGGGCGATGAACAGATATTTTGCAAGGCTGCGCACCAGTCCCAGATACCTTGGTATGAAATACAGGCTGAAAAAGGCCTTTGCCGCTATTCCGCTTATCGGCAAGCCTCTTACCAAGCTTGCAAGGGGCATCAAAAACGCAACCAAGCGCCTTGTATGGCGTGACAACTTTTTTGAAAATCTGGGGCTCAACTATTACGGCCCCGTTGACGGCTACGATATAAAGCGCCTTCAGGGCGTTTTTAAGGACGCTATGCTTGACCGCAAGTGCAGTATAGTCCACGTGCAGACCCGTAAGGGAAAGGGCTATGCCCCTGCGGAGGAGCAGCCTGATAAGTATCACGGCGTGCCCAAGGGCGGCGTTTTCGGTAACGGCAAGAGCTTTTCCTCGGTGTTCGGGGATATAATGTGCCGCCGTGCCACAGAGGATAAGCGGCTTTTCGCCATTACGGCGGCTATGGGTGAGGGCACGGGGCTTTCCGAGTTTGCAAGGCGGTTTCCCGAACGGTTTTCGGACGTGGGCATCGCCGAGGAGCACGCCCTGACCTACGGGGCAGGTCTTTCGGCAGGAGGTATGCACCCCGTTTTTGCGGTGTACTCCACCTTTGCTCAGCGCTCCTATGACCAGCTCATACACGATGCGGCGCTTCAGGGTCTGCCTATGATACTCGCCCTGGACAGGGCGGGCATAGTGGGCGAGGACGGACCCACCCACCACGGGCTTTTTGACGTTGGATTTACACTGCAGATACCTGAGTGTGAGGTCTATTCCCCTGAGTGCTATGAGGATATGGAGATATCCTTTGCCCGTTGCTTTGAATTTGGCAAGCTTGCGGTCGTCCGCTACCCCCGTGGGGGCGAAAAGAGCTATGACCGCAGTATATACACCTCCGTGGGCGGCTTTTTGTCCTATGCCGACATAGGCGCCGACCGCCCCCGACTTGCCATAGTCACCTACGGCAGGCTTTGCTTTAACGCCCTGCGGGCGGCAGAGCTGCTTTTTGACCGTGGCGTGTCCGTACGTGTGATACGGGTGCTCAGGCTCAAGCCTCTGGATATGGGCACTCTGGCGTCCCTTCTGGAGGATTGCTATGCTCTGTATTTCCCCGAGGAGGGGATGCGCAGCGGCGGTTTTGCCGAGCGCACCGTGGCAAGCCTTGCCGAAAAGGGGCTTTTGCAGGGCAAGGCTGTGCGCATAAGGGCGGTGGATGACCGCTTTGTGACCCACGGCAGTACAGACAGGCTGTTCGAGGATTGCGGCTTCCTGCCCGAGCAGATGGCAGACGAGGCGGCAAGGCTTTTGGAGAAATAGAGATACAACAGAGAAGAGACATACAACAGAGAGATACAGAGATTATGGAAAAGAAAAGGGCAGACCTGGCGCTTTTTGAGTCCGGACTCTGCGACAGCCGCAACAGGGCGGCGACCCTTATTAAAAAGGGACTTGTCAGATACAACGGCAGACCCCTTACCAAGCCATCGGAGGAGCTTGACCCCACGGGTGAGTTCAGCCTTGCCGAGGGTGCGGCTCTTGACGTGTCACGGGCAGGGGAGAAGCTCAGGGCGGCAAAGGCTGCTTTCGGATTTGATACCGAGGGCAAGGTCTTTGCGGATATCGGTGCCTCTACGGGTGGCTTTACCCAGTGCCTGCTGGATGGCGGTGCTGTAAGGGTCTATGCCGTGGACGTGGGGCGTGACCAGCTTCATCCCAGCCTCAGGCGGGATAGCCGTGTGGTGAATATGGAGGGCGTGAATGCACGGAGCCTTTGCCGTGCCGACTTTCCCGAGCGGATAGACGGGGCGGTGATGGACGTATCCTTTATATCCCAGACCCTGATATACCCCGCCCTTGCGGATATACTCCCCTCGGGCGCACCTCTTGTAACCCTTGTAAAGCCTCAGTTTGAGGTGGGTAGGGAAAACGTGGGCAAAAACGGCATAGTAAAGGACAAAAACGGCTCTCTTGCCGAGGCGGTGTTTTTAAAGCTGAGGCTTGCCGCCCGTGACGAGGGCTTCAGCTTTGAGAGGGTGATACCCTCGCCTATAAAGGGCAGCAAGGGCAACACCGAGTACCTTGCCTTGCTATACAGAATTTGACGATATGACAGCTATGGAGTGATTTGATGATACGAAAGGTAGCCTTGGCCCCCAACACCAGCAAAAGCGGCGCTTTGCGCTGTGCTATGCGTGTGGCGGATATTCTTGCAGACCGTGGCATTACCTGCTGTGCCGAGACGGTCAAGGCAGAGCAGATAAGGGCGCTTGGCGGCAGAGTAGCGGCAACAGAGCTTGCCGATTTATATAAGGAGTGTGACGCCGTAATAGTCTTTGGCGGCGACGGCACCGTTCTCGGTGTGGCAAAGCACGCTGTAGAGGCAGAGGTGCCCATTATCGGCGTAAACTTTGGCCACGTTGGCTACATAACTGAGCTGGAGGAGAGCGAAACAGAGCTGCTTACACGGCTCGCCTCCGAAGAGTACAGGATCGAAAACCGTATGATGCTTGACGTAAGCGTGGGCAAGAACGGCAAACAGCTTTTCTTTGCCCGAGCCTTTAACGAGGCGGTCATCGCCCGTGGCACCGTACCGAGGCTTACGGATTTTTCGGTGAGCTGTGACGGCAACCTTGTAAACCACTACAGGGCAGACGGTATGATAATCGCTACCCCCACGGGCTCTACCGCCTATTCCATGGCGGCAGGCGGCGCAGTTATTGACCCCGCCGTGGAGGTTATAGCCGCCACCCCCGTTTGCTCCCACTCCCTTGATTCGGCACGGAGCCTTATTTTCGGCCCCTCCTCGGTCATAAAGATAAACATCCCCTCGGCACGCAGGTCTGAGGCGGTGGTCACCGTGGACGGCCGCTCGTATTTCCGCATAAACGACAGCGAGCTTACCGTTACCGTTAAAAAATCCGATAAATACGTAAAGCTTATAAAACTAAAGGACACGCCCTTTGCAAGCACACTGTTCCGCAAGATAGGCGCAGGGTCAAAGGGTTAAAGTAAAGGAGACTGCAAGCTATGAAAAAGGCACAAAGACATGCCGCTATTCTTGACCTGATACAGAGAAAGACCATCCGCACTCAAGAGGAGCTTCTGGACGAGCTGAAGGCGCTGGGCTTTGATACTACCCAAGCCACCGTTTCCAGAGATATCCGTGACCTTAAGATAATCAAGACCACCGAGGGCAGCGGTGGCTATCAGTATGCGGTTGCCGCCCCCTCGGGCGACGGTGACTTTGCCTCCAAGCTCAAGACCATCTTTTCCGAGGCGGTCTACAGGGTGGACTGCGCCTGCAACATCGTGGTGCTCAAGACCTACGCAGGTATGGGCAGTGCCGCAGGCGTTGCCGTTGACAGTATGCACCTTGAGGGCGTGGTGGGCACCCTTTCGGGCGATGATACTATGTTTATTGCCGCACGCACCTATGAGGATGCCGCAAATATCTGCGCTGTCCTTTCGGGCTTGCTTAAGTAGACCCTTTCGCTGTACAAGGGGCAAACGATTTATTTGACACGAGGTTTTTCTTTATGCTTTCCTCTCTCCATATAGAAAACGTCGCCCTTATTAAGGAAACCACCCTTATGTTCGGTGCCGGCTTTACGGTGCTGACGGGTGAGACGGGCGCAGGTAAGAGCATTGTAATAGACGCTTTGTCACTGCTCTGCGGCGGCAGAAGTGACAGGGAGCTTATACGCAGCGGGGAGAGCTATGCCTTTGTGGAGGGCTGCTTTGAGGAGATAGATGAGGAGACGGCGGAGAAGCTGTCTGCTCTTGACGTGCATCCCGACGAGGACGGTGCTCTGTATCTCAGCCGCCGTGTTTCTGCCGATGGCAGGAGCACCGCAAGGATAGGGGACAGGCAGGTGCCCTCTTCAAGGCTCCGTGCCGTGGCAGAGCTGCTGCTTAACATCCACGGTCAGCAGGACACACTGCTGCTTGCGGACAAATCGAGGCATTTGCCACTGCTGGACAGCTATGCTGACAGCGCACCGCTGCTTGACGCCTACGGCGACAGCTACCGCCGCTACGTGGAGCTGTGCGACAGCCTTGAGGAGCTGAGGGCGACGGTGGCAGACGCCGCCTTCAAGCGTGAGATGCTGGAATACAAGCTTGAGAGCCTTAAAAAAGCAAGGCTCAAGTCGGGCGAGGAGGAGGAGCTTGGCGCAGAGCGCAAGCTGCTCCGCAGTATAGAGAAGATAGCCGCCGCCGCTGACGAGGCTTATGGCGAGCTTTACGGGGACAACGGCTCTGCCGCAGAGCGTGTGCACGGTGCTATTGCCTCCCTTACGAGGATTGCTGACTCCATGCCCGACGGGGCAGAGCTTATGGACAGGCTTGAGAGCGTAAAATGTGAGATAAACGATATAGCCGACACCTTAAGGGGTGCCGCCGAGACCGACGTAGACGGGGCGAGAGAGCGGCTTGATGCGGTAGAGGGCAGACTTGAGCTGATAAGTACTCTTAAGCGCCGTTTTGGCACGGATTTTGAGGGGCTTCTTGCCGCCCGTGACAGCCTGCTTGCCGAGCTTGAGCAGATAGACAACGGCGAGGGTATGATAAAGGAGCTTGAGGAGGAAAAGAGTATGGCGTTCACTGCGCTGAGCGCCGCCGCCGAGAGACTGCGTGCCCTTCGTAAGGAGGCGGCACAGACCCTTGTCAGCGAGCTTTCACGCTGTCTGGCAGGGCTTGATATGCCCTCCGTCACCTTTGTGGTGGAGTTTGCCGAAAAGGCACCCGCCCGTGACGGCGCAGACGATGTGGAGATACTCATCTCCGCCAACGCAGGCGAGGTACCGAAGCCTTTGTCCAAGATAGCCTCGGGCGGTGAGCTTGCACGTATTATGCTGGCATTCAAGACCGCTACTGCCGCCACTGCGCCTACGGGCACAATGGTGTTTGACGAGATAGATACAGGTATTTCGGGCAAGACTGCCCAAAAGACGGGCGTTGCCCTTAAGGGTCTTACCAAGAGCGGCACTCAGGTCTTTTGCGTGACCCACTCGGCACAGATAGCCGCCTTGGCAGATACCCACCTGCTTGTGCGCAAGCGTGAGAGCGAGGGCAGGACGGTAAGCCTTGTCCGTGCGCTGGACAGCGAGGGCAGGGTAGAGGAGATCGCCCGTATCATAGGCGGCATCAATGTGGGCGACGCCGCAAGGAGCGCCGCTGTTGAGCTGCTTGCGGAGGCGGAAAAGCTGTGAGCCGCATTATAAAAAGCCACGTATCCACCGCCCTTTACGAGGGGTTTTTGGTGTTGTGGCTTGGGTTTATATATACAAACTCCTTAAAAAGCAAAGCCGATTCTGCCGCCCAGAGCGAGCCTATGGAGGGCGTGCTAAGACGGTTACTTGCGCTCCTCGGCTTCGAGGGGGACAGCGAGGGCATAGCAGAGATAGTGGTGCGCAAGGCGGCGCATATTTTTGAGTTTTTTGTGCTTGCCTTGCTTTTGTATCTGCTCATTCGCTCCTTGGGATACGATCGCAGGCAGTGTATTGCGCTCACCGCCGTCCTTGCGGTGACAGCCGCCGCACTGGACGAGACCTTGCAGCTTTTCTCCCACCGTGGTGCCCGAATCACAGACGTGTTTATAGACAGCCTCGGTATTTTGGTTGCTTTTTTGGTTGTAAAAATCGGCCGGAATGCAAGAAAAACAGATGGACGCAAAACACAGACAGACAATGAAAAGCAGCTATAGCGTGACAAAACAGCCACGCTATAGCTTTTTATATTTTCTTGCTATGAACGAACCTCCTCTCTCTGTTTTAGCGGACACATTTCTAAGCCTTCCCCTGGAGGGGAAGGGGGACCGACGGAGTCGGTGGATGAGGTGTAGCCGTCCGCAGACGGCGTTATCATCCCCAAAGCAGTGAGATAAGGCATAAAACAAAGGGCACCCCCTCCACCAGACGGCGTTACCGTCTACAGAACTGAAAGTATAAGCCACGGAGCACGGCTGCTTTCGCAGCCTACACCTCATCCGTCGCCTTGCGGCGCCACCTTCTCCTCGAAGGAGAAGGCTTAGGGGTGTTTCCGCTTTCCACAAAGCTCTCCACCTTGACGTACAGGCTTTTGGGGAACCCCGTTTCGCCTCTGCGCCGCCGAGGGTGGACTTGATTGGGAGGCGAAAGAAACGTCTGCGCTGTCGGGGCGCAGGTGAGTGAATGTAATATTTGAATTATCTTTATTATGTGTCTGAATATCTGAAAATCAAAAAATCGGTGGCGCAAACTGTTATGTAAAACCCAAAGCAAGGCTTGCAAATTTGTTATCGAAAATAAAAACGGGGGACGAAAATAGCTTTTTAGCTCTTACAGTCTCCCGGCCTTCATATTATTGCTTTTTCGTTGGCTTTACAGCACCCGAGGTCTCGATTATGTGGGCGCCGAAAAGGTCCACGGCACGCCTTGCCTCTGCCACATCGTCAACAAGCCATATACCCAGCTTGCCGCAGTAGCGTGCCTGCTGACACAGCTCAATATCCGCAGGCGCATTGTCGCTCCACGCCGTCAGGGCGTTGCCGTAGCGTATCCAGCAGGTAAGGGGCGCATCCTCGGCAATATACCTTGCGGTGAGAAAGCCCTCGTAGTCGGACACGCCGTCATAGTGGAGCGCCGCCTTTGGGAACCGCTCGTTCACCCGACACATATACTGAAAATCCGAGCAGGTAAAGGACGCAAGGTGTCCGCCCCTGTGTGCCTCTATCTCGTCGAAAAACGCCGTCTCCTCTTCTTCCGAAAAGCTTTGCACCTTGTTGTCAAGCTTCAGCTCTATGCCCGTTTGGTACGCCAGCTCAAGGACCTCCGCCAGAGTGGGTATGCGCTCCCCACGGAAGCGGTCGCCAAACCACAGACCCACGTCAAGGCGGCGTGCCTCCTCAAGAGTCAGCTCTCTTATGGGGGTGGGAGTGGCTAACCTGCCGCCGTCTTGTTGCCTTGCGGTGCGGTTCACCGTTTTGTCATGCAGTATCACAAACTGCCCGTCGGCGGTAATGGCAGGGTCAAGCTCTATCACCTCATAGCCCTGCTTTACTGCGGCACGAAAGGCGGCAAGGGTGTTTTCGGGGCAGTCGGTGCTGACCCCACGGTGCGCCTGCAGGCGGCAGGCACCCTTAGCGGTGTAAAACATATCCGTACTCCTTCCTCTACAGCAGGATAGGCTCCTCCTGCCTCTCTCTGTTCACAAAATAAACATAGCGGTCAAAGCCTGCATCCTTCGCCAGCCTCAGTGCAAAATCAAGGCAGTTCGCCCCACGGTGCTCCACGTGGGCGTCAGAGCCTATGGACAGGTATCTGCCTCCAAGGCTTTTGTACAGCCGTATTATTTCGCCCTCGGGCATAGTCACATCATAGGCTGTGCCCTTCAGTGCGGTGTTTATCTCAAGGGCAAGCCCCTTGTCTGCGGCGCATTTCAATATCTGCTCTATCCGTGGCATATAGGGCTCAAGGCTTATGCCCCTCCCATACTTGCCGTTGATATATTTCAGCGGATTTGAAAGGTGGGTCAGCACGTCATAGTCCACCCTCCACACCGTCTCCTCCATATCCTCAAAATACTGCCTCATATAGCCGTCAAGCTCCGAAAGGCTCCATCCTGAAAAGTCAATGCGGCTGAAGCTCTCCCATATATCCTTGTACCTGACGGAATGGACAGAGCCCAGCACCACGTCAAGGTCGGTGGCTTTCACAAACTCCGCCGCCTTTTTCGGGTCCCATACCGCCTCGCCAAGCTCCACGCCCGAAAGCACGGCAAGGTCAGGGGCAAAGACCGCCCCGAGCCGCCTTGCCTCCGTTACCGAGGCACGGATGTGGTCGAAATCCGACTCCCTTTTGTAGTCCTGCACGTCTCCGTGGTCGGTGAAGGCGATGCCGTCAAGCCCCTTCTCAGCCACGGCGGCGCACAAAGACTCCATAGCGCACACCGCATCGTGAGAGAAGGTGGAATGGTTGTGTATATCAAAATAGCGTTGCCTTGTCATAAGAAAAAATGCGCCCTCTTTCTATTTTGCGTAAAGCTTTTTAAGAAGCGGGATGATGAATGCGCCAACGGCGTTACCGGCAGACATTATCAGCAGGTATACAAGCATCTTGCCCGAGAAAATGCCCGCCACCGAGAAATAGTACATATTTGCTATGCAGTGCTCAAAGCCTGCAAGGATGAATACCGCCACGGGTATAAAGGTGGCAAGGAATTTGTGCAGGGGCGACAGCCCGTTTTTGTAGTTGTCTGCCGCAACAAACATCAGAAAGCCGCAGAATACAGCCAGCACAAAAACAGAAAGAGGCGTATCGTCAAGCTTTGCCACGCACAGGTTGGCGGCGGCGGCAGACAGCTTTTCCGAAACGGCGGGTCGGCACAGATTCCCCAGCGAGAAGCCTACGGCGGCGGTGCCCGCAAAGTTGCCAAGCCATATAACGCCCAGCTTCGGCACAAAGCCAAGACCCTCGTCAAACACAAAGCCTACCTTGCCCGTAAACAGATTAAAGCCGTAGCAAAAGATAAGAAACAGACCTATGGCAAACAAAAATGCGCCAAGCGGCTTGTTTTCGGGCAGCAGACTCAGAAACACGGTGCCGCCTATCCCTATGCAGATGCCTGCCAGAAACGCTTTTACAAAGACATCAAGAATCTTTCTCATAATATGTATGCTCCTCCGACAATTTATAAATTCCTGCTCCTAATGATATTTGGGCAGATAGTCCCCGTGAGCCTCAATGAGCTCGTCACACATAGCCACTATATCGTCTATCGAAAGCTCGCTTGCGGTGTGGGGGTCAAGCATTGCCGCCTGATAGATATGCTCCCTCTTGCCCGTTACCGCCGCCTCTATAGTCAGAAGCTGTACGTTGATGTTGGTCATGTTCATGGCGGCACATTGCAGAGGCAGTGCCCCTACAAAGCAGGGATGCACTCCCTGACCGTCCACAAGGCAGGGCACCTCTACGCAGGCGTCGGCAGGCAGGTTTGTGATAAGCCCTCTGTTGAGCACGTTGCCTCCTATCCTGTAGGTGCTGCCCGTAACCACTGCCTCCATTATGCGGGAGGCGTACTCGTGGGAGCGGCTGTGCTCCTTTACCCCCGTCTCAAGCAGGGTGGCGTACTCCTTTTTCCAGCCCTCTATCTGCCGCACACAGCGACGGGGATATTCATCAAGAGGTATGCTGTAACGGTCGATAAGCTCGGGGTACTTGCTTTTTATATAAAACATATTGTATTCTGCGTTATGCTCGCTGGACTCGGTGCAGTAGTAGCCAAAGCGGCGGATATAGTCCATACGCACCTTGTCCTTGCCGTCAGGTGCCGCTATATAGTCAAGGGCACGGCTCTTTACCTCGGGGTACAGGTCACGCCCCTCCTTATCCTTCAGCTCAAGGAGCCACGCCATATGGTTTATGCCTGCAATAAGCTCCCGCCTGCCCTCAAGCCTGTCCTCCATACCCAGCGCCCTCAGCAGACCCTCGCTGCACACCTGCACGCTGTGGCAAAGCCCCACGGTTTTGATGGGGGTATAGCGGAGCATATAGCCCGTAAGCATAGCCATAGGGTTGGTGTAGTTAAGGAACAGGGCGTTAGGGCACACCTCCTCCATATCCCGTGCAAAGTCTGCCATAACGGGTATGGTGCGCAGTCCACGCATTATGCCGCCTATGCCCAGTGTGTCGCCGATGGTCTGGCGCAGACCGTATTTTTTCGGTATCTCAAAATCAATAACGGTGCAGGGCTCGTAAAGACCCACCTGTATGGCGTTTACCACAAAATCCGCACCGCTAAGGGCGCTTTTGCGGTTCTCCACGCCAAGATAGCACTCTATCCTGCCGTAGCCGCCCATAGCGTTTTGCATAGCCTTGAGTATGGTCTCGCTCTCCTTAAGCCTTTCGCCGTCTATATCGTACAAGGCAAAGACCGAGTCCCTCAAGGAGGGCACACACATACAGTCACCTATAACGTTCCTTGCGAAAACGGTACTGCCGGCGCCCATAAAGCATATCTTCATACCGTTGCTTGCCTCCTTTACACGCCCCTTTACGGGACATTCTATGTGTTATTTTAGCATACACAGCGTTTTTATGTCAAGCGTTGCTCCTAAACAAAAAACAAGTTGCAACAAGTCAGGCTTTATGATATAATAAAAACATAAGGAGGGAATACTATGGATGCAGTTTTTGATACTATCATAGGCTTTGAAAAGGAGCTGAATCTGCTTACCGTACTGCTTCGCATAGTGCTTGCCATACTGTTTGGCGGCATTATCGGCTTCGAAAGAAGCAAGCAGGGCAGGCAAGCAGGTATGCGCACCCATATTATGGTCTGCATGGGCGGCACTATGGCGGCGCTTATCGGCGTTTACTGTACACAGCTTCTTGGCTTCGGCGGCGACCCCTTTCGTATAGCGGCGCAGGTGGTTTCGGGCATCGGCTTTCTGGGCGCAGGGATGATTATCGTTAAAAGCGACAGGCTCATAATGGGGCTTACCACTGCCGCCATTATGTGGACCACCGCCATTATCGGCATCGCACTCGGGCTTGGCTTTTACAGCGGCGCCCTTATCGCCGTGGCGGCTTGCGTGTTCGTTGCCGCCTTTATGACAAGGATGGAGAAAAGGCGCAAGGTGTCCGCACGCATCTACATAGAGATATGCGACCTCGGCTGTACCGAGGAGGTTGTGGGGCTTATAGAGAGCCTTTTGCCTGCCGACAGCCACTACGAGGTGACGGCGGCAAGGAGCAACACCAAGGGCGCCCTCGGCGTTTCCGTTACTACCCTGCCGGACGTGGATTTTGCCGCCTTTAAAAAGAGCCTTAAGGAGACGGGCGGCGTGCTTTTCGTAATACAGGAATAATATAATAAAATACAGAAAGGAAAAAAGATATGGCAATAAAGGTTACAAGTGCAAATTTTGAGGAGATAAAGAACTGCGGCAAGCCAGTACTGCTGGACTTTTACGCCGACTGGTGCGGCCCCTGCCGTATGGTTGCCCCTACGGTGGAGGAGATAGCAAGCGAGCACCCCGAATACGCCGTAGGTAAGATAAACGTGGACGAGGAGGAGGCGCTTGCTTTGCAGTTTGGCATTGTCAGCATCCCCACTCTTATCGTGCTGAAGGAGGGCGCCGTGGCTGAGAAGGCGGTGGGCGTCAGGTCCAAGGAGCAGCTTTTGGCTATGCTGGAGGCGTAAAAGGGCGTTTTAAAGCCCCTCTCTGTAGCAGAAAAGGCATAAGGCTTATGCTGTAATACTACAAGCAAAAAAGGCTTTGCGTAAACGTTTACGCAAAGCCTTTTCGTGTCTGACCGTGAATTACAGGCAGTGCCGTTACACGGCAAATCTGCTTTTTCTTACTTGAGCTTCAGTCTGAGCATTATAGCGTCAGAGGAGGAGATATCGCCGCTTCCATCGCCGTCTGCCGCCTTGGTAACAAGCTCGTTTGGAGCATAGCCGCCCTTAATGGCGGTGGTCATGAGTATCATGTCGGCAGAGGTAATGGCGGCGTCACAGTTCAGGTCGCCACCCAGTACCGTGGTGCGGCTCTCGCCTGCACAGCTTATGGTGTAGCCTGTGCCGATAAGGGTGCTGTCTGTTACGGCACTGCCGTCGGGAGCGGTGATGGTAACGCCGTACTCAAAGAGAGAGGACAGCCCCGTGGCGTTGGTGTTAACGGAAAAGCCTGTGAAATACTTGTCGCCAAGGTCGTATATACCCGTTGCGTTTGCCGCCGCAGTCAGCTCAAGCACGGCCTTCTGTATTACCTCAAAGGCGTGGCTCACTATAGAAACGCTGTAGGGTGTGGAGCCGTTAAGCAGACCCACAAGCACCTCAAGGGTGTAGCTGCCTATGCCGAGGGCGCCAAAGTTTATGGCAGAATTGGCGCCCGATATATCGTAGGTCTCGCCCAACGGGCTTGCCTGATGGGAAGCAACCACCGTGCCTGCCGAATTCTTGACCTGTACTGTTGCGGTGTACATATCCGTAGTGCTCTCAAGGGTGCCGCCCAAGGTGAAGTCGTCACCCTCCTTTACAGATGCGGGATAGACTCCGTTTGCCACTCTGGTCCAGGCGGCGTAGAAGGTTACTATATCCCGATCAACGCTGGTGGTCTTTGAGGTAGGACTGCAATCCACGTAGGTCTTGCGGATATATGCGGAGTGGTCATCTGCGGTGGTAAGCCACAGGTCACCGATGCTTGCCTCATTAATGGTCTTGAAGCACCACTGCGCCTTGTTACGGCGGTATGCGGTCCAGCCGCAGAATACGTAGCCGTCACGGGTGAAGGTGTTTTTGGATATAGTGGTAGCGGTGCCGTAAACCACCTTCTGCTGTGCCATAGTGCCGCTGCCGCCGTTGGCATCGTACTGGATGTAATAGCTGGTGGTGCCCGTAGCGTTGGGTATCCACTGCGCATAGCAGGTAACGGTGTCGCCATCGCTGGCGGAAAGCTTTGCTACGGACTGCTGGTCTGCGTAAAGGGCGAGGATGGACATAGCGGGCTGAGAGCCCTTCTTATACCATCTGGCGGTACCGTCGGCATCAGTATACAGCCACTTGCCGTCAGACTTACGGGTAAGATACCAGCCTGCAAAGGTGTAGCCGCTGTAGGTAAAGGCATTGTCACGAAGCTTGGTGGAGATGCCGTAAAGGTGGTAGGTGTTGCTCATAGAGCCCGAGCCGCCGTTAGCATTGTACTTGGTAGTCCACTTGGTGGTGGTGGAATCAAGAGAGGTGAAGTCGCCCGTGCCGCTCTTGTAGGAGCAGGAGAACACACCCTCCTTGGAGGAGGTAGAGCAGTTCATATTGTAGTAAAGGCTAAGGTCGCCCGTAGTGCCCTGACCTGTGCGGAAGCCGCAGGACTCTATCTCAAAGGAGGTAACTGCCGTATCCTGGAATACAAAGGAGGTCTTTGTGGGATACAGACGGCGGGAGGAGTCTGTGGTTGCGGTCATATAGGTATCGATATCAGCAAGGTTGTAGGTGATAATAACGCTGCGGTTGTCGGCAACGCTGTCCCAAATGGGCACGTAAAGCACCTTTTCTTCCTTGTTGTAGCCAACACCCTGATTGGTCCAGTTATCAACGTCATAAGTGCCTGCCGAGCTGTTGCTCTTGGCAAAAACAGCGTTTCTGGTGTCGATAATGAACATCCTGTATATGGTGATAGCCGTAGGGCTGGACTTGGAGCCGCCGGTTGCGGTAAGAGGTATCTTGCAGTAGAAATGGTTGTTGCCCGACTTAAGAATAAAGTAGGAATAGGTGCTGTCATTCTTTACGTGGGCAATGGCGCTGACGGAAACAGAGGAGCCGTCAACCCTTAAAAGCTTGAAATAGCCGGTGAGCATAAGCTTGGTACCGTCTATCTTGAGCCTGGTGATGGCGGTACCCGTCTGCATAGTGGCTACGAACATATAGTTCACGCTGTTTATGCCTACAACGCAGAGGTCGTTGGCGTGACCCATGGTGCCGTTGGCAGAGGAGCTGGTGGCACTGGTGCTGGAATAGTAGTTCATAACCGTTTTGTCGCCCGTGTTCATATTGATACGGGTAACGTCAACATAGGTGTCACTGCTGTTGCGCTTTGCGCAGTAGCAGTAGGTGGTGCCCGTGTTCATACCCTGCATAGCGGTACAGGTGGTGCCGCCCTCGGTAGTGTCGGGCACGGTCCACTTAAAGGTAGAGTCGCCCTTAAGATAGGTCTTGTAGCCGTTGTAGGAGTAAGAGAGGGCGTCAATATGAGTATCCTCGATTACGGCGTCGGTCTCCACGCCTGTGTCAGCGCCTATAGCGGCGGCGTCAACAGAGGGACCCCCGGTGAAAGCTGCCATAACGGGCAGGACAGGCACAAGGGTCAGAAGGCACAGCAGTATTGCTATTGCAGACGTAAGCTTTTTCACTTAAAAACATCTCCTTTTGCGTTTGTCCCAAAGGGAACAATTGTGCATTATATACTATAATTATAATCCTAAAAAATCGCAAAGTCAATAAATCGCACAATTTTTTTGTATTTTGCTCAAGCTTTTCCTGAAAATTTGTATACTTATACAAAAAAGCCGCCTTGTTTTTGTGCAAAAAACAGAAAGAGAGATGTGTAAATTAAACTATTATTGCGAAAAAGAACGGCTTGTGATATACTGACTTACGGTAAATATTCGGGTAAACCGAGAAGGGGGAGCGGCAATGAGCATATATACGGTCAAAAGACTCTTGTGCCTTCTTCTTGCCCTTGTTCTTTGTGCGCCCTTCGCCGCCTGCGGCGCAGAGACGGGCGGCGACAGCTCTGTAAGCGAGGCAGAGAGCTCTGAGTACTCCCTTGAGGAGGACAGCAGTGCAGAGTCCGCAGCCTCGGAGCAAAGCTTTGCCGAGGCAAGCAGTGAGGAGGAGAGCAGTGAGGAGGCGAGCAGTGCCGTAGCTGTGACTGACCCGGGGATGCCACGGAATCAGTGCGACGAGGTGTATACCGCCGACAGCATAGACAGCTATTTTGACGGCTCTGTATTTATCGGCTATTCCATAATGATGCACTTTGGCAGATATATAAACGAATGGCGCAGCGAGATAGACGGCAGCTATTTTGGCACGGCAAGGTTCTGTGCGGGGGTGGGGATGAACTTTCGCAAGGACGAGAGCGCCACGCCCGACAGCGAGGGGGCAGAGGGACTGCCCATGTATCAGGGCAAGGCGTACAACTTTGCCGACCTGCCTGCCGCTACGGGCTGTGACACCCTGTATATCGGGCTTATGGGCTTTGGCGACTTGAAATACCCCAACGACAAGTCCAACTGTGCCCGAAACGGCTATCAGTGTACAAAGAGGGGCATTATCCGCATCCGTGAGAAAAACCCCGACCTTAATATCGTGATACTGTCCTCCACCTACCATACGGGGGATGACGACTCCCAAAAGCTCATGAAAAAGGGCATAACCAACGAAAACATCAGGAAATATAACAATATGGTGCTTGAGTACTGTAACGAGGTGGGCATCGACTTTATCGACGTATCCACCTGCCTTACCACCTACGGGGGCAATCTGGTGAAGGCGTACACCACAGACGGCTCCTACCATATACAAAAGCGTGCTTATGACCTGTGGGTCGACATACTGAGGGATTATGCAAGGGCAAAGACCGAGGGCACTTGGGAGAACCTGAGGGAGATGCCGCCCCTTGTACATCCCGATCTTGAAATGGAATAAGGGCGGAGCCCTGAAATAAAGGAGATACAAATATGCAAAGCTTTATGAAAAAACTTATAGCCCTGCTGCTTACGGCAGCCTTCGCTCTCGGCGTTTGCGCCTGCGGTGCAGAGACGGGCGGCGACAGCTCTGTAAGCGAGGCGGAGAGCGTAGAGAGCACCGAGAGCGCAGAGAGCACTGAGGAGAGCTCCGAGGAGAGCGTGGCAGACGTTTCCTCCAAGCGTGAGCCCAGACCCAAGGACCCCATACGTGAGCTTGGGGAGATAAAGGCTGACAGCGTTGACAGCTTTTTTAATAACTCGGTATTTATCGGCTACTCCATAATGATGCACTTCGGCAGATACGTGGGCGAGTGGCGTGAGTCCGTTGACGAGAGCATAATGGGCAACGCTCTTTTCTGCGCAGGCGTAAGCATGGGCTTTACCACCGACCGCATCCACACTCCCGACACCCCCGACAACGCATTGCCTCTGTATCAGGGCAAGGCATACAATTTCGCCGACCTGCCTGCCGCTACCGGCTGTGACACCCTTTACATAGGTCTGTCCGGCTACAGCGACCTTAAGAGAGCTGAGAGTGCCGAAAACTGCGTTCAGCAGGCGTATAGGGAGGCGGTAATGGGTATCGGCCGCATCAGGGATAAGAATCCCGACCTTAAGATCGTCATCCTTTCCAGCACCTACAACACCGCTATATACGATGCTCTGCCCGAGGCAAGGTGCAGTAACGAGAAGGTGTATGAGTACAACAACATGGTGCTGAACTACTGCAACGGCAAGGGCATAGATTTTGTGGACGTGTCCACCTGTCTTACCGACCACCGTGGCCGCTTTGCAGAGGAATACGCTAACGATGAGGAATACCATATCATAAAAGAGGCGTACTATCTCTGGCTTGAGGAGCTCAGAGCCTATGCAAGGGCAAAGACCGAGGGTGCGTGGAAAAACCCCGAGGAGATGCCCACCCTCCCCGCCGCATAAATGCAAAGGAGATATATTATGTGTTGTCTTGCTAAACGTATCATAGCGGCGTTCCTTGCCGCAGTGTTGCTTGTCTTGTCTCTCGCCGCCTGTAACAAGGACGGAGAGGGCACCGCCTCCTCTGCCGAGCAAAGCGCAGAGGCATCCCGTGAATCGTCTGAGGAAAGTGCTCCCACCCAAAGCGGTGAGGGAGACAAATCTACGGACGAGGATAGCGAGACAAGCTTTTGCCCTGTCCCCGATAGCTGTGAGCGCAGTGAGTACCCCTCTGAGGAGGAGTCCGAGACCTCTGCTCCCACAAGCTCAGATGCCGATACAGACTCCTCTGTATCCACCGGGGATGGCTCCACTCCCGAGCCTGACAGCTCCGTGCCCGTGGAGGAAAGCACTACCCCCGAGCCTGACAGCTCCGTGCCCGTAGAGGAAAGCACTACTCCCGAGCCTGACAGCTCAGTGCCCGTGGAGGAAAGCACTACTCCCGAGCCTGACAGCTCCGTGCCCGTGGAGGAAAGCGCTACCCCCGAGCCTGAGAGCTCCGAACCCGTAGAGGAAAGCACCACTCCCGAGCCTGACAGCTCCGTGCCCGTAGAGGAAAGCACTACTCCCGAGCCTGACAGCTCCGCACCCGTAGAGGAAAGCTCCACTCCCGAGCCTGACAGCTCCGTGCCCGTAGAGGAAAGCACCACCCCCGAGCCTGAGAGCTCTGCACCCGTGGAGGAGAGCTCTGCCCCCGAGCCTGTTCTCGTAGGACCCGATGAGCCCGTTTGCCCTCTGCCCGACAGCCTTGCCGTTATGGCATCTGTGGACAAGTTCTTTGACAACTCCGTTTTTACGGGCTATTCCATAATGATGCATTTCGGCAAGTACGTTAACGAGTGGAGACAGCAGGTAGACTCCTCCATTCTTGGCGGCGCAGTGTTCTGCGCAGGCGTGGGTATCAGCTTCACCGCCGACCGCACCGACGGCACACTGCCCACCTTCCGCGGCAAGGAATACCATTTCTACGAACTGCCTGCGGCAACCGGAAGCGACACCATTTATATAAACCTTATGGGTTACAGCGACCTTAAGTGGGCCTCCTCCTCGTCAAACTGCGTTCAGTACGCTTACGACGAGACGGTACAGGGCATTCAGCGCATAAGAAACGCCAACCCCTCCGTTAATATAGTTATTCTGGCCAACACCTATAACACGGGCGTTTATGAGAGCCTTAGCCGCTCAAGATGCAGTAACGATAAGGTACGCCAGTACAACAACCTGGTGCTGGAGTACTGTAACAAGAACGGCATAGATTTTCTTGATGTGGCAACTCCTCTCCTTAACGGCAGCGGCTATTTTATCGCCGATTGGTCTACGGACAACGAGTATCACATTCAGAAGACCGCCTACTATAACTGGATGGCAGTGCTCCGTGACTACGCAGTAAGAAAGCAAAACGGCACCTGGGAAAACATTACGGTAATGCCCGCCGCTCCTTTCTACAGATAAGAGCCTTAGAGCCAAAACCAAAAAGGATGGCAAGGGCTGTCTTTAACAAGGATAACAAAAACCTCGATGAAATTTGGTTTCATCGAGGTTTTTCTTGCTTATATGTCTTTGCTATATATCTTTACCTGAGCCTTGCGATGTACCTGAGCGACCTGCGCCTTTACTTTTTGAACTTGTCGAAAAAGCTCTTTTTCTTGGTGAAATTCTTCACGTCGGTCGCCTCGCCAAACTGGCGCAACAGCTCCTTTTGCTTTTCGTTAAGCCCCTTGGGTATCTCCACGTTTACCGTCACCCTCAGGTCACCCCTTACCGTGGGGTTGTTGGTAAAGGGTACGCCCTTGCCACGGAGGGAGAACACCGTGCCGCTTTGGGTGCCCTCGGGGATAGAAAACTCTGCCTTGCCGCCCTCGGGCGTGGGCACTGTTATCTTTGCGCCCAGCGTTGCCTCCACAAAGGTCACGGGCAGGTCCATATAAAGGGTGGTGCCGTCACGCTGATACAGCTTGTGAGGGCGCACGGAAACGCTTACGTAAAGGTTGCCTGCGCTACCGCCGTTCTCGCCTGCGTTGCCAAGACCCTTTAGCCTGAGCCTTTCGCCGTTGTCGATGCCTGCAGGGATCTCTATCTCCTTCTTCTCCGCCTTCCTTACCGAGCCCTTGCCCTTACAGGCAGAGCAGGCGTTCTTTATTATCTTGCCCCTGCCGCCGCAGTGGCTGCAGGTCTGTTGCATCTGCATGGAGGCAAAGCCCATGTTCCTCAGCACCCTGACCGTGCCCGAGCCGCCGCAGGTAGGACAGCGCTCTACGTCAGCGGCGTTCTCTGCGCCGCTGCCGCCGCACTTGGCGCATTTTTCGGTGTGTGTAAACTCAATAGTCTTCTTACAGCCGAAAACAGCCTCCTCAAAATCAATAGTCAGCCTGTAGCCAAGGTCCTCGCCACGGGTGGCACCGCCTGCGCCGCCCCTTGCCGAGCCGCCCATACCGCCGCCGAAAAAGCTGCCGAATATGTCGCCGATATCACCAAAATCAAAGCCGCCGAAGCCACCGCCGTAGCCGCCTGCGCCTGCACCGCTTGCAGGGTCAAAGGCGGCGTGACCGTACTGGTCGTAAAGCCCCCTCTTTTCGTCATCGGAGAGCACGGCATAGGCCTCGTTCACCTCTTTGAACTTGTCCTCTGCTGCCTTGTCACCGGGATTCATATCGGGGTGATATTTCTTTGCCTGCTTTTTATATGCCTTTTTTATCTCGTCTGCCGAGGCGGTCTTGGACACCCCAAGCACCTCGTAAAAATCTCTCTTGTCTGCCACCGATATGCCTCCTCCTCAAAACTGCACCGTGGCGAAGGAGCCTTTATATGCCCCTCCGCCATCAAGTGGTTTCTGTTTATTTATCGGTAAAGTCTGCGTCAAACACGCCGTCATCGTTAGGGTTGCCGCCCATGTTGGGGTCGCCGCCCATGCCGCCCATATTGGGGCCGCCTGCCTGACCTGCCTGACCGTAAAGCTTTTCGGAGAGTGCATAGAACGCCTTCTCAAGCGCCTCGGTATCCTCCTTGATAGCTGCGGTGTTGTCGGCCTTTACCGTATCCTTAAGCTTTGCAATAGCGTCAAGAACGGGCTGTTTGTCGCTGTCGGGCAGCTTGTCGCCTATCTCGCCAAGGGTCTTTTCGCTCTGGAATACAAGGCTCTCAGCTCTGTTCTTTATCTCAACAGCCTCCTTGCGCTCCTTGTCCTCTGCGGCGTGCATCTCTGCGTCTCTTACCGCACGGTCAATGTCCTCCTTGGACATATTGGTGGAGGAGGTGATGGTGATGTGCTGTTCCTTGCCCGTGCCCTTGTCCTTGGCTGTGACGTTAACTATGCCGTTAGCGTCGATATCAAAGGTAACCTCTATCTGAGGCACGCCTCTGGGTGCGGGAGCGATACCGTCCAGCATAAAGCGACCGAGGGTGGTGTTGCCTGCAGCCATGTCACGCTCGCCCTGAAGCACGTGGATCTCAACGGAGGTCTGACCGTCTGCCGCAGTGGAGTATACCTGACTCTTCTGTACGGGGATAGTGGTGTTTCTGTCGATTATTCTGTTGAATACGCCGCCCAGAGTCTCGATACCGAGAGAGAGGGGAGTAACGTCAAGCAACAGCAGGTCCTTTACCTCGCCGCCGAGAACGCCTGCCTGTACAGCCGCACCGATGGCAACGCACTCGTCGGGGTTGATGCCCTTGGATGCCTCCTTGCCAAGGAAGCGCTTGATAGCCTCTTGTACTGCAGGGATTCTGGTAGAGCCGCCTACGAGAAGCACCTTGTCTATCTGAGATGCGGAGAGACCGCTGTCGGAGAGCACCTTCTTAACGGGCTCGAGAGTTGCGTTTACAAGACCTGCGGTAAGCTCGTCGAACTTAGCACGGCTGAGGTCCGCATCAAAATGCTTGGAGTTTGCTATAAAGGGCAGGTTGATGTTGGTGTTAGAAACGCTGGAAAGCTCAATCTTAGCCTTCTCTGCAGCCTCCTTAAGACGCTTCATAGCCATTCTGTCCTGCCTCAGGTCGATGCCCTCTTCACGCTTGAAGGTGTCGATTATCCAGTCGATTATCTTGTCGTCAAAGTCGTCGCCGCCCAGATGGTTGTTACCGTTGGTGGCAAGAACCTCGAACACGCCGTCGCTTATCTCAAGCAGAGATACGTCAAAGGTGCCGCCGCCAAGGTCAAATATCATAACCTTCTGGTCGATCTCCTTGTTAAGACCGTAAGCAAGGGCTGCGGCAGTGGGCTCGTTGATTATACGAAGCACCTCAAGACCTGCTATCTTGCCTGCGTCCTTGGTTGCCTGACGCTGTGCGTCAGAGAAGTATGCGGGTACAGTGATTACCGCCTTGGTAACGGGTGCGCCCAGATAGCTCTCAGCGTCTGCCTTCAGCTTCTGAAGTATCATGGCGGAGATCTCCTGAGGAGTGTAGTTCTTGCCGTCTATAGCCACCTTCTTTGCAGTACCCATATCTCTCTTGATGGACATAATGGTTCTGTCGGGGTTGGTTATCGCCTGTCTCTTTGCAGACTGACCTACCATACGCTCTCCGGACTTGGAGAAGGCCACTACAGAGGGAGTGGTTCTCTCACCCTCGGTATTGGTTATAACTATGGGCTCGCCGCCCTCGTACACTGCTACGCAGGAATTGGTTGTACCAAGGTCAATACCTATAATCTTAGACATAATGTTTTTCCTCCTTATATATACGTTTTTTATAAGCTAATTTACTACCTTAACAAGGGCGTAGCGAATAACTCTGTCGCCTATCCTGTAGCCCTTCTGCAAGGTCTCCTTAACGGTGTTCTCGGGGCTCTCCTCGTCCTCCTCGTGCAGTATCGCATTGTGATACGCAGGGTCGAACTGCTCGCCCGTAGGGTCTATTACCTCTATTTTAAGCTTTGCCATTATCTCGGCGGACTGCTTCTTCATCATCAGAACGCCCTTTGCAAGCTCGCCGCCGTCGGTGGCGTATACCGCCGCCATCTCGGCACAGTCAACTATGGGCAAAAACGCCGCCGCAACGCCTGCTACCGAGTCGCCGTACAGCGCCTCCTTCTCCTTGGCGCTCCTCTTGCGGAAATTATCGTACTCTGCCGCAAGCCTCATATATTTATCGTTCAGCTCAAGCAGTGCCGCCTCAGCCTTGTCTGCTCTTTCCTTTTCTGCCGCCAGCTCAGCCTTTAGCTTGCCTGCCTTGTCCTTCTTCTTTTCCTCGGGTGCGGCGGTCTTCTCCACCTTCTCCTCGGTCTCCGGCGTCTCTATTTTATTCTCCATCCTCGTCAGTGTCTCCTTTACTGTTCATTTCTTCGGACAAGCCCGTTGCAAAATACTCAAGACTTGCTATGACCTTCTTGTAGTCCATACGCTTGGGGCCGATAACGCCTATGGCGCCCACTGTCTTGCCCCCTGCGATTATGGGGTAGTAGACCACGCTGGCATCGGTGCTTTCAAGCCCTTCACCGGACATTACAAGGTTAGGCTTGCCTGCCTCGCCGCCCGTAAGACGGCTCACCAGCGCATGCTTCTGCTCAAGTACGCTAAGCACCTGCTTCGCCTTGCTCACGTCGAAAAACTCGGGGTAGGAAAGGAGCTTTGTTATCCCCTCTACCTGTACGTCCTCCTCCGCCTCCGCACCAAGCATATCGTAAACCGCCCTCAGCGTTGGCGACACAAGCGCCTTCGCCTCCGCCGCCGACTCCTCAAGCCGCAGTATCACGGGCAGAGTCACCTGCTCGGCGGTAAGCCCCGTTAAGCAACCGTTAAGCGCCTTCTCCAAGGCTTTAAGCAGTAGCTCGTCGCTCTGGCTCGCCTTCACCGTCCTTGTCATCACCTGACCGTCGGTGCATTTCATCAAAAGCAGAAAGCTTTCATCGTCCACCGTCACCGCCCTGAAGCTCTCGGCGCTCAGCGCCGCAGGCTTAAGCACGGATATGGCGGTGTAATTGGTGATGGCGGACAGTGCCCTCGCCGCCTGACTCAGCAGCTTGCCGAACTCGCCCACCTTGTACTCAAGCAGCTCGTTAAGCAGCTCAAGCTCCTCAAGGGACAGCTTGTATTCCTCCATAAGACCATCAACATAGGTCTTAAGGGCCTTCGCCGTAGGGACACGGCCTGCCGAAGTATGAGGCTTGTCAAGATAGCCAAGCTCGGTCATCTCGCTCATCTCGTTACGCACGGTGGCGCTGGAAACGCTGTCAGGCAATGCGCCCGAAATGTATTTGGACCCCACGGGCTCGCCTGAACGGATGTATTCGTCTATCAGCGATTTAAGTATGCGCTTTTTTCTGTCAGACAATTCGTGCACCCTGTAGGACCTCCTTTTCCATAAACGCTCCTGCGTTTGCTAAGCTTTTTTAGCACTCTGTGCCTTGCTCTGCTAACACCTATGATTATACCCCACTTTTTCCGTTTGTCAATACCTTTTTCGAAAATTTTTCAAAAAAATTTGCACTCTCCTCCCATGAGTGCTAAAAATAGCTTGCAAGGCGCAATATATAGTGTAAGTCACGCCCTACTTGCCCAAATCTATTCCTACCCCTTGACAGAGGCGGCTCTCTGTGCTAATATGGTGGCGGCAGAGTATGACCCAATGCGTAAAGTGCCTGTCGGACGGGGAGTTGCCGACGGACGAAAAATGCTACCTTATATATAAGGGCGTTTGCGGTATCGGGTCAGCATCCCGCTGTCGCATATTTCTGCACCCTCTTTGTTTTTCGTGCTTTGATATGACGACGAAAATAAAGGAGGGGTATTTTTATGCAAAAAAAACACAAAAACGCAGTAAGGGTGCTCACCGCATCGGCGCTTCTGGCGGCGCTGAGCGCAGTTATAGGCATCCTGTGCAAAAATCTGTTCACCTTTAACGTCTACTACCGTGTCACCTTCGAAAACGCTCCCGTTATCCTCGCCGGAATCCTTTTCGGTCCCGGTGTGGGTGCCGCCGTTGGTGTATGCGGTGACGCCGTAAGCTGTCTTATGTCCACCAACCCTGCCCTTAACCCCGTCATCTCACTGGGTGCGGCGGCGGTGGGCGCAATGGCAGGCGTCGCCCCTTATATAATAAGGAACAGTAAAAGGGCGCAGACTGCCCTTGCAGTGCTCCTTGCTCATTTGGTTGGTCAGGTAGCAGTAAAATCCGTGGGCAAGATATTGTATTTCTCTATGCCTTGGCAGGGCGTGTTCATAGGGCTTGGTATCTCCCTCGCCGTGGGCGTGGCAGAATGGCTGCTGCTCTGCTGGCTGAGGAATGTTAGGGGACTTGATAGACTGATGGGAGGCAAGGGAAGATGACCGTAAGGGAAGCACTTGAATATATACACAGCGTATCCTGGATGGGCAGCCGCCCGGGACTTGAGCGCACAGCCGAGCTTCTTGACAGAATGGGCAACCCCCAGCGCCGTTTACGCTTTGTTCACGTGGCGGGCACCAACGGTAAGGGCTCTACCTGCGCTATGCTGGCAAGCATTCTGCGGGCGGCAGGCTACAGAACGGGACTTTATACCTCTCCTTATATATTAAGGTTCAATGACCGTATCCGCATTAACGGCGAGGATATCCCCGACGACCGACTGGCGGAGATAACCGAATACGTCAGGCAGCACGCCGAGGCTATGGCAGACCACCCTACGGAGTTTGAGCTTGTTACCGCCATAGGCTTCGAGTATTTTGCCCGTGAAAAGTGCGATATAGTGGTTCTTGAGGTGGGTATGGGCGGCGAGCTTGACTCCACCAACGTTATCGAGGCTCCTCTCGTTTCCGTAATAACGGCACTGGGGCTTGACCACACCTCTGTCCTCGGCTCCACCATAGAGGAGATCGCAAGGGCAAAGGCGGGCATAATCAAAAAAGGCTGTCCCGTAGTTTCCGCAGACAATACGGCAGAGGGCGCTGCGGTCATCAAAGCTACCTGTGAAGCCCTTGGGTGCGCTTGCCGTAGCCTTGGCGGCAATTATCACACCCAAGACCATATGATTTTCGCCGAAGGCGCAAGCTATAGCCCCGTGCACGGCATTACCTTTAACTATAAGGGTGAGCAATATACCGTCCCTCTGGGCGGCGTGTATCAGTTTGACAATGCAGCCTTAGTGCTCGAGACGGTGGAGACGCTGAGAGGGCAGGGTGTAAAGATCAGCACCGAGGCTCTAAGGGAGGGCTTTGCGACCGTATACTGGCCCGCACGCTTTGAGCTTTTGAGAAAAGAACCTTATTTCATTTATGACGGCGGACATAACCCCCAAGGCGTCAGGTCGGCGGTGGATACGTACAAGTTCTTTAAGGAAAAAGCAGTGGTGCTCATAGGCGTTATGGCAGACAAGGACTACGCCGTGGAGCTTGAGATGCTGAAGGAGATAGCAAAGAGCTTTATCACGGTAAGACCTGCCAACCCAAGAAGCCTGCCTGCCGAGAGTCTGGCAGAGGCAATAAGAGCCATCGGCGGAGAGTGCACTGCGGCGCCAACGGTAGAGCAGGGAGTAGCAATGGCGCTGGCAACGGGTGAAACGGTGCTTGCTACGGGCTCCCTTTATATGTACGAGGAGGTAAAGGCTGCCCTCGATAAGCTTTCTCCAAAAAACAATAAAAAACAATAAAAAAGAAGGAAAAAGGTATTGACAAGGGGGGAAAGATGTGGTATATTAAGAGCCGTTGCGGCGCTGAGCGCTGTCAGCGAGGACAAGTATAACTAGGTAAGCGAGAGACAGTACCGAAAGGGATTGAGTAGAGCAAAGCACAAAGGGCTTGGGTAGGCGAGGCGCCGGAAATAGCGCAGAGGGAGCCACCGAGAAAAAAGTGCGAAAAAAGTTCAAAAAAATTCAAAAAAGGTATTGACAAACGCAAAAAAGAGTGATATACTGACTGAGCCGCTTGAGGGACGGGCCGAAAGGCACGGAGGCAGAGCGGAGCGGACATTGAAAATT
>JAFXEB010000025.1 GCA_017521025.1 Clostridia bacterium | reverse complement strand
CCCCTCAAAAACTGCGTTTTTGCGGGGACCCCGACCTACCACCCCTCAAAAACTGCGTTTTTGTGGGGACCCCAACCTACCACCCCTCAAAAACTGCGTTTTTGTGGGGACCCTGACCTACCGCCCCTCAAAAACTGCGTTTTTGTGGGGACCCCGACCTACCGCCCCTCAAAAACTGCGTTTTTGTGGGGACCCAGACCTACCACCCATCAAAAACTGCGTTTTTGCGGGGACCCAGACCTACCACCCCTCAAAAACTGCGTTTTTGTGGGGACCTCGACCTACCACCCCAAGAAGCTTGACAGCTTCTTGGGGACCCCGACCTTGTACAGCGAGAGGCGAAGTTCGTGGAAAGCGGAATTTTATATAAAAAGGAAACGAATCGGAGCAATTTTTGCTCCGATTCGTAACATCTGAAAAGTAAAATTGTTCAAAATTCCGTGCTCTGCGCCGTTTTCACCGCTCGGAGAGTTATACGTTGAAGCGGAAGAGAACTACATCCCCATCCTTCATCACATAATCCTTACCTTCGCTTCTGACTAGCCCCGCCTCCTTGGCGGCGGTCATAGTTCCCTTTGCCATAAGGTCATCGTATGCGACGACCTCGGCACGGATAAAGCCACGCTCAAAATCGCTGTGGATCTTGCCTGCGGCGCCGGGTGCCTTGGTACCCTTGCGGATAGTCCACGCACGTACCTCCTTGGGGCCTGCGGTAAGGAAGCTGATAAGACCAAGCAGCCTGTAGGAAGCTTTTATAAGCACGGAAAGCCCCGACTCCTTAAGTCCTAAGTCCTCAAGGAACACAGCTCTGTCCTCCTCGTCCAGCTCTGCAATATCCGCCTCGATAGCGGCGCAAACCGCAAACACCTCGGTATTTTCGCCTGCAACCTTCTCGCACAGCGCCTTGTAGTAGGGATTGCTCTCGCCGCCGTCGGCAATGCTCTCCTCGTCCACGTTAGCGGCATAGATAACAGGCTTGCCCGAAAGCAGAGGGGTGTCAGCCAGCGTCTCCGCCTCCTCAGCAGTAAGCTCTACCGCACGGGCGCAGATGCCCTCGTTAAGTGCGGCAAGCAGCCTCTCGCAAACCGCAAGGGAGGAGGCAAGGGATGCATCGCCCTTCATCGCCTTTTTAATGCGGTCCACACGGCGCTCAAGCACCTCTATATCCGAAAGTATAAGCTCAGTGTTGATAATATCCACGTCCCTTGCAGGGTCGGCGTCGCTCTCCACGTGGATGACCTTGGAGCCCCCGAAGCAGCGCACCACGTGAACGATAGCGTCAACCTCACGGATATGAGAAAGGAACTTGTTGCCCAAGCCCTCACCCTTGGAGGCGCCCTTTACAAGCCCTGCGATATCCACAAACTCGATAACGGCAGGTGTATACTTCTCGGGGTCATACATCTCAGCCAGCCTGTCAAGACGGCTGTCGGGCACGGGAACCACGCCCACGTTAGGGTCTATAGTGCAAAAGGGGTAGTTTGCAGACTCTGCACCGCCCCCTGTAAGTGCGTTAAAAAGTGTGCTTTTGCCCACGTTGGGCAGACCAACTATACCAAGCTTCATAATAGAGCCTCCGTTCATAATTAGCTTTCCTCACTATAATAACAGACTGCTTTGCATTTTGCAATATTTTTTGAAAAAAACAGCAGGTTAACAATGTTAACTTTAAAGAAAAAATGAATTTTACTGTTGACTTATGAAGAAATATGATATATACTTTAAAATAGCAGTGAGCAAATCAACTGTTTTTTGTGTTTTTAGCATTGGGGGCTATTATTTTGACAACAAAGATTCTTGTTATAGATGATGACTGCAGCATTTGCGGTCTGCTCAGTATGTACCTTGTGAACGAGGGCTATGAGGTGAAGGCGGTCCACGACGGCGCAGAGGGTGTTGCCACCTTCCGTAGCTACGACCCCGATATGGTGCTTTTGGATATCATGCTGCCAAAGAAGGACGGCTGGCAGGTCTGCCGTGAGATAAGGGAGATCAGCAATAAGCCTATCATTATGATATCCGCTAAGGGTGACACCATTGACAAGGTGCTGGGGCTTGAGCTTGGTGCTGACGATTATATGGTAAAGCCTTTGGATATGAAGGAGGTCTTTGCCCGCATCAAGGCGGTGCTCAGGCGTTACACCAAGCACGAGGAGCCGGACAGCGAGGTTGTGCGCTTTGACAACATCGAGATATCACTGCAGAGATACGAGCTGCGTGTGAAGGGCAGACCCGTTGACCTGCCTCCCAAGGAGCTTGAGCTTTTGTATTTCCTTGCCGCCAACGCAAGCCTTGTTTTCTCCAGAGACCAGTTGCTTGACAAGGTGTGGGGCTTTGACTATCTGGGCGACAGCCGCACGGTGGACGTGCATATCAAGCGTCTGCGTGAAAAGCTTGGCGACGTAAGCGACAAGTGGACTATCAAAACGGTCTGGGGCGTTGGCTACAAGTTTGAGCTGATAGATGGCTGAGCATAGAGTATTATATTGCATTTATGAGGGGCTTGCCTTAGCGGCAGGCCCTTTTTTTGCTATGAGATAAGTTTTTTGCAAATATCGCCTCTGCACCTCTTGACAAAAGCGAATTATTGTGATATCATTTTGATACCACAATGAAAGCGAGGTCATTAAATATGGCAGAGGCAAAAAAGAAAGAGAGCACTAAGGAGATAGTACTCACCAACAAAAAGCACGGTATGGCAGTTTTGCTTATCACCATTTTTCTGTACGCAATAGCAATAGCCGCCATGATATACGGCGGTATAAACGAGCAGTACCTTATATTAGGCGCAGGTGCGGCATACGTCTGTATAGGCTGGATAGTACTGCCGGGGCTTAAGGTGCTCAAGCCTCAGGAGGCGTTGGCGCTTACCCTGTTCGGCAAATACATCGGCACCATCAAGGACGCAGGCTTTTACTTTGTAAACCCCTTCTGCGTAGCGGTAAATCCTGCCGCCACCACCAAGCTGAGCCAGAGCGGCGACGTAAACGCCACAAACAAGCCCGCTATAACCGCAAACGGTCAGCAGCTTGAGATAGGCGTTAACAAGAGGGTAAGCCTTAAGATAATGACCCTCTCCAACAACAAGCAGAAGATAAACGACTGTCTCGGTAACCCCGTTGAGATAGGTATTGCGGTAATGTGGCGTGTTGTGGACACGGCAAAGGCTGTGTTTGACGTAGATAATTACAAGGAATATCTTTCCCTACAGTGTGACAGCGCACTGAGGAACATAGTGCGTATCTATCCCTATGACGTTTCTCCTAACGTAGATACCACGGGTGACGGGATTGCCGACGAGGGCAGCCTCCGTGGCTCCAGCGAGGTAGTTGCCGCCCGTATCCGTGACGAGATACAGGCAAGAGTAGATGAGGCAGGTCTTGAGATAATCGAGGCACGCATAACCTATCTCGCCTACGCTCCCGAGATTGCAGCAGTAATGCTTCAGCGTCAGCAGGCAAGCGCAGTTGTCGATGCGAGAAAGCTTATTGTTGACGGCGCAGTGGGCATGGTTGAGATGGCGCTTGAGCGTCTTGGCAGCGCCGGCGTGGTAGAGCTTGACGAGGAGCGCAAGGCGGCAATGGTATCCAACCTGCTTGTAGTGCTTTGCGGTAACAAGGATGCACAGCCCGTAGTTAACTCCGG
The DNA here is from genome assembly GCA_017521025.1 of Clostridia bacterium. Lineage (GTDB taxonomy): Bacteria > Bacillota > Clostridia > Oscillospirales > CAG-382 > SIG636. Next base: position 19,394 of record JAFXEB010000025.1, on the reverse strand, counting down.
CAGCCTGTACTAAAGCTATGGAAGACAAAGCAAAAAAGCAGGTGCCGCTTAGGCTGTCGGCAAAGCTGTATAACGCCATAGCCGCTTGGGCGGAGGATGATTTTCGCTCGGTAAACGGGCAGATAGAGTATTTGCTGACGGAATGCGTGCGCCAGCGCAAGAAGAACGGCAAATACGTTTCTGACGAGATAGATGCGCCCCTTGACATTGATATAGAATAGCTTTTGCGCCCGTAGGGTCTGCCACACTTTAGCAGAGTAGCACCCTATGGGCGCTTTTTTGGACGGAACACACAAAAAAGCCCCTCGGGTTTTGGTAATAACGCCGATTTGCCGAGCAGGAGGCTGTGCTTGCCTTGACAAAGGCGCAAAAAAAAGTTATCATATATATGAATGACGCAGACACCCCACGGTGCCTTGCGCTAATTTTTTTGGGTAAAAGAATATATACATAATGAAAGGATCTTTTTCACATGAAGACTATGAAAAGGGCACTGTCCCTTATTATCGTCCTTAGTATTGTCGCCTCGGTGATAGCCGTAAGCGGCATAGTGGCATCTGCCGTGACTCCTCTCGGTCATCTCGTACAGTGGGAGACCAAGTGGAAGAGCTACTACTACGGCGGCGGCAACCTTTACAACACGGGCTGTGGCATCTTCTCTCTTGTAAACGCAGTCGGCTACCTGACGGGTCAGAGGATGAGCATTACCTCCACCGCTCAGTGGGCACACAGCATCGGCGGCTATAACGTAACGGGCGGCGAGGGTACCTACCGTACCGTCCTTTATCCGAAGGTACAGGCTAAGTACGGCGGCACCTACGGCTTTACCGTAGACTGCAACGGCGGCTCGGGCTATTGGTCCACAGCCGCAAGCACCAAGCTCAAGAACCACCTTGCAGGGGGCGGCGTTGCGGTTGGCCACGTGCCCGGTCACTTTATCGCCCTTGTTGGCTACAATTCAAGCAACAACACCTTCCACGTATATGACAGCGCTCCCTCCACCTCCAGAGGCACCACAAGCGGTAACGGCAACTGCTGGGTCACCCAGTCCCGCCTTTCTACGGGCAAGCTTGACCTTGACTGGTTCTGCCTGCTTTCCGCCACCAGTACCGAGCCCGAGGTGGTTTATACGACGGGTCAGTACAAGATGCTTGGCACCAAGCATCTGAGGGACAACGCATCTGCTACCTATAACACCGTGGTCAACGTACCTACGGGCGAGATAATGTCTGTTACCAAGATAGTCAGCGGCCGCTACGGCTACACCCAGTACGGCGACTTTACAGGCTATATCTATCTTGACGAGGACGTTCAGTACATAGGCGCTCTCGACAGCAAGCGCTACACCACCCTTACGGGCGACGCCGTAAGATATGCAAACGCAGACTATACTGCAAGCTGGACCGACGTAACGGGCGCCTCCGGCTATCGCTACAAGGTAATACAGCTTGAGGGCGACCCCGACCCCGGCAATATCAACGAGTCAACGGGGGCTACCGTGCTTTATGACAGCACTACCTATATAACCCAGACTCTTTCCGTCAAGATACCTGCCGCAAGCATGACCAACGGCAAGTACCTTAAGGTGGCGGTACAGACGGTGTTCCCCGACAGCTCCACCTGGACGACTGCCTACGTAACACCCTCTATGCTTCCCTTTACCGATATCCCCATCGAGAGCTGGATGTATGACCCCGCCCTCTACTGCTATGAGAACGGTCTGCTTAACGGCACCAGCGCCAGCATCTTCTCCCCCACCGGCGAGGTAAATATGGCGATGCTCGTAACGGTGCTCCACCGTGCGGCAGGCACTCCTGCCCTTGCAGGCACCGCAGAGATGCCCTATGCCAACATAAGCAGCACCGCTTACTACTACACTCCCCTGCTTTGGTGTCTTGAGCAGAACATTATCCGTGTAAAGGAGCTGCCCGAGTTCGACTACACCGCTACCGTGAGCCGTGAGTTTGCCATACTCTGCTTCTACCGTCTGGCAGACAGGCTTGAGAAGAACGACAAGGTCATCGACAGCACCGCTCTTGATATATTCTCCGACACCGCTGAGATAACAGACAACTGCATAGTGCCCCTTACCTGGGCGGTAGGCAAGGGTCTTATCCACGGCAGTGACGGTCAGCTTAACCCCACCGACAACACCAACCGCATACAGCTTGCCACCATGCTTCAGAACCTTGATATGTTCCTTGGCTATACCGAGGCTATCTACCCTGCACTTATGAAGGGTGACTTGGACAACAACGGCACGGTGGAGGCTACCGACTATCTGTGGCTCCGCACCTATCTCAGCGGCGGCACCGATATGAACCCCGCTTTTGCCGAGGCGGCTGACTACAACGAGGATTCATCTGTTTCCGCAAACGACTATATCCAGCTCAGGCTTCACATCAAAAACGGCAAAGCATAAAAGCTAAGCAGCATAAAAACACCACAGACTTCTTCTAGTCTGTGGTGTTTTTGATGTTGTATTATGAGTCGGATTTTTGTTTGTGCAATAGTATTATCAGAAGGGACATTCCCAAGCCTTCCCCTCTATCTTTTTGCGGAAACGCCCCAAAGCCTTCCCCTCGAGGGGAAGGTGTCACCGCAGGTGACGGATGAGGTGTAGCCGTCCGCAGACGGCGTAACCGTCTCCATAGTGATGAGTGGGAACATAACGGATGCTACGCATCCTACACCTCATCCACCGACTCCGTCGGTCCCCCTTCTCCTCTAAGGAGAAGGCTTTTTTTGTGTTCACGGTAGAAGTAACCCTTCAGCAAAAAAAGAACAGGGGATGCAAAAGGCTCTGATCCTTCTGCATTCCCTTTCATGTTTGTCTGCTCTACTTTATCTCTTGCTCAAGCCCGTCAAATATATCGCTGTCGAAAAACTCACGGATGCTGATATCCAAGCCATCACAAAATTTCTTTATGGTGACCACGGAAACGTCCCGTCTGCTTTTATCAAACATACTGTAAGCAGTAGAGGGAGTAAATATGAGCTGTTGCACTTTTTTCGGGCACAGAGATTGTTATAGTTCTTGCTTATCTGCCCAAGGAACAGAGCCGCTTTAAAAATGCGATTACGATTTTTTCGGGAAACATAGAATATACTCGTTTTTACAAAAGCCCTTTAATAACCTTGTCCTTGGTGCCCTCTGCGTCGGTAACGTAGAGCTTGTACCAAGTGATAAAGCAAAGTATCGCCCAGATGTGGTGATACCAGTCGCCCTTGCCACGGCGGTGCTTTTCAAGCAGCTTTAAGGCCTCGGCACTGTTTATGTACTCGGTGGCGGTGCTGCCCTTGATGATATCCGCCGCCCAATCGTACAGCTCGTCCTTGAGCCAGACACGGACGGGCACGGGGTAGCCAAGCTTGGGGCGCACCACCGTTTCGGCATTGAGCAGGTCACGGAAGGTATCACGAAGGATGTATTTAGTGGTGCCGTCCTTCAGCTTTTCGCCGTCAGCAAGCTCGGCGGCGGCGGCAAAGACCTCCTTATCCAGGAAGGGCACCCTCGCCTCCAGAGAGCTTGCCATGCTCAGCCTGTCGCCCTTGACGAGGATATCGGAGGGAAGCCACGTATTCAGGTCGCAATGCTGCATTTTCAAAAGCTCGCTATAACCAAGCTGTTCTGCTTCTTTATATATATGGGCGGTGCGGTCGGTATAGTCCACGCTCTTGTCAAAGGGCAGATACAGCTTCTTTTTCTGCTTTTCGCTGAACACAAAGGAGTTGCCCACGAAGCGCTTTTCAAGGGGCACACAGCCACGGTAGATAAGGTTTTTGCCCTTTACGCCATCGGGCAGGAGACGGGAAAGCCCGTACAGTGCGCTCTTTACAAAGGCAGGCAGCCTTCTTATAGAGGCGGAGGAGCGGGAGGTATCGTAGATGCGATAGCCTGCAAACAGCTCGTCACTGCCCTCGCCCGAGAGGACCACCTTGACGTGGCGTGCCGCCTCACGGCTGATAAGATATATGGCGATAACCGAGGGGTCTGCCACGGGGCTGTCCAGATGGTATACAGTGCGCTCGTAGTTGTCAGTAAAGTCCTTGAGGGTGCACTGGAGCTTTATATGGTCTATATCGAGGTGAGAGCTTATCTCGGCGGCGTCGGCTATCTCGTTATATGCGCCCACCTCAAAGCCTACGGTGAACGCCTTTATACCCGGTTGCAGCTTTGCGGCAACGGCGGTGATAACTGCGCTGTCGATACCGCTGGAGAGGAAGGAGCCGAGAGGCACGTCGCTGAGCATATGGTGAGCCACAGAGCTTTCTATTGCGTCACGGAGCTTTACCTGCTTTGCCATATAGCCAAGGCTCATATTGGGGCGGAAAACAGGCTTGTAATAGCTCTGTATCTCTGCCTTGCCCTCCTTCACCAGCATAAAAGAGCCCTTGGGCAGTATATTTATATCCCCCGTTACGGTGTCGGGCTCGGTAACGTACTGGAAGGTCAGGTAGTGCTGGGTAAGGGTCTTGTGGGCAGTGAAGCCACTGTAGGAGGCGTCGAACAGATACGCCTTAAGCTCGCTGGAGAAGACGATGCCCTCCTCGGTCTGCCTGTAATACAAAGGCTTTATACCAAAGGGGTCACGGCCTGCCATAAGGGTGCCCTCCTCCTTATCGTAGATAAGGAAGGCATACATACCCCTGAGCTTTTCGATAAAGGCGGCACCGTAAAGTCCGTAAAGGCGGAGTATTACCTCTACCTCACTGTTGCCGTCAAACTGCTCACCTGCCGCCTTGAGCTCGTCCTTGAGCTCAAGGTAATTGTATATCTCGCCGTTATACACCACGGTATAACGCCCGTTCTTTTCCGTATAGGGCTGTGCGCCACCTGCAAGGTCGATAATAGACAGCCTGCGGAAGCCGAAGGCCGCCTTCTCCCCCACAAAGATGCCGTCATCATCAGGTCCCCTGTGTCTTATGGCGTGGGACATAGCCTTTACCGAGCTGATATCCGACTCGGTAAGAACGCTGTATTTATATATGCCTGCAAAACCGCACATAGCTTTTCCCTCACAAACATTAAAAAATCAGAATTTACGTCTGGGGCGTATCTCGTCCCTTGCGGCGGAGTATAACCGCAGATAAAGCACTGCCCACGCCGCAAAAGCCAGCACCCGTATGCTGTGTACCGCCGAATGGTACCAAAAGACAAGCAGGACGGAAAGGGCAACGTAAACGCCCATAGCCAAACGCAGGGCAAAGACCTTGCCCTCGGCTTTAAGACCCAAAGCGCTTTGGAGGCTGTCTCTCAGTGCGCCGCTCGCCGTAAAGGAGCAAAGGGCAACACCTGCCCACAGAGCCACGCTACCCACCGTGGCAAGCACGCCGCCGTCAAGCACCCAAATAAACAGCGCCTGCGCCGCCGCCACGGCACCGTAAAGGGCGAGAAAACTCTTTTTGCACCCAAGCCTGAAGTGGGCTACGCCAAACAGCAGACTGCCCACCGCCGCAGGCAGTACCGTTATATAGTCCTTGCCTACCTCGTCATAGATGCGAAGGTTGGTGCAAAACACAAGAGCGAAAAGATAAAACAAGGTGGCGCCGAGAAGGCGTATATAGGTCTCCTCCATAGGGGTGTCACCCACATAGTCGCCGTAACGCTTTTCAAGGCTTGCCTTGAAGGCGGTGTCGGCACGGACGCCCTTCATAAAGCTCAGTATGCTCCTCAGCCACCACACGCCTGCCGCAGTGCTTACCGTTAACAGCAAAACGGTGGCGTAATTCTTATACCTTGTAAGCTTGCCCGGCGTAAGTCCGCCGTAGCTGTCGGGGTCATAGTCTATAGCCAGCTCAGGCAGTGCCGCAAGCTGAGGCAATATAGCCGCTAAGACGTTTACCAGCACGAAAACTATGCTGATAAGCTTTACGCCGTCCACCACCGAAAGCACGTTTTCGCTGTCACTGCGCTGGGCAAGATAGATGAGCCCGCCGAAAAAGGATACAAAGAAGCTGATATACACGATGCCCTGCGCCACCCCAAGGAGGCTCACCGTGCTGAGCACCCAGCCGGAGTCCATATCAAATACGAAAAGCATAAGAACCGTCCGTGCAAGGCTCACTCCTGCCCCGTAATACATTATCCTGCCTGCAGACTCAAGACGGTACTCAAGCACGCCTATCTCCTTAAGACCGTGGGCGATAAGGAGACAGCCGATAAAGTCGGGCAGTATATCAAAGAGGGACACTATGGGGTTAAACAGGAACACAAAGCCTGCCGCAAGATATGCCCCGTAAAAACGTCTCAGCTTCATCTGTCATCTTCCTTTTCTTCGTCACGAAAACGCTTTTTTCTTATTATCTCCTCTGACTCCTGCTTTATTAGCTCTGCCTCTTGCCTTGCCCTGCTTTTTGTGGTAATAGTGGTAAAGCAGGTAAAGCACAGCCACCCGTTAAGGAACAGCACCACGAACTGCCCAAGCACTATGACCGCCGCAAGACTGCCATCTGCCCCCGAGAAGGAGGCACCTATCTTCAGCGCCATATACAGTGCGGTAAGGTAGCCCGTCGCCTTGGCACGGAGTGAGAAGAAAGACGCCCCGCCGTCTCTCGCTATGCTTGCGGTGCTGTTGCTGTGGGCAAAGGCGCAAACTACTGCGGCAACCGAGAGGGCAACGCCCTTTACCGCCACTGCCACCCCGGGCAGCTCGGGCAGCGAGGTGTAGCCCGTGAGCAGGGAGTAGAGGTTAAAGAGGGAGAAGGGCAAAGCCACGGCGGCGGCGATATACGCCACACGGTAGCCTCTGTAGTCCTTCAGCTCTGCGAAAACTCCGTAAAAGCCCCTGCAGATAAGCACGTAGCCCAAAAAATCAAGCCCCACATGCTCAAGCATCAGGCACAAATAGCCCAAGGCGCAAAGTCCGAAACCCATACCAAAAGCCTCCCTCGTTTCCGTTATATACCTCTGCAAAGGGGAGGAGAGAGCTTATTTGCTCTCGCCGCCGCCCATACAGCATTTCTTATATTTTTTGCCGCTACCGCAGGGGCAGGGGTCGTTGGGACCCACCTTTTCCTCCTTGCGCTTAACAACGGTGCGCTTGATAACAGGCTTTTCGCCGCTTGTTACGGCGTTGCCGTTCAGCACCTGCTTACGCTCTACGGGAGCAACACGGGGGCGCACCATAAGCAGCTTGCGCACGGTCGCCTCACGTATCTCACCACGCATTCTGTCAAACATCCTGTCGCCCTCTATGCGATACTCGGTGAGAGGATTCTTCTGAGCGTAGGAAAGCAGACCTATGCCGTCCTTCAGGTCATCCATATTATCTATATGGAGCATCCAGTTCCTGTCAACGCTCTCAAGCAGTACGACCCTCTCCACCTCACGGAATACCTCTGGGGTAAAGAGAGCCTCCTGCGCCGCATAGCGTTCTTCTGCACGCTTGGTAAGCATATCCTCCACATCCTCTGCGGTAAGGGAGGCAAGGGCGCTGCCGCTGAAGCGGAAATCCTCCTCGGTGCAAAGCACGCCCAAAAGCTCCTGACGCAAAGCGTCAAACTGCCAGTTCTCAGGCACGTCACCCTCGATATGCCTGTCCATAACGCCTGCCACGTAGTCGGCTATCATAGCCATTATCTTGTCACGCAGGTTGGCACCGTCAAGAACCTCACGGCGCTGACTGTATATAGCCTCTCTGTGCTGGTTCATAACGTCATCATACTCAAGCACGTGCTTACGGCGCTCAAAGTTATTGCCCTCAAGACGCATCTGTGCGTTCTCGATAGAACCCGAAAGTATGCGTGCATCAATAGGCGTGTCCTCGTTAAGCCCAAGCCTTGTAACCATGTTAAGCACACGCTCTGCACCGAACAGACGCATAAGGTCGTCCTGCAGGGAGAGGAAAAAGCGGCTCTCGCCGGGGTCGCCCTGTCTGCCTGCACGGCCACGGAGCTGGTTGTCTATACGGCGGCTCTCGTGCCTTTCCGTACCCAGTATAAACAGACCGCCTGCGGCACGCACCTTCTCTGCCTCCGCCTTGGTAACCACCTCTGCCTCAGCGTTGTAGGCGGCGTATTTCTCTCTTATCTCAAGTATCTCAGCGTCATCCGTCTCGGCAAAGCCCGTTGCCTCGAATATCTTTGCCTCGTCATAGCCCTCTTTCTTCAGACGCTCCTTTGCCATATAGTCGGCGTTACCGCCCAGCATTATATCCGTACCACGGCCCGCCATATTGGTGGAGATGGTGACTGCGCCAAGCTTACCTGCCTGTGCTACTATCTCCGCCTCCTTCTCGTGGTGCTTTGCGTTGAGCACGGTGTGGGGGATGCCCGTCTTCTTCAGCAGTACGGAAAGCTCCTCACTCTTCTCTACGGAAACGGTACCCACAAGCACGGGCTGACCTTTTTTGTAGCACTCGGCTATCTGACTGAGTATAGCCCTGTATTTGCCTGCAACGGTGGTGAACACCAGATCGTTGTGGTCCTTACGGATAAGGGGCTTGTTGGTGGGTATCTCCACCACGTCAAGAGCGTAGATGGAACGGAACTCCTCATCCTCGGTGAGCGCAGTACCCGTCATGCCCGAAAGCTTGCCGTATAGTCGGAAAAAGTTCTGGAAGGTGATAGTAGCCATGGTTTTGTTCTCACGCTCTATCTTAACGCCCTCCTTAGCCTCCAGCGCCTGATGCAAGCCGTTGGAGAAGCGTCTGCCGTGCATAACACGCCCCGTAAAGCTGTCGATAATAAGCACCTTGCCATCGCTCACAAGGTAGTCCACATCCCTCTGCATAACGCCACGGGCACGGATTGCGTTGTTAAGATGGTGCATAAGAGCGTTGTTCTCAGGGTCGCCAAGGTTCTCAACCCCGAAATGCTTCTCCGCCTTGCGAAGACCCTCGCCCGTCAGCACTGCGGTACGAGCCTTCTCATCCACGATGTAGTCGGCGTCCACATTCTCCTGATCCTCCTTGGCGTCTATCTCCTTGATGCGCTTCACACGGAGGCGGCGCACAAAATCGTCAGCCTTTTCGTACAGAGGGTCGCTATCGGAGCCCGGGCCCGATATGATAAGAGGCGTGCGTGCCTCGTCTATGAGTATGGAGTCCACCTCGTCCACTATGGCAAAGGCGTGCCCACGCTGTACGGTGCGCTCCTTATAAACTGCCATATTGTCACGGAGGTAGTCAAAGCCAAGCTCGTTGTTGGTGCCGTAGGTGATGTCGGCATTGTATGCCGCCTGCCTCTCCTCAGTGGTGAGCCCATTTACGATAAGACCCACGGAAAGACCCATAAAGCGGAATATACTGCCCATCCACTCGCTGTCACGCTTGGCAAGGTAGTCATTAACGGTAACGATATGCACGCCCTTGCCCGTAAGTGCGTTAAGATAGGCAGGCAGGGTGGCAACCAGAGTTTTACCCTCGCCCGTCTTCATCTCGGCTATTCTGCCCTGATGGATGACGATACCGCCGATAAGCTGTACCCTGTAATGCCTTTTGCCAAGCACACGGGTAGACGCCTCACGCACGGCGGCAAAGGCATCGGGCAGAATATCGTCAAGGCTCTTGCCGCTTGCAAGGCTCGCCTTGAAAACGGCGGTCTGTGCCGAAAGTGCAGCATCGTCCATAGCTGCGTACTTATCAGCAAGGGACTCTATTTTATCAACCAGCGGCAGTATCTTTTTGACCTGTCTTTCGCTGTATGTACCGAAAATCTTTGACATAAGGGACATAGCAAGTCCTCCCCTTTTATATTGATTATACTATTATACAATATATTTTCCCAAATTGAAAGCGTTTTATAAAAAATAATTGCCAAACGAGATAAAAAGAGGTATAATGGTAAACGGATATGTTTGCAACATTTGAAAGTGAGCCGATTTATGAAGAAGATAAACGTAGTACTGCTTGAGCCTGAGATACCCCAGAACACGGGCAACATCGCCCGTACCTGCGCCGCCACGGGCAGCTCCCTCCACCTGATACGTCCGTTGGGCTTTGACGTGGACGACAAGCACCTTAAAAGGGCGGGGCTTGACTATTGGCAGTATCTTGACCTGCATTTCTATGACGGGTGGGAGGACTTTGCCGCCGCCCACAGCGGAGCGGAGATATATTTCTTCTCTACCAAGGCAAAGAGGTGCTACTCGGACGTGGAGTACGGTGACGAGGTGTATCTGGTCTTCGGCAAGGAGACCGCCGGCATACCCGAGAGCCTGCTTATAGCCAACGAGGAAAGCTGTGTGCGCATCCCCATGTACGGCGACCTCAGGAGCCTTAATCTTTCAAACAGCGTAGCCATAGCGGTATACGAGGGGCTCAGGCAGGGCGGCTTTGAGGGGCTTAACCGTCGGGGCAAGCTTTTTCCTGAGGCGGTAGACCTTAATGGGGAGGTAGTGTTTTGAGGACGATAAGCGCCATAGGCACTCCCCACGGGGTCGGTGCCGTATCTATAATAAGGCTGTCGGGGGAGGACGCACTTGCGGTTGCTGAGCGTGTTTTCTGCCCAAAGGGGAGCACCCCCCTTGCCGAAAGGGCGCCACGCAGTGCCGTTTACGGTACCTTCCGTGACGAGCGTGGCGAGTTTGATGACGGTATAGCGGTGCTGTACCCTGCCCCCGCCTCCTACACAGGCGAGAATATGGCAGAGCTTATGTGCCACGGAGGCATACTTGCCACAAGGCGGCTCCTTGCGGCTACCGTGGCGGTAGGCGCCTTTCCTGCGGTGGCAGGCGAGTTTACCAAGAGGGCGTTTATAAACGGCAAGCTCAGTCTGTCACAGGCGGAGGCGGTGGGTCTGCTTATAGAGGCAAAGACCGATAGCTGTCTCACCATCGGCATAAAGCAGCTTGGCGGCGCTCTTACCAAGCGCATAAACGTCTGCAGTGACGCACTCACTGCCATAGCCGCATCGGTTTACGCCTACATTGACTATCCCGAGGAGGATCTGACGGACTACGCCGTGCCCGAGCTTATGGCTGAGCTTGAGCGGATAGGCGGCGAGCTTAACGGGCTTGCGTCGGGCTACCGCTACGGCAAGGCAGTTACCGAGGGTGTGAAATGCGCCATAGTCGGCTGTCCCAACGTAGGCAAAAGCTCGGTTTTGAACCTGCTTGCGGGGGAGGAGCGTGCCATAGTAACGGATATTGCGGGTACCACCCGTGATGTGGTGACGGAGAGCGTAACGCTGGGCGATATACTGTTGCACCTTGCAGACACCGCAGGGATCCGTGAGGGTGGCGGAAAAATAGAACGTATAGGCATACAAAAGAGCATAGACAGTCTTGAGTCGGCGGAGCTTGTGCTGGCGGTCTTTGACGGAGCACGCCCTGCGGACGAGGGGGACAGACAGGTCATAGAGCATATCAACGCCGCAGGCAAGACAGCCGTTACGGTAGGTATAATCAACAAGTGCGACAAGGGCTCTGTGGGCGACTACTCAGACCTGCCCTTCCCGACCGTAAGGCTTTCTGCGGTAACAGGCGAGGGGCTTGAGGAGCTTACCGCCGCCGTGACAGCGCTGTACAGTGAAGGCGGCATACAGCGTGATATGGGCGAGACGGTGGTGAACGCCCGTCAGCACGGCGCAATAGTAAAGGCGGCAAGGGCGGTAGAGCGTGCCCTTGATGCCCTGAGGGCAGGCTACACTCAGGACGTGGCAGGCTTTGATATAGAGGAGGCTATCGCCGCTCTCGGAGAGCTTGAGGGCAGGCAGGTAAGCGAGGATATAGTAAACGAGATATTCTCCCGCTTTTGCGTGGGGAAATAAAGAGAGGCATACATATTATGAGGACGTACAATGCCACAGCCCTTGAGGTGGCTGTAATAGGCGCAGGACACGCAGGTATAGAAGCGGCGCTTGCCGCCGCCCGTATGGGGCACGAGACGGCGATATTCACCCTGTCTCTGGACCTTGTGGGCAATATGCCCTGCAACCCCTCCATCGGCGGCACAGGCAAAGGTCATCTGGTATACGAGATAGAGGCGTTGGGGGGCGAAATGGGCAAGGCGGCAGACAAGGTGATGCTGCAAAGCCGAATGCTTAACCTTAGCAAGGGACCTGCGGTGCACTCACTGCGTATGCAGTCTGACCGCAGAAGGTATCAGGACAATATGAAAGCAACCCTCGAAAAGGAGCCTCGCCTTAAGGTGATACAGGCCGAGGTGGTGGAGATAAGGGCAGAGGGCGGAGCCGTGACGGGAGTTGTCACGGCGTTTGGTGCCTTTTTCCCTGCCAAGGCGGTGATAATCGCCACGGGCACCTCCCTCGGCGGCAGGATAATAGTGGGCGAGCACGCCTACGATTCGGGTCCCGACAACACCAAGGCGGCAACGGCGCTTTCCGACTCGCTCCGTGCCATAGGTGTGCCCCTCAGACGGTTCAAGACGGGCACCCCGGCCAGAATACACAAAGACAGCATAGATTTTTCCGTCCTTGAGGAGCAGAAAGGCGACGAGCCGCCCACCTACTTCTCGGTGGAGAGCGAAAAGAGCACGGGCGGCCACTCCTGCCATATAACCTACACCAACGCCGAGACCCACCGAATCATAAGGGAGAACCTGCACAGAAGCCCCCTTTTCGGCGGCGAGATAAAGGGCGTAGGTCCCCGTTACTGCCCCAGCATAGAGGACAAGGTGGTGCGCTTCGCCGACAAGGAGAGGCATCAGATATTCATAGAGCCTATGGGCGAAAACACCAAGGAGATGTACCTTCAGGGGCTTTCCTCTTCCTTGCCCGAGGAGGTACAGCTTGAGCTGGTACATTCCATAAAGGGGCTTGAGCGGGCGGAGTTTATGCGCACCGCATACGCCATAGAGTATGACTGCACCGACCCTACCGAGCTTTTGCCTACGCTGGAGTTCAAGGCTATATCGGGGCTGTACGGCGCAGGTCAGTTCAACGGCAGCAGCGGCTATGAGGAGGCGGCGGCGCAGGGACTGATGGCAGGCATCAACGCCGCACTAAAGCTGGAGGGTAAGGCGCCCTTGGTGCTCAGCCGTGGCGAGAGCTATATAGGCACCCTTATCGACGACCTTGTGACCAAGGGCACGGGCGAGCCTTACCGTATGATGACCTCCAGAAGCGAGTACAGACTGTTGCTCCGTCAGGACAACGCCGAGGACAGGCTTATAGAGAAGGGGCGTGCCGCAGGTCTTGTGAGCGACGCCCACTACAGCCGCTACCTGGCAGACAAGGCGGCGATCGAAGCAGAGATAGCCCGCCTGAGGGGCGAGTCACTGCCCAAGACGGCAGAGCTTGACGCACTGCTGGAGAGCGCCGGCTTTGAGCCCACCGTGGGCGGCATCCGCAAGGCGGAGCTTCTTAAGCGCCCCCACATAAGCATATACGACATCTACCGTCTGGAAGGCAACGCCGCTCCCCCCGTGGACCGCATAGCACGGAGGGTAGAGACGGAGATACGCTACGAGGGGTATATAGAAAAGCAAAGACGTGAGGTGGCAAAGCTTGCCTCCCTCGAGAACAAAAGGCTACCCGAGGATATAGACTATTCCGCCATCAAGGGCATAAGGCTTGAAGCGGCGCAGAAGCTTGAAAAGCTGCGCCCCCAAAGCATAGGGCAGGCGTCCCGCATATCGGGCATCAGCCCTGCGGATATCAGCGTATTGCTGATATACCTTTCCCACAGAGGAGACAGTGAAGAATGACACTAAAAGAGCTGACAAAGAAATACAGCCCAATAGAGCTTTCCGAGGAGGTTCTTAGCCGACTCGAGACCGTGGGAGTGCGATTGCAGGAGGAGAACAAAAAGTACAACCTCACCGCCCTGACCGCAGACGAGGACGTGGCACTGCTCCACTTTGCGGACTGCTTAGGGCTTGTGAGGGCCGTGGACTTTACGGGCAAGACCGTTGTGGACGTAGGCTGCGGCGGCGGCTTCCCCTCGCTGGTCATCGGAGCGGCGGTGCCCGAGGCTGAGGTGCACGCTCTGGACAGCACCGCAAAAAAGCTGCGCTTTGTGGAGGAGACCGCAGAGATAGCAGGCATCGACGGTATAAGCATCCTCTGCGGCAGAGCCGAGGAGCTTGTAAAGGACAGACGTGAGAGCTACGATATCGCCGTGTCCCGTGGGGTGTCAAGGCTTAATATGCTGGCAGAGCTTTGTCTGCCCTACGTTAAGGTCGGCGGTATATTCGCCGCTATGAAGGGCGCTACGGGAGAGGCGGAGGCGGCTGAGGCTGAAAAAGGCATCGCCCGTCTCGGCGGCAGGCTTAAGGCGATAATCCCCACGCCCGTGCCCCGTGGCGAGGACCATTGCGTAATAATAATAGAAAAGCTGCGACCCACCCCTGTCGAGTACCCAAGGCAGTATAACAAGATAAAGGCAAAGCCCCTTTAAGCAGAAAGGAGACGCTGTATGAGCCTGTTTGAGCTTGCAAAACAGCATATAATAACCGTTGCCCACCGTGGAGTGGCAGGGGGCAACATCCCCTGCAACACCTTTACCGCCTACGAAACGGCGCTGAAGCAGGGGGCAGATATGATAGAGACCGACGTGGATATCAGCGCAGACGGCACCCTTATCGTCTTCCATCCGGGTATGGAAAAGCCCCATCTGGGCATAGACCGCCGCCTTAATACCCTGCCCTATGCCGAGATAGAGTCCCTGCGCTATACCAATCAGGACGGAGTGCCCACCCAGTTCGGTATAGAGCGCTTTGAGGAGCTGCTCTGTTGCTTCGGCGGCAGGTGCTATATCAACGTGGACAAGTTCTGGGACAACCCCGAGGCAATATATGAGGCGGTAAAGAAAGCGGGCGCTACGGACAGAGTGCTTGTCAAAAGCCACCTGAACGACACGGTGCTCCACACGCTGGAGCGTGTTGCGCCCGACCTCCCCTTTATGCCGATAGTAAGGGACAGCCACCCCCGCCACGCCGAGCTGATGGAGCGCAACGTGAATTACGTGGGCGCCGAGGTGCTTTTCGCCTCCGAGGAGGCAGAAGTGGCAAGCGACAGCTTTATCAGCGCTATGCACGGCGACGGCAAGCTCGTGTGGGTCAACAGCATAATCTATAACTATAAGACCCAGCTCGCCGCCGGCCACTCCGACGACACCGCCCTCTCCGAGGACATGGATAAGGGCTGGGGCTGGCTCGCCGATAAGGGCTTTGATATCATCCAGACCGATTGGCCCGGTATGCTGGTGGAGTACCTGAAGCAAACAGGCAGATATTTTAAGTAGCACACAAAAGGGTAGCTCCCCTCCGTGCGAAATCAAAGACGGCTCTGCGCCCACAGCAGGTCTCGTCCCATCATCAACCACCTCGTTCCCCCACAACCTCTGAACCCACCCCGCAACCTCTGAACCCACCCCGCAAATCTACATGATAAATCCCAACAGATAAGTATATTCCCCTTGACAAATCCCAACAGATAAGTATATTCCCCTTGACAAATCCGAACAGATAAATATATTCCCCTTGACAAATCCGAACAGATAAATATAATAAATAAAGGTACCTCGCTTTTTGCAAGGCAAAAGCAAGACACCAACAACCAAATAATACGGAGACGTATCGAAGTGGACAAATCTCCGAAGCGCCGCCTGTGGCGGATGCAGCGAGGAGATTTGGGTGCCGCGGTCGAAAAAATCAAACACCAACGGATGTGCAGGTTTTTTCGCCTCACCCGGGCAGGACATAACGGGGCGCCCCGTGTAAGAGTGTAGAAGAGACTTAAAAATAAAAAAATAACTAAATAACAATACGGAGACGTATCGAAGTGGTCATAACGGGGCTGACTCGAAAGGTAGCCGTGCTTATCACTCTGCACCTTGCAAAAGCTCTTGTTTTCTCCGATTTCCTCCCAAATGCTTCATTTTTCTTGAATTTTGGATGACAGCATTTCACCATCGGCCTTGCAAAAGCCGTGCAAAATTCAAACACAACCAAATACGCAGAGGTATCGAAGCGGTCATAACGGGGCTGACTCGAAATCAGTTTGTGGGAAACCACACGAGGGTTCGAATCCCTCCCTCTGCGCCAAATGCGGCATCTGCCGCGAAAAGAAGCCGCAGGACATAGGAGTCTTGCGGCTTTTTATTCCAAGTTTGAGAAGAACAAAAAAGGGGTTTTTATGAATAAAATAAAATTTGTTGCCAGATTACATTACATCGACCCGATTAGTGGTAAAAGATATAACGACGCTCAGCTTATGACAATAAATCAGTATTATGAAGATTCATTTTTAACTGAAAAACCACTTGATAAAACGGGTTTTATTCTTCAGTTTGAAGAGAATCATCCTGAATTTAAAGGATGGAGTTTTAGTTTTACAGAAACTAAAATTGAATTTACAACTCTTGAAAAATTTCAACTTGTAATTGATCTTTATACTCCGTCTCCTTGTTATCTTGCGGAAACAATAGATGAAAATCCTCTTGGAAAGCGTTTCTTAGAATATGGATTTCTAACTCTTGAAACAGAACATAATGTATACAAAAAGAATTCGTTAGGAACACAATATTTACATCTATTTATTAAAACTGTTTCTGAGAACCTAATTGCTTTTATGCGTAATAACGGTTGCAACGTAAGTTCTGAAAAAATCAACTTGTGGTTTTGTGAAAAATATGGTTTGTCAGACGATGATTTGAGGGCTGATGTTATCGATTATATAGCCGAAAAGAACCTCCGAACCTACGGATATGTAATTGATCATCGAAATGACAGATATAAAATGTACAAATTATAATTTTTGAAATTTCGAGAATTAAGGTCTTTCATTTTATTATATAATTAGTTTGAAAAACAAGAATTAGACGGAGGATTCATTATGGAAATATCTGTTTGTAAACTAACACATGAATTATTGGAAGATTGGTTATCTTATTTTGATAAAGATGCATTTTCAGACAATGATGAATGGTGCGGATGTTATTGCATGTGCTATCATTGGGATAGTGAGTTGCAAAAGAAACGGGCTTGGAATTGCGATAGAGATTGCGCTGAATTTAACAGAAAGCAAGCCATAAGTTTTATAAAAAGCGGTCGTATGCAAGGATATTTAGCATATGTTGATGGAAAGGTTGTTGGATGGTGCAATTCAAATAATAAAGAATCATATAATAATGTCAATTTTAATTTTCCAGAAGAAGTACCTGATAACGGTGAGAAAATAAAATCTATTGTTTGCTTTTCTGTTTCACCAGAGTATAGAGGCTGCGGTGTTGCTACCGCTTTACTTGAATATGTGTGTAAAGAAGCAAAGACGGATGGATTTGATTTATTAGAGGCATATCCATTTGAACACAACGAAAATCACGCATATCATGGTCCTCTAACCATGTATAAAAAGAACGGATTTGAAGTGTGTCAGCAAATTGATGGATGTGTTATCTGCAGAAAAATCCTTTGATTCATATAGGTAATGGTCAACGGTAGAATCAAATTTATCGAACAGAACACAACAAGGGCTGACCGCGTGGTCAGCCCTTTCGTTATGCCATTCTCACCCCAACGCTTTACTCATTGCTGCGCCGGTGTCTGCCTTTGTCACGGCATCGAGGTGGCTATAGATATTCGCTGTGGTGCTCATATCGCTATGTCCGAGCCATTCCTGGATCTGCTTCATTGGAACGCCTTGGGCGAGGAGCACCGAGGCGCAGGAGTGGCGCAGATCATGGAATCGGATCTTCTTCAGATTATGCTTCTTTAATAGCTGTCCGAAGTGTCCGGTGACAAAGTCGGGATCGTACAGCTTGCCGAGTGCGTCCACACAGACATAGTCGGTATATTCCTTCGAGTACGCCGAGCGCATCACCTTTTTCATGTGCTCCTGCTTCTCACGGTGACGTAGTAGCTCCCCTCGCACGAAGGGCTCCAGCGTCAGCGTGCGGTAGGAGGATTTTGTTTTCAGTCTGTCTTTGGCGACGATGCCCTCCTCGGTGGAGTGGACGGTGTGACGGACGGTCAGCGTGTTTTCGGTAAAGTCGATCGCCGACCACTTCAGCCCGATCACCTCGCTCCGCCTGAGCCCATAGTAAGCGGCAAGGAGGATGGGAATATAGATCTCGTCATCCTTGACCAGCTCGATCAGCTGCTTCACTTCCTCAGCGTTGTAGTAGGCGGCGATGAACTGCTCCTTCCTCGGTCGGTTGGCTTGGTCAACGGGGTTGCTCGGTATGATCCGCCGCTTCACCGCATCCTTGAACGCTTTATGGAGCACACCGTGGTAGCGTTGACCTGTGGAGCCCTTCAGCCCCGCGTTGCGAAGGTAGGTGTAGAACTCATTGATCTCATCCCCCGACAGGCCCTTGATGGTAAGGTCGAGTGGCGTGAAGAACTCGCGGATCCGCCCGTCGATATAGCGCTTGTATTGGTGGTAGGTCTCCCGCTCGATGTCGTGCTGATGTCCCTCCAGCCATTCGTCAAGGTAGTCCAGCATCTTCGTGTTGGCAAGTCGGTTGCGCTCACGGTCGGCGTGAGTCATCGTCTCTGCGAGATGCACGTCACCCGCGTTGTACTTATCGAGTATCTGACCCAGGCGATACTGTGCCTCTTTTTTGTTGCCCTTCTTTGCTTCAAGGTTCAGCGTGTGCCACTTCGTTTTTCGCTTGCCGTCCACTGCCGACAGATTGATCACCGCATAGTATTTACCCTTGTCCTCAGCGAGCCGCCCTGTGATTCGTTTCATATAGTTAAGCCTCCTTCTGTGTTGACTTCTTATTCGAAGCAATTATACGGTTACGCTCCTTCATAGTCCAGAGAGAATCGGGACTATACGGAGAAATAATTTGATAATACCGTTCGTTCACCATCATTTCCACCAGCGCGGTCTTGGGAGTCAGAATATTCCGACCGATCTTGATGCTGTCGATGCGCCCCTCGTGGATCAGCTTGTACACGGTATTCTTACTGCAGTGAAGCAGCCGCACCACGTCTTTCACCTGCATCACGTCGGGCTCCTTCTTGAAATATTCGAAAACGTCTCTCTTGATCATACGCATATTACCTCCTGCAATTTGTAATCTGAAACGAATGTCTGTCATTTTACTCATAGATTTTCTCCTTTTTAGGTGTTTTTGTTATAAAAAATGCGGTGCCACAAAGGGGACAAACATCGAAAAAAGTCCCCCTGCGAAAACTTTCGAAAATCCCCTCACAGTCCGCAGTTGCGGGCTGATGTGAAGGCGCAAAAAGGACTTTAGTCCCCAGCGCTTTAACCCGCTTCAAAATAAGTTATTGGGAAAATACGCCTCTTTTTTCCCAAACAATGCAACAATGCAAGTGACACTGTGCGTGATCTTCCCAAAGGCTGCAAGCTTCAACCTTGCGACAGAGACACTTTGCAATGTTACAATCTTCATGCCGTTTCTTCGGCGCTATCGGGGATCGCCCAAAACCAACGCTTGCCGATCTTCTTCGTAACGATGCTTTTGTTCTTCAGCTTAGCCTCGTTAACTGTGCGCTGTGAAATGCCCAGCTCCT
>JAFXEB010000024.1 GCA_017521025.1 Clostridia bacterium | reverse complement strand
AGCCGTTACCTCACCAACTATCTAATCAGACATGAGCCCATCTTTATGCGGATTGCTCCTTTCTCATTCAGGTGATGCCACCCAAATGACACATGCGGTATTAGCACCGGTTTCCCGGTGTTATCCCCCTCATAAAGGCAGGTTGCTCATGCATTACTCACCCGTCCGCCACTAAGCTTATTCAACGCTTCCCGAAGGATTAATTAAACAAGCTCCGTTCGACTTGAATGTGTTAGGCACGCCGCCAGCGTTCAACCTGAGCCAGGATCAAACTCTTTATTATTTGTATTATATCACGGACTTCGCCGTGCATACAATCAAGAGTTGTTTTCGCTCTGCTTACTTTATACTTACTCTGTAAAGTGTGTTTTCTCTTTAATCTCTTAAAGGAATTTTCGAGAACTTTTTGTTTGTCTCTTTGTTGTTCAATTTTCAATGTCCGCTCCGCTCTGCCTCCGCGCCTTTCGACCCGTCCCTCAAGCGGCTCAGTTAGTATATCACTCTTTTTTGCGTTTGTCAATACCTTTTTTGAATTTTTTTGAACTTTTTTCGCACTTTTTTCTCGGTGGCGCCCTCTGCGCTTTTTCCGTCGCCTTGCCTACCCAAGCCCTTTGTGCTTTGCTCTACTCAATCCCTTTCGGTACTGTCTCTCGCTTACCGAGTTATACTTGTCCTCGCTGACAGCGCTCAGCGCCGCAACGGCTCTTAATATACCACATCTTCCCCCCCTTGTCAATACCTTTTTCCTTCTTTTTTATTGTTTTTTATATCGTTTGAGCTGTTTTTGTCTCACCAACGAAATATGCTCCAAACGCAAAGCTTATAATGGCTTTTCGCACGTTATTTGTCAGCTATAGGGTTTTATACCTCTGTGTATCTTTATTTGCTAAACACCCACAGCGTCGCTTCTTCTATCTGACCGAACACTCTGTTGTAGTCCCACTCAACCAAGCCGTCCTTGCCTTTATAGCTGTTCGCAACCAGAAGCTTTCCGTCATCCGTTATGTCTCTAATCAACAGAAAATGCCTGTTTCCTGCAAAGTCTCCGATGCCTACGATACACATTATGAGTTTACCGTCTCTGAGCGCCTGCTTGATTTTGTCCTTTTCGTTATACCTCAGATAAGAACACTCTATATCGTATTTTTTACAAGCCTCGGGAAACATAGCATAGGCAGTGCCGCGACCCGGCACCGCATATCCGCGAGCGGTAGCCCAATCGCACATTATCTCGGGGGTTATTATGGTATCGGTAAAATTGGATACAACCATGGCCATACAAGTCGGTCCGCAGCCTGCACGACCTATATTAGTGCCCGCATAGGGATGGCTTGCATAGGCGCTGTCTGTCTGAGCGTAGTAGATAAAAGAAGAGCCGTCTGTTTGCTTTAGTATTCCATATCCGTCATAAAACCCCTCGGGCTTGCTCTTGTCTATCTCTATTTCGGTATTTATCTGAGTAGAGCTATCATCAGGTACAGAATTATCATCGGGTACAGAGCTATCATCGGGCACAGAACTGTCATCAGGTACAGAGCTATCATCGGGTACAGAGCTCTCATCAGGCACGGAGCTATCATCAGGCACAGAGCTGTAATCGGGCACAGAGCTATCATCAGGTACAGAGCTATCATCGGGTACAGAGCTGTCATCAGGCACGGAGCTGTCATCGGGCACAGAGCTATCATCCGGTACAGAGCTGTCATCGGATACGGAACTGTCATCAGATACAGAGCTGTCATTAGACTCCTCTACCTCAGAGCTATCGGGTTCAGAGCTGTCTATGTCCTCAGAAGCATCTCCACTATTCTCGGAAACGTCGCTTATCTCCTCGGAGCTTTCCGGGATAAAGGCTTCATCGGATGCCTCTTCAGATACCTCCACGGAGCTATTGTCAGTGCTATCGGCAACAACAGAGCTGTAAGAATTATCCTTGTCGGCGTACTTGCAACCGGTAAAGAACGAAGCGGCAACCATCATGAATGCCAGCATAATACAAATTGTTTTTTTAGTCATAGAGTGTGCCTCCATTCTGAATGCGCAAGAGATTCTATTTCAATAACGGTAATACGACACAAACCCAAAAATTAGAATTACCTATGCCGCCGTCCTTGCTTAAGGCAAGCTTGGCAGGCAAAAAGTGCCGTAACTATGATTTGTCTTTGTTATATCATTCATATAGCAAGCTGTCAAGGTATTTGCGTAATATTCGGGCAAAGGATTTACGGGATGAATGAGTATATATCAGGCAATCAAAAGACGAAAACAGCCATCGGTTAGAGTGCCTCAATCTGTTTCTGATGCTTAAAAGCATTTTAACATAACAAATGTAAAGGGTCAAGTATTAAGGCTATATTTTGATTTCCAAAAAATCACAGTATATTTCTACGATTAAATCACATAATATCAACGAGGCAAAAACCTCTGAAGATATAACAACACAAACAGTTTAAGGAGAATAACTATGAAGAAGACTTTAGTTCCCGACGCAAGGGAAGCTATGAATAAGTTTAAGATGGAAGCTGCAAACGAAGTTGGCGTTAACCTTAACAAGGGTTACAACGGCGACCTTACTGCAAAGCAGGCAGGCAGCATCGGCGGTCAGATGGTTAAGAAGATGATCCAGAACGCCGAAAACGCAATGAAATAACTTTTGCTAACTTTTCAGCCAAGGTTAGTAATTTTATAAGGAATCTCGCCTACGCATTGGACTACGAGGAGATATACGAGGCTGCTCGCTTTGCGTGGTGGGATATAAAAAAGCGTTATCAAGCATTTAAGGAAGGGCCGCCCGGTCCTTCCTTATGCTTTGTTAATCAGTAACGCCATAGCTCGCACACCACGCAAAATATTCCGCTGTCTGTGCTGAGTTAGTAGCACTCATAGCGGAGGCAAAATACTTTGCCACATCGTTTCCGAACAGCACAGGGCTTCCTTCAGGATAAATCGCACCGCCGTCCTTTTCAGTGATCGTTACTACGTCACCACTCTGAAAGGAGGCTGAGGCTTGAAACGAAGGAATTGCTGTTAAGCAGGTCCCCATCAACAAAACCAAGGTTAAGACCATGCTTAATATTCTTTTCTTCATAGGTTTCATCCTTTCTAAAAGTTGTTTTGTGTATGTAAAAAGACGGCTAACCTTAGTTAACCGTCTTGTTATCGTTGATGTTAAGTTGTTTTGCTCCTGCGAGCAAGTTGTTTTTTACTGGGCGTCGGTTCCGTAAAGCTTATCCATAGTCATTACGCAAACGAAGACATTGAACTTACCCACGGAAACTTGCTCGATATAGAAGCCGATGCCGCAAGCCGTATATCTGTCGTCCATCAGGTCACCCCAGTGCCCGGGGCTTGTCTCAAATCCGCTTATCATACCGCGAGCCTCAATTCTAAGGTCGTACTCCTTGTTTACGAACAGGTCCTCGTTGAACGAAGACGATCTGGCAATGTTTTCGCCAGTAACAGCCGGCATATAATCTCCGCGTTCGCTATCTTTGTTGTACTGGTATTTCCAGTACATTGTATGAGACCCGCCGTTTCCATCGGGGAGTTCGTGAGAAAAATACTCGCTCAATTGCTCTGCTCTCTCGCTTGCCATCTGATGAGCAATGGGACCGGTAACGAGAGGCTGAAGGCCCTTTTCGGCGCGTCTGGTGTTAAGGTATTCCAGCGCTATCTCTGCCATAAAATCAAGGTCTGATTTGGTAATGGTTACGACTATTTTGGGAATAGCCTCGTACTCAAACTTATTACAAATTTTGCATAATCTTCTTTGCTTACCTTCTTTTGTGGTCGAAGGGTTCTCTACCACCTTCCATTCGCCGTAGTCGTGGGTAAGAGCAGCGGTGTAATCCGCTTTATAAGTATGACCGCATTCACAAGTGTATTCGGTGTATCCCTCTTCGCCGCACCAAGGCTCGTAAACTATGGAAGAATAGCTATGAACATGAACAACAGGTACATCCGGCTCACTCACATCCGGCTCGCTCACATCGGGCACAGAAGAAACGTCTTCGACTTTACTCTCATCCTTCTCGGGCTCACTCTCAACAGGAGCAGAAGAAGAAGCATCCTCTTCGGGCTTACTTTCATTCCCGTTATCTCCGCCACCAACAGGAGGCTCGCTTTCAACAGGAGAAGAGGAAGGATCTTCATTTTTTTCTTCCTCGCTGCTATCGGGCTGAGAAGAAGGCTCCTCTTCCCTGCTCTCTTCAGAGCTTATATCCTCAGAAGCCTCTTCAGAAGAAGCCTCGGAACTAACGCTCTCAGAGCTTTCTTCGGAGCTGTCGGATACTTCGCTGCTTTCAAAGCTCGTGTCAGAGCTTTCGGAGCTTTCGCTACTCTCTACGCTTCCTACGCTCTCAACGCTCTCTTCGGAACTTATATCGTTGCTTATGTCGTTGCTGCTGTTATTTTCAGTCACACCGTTACATCCGGTGAGAAGAAAAACGATTGCAAGTATTGTTGTAATAAACTTTTTCATGGTTTCTATCTCCTTTTCAATTTTTCAATGATTTCAGTCACGAGCATTTTTTAACGAAATTCTTCTTGTTGCGGACGAATATAATTCATCTAACGAAGAGTCTTCTTGTTGCGGACGAATATAATTCATCTTTCCTGCTTCTGCGACCGCCGCCCTTCGAGGACGAAGGGCCTTACACGATCTCCGCAGGCGTTTAGGTTCGGGTGCAACCCACCCTACCGTTTTTGCTCCTGCGAGCAAGATTCGATGTTTGCCAAGAAAGTGTTGACAAACGCTTAATTTGTGGTATACTATGTATAGAAAGGGTGCTACCGATAGACGGTTTGCCCCAAATTAACGGGTTAAAGAATTAACCGCTTTCAGTTGGTAGCTTGGGCGGTTATTTCTTTTTGCCTTGGAGTTCGTTTAACAGTATCAATACGATAATCAATGCCATTAAGTATTCCATAAGCAATTCCCCCTTTCGGGGGCAGGATTAAACCGCCTACCGTTGTATCGCAGCACCCTGTCTACCTAAGTTGGTAGCAGGGTATTTTTTGTGATTATATCGCTAATCTTTATAAAAGTCAAGTTTTACCGTATAAGAGGCAGTTCTTTGCTTTTTATATAAACCGTAAATAGAAAGCAAACATCGGTGAAGAAAATAATCCCCACAGCATGACCGTTTTAAAACAAGGGATGCTATGGGGATAATTATATACAAATACAACCTTTAACTGCCCGATAGTAGATCACAGCCACTTTTTAAAGAAAGCAAAAGCGGTAGCGATTGCCGTGGCTACTGCGGCAACACCAATGACGAGCCAAAAGCCGAGGGGAGAGTACTCAAATGGGATAGGGGTATTGATGCCCCACAGCGCAAATACGATCTGCGGCACGGTCAGAATGATAGTGATAGCCGCCAATAGCTTCATAACAGAGTTCAGGTTGTTAGAGATAACTCCTGAATACGCCTCCATAGTACGGGAGAGTATATCTCTATAGATAGCGCACATCTCGATAGCCTGCCTGTTTTCTACTATTACGTCCTCAAGCAGCTCGGCATCCTCGGGATAATCGCATATAAATTTCATACGCAAAAGTTTTTCGAGAACAGCCTCGTCACCCTTTAAGCCTGTTGAAAAATAGACAAGACCTTTTTCAATATGGAGTATGCGAAGAAGCTCGTTGTTGCCCGTGCTTTTCTTCAGCGCCTTTTCTGCAAAGGCGCCCTCTTTTTCTGCCTGACGCAAGTAGGTTAAAAACAAGGTGGCGTTCTGATACAGAAGCTTAAGCACAAAGCGCCTGTATTTTTTTGTGCTTACACCTTTTATATTGCCTGAGATAAAAGAATTGCAAAGCGCTGTTTCCCTAAGGCTTACCGTTACTATTCCTTTTTGGGTAACAATTATGCCAAAGGGCAGAGTTGAATACTCGTTGCCGGAATCCGACGATGTGCAGACAGGGGTATCCACTATTATGAGCGTGCAGTCGTCCTCAACATCGATACGGCTACGCTCCTCCTCGTCGAGGGAGGAACGAACAAACTGCTCGGGGATGGAGAACTGATCGATGAGCATAGCGATCTCTGCGCTACCCGGCGCAACCGCTGTTACCCAGCAACCCTCCTCGTATTCTTCTTTTTCAAAAAGAACACCGTTTGTAGATTTAAAATACTTTATCATAAAACCTCCGACTGATTGCGCATCGTCCATCGGCGCATATCGGAGGCATTATTACATAACGAAGCCGACGTGCACTGCGACGTTGCGCAGAATATTATTAATAGTTAAAAGCAGGGATAATCGATAACTACTGCCGCCGTCCATACAAGCACATCCTTTCATATTATTAACTGTTTACTGTAGTATGTTACTACACGAGGACGAATTTGTCAATAAAAACTTAAGAGCGCATCTTTTACAGATGCGCCCTTTGAAAAAAACAAGCTGATTATTAATACATACCGCCCATACCGCCTGCGGCTGCCATTGCGGCGTTTGCTGCAGCGGCGTCTTCCTTCTTGTCGGCAACCAAGGTCTCGGTAGTGAGAACCATAGAGGCAACAGAAGCGGCGTTCTCAAGTGCGGAACGGGTAACCTTAGTAGGATCGACTATACCGTTTTCGATCATATCAACGTAGGTCTCGCTGTATGCATCGAAGCCATAGCCGGTCTTGCCCGAGGTCTTGATACGCTCGATAACCACAGAGCCTTCAAAGCCTGCGTTTTCAGCAATCTGTCTTACGGGCTCCTCAAGAGCACGAATAACGATCTTAACACCTGTAAGAACGTCACCGTCTACCTGGCCGAGAAGCTTCTCAACAGAGGGGATAGCGTTAACTATAGCAACGCCGCCACCGGGAACGATGCCCTCCTCAACGGCTGCCTTGGTTGCGTTAAGGGCGTCCTCGATACGGAGCTTCTTTTCCTTCATTTCTATTTCGGTAGCCGCACCAACCTTGATAACGGCAACGCCGCCTGCGAGCTTCGCAAGACGCTCATGAAGCTTTTCTCTGTCAAAATCGGAGGTGGTGGTCTCTATAGCCGCTCTTATCTGACCTACACGTGCCTTTATCTCTGCAGGGTCGCCTGCGCCACCAACGATGATGGTGTTTTCTTTGTTGACCTTTATCTGTCTCGCTCTGCCGAGCTGAGATATATCAGCATCCTTAAGTTCGAGACCGATCTCAGAAGAAATAACCTCACCGCCGGTAAGGATAGCGATATCCTTAAGCATATCCTTACGTCTGTCGCCAAAGCCGGGAGCTTTAACTGCCACGCAGGTAAAGGTACCCCTGATCTTGTTGACGAGGAGGGTGGAGAGCGCCTCAGCCTCAACATCCTCGGCAATGATAAGCAGCTTCATACCTGCCTGAACTATCTTCTCAAGCAGAGGAAGGATCTCCTGAATATTGGTGATCTTCTTATCGGTTATAAGAACGAGAGCGTCATCAAGAACAGCCTCCATCTTATCGGTATCGGTTACCATATAGGGAGAGATGTAGCCACGGTCAAACTGCATACCCTCAACTACCTCACAGCCCGTCTCGCTGGACTTGCTCTCCTCAACGGTGATAACACCATCAGAGGTTACACGCTCCATTGCGTCAGCTATAAGGTTGCCAATAAGCTCGTCACCTGCGGAAACGGTGCCTACCCTTGCTATATCCTTGCTGCCATTAACCTTTTGCGCGGATGCGATAAGATGCTTGACAGCCTCTTTGACCGCCATATCAATACCCTTCTTGAGTACCATGGGATTTGCGCCTGCGGCAACATTCTTCATACCCTCACGGATAAACGCCTGAGCAAGAAGAGTAGCGGTTGTAGTACCGTCGCCTGCGGCATCGTTAGTCTTGGTTGCTACCTCTTTTACGAGCTGTGCGCCCATATTCTCAAAAGGATCGTCAAGCTCGATCTCTTTTGCTATGGTAACGCCGTCGTTGGTTATAAGGGGAGCGCCGTATTTCTTATCAAGAACCACGTTTCTGCCCTTGGGACCCATTGTTATCTTTACAGCATTAGCAAGAATGTCCACACCCTTAACGAGCGCCTCTCTTGCCTCAATACCCGTCTTAATATCTTTTGCCATTGATTATGCCCTCCTTACTCTACTATAGCAAGAATATCTGATTGTCTGACAACGATAAGCTCCTCACCGTCGCACTTAACCTCTGTACCTGCGTACTTGGAGGTGAGCACCTTGTCACCCTTCTTTACACACATAACGATCTCTTTACCGTCAACCATGCCGCCGGGACCTACCTCGATAACCTCAGCTATCTGGGGCTTTTCCTTTGCGGTGCCTGTAAGAATAATACCGCTTTTAGTAGTCTCCTCAGCTTCGACCATCTTGATAACCACACGGTCTGCCAAAGGTCTGATTTTCATAACAATTTCCTCCTTTTACTGAAAGATATATTATTCGAATATGTATTTTAGCATATTATACGAAAAAATCAATAGTTTTTATGAAAAACACACAAAGATTCTTCGGTCAACAATCGACACAAACTATTTCTTTTTAAAGAATTGATAATACGTGCAAGGGATCATACCGTTATACAGCTTTCTTGCCTTGTCCGCACGCCTTCCGAAACAGCGTTCAAACATCTCGTTGCAGGTAAGTATGTATATCTGCCAGTCCGGCACCTCGGTTTTAAATGCTCTGCCCATATCGCCGTAAAGCTTTTCTGCGCTTTGTCTATCACTCATACGCTCGCCGTATGGCGGATTTGAAACAATAGTACCTCTGGCTCCTTCAAGGGGCGATTTAAAGCTGCGGACATCGCCCACGCCGAAGCTTGCAAGGGAGCTGACCCCTGCCCTTTTTGCATTCTGCTTTGAGATCTCTATACAGCGCGGATCGATATCAAAGCCATATATTCCACCATCCCACGGTTTTACAAGAGATGCCGCCTCTTCTCTCGCGTCAGCCCAGCACCGCTGTGGGAAGAACCCCAGCTCCTCCCCCGAAAAGCGCCTGTTCAAGCCGGGTGCAGTGTTGGTAACAAGAAGCGCCGCCTCAATGGGGATGGTACCGCTACCGCACAGAGGGTCAACGGTTATCACGTTTTCACGGGGGCGGGACATCTTAACAAGAGCCGCCGCAAGGGTCTCCCTCAGTGGGGCGTCATTAGCCTCGGTACGGTAACCTCTTTTGTGCAAGCCAACACCTGAGGTATCTATCATAATAGACGCCTTATCCTTTAGTATAAAGAACTCTATCTGTACCTTGGTTTCGCTCTCAGGAAAAGTGTTTATGCTGTAAGTCGCTTTCAGCTTTTCAACAATTGCCTTCTTTACTATTTTCTGACAGCCGGGCACTGAAAACAATTTTGATTTCACTGCGTGCCCCTTGACAGGAAAAGCATCATTCTTGGCGATATACTCTGCCCAGGGAATAGCTTTTACTCCCTCAAAAAGCTCATCAAAGCTACGTGCGTCAAACTCCGCAAGTCTGAGAAAAAGCCTCTCCGCATACCTGAAATTGACACTACAGCGTGCGACCGCCTCCGGCGGGCCCTCAAAAACAACTCTGCCATCTATGGTCTCAAGCCTTTTGTATCCGAGAGCGTCAATATCCTCTGCCACGAACTTTTCCATGCCAAAAAGACAGCTTGCAACAAATATCATCTATATACATCCTTTACACCTTAATACTATACCTTTTATCTTAACACAAAATAAACACGATATCAATATATTTTGTCAAAACTAAAGCGCCGAGCGTAAAAACGCTCGGCGCAACAAAAGACTGTCTATATACTATTTCAATCGCTTAGTCAATAGGCTCTATAACACCGTAATCACTACCTTTGCGCTTATATACTACATTAATAGCGCCTGTGTCAAAATTCCTGAACACATAAAACTCGTGAGACAAAAGATTCATCTGCATTATTGCCTCTTCAACGGACATAGGAGATATCTCAAACTTTTTAACCTTGGATATCTTAAGCTCTTCCTCTACATCATCTGCGCCAACATCAGCGAAGGTGTCCTTAGCAAAATGCATTTTTTTCTCAAGACGTGTCCTGTTCTTTCTTATCTGCCTTTCAAGAACATCTTCAACACGGTCGATAGCATTATAAACTTCTTTATCTGCTTCTTCAGCACGGAAGATGGCGCCGCCCTGTCTGATAGTAACCTCAACACGGGTCTTGCCGCCCTCTTCCTTGAGAGAAACCTTTGCCTCGGTTTCCTTAGGGAAGAACTTGTCAAGCTTGTCCAATTTCTTCTGCAGACGTTCCTTGACATCGTCGGTAAGCTCAAACTTACGGGTAAGGATGCTCAATTTCATTACCTTACATCGCACCACTACGGAGTACCTACCCCGCAGGGTACACTCCCTTCTCAAAGTATTATATCAGGAGCATTTCCTGTGTCTATATAATAACACATTAGTTCAAAACTGTCAATAGCATTTTGCAATTTCAGTATTATTTTGTGCACATCTTACAACACAGCAGAAGCGTGACGTGTAGCGTGGCATGATATGTTAACTGCAACAGGCAATCCTGCTATATGAGTAGGTGCCATCTCCACCCCCACCCATAGACAGGTTGTTTTGCCGCCGAAGCCTTGAGGACCTATGTTCAAGGCATTTATACCCTCAAGCAATTCCTTTTCAAGCTCACCGTGCTCCTTGCTGTGTTTACCTACGGTATGGGTCAAAGCCTTCTTTGCAAGAAAAGCGCTGTAATCAAAGCTGCCACCAATACCTACGCCTACTATTATGGGCGGACAAGGGTTTGCGTCAGCTATACGCACAGTTTCATACACAAATTCTTTTATTTCCTCTATACCCGCTGTGGGATTAAACATTTTCAGCCTGCTCATATTCTCGCTGCCAAAGCCCTTTGGCAATGCAGTAAGCTTTACCTTATCGCCCTTCACGAGTTTCGTGTAAACAATGGCGGGCGTGTTAGTGCCGGTGTTGACCCTTGTTATAGGATGCGCTACGGAAAGCCTGAGCTTGCCATCTACGTATGCACGCTCAACGCCCTTATTGACTGCTTTTTCAAAATCGCCGATTATATGAACATCCTGACCTATCTCGGCAAACAGAAACGCCATACCTGTGTCCTGACAAATAGGGACACCCGTCTTCTCTGCCTCTCTCGCATTTTTGCAGAGATTGCACAGAACGTCCCTCGCCCTCTCGTCGGTCTCGTCACCTGCGCTTTTCCACATACTGCGGTATACGTCATTAGGAAGCTTAACCGCCGCTTTTGTGAACAGCTCGCATACTGTATCCTCTATCTGTTTTGCCTTGATCTCTCTCATTGTATCACCTCAAAAAACATAAAGGCAACGGAGCCTCCGTTGCCTTACAAGCTAATTCTATTCAGCAAAGTCATTGTAAAAAATTATCTCGTTACTGAAATGATAATTCAACAGTCTTGCACGGCGCTCATAATATGCATCGTCCTTCTCAGTCCTCAGCAAAATCCTGTACTCCGCAATGTCATCCTCAAGAGCTATGATCTCTTCATCATAGTTCTCGATAACACTCTTAAGCTCGTTCATATTGATTTGAAGATTGATTATGGCAATAAGAAAAACCACAAGCAAACAGTATACCGTTACTCGAACGATACCGTTTCTCCGTTTCTCCATATTTGCACCTCCAACTCATCAATACTAAAAGCCCTTGGCCGCAAGCCGACTGTCACGCCTTGCTCTACGGTAAGTATATACCCTCTGCTTCGTTTTGTCAAGGGCAAGATTAATCAGGACAACCAATCTCCTCAATGGCGGTGTCAAGAGCGCCTTTACATATCTTGCTACCCTGACGGTAAACACGCCTAAGGTAAACCTGTAAACAAAAAAGCCAAGCAAAGCTCCGATAGCCGCAAACATCCTGACGACTCCCAGCGATACGTTGAACGCAAACACCACAAAAACAAGCGCCGCCATTATGCAAAACAGAACATCCTCAAAGAACAGCTTGATCCGCCCACCGCTATAAACGGTACGGGCAATACGAAACACATCATAAATGCAGCCTATGATAAAACCGCACAAGCAGAACGCCAAAAAAGCTCTGCCACGGTCTTGCTGTAGTACAAGCCACATAAAACCACTATCTGAAAAGCTTGGAAAAAAGTCCACGCTTTTGCTGCTCGTCCGTATATACTATCGCATCAATCTTTCCGGATATTCCGACCTCACCGCTTTCAAGAGAAAGCTTTACAATAGATAATCCTTCGCCGCTGACTGCCAGAACTGTACCCTGACAATCAAGCGTAACGAGCCCTTCGTCAAAGCTGATCACCTCGCCGATACCCGTCAAAGACAAATGAGCTCTGCCTGTTAGGATAGCAGAGGAAGTAAGCTTATTATGATTTTCCTGCAAATCGCACACCCCTTAAATTTCTTTCAATAAAGGGTATGCGAAAAAAAGAAAAATCATTCCATTATCTCATACATCGCAGATGCATCGCTCTTTGCAACGTGCTCGGCAAGAGCAAGCACCTTGAACTTCAATGTACGATTACCAAAAGCTACTTCTACAATGTCGCCTATCTTTAAAACACGAGAGGCCTTTGCAGGTGCTCCGTTGACAGTAACGTAAGAGTTATCGCACGCCTCGTTTGCAACAGTACGTCGCTTAATGATGCGTGACACTTTAAGAAATTTGTCAAGTCGCATTGCAAAGACCCCCTGAGTATAGAAAATCTAATTACTTGTTAACGGCATCCTTAAATGCTTTGCCGGGAACGAAAGCGGGTGCCTTGGAAGCGGGAACGGTTATGATTTCCTTTGTTCTGGGATTTCTGCCGGTTCTCTCCCCTCTTTCCTTGACCTTAAAGGTACCAAAGCCTGCAAGCTGAACCTTGTCGCCCTCACAAAGAGCGTTCTGAATAGATTCAAGAACTGCGTTAACGGCCTTCTCTGCCTGTTTCTTGTCTATACCTGCTGCTTCTTTAACGTTGTTGATAAGATTTGTCTTGTTCATTTTTTTCTCCTTATTAATTTCATTATTTGGATTATAGCACTTATTTTTCAAGATTTCAATAGTAAATCCTTAAAAAAAGCTGGTTTTTTAGGGATTTTCGGTCATTGCCTTAGCTTTTTCCCACATTTCAAGCAGCTCTTCCTCGTTCTTATCTTTTAGTGTAACGCCTTCGTCTGTCGCCATTTTCTCTACAAGGGCAAAACGAGTGCAAAACTTTTTATTCGCTTTGTGAAGTGCCTCCTCTGAATCGACATCAGCAAGCCTTGCCGTGTTGACTACAGCAAGGAAAAGGTCTCCTGCCTCCTCCTCTATGTGCTCGTAGTTCCCCTCTTTTATTGCGGCGCGAAGCTCGACTATTTCTTCCTCCGCCTTATCAAGAGCGTCAAGGGCAGAAGCAAAATCAAAATTGTACTTTGCCGCCTTTTGACCTATCTTATGGGCTCTTACCAAGGCAGGCAATGCAGATGAAATGCTCTCAATGCTTTCCATAGCAGTTTTGTTGCCCTTCGTCTGCTGCTTGATAGCCTCCCAATTTGAGAGCACCTCGCCCGTACTGCTAACAGTTATATCGCCGAAAACGTGGGGATGCCTAACTATGAGCTTAGTACATATGCCCGTAATAACATCATCAACGCAAAAGCCGCCGTTTGCAGCAGATATACTTGAGTGGAGAAGCGTTTGCAGCATTACATCGCCAAGCTCTTCACATAAAAGCTCGGGGGCCTCTGTATCTATCGCCTCTGCCGCCTCATATGCCTCTTCGATCATATTCTTTCTGATGCTCTTGTGGGTCTGCTCTCTGTCCCAGGGACAGCCACGCTCGTGACGAAGAACCTCCACAATCAAACGAAAATCATCAAAGCTGTATGCCGACTTATTTTTCAGATCATTTACAGCCTTATCAAAATCAAAGCTACTCATCGCTACCCTCCGTAATTTTCATAAGCCTTCTCCGTATAAGAAAATTAGCTATCCTGCCACCCATCGGCAAAAGTCTTACCTCTTTATCGGTAATACCCCTGACAAGCAAAAGCACAGCGGCATAAACCGCAACACCTGCAACGCCCGAAACTCCAAGCCTTATAAGATGCGCCAATCTGCCTTCAGACACAATGACGAGACCTGTAAGTACATAAACGGCAAAGCATCCACCGCCCGCCACAAGTGCCGAAAGCATAGGCTTTGCAAACAGCGAAAGCGGCGATACAGGTCTTACTCCCAAGCGCTTTAAGAAAAACGTATTAAGTGAATACGTCACAATATAGCAAACGAGGGTGCCTATCGGCGCACCGTAAATATATATATGTTCATTCGTCACCAAAAGCAGGTCGGTAATTATAAGACAAAGCGCACCTGCAGAAACAGAGATCATAGGCAAATGAGCTTTACCAAGAGCCTGTAAAAGCGCATTAGTCGTTGAAACGAGAGAAATAAAGAATATCCCCACCGCAAGTATAGACAATCCCTTTGCCGCAATATCTATCGGCATAACTACGCTACCGTCCATAAGCTCTATACCCTCGCCTCTGTTGCTCCCGAAAAGGACTGCGATGGCAGAACGGGAAAGCACGAACAGCAAAGCAGCACAAGGCAACGCAATAAGACCGCTGATACGCATAGAAGAATTTATATATCCCTCAGCTTCCTTTTTGTTCTTTGCCGCAAGCGCCCCGGAAACTGCAGGCAAGATACTTACAGCAATCGGAAACACAAAGGTAGAAGGCAAAAGGTCGGCAAGCTTTGTTGCCATTGTTGTATAGGCGGTATACATCTTTCCCGCTATCTCATCCGTATATCCAACGTATACCAGCGCCTTCTTGATAATAACGGTATCCGCAAAATGAGAAAGATACAAAGCAGAGCTGGTAATAGTCACGGGCAGAGCTACTGCAATGAGCTTTTTCGCTATAGAGCGTGTGCTATCGCTCCCTTCGTCGGAAAGAACGGGCTGTGCCTTCCTTGAAAATCGGGAATATACCACGAGATATATCATTCCCAAAAACATACCAACCGTGATACCTGAAACGGCGTATGCAGCCTGTACTGCAGGAGCGTCTCCCCGCAAATTAGACCAATACGCAAGTCCCAGACCAAAGCTGAGCTTGCAAAACGCCTCTATAAACTGGGAAACGGCTGTGGGAACCATATTACGTAAGCCCTGCAGATAACCCCGTATGGCTGATACTACGCACACAAAGAACAGTGTGGGCGCAATAACCCGCATAGCATAAACGCTGTCGTAATGCTTTGTCCAAACAGCTATTTTATCTGCAAAGACGAACATAACCACTGAAAATACAAAGCCTATGATTCCGAACAAAAGCAGACAAAGCTTAAATGTACGCTTTACTTCATTAGCTCTGCCTCTTTTTGCGGACGCCGCAACGAGACGAGAGGTCGCAACGGGCAAACCTGCTGTTGATATCATATAAAGCATAGCATATACGGAATAGGCGGCGTTGAAGACCTCCATACCTCCGTACATAAAATTGCTTAAAGGGATGCTGAACAGCACCCCTATTATTTTAACAGCAAAATTAGATAAAGATATTATAGACGCTTCAACCAGGAAGCTCTTTTCGCTTTTTTGTGCCATTACGGTTTACGTCCTCTTTGTTAAAAACTCTCTCATAAACGAAGTAGAAGAAACTCTTTCCTTAGGCAGAGAAGGAAGCGGCTCAAGCATAGCCACAAGCTCATCGGCTCTTTTCCGATAGGGACTGTCAGCCGGAACCTCGGAAAGCATTTGCAAAGCATCATCACGCATAACGTAACGCTCATAGGCGATATAGGTATTTATCGCCGCATCAACATCATCCTTATACGGATATATATATGAACGGGTGCCGTGTTCAACGTTCGCCCACATGCCCATTGTATCCTCTGCCGTAGCGCCACGCTTGTAGTAATCACGCACGATTCGTCTGAGAAGCCTGGGCTCGCTATACAAATCAGTCATAGCTTCAAGAAAAACCTTGAAAGTTTTGTCCTTATCGATATAACCGCATATCTCAGGGTTGAGAGCGTGAAGTCCCTCAACTATACAAACCTCGTCCTCCTCAAGGCTCATACGGTGATACACATTACTGCGCCTTTTCTTTTTGAAATCAAATCTGGGCATCCAGGCACTTTTACCGTTGCACAACGCCTCAAAGCAGCCGTGAAGCAGCTCGAGGTCAAGGCTTTCCAAAGATTCGTAATCAGGACTACCGTCCTCGTTATATATTGCGTCCTCGGGATTGCGGTAAAAATCATCAAGAGATATAAGCTCCGTTTTTCTGCCGTGGGTGGCGAGATAATGAGCAAGCCTTTCGGTGGTGGGGGTTTTGCCTGCGCAGGAACCGCCCGTAACGAAAACCATTTTTATCTTTTTGTTTTCAAAAATGCGTTTTGCCGCATCAAGAACGCTGTTTTCATAGCTTGCCTCGTCCTCTGCAAAGGCAAGTTCCATATCAGTGTAATACTTATCCATTGTTGTCACCATTAAAAAAGTCATATATCTTGCCCTCACCTATCCCCTTGGGAGCGGAGAGGTATTCGAAAGGATATTTGGGAAAAGCGATACGCTCTATCTTACCGCCATCGGGAGCAACAAGCTTGGTTATGGCAGATGCACCGCAGGCAAAGACCGTATTGGTCTCCTCCATCATCAGTACATTATAGTCGCATTCACTGCCCTTTGTTGCATAGCCGACATTCTCGGCGTTCCCCACCGTATTCTTCTGCCTGTACAGGTAATAGGGAGAAAGTCCTGCCTGCGCAAGCCGCTCACAAGCGTGCTCTACGCAACGTCTGGCGTTTTCACCCTCAGCATCGTATACGCCGGTTTCATCAAACCTGAGCGGTGCAGCATTTTTTACGGAAAGAGTGTGTACGGTTATGTTATCGAAGCCTATGCCGATAAGATCCTCAAGACTTTTTGAAAAGCCCTCGTAATCATCGCCGGGTAAGCCGGCTATCAGATCGCCGTTGATGGATTTAAAGCCAACGGAAAGTGCCGCATTTGCCCCATCGAAAAACTGCTTTGCGGTATGTGCACGCCCTATGCGCTTAAGCACATCATCCCTTGTAGTCTGAGGGTTAATGCTCACTCTGTCCACTCCATAGCTATGAACGAGCTTCAGCTTGGATAAGGTGGTGGTATCAGGTCTGCCCGACTCAAAGGTAAACTCGTTCAAACGGCTCATATCAAAACCGTTGGTCACCCTGTCAAGCAGTCTTCCTATCTGAGCCTCGTTAAGGACGGAAGGTGTACCGCCGCCGATATATATTGACCTCAAGGAAAAGCCTGTGTTCTTTATTGCCTCGGCGGTGCGTAAAAGATCCTCGTCAAGCCTGTCAAGATAATCGGGTATGGTCTTGAACAGCTTATCGTTGCTGTAGGATACAAAAGAGCAATACTCGCACCTTGTGGGGCAGAAAGGAATGGCAATATACAAACAGCAATCCTTAGCACCGTAAGGAGAGAGCATTCTTGCCTCGGTCTCAGCAACGCTTAAGCTAAGCTCGGTCTTGACCGGCGAAACCTTATAATCCTCTACAAACAGCTTTCTGACAGTATCTTTACTAAAGCCCTTATCGAGGTAATACCTTGCTCTTTTTACAGGTCTGAGGCCCGTAAGATATCCCCACGGCGGTAAAAAGCCAAACAGCCTGCCGCCCGCCATAAGAAACGCATCGCCCACCGCAGCCTGCGCCGCAAAAGCTCCGTCTGCGGCTATTGAAAAGTCAGAAAGCCCGTGAGTGACCTCTGCCTCCTCTACCCTGCTGCCTGCCTTAAGCTTAACCCTTGCGTGTAGCTTGATATCCTCACCCGAGCCCAGCTCCTCAAGCAAAAAATACGCCTCATTATCAGCCTCGTTCAGCATAGGTGGAAACTTTTCTCCGGGATAATACAGCATACACAGGGTCTGAAAATGATAGTCGTTCAAATATGCCGTTCTGTTATCTACTCTTACAACCATATTACAATTCGTCCGTATCGATAATTATTGTCACGGGGCCGTTATTATCCGCTTTTACACGCATATCGCCGCCAAAAACGCCGCCCTTGCACTCTACAGTTTCGTTAAGCAAGGATATAACATATTCATAAAGCGGCTCCGCAACTGCGCCGGTGGCAGATTTCATAAAATCAGGTCTGAAGCCGTGCCTTACGCTACCGTACAACGTAAAATTGGATATGAGCAGTATCTTACCGCCAACATCCTTTACCGAGCGTGACATTTTATCGTTATCATCTCTGAATATCCTGAGACCTGCTATCTTTTTCGCTATCTTGGCTGCTGTTGCCTCGTTATCCTCCTTGCCTACGCCAAGGAACACAAGAAGTCCCTCATCGATGGAGGACACCGTGTTCCCGTCCACCGAAACCGATGCAGAAAAAACCCGTTGCACTACCGCTCTCATTGGCCACCTCTTATTACGTCCGTTACGTTTTTCAGTCGTTTAAGTCCTGCCATTATGGACTTCAGATGCTCTATATTACTGCATTTTATCGAAGCCTCAACAGAACAATTGTCTGTTTTTTTGAAAACAGATATAGTGCTGACAGCAACGTTCATATCCGTCAGAGCTAAGGTTATATCTGCCAACAGTGTCTTGCAATACGTTGCGTATACCGTAATGGTTGCATCATAATTGCCTATATGCTTTTCGGGAGATACAGCCTTTTCGTTCCACGAAGCAACTATCCACCTGTCTGCCTGAAAGGGATCGTTCATCCCCGCAACAGCATTAGGGCACTCAAATTTGTGTATTGAAACACCGTGCCCTTTTGTGATAAACCCAATGATGGTATCACCGGGAATGGGGCTACAGCACTTAGCATATTTAACCTCGCAATTATCAACGCTGTCAATAATAACGCTTTGAGAATCGGAATACAGCTTTGTTGAACGCTGTATCTGCGGCATCTTTGTGCCGTCGCCTGTGCTTTCGGGATTGATGACACGCTCAAACTCATCCCTCAGCTTCATCGCTATCTTGGAAACCGTGAGACCGCCATAGCCGATATTGTTGTAAAGATCGTCAGCGTCCTTAAGTCCTATACGTACAGCGATATTTGTTACTATCTCGGTCTTCTGAGCCTCGGAGAAAGGTTTTCCATACCGCTTAAGCTCGCGGTCTATCTCCATTTTTCCAAGAGCAATGTTTTCCGTACGCTTTTCTTTCTTGTAATACTGCCTTATTTTATTACGTGCCTCACTGGTGCGCACTATCTTAAGCCAGTCTCGGCTGGGGCCCTTTGACGCCGAAGAGGTAAGAACCTCTACTATCTGCCCTGTCTGTAGCTTACAGTCGATGGGAACGATACTGCCGTTGATCTTTGCACCTACCATCTTGTTACCCACCGCAGAATGTATTGCATAAGCAAAATCTATGGGAGTACTGTCGCTGGGGAGGTTGACCACATCACCCTTGGGAGTAAACACAAAGATCTCGTCCTCAAAAAGGTCAACCTTAAGAGGACCTATCAGGTCATCCGCATCATTGAGACCACGGTCGGATTCTATAAGCGTGCGTATCCAATAAAGCTTTTCATCTATATCCTTTTTTGCCTGCTCGCCTGTCTTGTACTTCCAGTGAGCGGCAAGACCGTATTCAGCAACGGTATGCATATCCCATGTTCTTATCTGCACCTCAAAAGGAATACCCTCATGTCCCATAACAGTGGTGTGCAGAGAACGGTACATATTAGGCTTTGGATTGGATATATAGTCCTTGAAGCGGTTCGGAATACTCTTAAACTGCTCGTGTATCGTACCCAGTGCCGCATAACAGTCAAGCTCGCTGTCAACTATTATGCGCATAGCATAAAAATCATATATCTCATCAAAGTTTTTGCCCTGATTAAACATCTTTTTATAGATGCTGAAGATGGACTTCACACGTCCTGCGAGATGATACTTTATGTCGTACGCCCTGAGATTTTCTTCCACCATCAGACGGGCTCTCTCCAGAAAATCCTTGTTCTCGCCATAACGCCTCTCGATATCACGCTTTACCTCCTCATATCCCACGGGATCGAGATAGCGGAGGGAAAGATTCTCCAGCTCTTGCTTGATTTTCTGGATACCAAGTCTATGAGCGAGCGGAGCGTAAACATGCATTGTCTCCAAAGCAATGGAACGCTGTTTTTCCTCGCTCTTGAAATCAAGGGTGCGCATATTGTGCAGACGGTCTGCAAGCTTTACAAAAATAACTCTGAGATCCTTTGACATGGCAAGGAACATTTTGCGTAGGTTTTCTACGTTTTCCTGCTCCTTGTTGTCAAAGCTTATATGAACGAGCTTTGTAATACCGTCAACTATCTCTGCAACGTCAGAGCCGAACAGCTTTTTGATCTTAAGATGCAGATTGTCTTCCTTATCTGAGCAGTCTTCTATAGTGTCATGAAGCAATGCGGCACAGACAGAGTCTGTATCAAGCTGAAGCTCTACTACAACCTCTGCCACTGAAAGCGGATGTGTAATATAGGGCTCACCCGAGCGTCTTAGCTGACCCTCGTGGAGCCTGGCGGCAAAATCGTACGCCGCTTTTATCTTGTCTGCGTTGAGATATGGCTTGTCCTTGATAAGTTCAAGTAATTCCTCTATACTACGTAACAATTTTACTCACCTCTACCATTTCTTAATTAATACAACTCGTGGTTAGCCTTTATCCTCATCAATAGCGGTGATTTATCAAGATTTATCTTACCCTTGAAAGGCAAAAGCCTCATTTCAGCAACCGTGCCGTTATCTATCAGCCTACACTCCGCAAGCCCCGACTCCACAAGGACATCGCAAATGATATACAAAGCACAAAGACTTATCCCATCTTTATCCTCTGTTTCTCTGAGTCTACGCTGAAGATAGTTCATCGCCAGCTTCTTTTTTGTGTCACCCAGCTCCCTCTTCAGTAGCCTGAAGATGCTCCTGAACTGAGCAAGAGTAGGAACGGCAGTCTTAGGCAAGGGCTCCTTGCTTTCTTTTGAAACTGCAGCAGTGTAATATGAAAGCTGAGCATTAGTCTCGGATTCAGCGGCAGTACTGCGCCTTATCCTCTTTATATATAGCTTTGCCTCGCTGATGCCTCTGTACTCGTTTACCTCGAGAGAAAACATAAGGTCACACCTGTCACCTGCTCTGTAAGCGAACTCGTTATACTGCATATTAAAATATATAGCAGTGATAGGGTTTCCTGCCTTGCCTGTTTCAAGCCTTAATTTGATGTGCTTGCCGCCTGCAAGCGGGGTTATATCCACAATTGCAGCATCACGCAAAAACAGCACGGGAACGGGATTTTGCAAGCCAAAAGGCTCAAGCCTCGTTATCTCGTAAGCATGCTTAAGTGTAAGCTCCGAAACCGAAACCTCGGTATCCGCCTCAATATAGGAGGACGCTCTCGCACTCTTGACCTTTTCCTCTGCATATTCATTTATCCGTGTAACAAAAGCCTCAAGATTATCACGGTGTATTGTAAGACCTGCCGCAAGCTCATGCCCACCGTATTCCTCCAAAAGGTCATCGCACGCCTTCAAGGCATCGAGCATAGAAAAGCCTTTTATGCTGCGCCCACTGCCCTTGCCAATATCACCGTCAAAGCTGAAAAGTATAGACGGTACGCCGTATCGCTCTGTAAGTCTTGAGGCGACCACTCCTATTACACCCTGATGCCAGCCGTCCGAATGAAGGACATAAACGCACCTGCTCTTTTCGCTTTCAAGCTGTTTTTGAACCTCTTCATATATCTTTTGCTCAGTGCTCTGGCGTTCTTTATTTATGGTGCACAGCTCTTCTGCCAACGAAAGCGCAATTGTCTCATCCTCTGCCAGCAAAAGCTCAACAGCGCTTTTGGCGTTTCTTATCCTGCCTGCGGCATTGATTCTGGGAGCGATAGAAAAGCCAACACTGACGGAAGTAACCTTCTTATCAGCTCCTCCGATATTGCAAAGCTCCATTAAAGCACGAAGACCTTTGTTATCTGTCATTTGTAGCTTTTTTATACCCATTGCGGTTATGTATCTGTTTTCATCTACAATAGGCATAACATCGGCGATCGTACCGATTGCGATTATATCACCAAAGCGCTCTATAATCGCATCAGAATCGCCCTCAATAGCAGAAAGAAGCTTATATACAACGCCGACACCCGCAAGCTGCTTGAAGGGATAGGGGCAATCCTCACGGTGGGGATCCACGACAGCGCAGGCATCAGGCAGTATTTCACGGCAACTATGGTGGTCGGTTATCACCATATCTATCCCAAGAGACTTTGCGTATTCAGTCTCTTCTACTGCGGTTATGCCCGTATCAACAGTGATGATGAGATCAGTCTTCCCCGCAAGGGCAGAAATAGCGCCCTTGTTCAGTCCGTAGCCATCCTCGAGCCGGCCCGGTATGAAATAATCACACGGCACGCCTTTAGCACAAAGATATATATACAGTATAGTCGTTGCGGTAACACCGTCAACGTCATAATCACCGTATATGCACACACGCTCTTTATTGTTTATCGCCTTTAAAATGCGTTCAACCGCCTTGTCCATATCCTTTAACAAAAAAGGATCGTATCTGCAATTATCATTGCTGCCAAGAAAACCGACAGCCTTTTCGGGCGTATCCTGCCCACGGGCGCACAGCAAGCGAGCCGTAAGCAAAGAGACTCCGAGCTTTTCAGAAAGCAGCGCCGCTTTATTTGGGTCAGCAGTTCGAACAATCCATTGTTTTTCCACTAAATCTTCATCCAATCATCAATATTTTTTCACCAACGTATACGTATTGCTTTTTGCTATTCTCCTGCCTGCGGTAAGATACAGGCAAGAAAAACAAACCGCCGCCACCGCCAATGTAAGAAGCGATAACACCGCCTGTCCGATTCGTCCCCACATAAGTGCACAAAAAGCACCTGCAACCACGGTGGGCAAAACAAATAGCAAAACACTTAGTGCAACTATACGTGCACTTGAGCTCTCCACCCACACGTCTTCGCCAACAACGGCGCCTATCGTATTGTCCACATCAACGCAATGTTCAACCTTTTTGTGGCAGTTTGCGCAGCTTGCGCCACAGCCTGCGCACGCCGATTGCTGAATAACGCTGACAGTGGCAACATCGCCATTGACGGCTACTACCTTACCTTCTGCTCTCATCAGAACTGTTGTCGCCTTCCTCAAAATTAACGTAACCGCTTATGCGAAT
This sequence comes from Clostridia bacterium, assembly GCA_017521025.1. GTDB lineage: Bacteria > Bacillota > Clostridia > Oscillospirales > CAG-382 > SIG636. Next base: position 101,416 of record JAFXEB010000024.1, on the reverse strand, counting down.
TACATCAGTAGTAAACACTCCGTGTACATCTACATAGCCTATCTTAGCCTCTACGTCATTGAATTCCATCTCCGTATCGCCAAAATAATCTGTGTAATCCACCGATATATCAAGCATCAGTGCATTTATAGTCTGTACACTTTCTCTGTATCCACGTATAACTATTTTTGCTTCGTCACCGTATTCTCCGCCGTTAACGCTCATCCCGCTGATATCCACACGCATACCCTCCGGTACGTTAACGATATTGATATTATCAAGGCGTACCGCAACGGATTTTGACATTATATCGTTCTGTTTTATGGTAACCGCTACATCTGTATCGCCGTTTTTGTACACCATCTCCTCGCTAAGCGCAGGAAGTGATATGGTTTCAGAATAGGTGGCGCCGTCAATTTTCTTTTCATCAACGTAAATGGTGAGCGCCTCCAGAGCCTCGAGCTTTTTCAAGGGGCCGTACACCGTAACAGAAGCGGGCGAGCACTTAACCTCCGCACCGGCGGTATCTATATCGTAAATACCACCGGAAAAAGCAACGTCAAGAACAAGCTCCTTCTCTGTAAATACGTTGATATACACCTCGATATTCTTTTCACTGAGCGTCAGATATGTCTGAGGTATGGTATTACCGTCAGAATCCAATAGCTCTATAGTACCGTATGTCAGCTTTGGACCGTTTATCTCGCCTACATCAAGTCTGACTACGGCAACATCAATGTTATTTATCTGACTTGCCGAGCCGGTTATCTTGATACTGGGGGTAAGGCACTGAGTCACAAGATCAAACGCCGCATCCCAAGAGCCGCCCACTATTTCAGGAGTAACAACAAAATCCTTAATTGTATTCTTCACAAGGCTTACGGATATGCTGGGGATATCCCTTGCGTCGGAAACGCTTACACCCTCCACAAGCACATCTACCTGCACGTCAAGCTGTACGTCTATTTCGTCCTTTATACCGGATGCGTCTACATAGGCATAAAGGTCGTCTGCGGTCATTTCGTTTATAAGCGCTTTTTTACCGGTAACCTTAACGGTAATGAAATTATCCATTCCCGATTCAACGGAAAGACCCGTTTCCTCCGAAGGAACAAGCAAAGCTACGGGAACATTTGTGATTTCCTTTTCGATTATGCGATCGTAATCGGCAACGTAAAACCAAAGAGCTATAGCGCATATAAATGCAACGGCGATATACCCAACAGTTACCCAACGCTTGTTCTGTACAGCGGTAACCTCAATTTCGTTTTCCATAACGTTATTATTGGTTTCCATCGTCTTCCTCCTTGTTTCTTCTCTTCTTTGCGCCGTTTTCCGAAAGCAGCATATCAACAAGCAGCTTTTCAAGAGCCGCTCCGGAAAGACCACGCTCAAAACGCCCGTCTATCGCCACCGAGATAAGTCCCGTTTCTTCTGAAACAACAATTACGATAGCGTCGCTCACCTCAGACATACCTATAGCCGCACGGTGTCTCGTACCGAGCTCCTTTTTTATGTCCTGATTTTGAGAAAGAGGCAAAAAGCACCCTGCGGCGTATAGCCTGCCTCCTCTGATTAGCAAGGCACCGTCATGCAAAGGCGCCTTGTTATAAAAAATGTTGCCGATAAGCATGGAGGTTATTTTAGAATCTATAACCGTGCCCGTCTTTATAACGTCGCCAAGCTTTGTTTCTCCCTCGATGACCATAAGAGCGCCTGTCTTTGTTGCGGCAAGGCTTTCAGCGGCCTTTCGTATCTCCTGAATCCCTTCCATCAACTGCTTGACATCGGTACCGCCGAACATACCCTTTATGTTTTTGATAGAGCCTGTACCCACCTTTTCAAGCACGCTTCTGAGCTCGGGCTGAAATACGATTATCAGCGCAACCAGACCTGCCTGCGATATGGACTTGAGCAAAAAGCTAAGCGCATCCAAGCCCAAAAGGTCACTGAACAGCAATACAATGAAAAACAGCACAACGCCGGCGGCAAGCTTGCTGGCACGCCTGTCTCTCAGGAACTTGAAGGTCATATAAATAATTGCCGTAACAAGCAGTATATCTATTATATCCTTGACCGGAGAAAATTCCACCGAGTCAAGCATCTCTACCAAACTGCTCCATAATTCCTTTAGCTTGGTCATACACTTTCCTCCTGACTGAATTTATACTTAAAAAAACAGGTTAATTACGCAGAGCATTAAGCCTTCGAAACGGGGGACTCAAAATACCCTTCGGGCACATCCTTTAATTGCTCCAGCAAAGCGAAGGTCGCACGAGCCCTATGGCTTATAGAATTCTTTTCCTCCGCAGTCATCTCTGCAAAGGATTTACCGTAAGGCTTATAGAAAAACACAGGGTCGTATCCGAAATCATTGTCTCCTGCCTCCCGACGGAGGATCATGCCCTCACATTCACCTCTGGCAAAAAGCCGCTCTCCGTTAGGAAATACTGCGCACATAACAGACACAAAGCGTGCAGTGCGATTATCGTCCTCTACCTCTGACATTTCATAAAGCAGTTTCTCGATAAGCTGTTTGGAGCTTGCGCCCTCGCCTGCATAACGGGCAGAATAAACACCCGGTGCACCACCTAGGGCATCCACCTCAAGACCGCTGTCATCCGCTATTGCTGTATAGCCGGTAAACTCACTGACTGCAAGCGCTTTTATCAGAGAGTTCCCCTCGAAGGTATCGGCATTTTCCTCAATATCTCCGACAAAGCCAACGTCCTTAAGCGAAAGTATCCTATACTCATTGCTATCGAATATGTGCTTAAACTCTGCCAATTTCTTTTGGTTGTTTGAAGCTATTACTATCGTTCTCATTGCTCGAACATTGCCTTTACAAATTCCTGACCGTTGAAGGGCTGAAGGTCCTCTGCGCCCTCTCCTACCCCGATATACTTAACGGGTATGCCAAGCTCACGCTTGATAGCAAGCACTATACCGCCCTTTGCAGTGCCGTCAAGCTTGGTAAGCACTATACCCGTAACGTCTGCTACCTTTGCAAACTCCTTTGCCTGTAGCAATGCGTTTTGTCCCGTAACGGCATCAAGCACCAGCAGAGTCTCTTTAGAGCAGCCTGAAAGCTCTCGCTCAATGACCCTGTTTATCTTTGCAAGCTCGTCGATGAGATTCTTTTTGTTATGAAGCCTGCCTGCGGTATCAACTATCAAAACATCAACGCCCTGTTTCTTAGCAGCGCTTATAGCATCATACACTACAGCGGCGGGGTCTGCCCCCTCGCTCTGCTTTACCAAAGCTACACCGTCACGCTGTGCCCACACCTCAAGCTGCTCTATTGCGGCAGCTCTGAAGGTATCGGCGGCAGCCAGCATAACCTTTTTTCCGTTTTTCTTTAGGTTGAGAGCGATCTTTCCGATGGATGTTGTTTTGCCTACACCGTTTACTCCGACAACAAGAATCACCGAGGGGCTTGTGGAGATATTAAGCTCTCCGCCGTCACCAACCGTTTCCGCAAGAATACGCATAAGCTGCTCTCTCGCCTCGGTTCCGGTCTTTAGCTTCATAGTCTTGACATCAGCCCTTAGCCTTTCGGTAACATAATCAGAGGTGCCAACGCCAAGATCGGCAGTAATAAGCACATCCATAAGCTCGTCATAAAAATCGTCGTCTATTTTATCGTAAGAAGAAAACAATCCGTCAAGCTTACTCGTAAGAGCGTCCTTGGTCTTCTTCAAGCCGCTTTTAAGTTTTTCAAAAAAACCCATAATTATCTCCTTTATTCATAGTCTGAGTTTTGCTCAAGAGCTTTGATATCAAGCTTAATATAATCGGAAACGCCCTTCTCCTTCATAGTGATACCGTAAATAACATCTGCCCCCTCCATGGTTCCACGGCGGTGGGTGATCATTATAAACTGTGTGGCTTCACTATGACTGCGGATGTAACCCGAAAGTCTGGATACGTTGACCTCATCCAGCGCCGACTCTATCTCGTCGAAGATGCAGAACGGCGCAGGATTTATCTTCTGCAAAGCAAGATAAAGTGCAACAGCCGCAAAGCTCTGCTCGCCCCCCGACAGCAAATTGATATTCTTTACGCTCTTTCCGGGAGGTCTGATAATTATCTCAATACCACAGGTCAAAGGGTTAAGCTCATCTTCGAGCACACACTTTGCAGTACCGCCGCCAAAGAGCTCCGAGAACACCTCTCCGAATGCACTGTTGATCTGCTCAAAGGTCGTCAGGAATTCGGTCTTCATATTCGTCTCCAGCTTGGCTATGGCGTTATCAAGACTGCGGCGTGTTTTGTTAAGATCATCGGTTTGCGCCGTATAGAAGTCATAACGCTCCTTAAGCTCCTTATACTCCTCTACGGCGTTTACATTGATGTTGCCCATAGAGCGTATCTGATTCTTAAGGGAATTAAGCCTCGAGGGAGCCTTCTTCATATTTTCGGGCGGCAGCCTGAACTGCATAGCCGTGGAATAAGTAAGCTCGTATTCATCCCAAAGCTTTGAGGAAACCTCCTCATATTCGCCCGTAAGCAAGCTGCGTCTCGATTCAAGCGTTGTATGATAGCGGAAAGCCTCTTCCTTTGCGCTCTGCGCCTCCTTAAGCTTTTGCCTGAGCTCCGTAGCCTTTTTCTCGTTTTCCTCTCTGCCTGCTATGAGGTCCTCGATAACCTTTTGTATAGCCGCCCTTTGCTCTGCGTATTCTATTTCTTCTCTCTGTATTTCTTCAATTTCCGCTTTTCGTGCGGCTATCTGCGCCTCGGCATTTTGAATAGAGAGCTCGCACTCCCTTATTCTGAGAGCAATATTCCTGCATCGCTCAGAAATAGACGCTCTCTTCTCCTTAAGCCTTGCCAAAGCGTTTTCTTTTTCGACAACGTCAAACCTAAGCTTGTTCAGCTCCTCTGACGCTGTATTGGCAGTACGTTCTGCATCCTCCGCAGCCTTGACCGCATCAGCAAGCTCGGCTGAAAGCCTTTCTGCCTCTCCCTCTGCCTCTGCAAGCTCCTTGCTCTTAGAATCCGCCTCTGCTGATAGCGAAAGGAGCTCCTTTGTTATGTCATCACTACTCTCGGAAAAAAGCTTGTAACGGCGTTTTTCTTCCTCGAGGCGCATACCTTCAACGCTTGCAGCGTTCAAAAAGCTATCACGCTTGCTCTTTGCAACAGCAACCTTGACGGATGCAGATTCCGCCACGGAAACAAGCTCTTCTTTCTTTTCTCTCAGTGCGTCTTCCTTTTCCAAAGCAGTCTTATACTTGCATTCTTTATCGGCAATTATACCGCTGAGTCTTTCGATATCTATGCTGCGTGTAAGGATGCCGACACGCTTGGCAGCAGAGCCGCCTGTAAAGCTACCGCCCTGATGTATGACCTGACCGTCAAGAGTTACAACCCTCAATCTGTATCCGCAAGCCTTTGCGATAACCGCCGCACTGTCTATATCGGATGCAACAACGGTCTCTCCGAGCAGCTTTGTAAATATGTCTGTATACTTATCGTCGTATTTACAAAGATCGGAGCCTATACCTATATAACCGCTTATACTCTCGATTTTTCGCACATCTGCCTTGGGGCCCTTTACGGTGCTTATGGGCAAAAAGCTTGCTCTGCCTCCGCCCGTCTCCTTAAGATAGCGTATACACGCCTTTGCATCCTCTTCATCATCAACGATGATGAACTGTACAGCAGCGGCAAGTGCAGTCTCAAGGGCAACAACGTATTTCTCGTCCGTATTCAAAACCGAGGACACGGTACCGTGCAATACCGCTCTCTTGTTCCTGCAAAGTATCTTGCCCTCCTTGGCAGCCTTTATTACGTTTTTGACGCTTTCGGAATAACCCTCAAGAAGCGCCTCCATACGCATAAGGTTTTCCCTTTGCTGTTTATAAGAGGAAATAGCAAGGGAAAGCTCGTTGTTTTTGTTCTTCCTTTCGGCAAGAGCTTTTTCAGCCTCTGCAACCTCATCGGTTGCCGCCTTGTAATCGTTTTCTGCCACAGAGAGTAGCTTTTCTGCGGCAGCAAGCTCTGCCTTAAGTCCTTCATGCTTTTCGCCGAGCTCTGCTATTCTCGCCTTAAAGCCGCTAATCTCCTCTGCGCTTGTAGCGGCATTCTTCTTTGCGTTTTCAAGATTTGCCTTTACTGCGGCGAAGGCGGTTGCTATGGCCGAGCGCTTTTCCAGAGCTACGGTATATGCTCTCTGCGTGTCATTTCTCGCTATATTCTTCGCCGTATATTCATTTTTCTTTGCCGTATAGTCCCCTGCGGAAATGGCATAGGCCTCCTTGACTTTTGCAACCAGTTCCTCCGCTTCAAGACATGCCTCCTCTGCCGCACCTATTCCGTCCTCAAGGCGCTTTTTCTCTGCCGCAGAGTTCTCTTTCTCTGCCCTTGCATCAGAAATAAGCTTTTCAAAGTGAGCAATATCGTTTGCCTTAAGAGCCTTTTTGCCGTCAGCGGCACTGATAAGCAAGCCTATCTCGCTTATCTTCTTTTCCTCCTCTGAAATCCGCTTGCCTATCTCGTTGCCCGAAATATATAATCTGTCGGCGCCCTCTTCAATTGCGGCAATACGCTCATCTGCAGCGGTCAAGCTCTGGGTAGCACCCGCAACAAGCTCCTCCATACGGGATAGCTCTTCCCTTACTTTATCTATACGGTCGAGCCACAGGCTTATCTCCAGCCCTTTCTTTTCCTCACTCAGTGTAAGGAATTTTTTTGCATTCTCAGCCTCTTTTTCCAAAGGGCCCAAGCGAGAGCCTATCTCCCCCATCAGGTCTGTTACACGGAGTAAATTAGCCTCTGCAGCCGCAAGCTTCCTTTCCGCCTCGAGCTTTTGATAACGGAATTTGGAAATACCTGCCGCTTCCTCAAAAATGCTCCTTCTCTCGTCGCCCTTTTGAGAAAGAACCTCTGCTATTTTGCCCTGACCTATAACGGAGTAACCCTCTCTGCCGATACCGGTATCATAAAACGCCTCGTATACGTCCTTGAGCCTTACCTGCTTTTTGTTAAGATAGTACTCACTTTCGCCGCTTCTGAAATACTTTCTTGTAACTATTATCTCCTCATCGCTCTCGTCCTCAGGATCGAGAAAAAGCGATACGGTGGCATAGTTGGCAGGTGTGCGCTTATCAGAGCCTGAAAATATCACGTCCTCCATGCGACTGCCACGGAGGCTCTTCATAGACATTTCGCCCAGCACCCAACGCACAGCGTCGGAAATATTGGACTTTCCGCTGCCGTTAGGGCCGATGACCGCAGTAACGCCCTTATCAAAATTTATTCTTGTCTTATCGGGGAAGGATTTGAACCCCTGCATTTCAAGACCGATCAGTTTCAAAATATCATTCCTCTGCTTCAATAATTACTTTCAGCTCAGATACATCTTCATTCTTGTATATCTTTACAGCCTTAAAGCCGTAATTCGCAATCAATCGCTCTTTATTTCTTCCGTTTACACCTGCGCACGCCGATACAAGTCTCGGAGGTACATATACCTTTAGGGTTTTATCATAAGTGTCACGTTGACCTATGTGGGATGCTATATTCCTGTATGCCTCCTCACCGTACACAAGCTCACCCATAGCGGGATGATTTGCCCCAAAAGGAGCCCTTGCCAGCTCATCCGATGCGTGCAGACCGATGCGTAATATCTCCACATTGCTCTTTCTGAAAACAGATAAGCATTCAACGCTCCTGATGACCGCCTCATCATTGGTCAAGGGAGTATAGCTACCTTCCATTGCCATATCATAAAGCTTAGTCCCTTCAAAAACAACGGTTGGATATATCCTTGCACATACAGCACCCATATCCACTATATCCTTGGCGGTACGCACCTCTTTGGCAAGGTTGGACTCAGGAAGTCCAATCATCATCTGTCCGCCCAAACGAAAGCCACGCTTTACGATTTGCTCAGCACTACGGAAGCAAACATCTCTGTCATGCCCTCTCCCCGCCGCCTTCAAAACAGCTTCATCGGTACTTTGTAGTCCAAGCTCTATATCGGTAACTCCATAGCTTTCGAGAATATCAAGTATACTGTCATCGATATAATCGGGTCTTGTTGACAAGCGAACGCCGCACACCTTGCCGTCCTTAACGTATTCATACGCAGTCTGTAGCAAAAGAACCATACGCTCAGGCTCTATACCCGTAAAGCTGCCTCCAAAGAAGGCAATTTGCGCCTCGCCGCCATTCAGATATTGAAGTGATTCCTCTACCACGTTCCTCAGTCTGTGCGCCTCTGAAATCATATCACTCTCGGGAAGACAATAGCCCGTTATCTTTGTTTGAGAACAAAAAACGCAATTGTTTTTACATCCGCTGTGAGGTATGAAAAACGGTATGTTTTTATGTTTCTGCATAATATAAGCTACGCTTCTTCGCCGAAAAAGCCAAGCGCCATCTTAGCCGCCTGCTGTTCAGCCTCACGCTTTGTCCTGCCGCTACCCTCGCCCAACAAATTGCTGTTCAAGTAAACCGCCGACATAAATACACGGTCGTGGGGAGGCCCCTCCTCGCCAACGAGTTTATACTCCAGCACCTCCTCAGGCGTCTGCTGTACAAGCTTTTGTAAACGGGACTTGTAATCGGTATCCCACCCCTTTGCCGCTTTTTCGATGACGGGAATAATACGGGGCAACAAAAAGCTCCTGGCACATTCAAGTCCGCCGTCCAGATACAGTGATGCAAGCAAAGCTTCAAAGGCGTCGGCTATTATGCTTTTTCTGAGTCTGCCTCTGGTGGTAGCCTCTCCGTGACCGAAAAGCATATAGTCGCCGAGCCCTAACTCCGTAGCGAGAATACAAAGAGATTCCTCACATACGGTTGCCGCTCTGTTTTTGGTGAGCTGACCCTCGTCAAGCTCCTTATAGTTTTTGAATATGTAATCACTCACTATAACGGAAAGCACGCTGTCGCCGAGGAACTCAAGTCTTTCGTTATCCTCAAGTCTGTCCTTGCCATGCTTGTTTTCGTTACAATAAGAGGAGTGGGTCATCGCAGTGCGAAGCAATTCAATATTCTTGTATTTGTGTCCTGTTTTTGCCTCAAGCTCCTCAATCGGCAGAGGAGACGCCGTTTTGTGTTCCATCAGTATCACTTCTTCCAAACTTCTTCTCAAATTCACTGATAATCCCTGCCTCTGTATACACCTTGGCCTGTCTTATTGCGTTGTATATACAAACATCATCAGAGTTGCCGTGAGCCTTGATGACAGGCTTTGCCACACCTAAAAGCGGTGCGCCGCCCGCCTCTCTGGCGTCCATACGCTTTTTAAGAGCCTTAATATTTCTTCTGCAGGGCAGATACGCAAGTTTTGTAAGCAGATTCCTTCTGAATATGCCGTTAATGGTATTGGACATAAACTTGCCCATCCCCTCAATTAGCTTCAGTGCAATATTGCCCGTAAAGCCATCACACACAAGAACGTCACAGCAACCGAATGGTAGTTCCCTTGACTCTACGTTGCCTATAAAATTAAGTCCTGCTGTCTCAAGCAGCTCATAAGCCGCCTTTGTAACAGGCAAGCCCTTGGTCCTTTCGGTACCGTTACAAAGCAATGCCACCCTTGGTTTATCTACACCAAGAACTTTCTCGGCATACAAAGAACCCATATAGCCAAACTGACACAAGTTTTCGGGAAGTACGTCAATATTTGCACCTGCGTCTACCATAATGAATGGCTTGTCCAAAGGTACAACAGTACCTATAGCGGCACGTCTTATCCCCTTTACACGGCGTAGCTTTATGGAAGCGGCACTTAACAGCGCACCCGTATTTCCGGGGCTGACGAAAGCATCCGCCTCACCGCTTTTCATAAGATTTATACCGTGGCCCATAGAGGAATTCTCTTTTTCCTTAATAGCGGCAAGAGCATCATCCTCCATAGTGACAACACCCTCGGAAGGAAAGGGGTATATCCCCTTTGCTTCGTCGGAATATTGTTCTACAACGGCTTTGTCGCCTATCAGCGCAATCTCAACACCGAAATCTGCGGCAGCTCTGAGCACGCCATTTATAAGCTTTTCAGGGCTGTTATCGCCGCTCATTATATCAACAGCAATTCTCATTTACTTTCGCTCCATCCGCATTTAGCGTAGCATTCATACTGTTCTTTATTCTTCTTTTTGAGCACAAGACCGCCGCAGGAGGGACACTTTTTATCCTGAGGAATATCCCATGTAGAGAAATCACAATTAGGATAGTCCTCGCAGGAATAGAAGGTCTTCTTGGTCTTTGTCTGCTTAATAACAATGGCTTTGCCGCACTTGGGGCAGTTTACACCGATATCCTTGCGGTATGGCATAGTGCCCTTGCAGGTGGGATAGTCCTCACAAGCGAAGAACGAGCCGTACATACCCTTGCGCAAATACATAGACTTGCCGCACTTGGGACACTTATGCTCAGACTCGACCCTTGGAGTCTCATTGCTGCCTGTGCTTTCAAGAGGCTTGGTGTTCTTACAGGTAGGATAGTTAGGACAGCCGGCAAATTTACCGAACTTGCCCACACGCTCAACCATCTTACATCCACAGTTTTCGCAAATGATGTCGGTTTCTGTAGGCGCTATAGTTATTCTACCCTCTGAAAGCGTTTCGTTTGCAGCCTCGAGCTGTTTGGCAAAGTCTGCATAAAACTCCTTGAGCACCTCTACATAATCCTTGTCACCGCTACAGATCAGCTCGAGATCCTCCTCCATATCCGCCGTGTAGTTATAGTCTATTATGGAATGGAAGTTATCAAGGAGTATACGTGTGGTTATCTCGCCTATTTCGGTAGGTACAAGCACCTTGCCATTACGCTTTACATAGCCACGGCTGATTATAGTTGTAATGGTGGGGAGGAAGGTAGAGGGTCTGCCTATCCCCTTCTCCTCAAGCACCTTTGTAAGCGTACCCTCTGTATATCTCGGTGGCGGCTGAGTAAAGTGCTGTTCCGAAAGCATCTTCAAAAGCTTAAGGGTTTCGCCCTCCGTAAGCTCAGGAAGTGCGGTAGCGGAAAGACCGTCCTCGCTATCGCTCTCCTCGGTCCTGTCATCATATACGGTCATATATCCCGCAAACCTGACAACGTATCCACCGGCTCTGAATACATGTTTTCCGCAATTGATGTCGCACACCACGGTATCAAACTCAGCATAGCGCATCTGGCTTGCAATAAAGCGCTCCCATACAAGCTTATACAGCTTATATTGGTCAGAGGATATCTTGCCCTTTACTGCCTCGGGAGTGAGGGCAGGATCTGTAGGACGGATAGCCTCATGTGCGTCCTGAGAATTCTTTTTTGATTTATAAACGTTAGGAGTGGAGGGATAAAATTTTTCACCGTATCTGCTGATTATAAAATCCTTAGCGGCGTTTCTTGCATCGTCGGAAATACGGAGCGAGTCTGTTCTCATATAGGTTATCAGACCACGCATTCCTGCATCGCCAAGATTTACGCCCTCGTAAAGCTCCTGTGCCACCATCATAGTGCGGCGTGACTGGAAACCGAGGCGGCGGTTAGCCTCCTGCTGAAGGGTGGAGGTAATAAAGGGCGGCATAGGCTTTCTGCGCTTAAGGGCTTTTTTGACGGAGCCAACCACAAAATCCTTGCCCTTGCATTCGCTCTCTATAAGTCTTGCCTCTGCCTCGTTGCAGATCTCTCTCTTACCGTCTGCATCTCCGTAATACTTTGCTACAAGCGTATCCTTTTCCGCCTCAAGCTTTGCGGAGATAGTCCAATACTCCTTGGGAACAAAGGCTCTGATTTCCTGCTCACGCTCGACTACGATGCGTGTAGCTACGGACTGAACTCTGCCTGCGGAGAGACCGCTTTTAATCTTTTTCCAAAGGAAAGGACTGATCTTATATCCCACGAGCCTATCGAGTATCCTGCGTGCCTGCTGTGAATCAACGAGCTTCATATCAAGCTCTCTGGGGGCGGCGACCGCCTCCTTTAACGCAGTTTTCGTTACCTCGTTAAACGTGATGCGTTTTATCTTTTTGCCGTCATTGCCAAGCACCGTGGAAAGATGCCAAGCAATAGCCTCACCCTCACGGTCAGGGTCCGTTGCAAGGAAGATACGGTCAGCATTCTTTGCTTCTTTTTTAAGCTCTTTTATCAGATCGCCCTTACCTCTTATATTGATGTAATCGGGAGCAAAATCGTTTTCTATATCAACGCCAAGCTTGCTCTTAGGCAGATCTCTTACGTGCCCCTTGCACGCTGTCACCTTATAGCCCTTTCCAAGGTAGCTTTTTATGGTGGGAACCTTATAGGGTGACTCAACGATTATGAGTGTATTCATCTATTTCTCCTTATTTGTTATTATCTTTAAGCAACGTACGGGGAACCTTGTCCTCGGGTACGGAATCATAATAGCCGCCCGCTTTCTTTTTGACGAAGCCGTCCATCTCCAGTGCGGTTACAGCCTTTATCAGATCCTTAAGTGTAAACTGCTTTGTCTTTGACAAAAGCTGAAGAAGCGTTTCGGGACCGTTGCTGTCAAGCTCCTCCAAAACAAAATTGTACGCATATTCCCGACGTGCGGCAGAGGTGGTATAGCTTGGAAGCTCCTCCTCTCCCTCGTCGCCCTTCAAACTCGGCAGAGGTGCATCCGGCGGTATTGTATGCGGCAATACGCTATCGTATTCTTCAAGGATACCGGAAACGGAGGATATCATTTTTGCGCCGCCTCTCAAAAGAGCCGTTGTACCTGCGTTCTCAACGGTCAGCGGCATAGGCGGTACGTATACAGGCTTGCCCTGAGCTTTGGCAGCAGTTGCGGTAAGCAATGCGCCGCTGTTTGCGGGCGCCTCAACAACTATAAGAAAATCGGAAAGACCGGCTATTATTCTGTTGCGCTCTGGAAAAGAATATTTGTTTGTTTTACAACCCGGCCAGTACTCGCTTATCACAAGGCCGTGAGAATACAGCTTGTTGAAAAGCGCCGCATTCTCTTTTGGATATATGGTGTCTATTGAGTTACCTAATACACCTACCGTAAAGCCGCCGCAATTGACTGCTGCACGCTGACAGGTGCCGTCGATACCCTTGGCAAGACCGCTTACAACACACACGCCACAGCCTGCCAAGCCCTCTGCAAGATATTCTGCTGTCTTTTTGCCGTAGTCAGTCATGCTTCTGGTACCGACCATACCTGCGCACAGCATCTTATCGAAATCCGCATACTTGCCCTTGTAAAACAGTAAAAGCGGAGGTCTCTTTATCTTTTTCAGCTTTTTAGGAAAATGCTCATCTTCGTAGCAGACAAGGCCCATACCGAGAACCATACAGAGCTTGTAAAGTTCAAAATGATCGTCGAGCCGTTTATCTGTAAGATTTCTTAAGGTTATATCAGAAAGCTTGACGCCTTTATCGTACTCGGTATCCTCATAGAGCTCCTGTATATCATTGTAATGACAATATAGCTTATACATCGAGGCGTTGTCAGCTCCGCACGCCCTGACATACCATAAAAACTTAAGTCTTCTGTCCAGTGTTTTGTCCGTAAGTCCGTTAAACATCCTTGCGTCCCCTTATCAGCTCCCACATCAGCACCGATGCGGCTATAGATGCGTTAAGGCTTTCAGCCTCGGGCACCATCGGTATCGTAAGATGCTCACTGCAGACGTCTATCATAGCCTTGCTTAACCCATGCCCTTCGTTCCCAACAGCTATGCAATCATTTGCACCAAACGTCACGTCTCTCACGTCACAGGCGCTGTTATCGGGGACAGCGGCATAAACCCGCCTGCCTTTTGATTCCGCATCCTTAACAAACTCTACAAGATCGTCGCAAATGTATATGTTAGTGTAAAACAGCGCCCCCATTGCAGCTCTTAAAGCTTTTCTGTTATAAATATCGGCGCAATCGGAGGAAAGCACAATATTGGAAACGCCAAGCGCCGCAGCCGTACGAATAACCGTACCAAGATTACCCGCATCCCTGACGGATTCGAGTATCACGGTACAACCGTCCTTTATATTATTTTCAAAGGACAGCAAGGGGCATACAGCCATTATCCCTTGCGGAGCCTTTTCTTCAGATATATGTAAATACAGCTCTTCGGGCACGAGATAAAGCTCTGTACTGACGTTTTCAAGCAAAGCCTTATACTTATCCAATGCCGCTTCGGTTACAAATATCATCGCAGGATCGCAAACAGCCTTAATATACTCGCCCACCAGCTTATGCCCCTCAACAGTGAAAAGACCATATAACTCTCTGTACTTTTTATCGGAGAGCTTGCGGACTATTTTTATTTTTTCGTTGTTCTTTGAACTGATATATTCGCTCATATTAGCTCCATCTACAATATATCGGCATTAGCAAAAAAAGCACCATTATACCTAATATAGTATAATAGTACTTTTTTTCCTACTTGTCAATATGTTATTTTTCGCCCAGCACAACTCTGTCTATTCCGCCGAGGTCCTTGAACACCGCAACAGCGTATCCCATTACGGACAGCATCTGTGAAACAGCCTCTGCCTGACCGATGCCAACCTCAAAAAGAATACGGTGCGAAGGTTTCATAATAAGGTCTGCGTTGGCAATTATATATCTGTAATATTTAAGTCCGTTTTCGCCGCCATCAAGAGCCGTTTCGGGTTCGTACTGTACCTGCGGCTCAAGTCCTGCTATGTCAGCAGTAGGTATATACGGGGGATTGCACACCAGCAGATCGTACCCCTCTCCCCATTCCTCGGCGAGAGCGCACAGGTCATCGGGGTCAAGCACATCTGCCCTCTTTACCTTGACATTGGTGTACTTTTCGAGATTAGCCTCAGTATACTTCAGTGCCTTCAGCGAAAGCTCAGCCGCCGTGCCTCTTACGCCCTTTACATTTTCTGCTATAGCCATTGACACACAGCCGCTGCCGGCACATAGCTCTATAAAGCTCTGTCCGTCCTTAAGCAGTGCTATTGCAGCCTTAGCCAGAATCTCGGTATCCGCACGGGGAATAAAGCAGCCGTGCCCTACCTGCACCTCAAGCCCGTAAAACCAACAGCTACCAAGAATATACTGCACAGGCACACCCGCACTCAGCATATTTACAGCCTCAGCCATAAGAAAGGGTAATCCGTCGGGAGCGTTCATATCAAGCGCCGCAAGTAGGCTTCCCCTGTCTATCCCGAGAAAATGAGAAAGGAGTATATCGGTTATTACGTCTGCCTCATCATTTCCCGCAGTAGTAAGTATCTCCCTCGTTTCGTTCCTGCACTCACGAATAGTCATTATCTATCTTCCTCGGCGGACACGGTTTCACTAACGTCCTCATCCGCCGCTTCTCCTTTAAAATCTTTTATCTTGCCGTGAATATCATATCCCGCCTCAAACGGAGGCTCAAAATCGGGAAACTCCTCTATAAGCGCCGTCTTAAGCGAAATAATTGCTACCTCTATCATTCCGTCATCAGGCTCTCTAGTAGTGATCCTCTGCATCCAAAGACCGGGAGCGGAAAGTATACGGGTAAAGGCGTTATCGTGCTTGCCTGCATACATTATAAACTCAAAGCTTATACCTACAAGCAAGGGCAGCATAAGAACCTTTGCGGCAACACGCAGCCATGTGCTTTCAAATGTAACGAGAGAATAGAACACTGCTGTAACAAAAATGGAAATAATAAGAACTACAAATATGAAAGAGGTGCCGCAACGGGGATGAAATCTCCTTTGCTTTCTCACGTTTTCTACCGTGAGCTCCTCACCGCTCTCATAGCAAAATATACTCTTGTGCTCTGCACCGTGATACTGATACGTGCGCTTTATGTCCTTCAACAAAGATGTAAGGTAAATATACAGAATGAAAATGCCTATCTTAAGGAAGCCCTCGAATATACTTCTGACAGCGTCGGGAAAGCCTATGGCGTTCTGTATAAAATTCGTAATAAGTGTAGGAAGATACATAAACAGAAGCAGTGCAAGACCGACACCGATAATTACAGCGATGAAGGATAGGATGCTCATAAGGGATTTGCCAAACCATTGGGTCAGCTTTTTCTCTATCTTGCCGGGCTCTTCTTCCTCAAGCCCCAGCATTTCAGTAGACTCTGTAAGTGTAGAAAAAGACATTACAAGCATCTCAACAAAGTTGATTGCGCCACGGAGTATAGGGATATTCAGCCACTTATGCTTTTGTCTGATGCCAACATAGTCTCTTGCATGTACGGTAAGCTCATCGCTCTCGTACTTACGGACCGTAAGGGCGATACGGTTTTTAGACTTCATCATTACGCCCTCGAGAACAGCCTGACCGCCTACGGTACCCAAACGGGGGTTGGCACAGGCATTTTTACATTTTTTAGCCAAGGTAAAACCTCCTTTGAAAACACTTGCAAAAACAAATACAATGCATTATAATATACACATAACCGATTATAATATAATTGTATGAAAAAATCAACCGTTTTTTGAAAGGTATAAAAAATGGCAAAGTTGTTCACTAAAAACGATAATGGTTTTGTTTGCCGTGCCTGCGGCAAAGAGGTCAAGCCCCTTGGGTATTCATCAAGAAATCACTGTCCCTTTTGCCTTGCCTCTCTGCACGTAGACATAAATCCGGGAGATCGTGCCTGTGAATGCACGGGCATTATGTATCCCATCGGTGTTGAGCCATCATCCAAGGGCTATATCATAACCCACAAATGCTCGGTTTGCGGCAAGGTGGGCAGAAACAAATCTGCTGACGATGACAGTCAACATCTGCTCATCAAATACACAAACCCCTACAACATCCCTGATTTTACGGAGGGCAAAAGGCGTGAAAAATAACAACAAAATAAAAACTCTGCTTGATAGCACAAATACAATGATAGTGTTATCGGTGCTTGCCGCAACATTGGGTGCCTTTCTCGCCTCACCGGCAGCAGGACTGCTCTCTACCTTTCAAGCTACGCTTATTATCAGCGTGATCGCCGCATTGTTTATAAAAAAGCCCGTATTTATCCCGATTTCGTTCTTTTTGGTTAGTTTTCTTTTCACCTTTGCAGGCGAAAAACCCGTGGCGTTAATTGATAAATACGGCGACTATTCACTGACCGTTGCATTAAGGTCTTTGGGAGTGTCTCTTCTTGGCTGTGCCGCAGTATACCTGATAAAGGGCGAGCACAAGCCCTTCAAGGGACGTATACCCACAGCGATAGCCGCATCCGCTTTAGTTATAGCGGCAACCCTCTGGAGCGCAGGCGCAAGCGGTACCCCGTGGGGATATCTGAAAGCACAAAGCTGCGCAGACGGCTTTCTTGCGGAACGCTTCGAGCTTGAGGGCGTAACAGTGTCGGGCATGTACAAAATACCCTGGGAAGACAAGTATGCCTGTGATATAACCGCCATAGGCACAAACAGCACAGCAGTACTGATTTGCAGTGGCGACCGAATAGATGACACCGTAACCGAGATGTTTTCTGAAAAGATCACTGCCGATGCAGAGGTCAGGCTTACCTCTGCTATCAGGAGCCGGTATCCCGAAGGGAACTTTGAGGTTGTCTGCAAATACAGCGGTATATATACCGAAAAGCTTTCATTGAGCAACAAGAACAGTGTAAGCAAATATCTTGATTACACGGTAAACATACTCAGCGAGGAGACAGCAAAAAGCTTTGCTGCGGAAGCGGAGAAATACTACAGCGCCGTTTGCGCCTCATCCTTTCCCTGTAATTCCCTCACGGTGAACGGCGGTATAAGAACCAAGCTTTACTACAGCATAAGCGGCAACCCGTACGTACCGAGGAGCAAATGCGACTACAGAATGACGCCCTACTCCACTACCCTTCTCCCCACCTCTGCATGGACGGCAGCGTTTGATTCTTTCGGCAAATAATATCTCACCTCACCCTTTTTGTTAACACAAAAGGGGTGAGTTTTCATTTGAGAAAAAGCATAATTCATATAACTAAACAGCAAATAAACAAAGGAACGCCCCCGAAAAATCTCGGGGGCGAATATATATCCGATTTGTAAAGACTATGCTTTTATCTTTGGTTAAGGTCCTCAACGCCCTGGAACACGTAAACAAGACCGAAGCCGCCTCTGTCAGACCTTCTCCACACGCTTTCAAAGTAAGAAAGTGTATAATCGGTGCGTACTACGTTGTACTGGTTTACGTTGGGGTCATTTACAATAAAGTACTCAACACCGTTAACAACCTTATAGCCCGTTACGAGAACTATATGACCTGCAGAGGTAAGAGAGGTAGAGCAAGCCACGGTACAGCCCTGAGACAGTGCATACTTGAGCATATCGCTGTCATAGAAATCGAGATATGCTACGTAGCCCTTTTCACCTGCATAAGCACAGGCAAATGCCCAGTTGCCGTAAGCCTGCCAATTGTTATCGTAGATCCCATAAGCAGCGGTAAGAGACGTTACCTTTGTGCCAAGATACTCCAGTGCCATAGCAGTAGAGGTAGGACTGCAGATGATGTTGCCTATAGAACCGTTGGCGGAAGCCAGCTGAGAACGCATAGGTACGTCATTGAGATAGTACGTAGGAAGCGCAGAAGTGTTGACCGTACGCTTTGCCGCCATCTGAGGAGTTGCAATGCTGAAGTTTCTGACAACAGGTATGCCGCCGTTGTACTGGGTAAGAGTAAGCCTTACCTTGATGTTACCCGTAGGTGTGTATCCGCTCTTTACAGAGAGAATATCCACGTCTACAGAAGCGTGAGTGGTGCTGGGAGAAGCGCTTGCGGAGACGCCGGAGGTGCTTGACCACGTACCCCAGCTATGATAAGAGGACCAGGTGCCCGTTGTCAATTCAAAGGAAACCGCAAGGCTTACCTTACCGCCGTTGGTAACCGCATTCCAAGAAGCAACCATCTTGGAGAAGGTGCCGATGTTGAGCGTATTGGTGGTAAAGGTACCGCTGGTGCTACCGGAGGCAAGAGTCAGCTTGCCGTTGGACATGGCAGTACCGCTGTGTGTACCGCTGACATCGGAAAGCTTATAGGTTACAGAATGATAGTTAAGGGTGCTCTTAGGAATAACAATATCCTCAGGCTCCGTTTTGGCAATAACGGATATGGGAGCAATAATAACATTGCCTGCCCCCTTTACCTTCATTTTAATTGCTGCAATGTCAGCAGAAGTAACATCGCCGTCGCCGTTTACATCTGACGTGGCAGAGTATCCACTGCTGCCCGAAATAAGCTCATTTGTAATAAACATATAGTCTGTTGAGTCGCAGGTAGTATCTCCGTTCAGATCGCCGGAGACCTCAAGCTTATATGCACCGCTGGATGCACTCTGCACAGTATAGCCTGTACCGATAACGGCATTGCCGCTGACGGTGACGCCGCTTGTGTTTTTCACCACAAGCTCGTCCGTTGCTTCGCATATATGGGTCTTGAGTGCAGCAACAGTACTGCCGACGCCGAGGCCGCTTATTACCTTAGTGCTGTAATCTATCTTAAGACCGGAAGCCTCAGATATTGTCAAGCCGAAGGAAGAGGAAACACGAACATAGCCGTTACTGCAGGTACCCGAGGACAGATCCATATTATAAAGGGTAAGTACGTCACCCAAAGCGATCTGTACCGCATTGCTGTACTGAGCATGATCCATGTGTACAACCAGCAATATATCGCTGCCGCTTACGGTGATACTCTTAGTGTCACCTGAATTGTATATCGCCTTTACGGTGTATACGTTGTAGGATACATACTGCGCACTTATCGCAACCCAATAAGTTGCATTAAACGTGCCCGTTGTCCAGATATAGCTACCGCTGACAGCCTTGGAGCCGTTAATGGAATCAATGTTTACAGTCAAAGCGGCAGATGCCTCCTGATTTGCTACCATAGGCACGGCGCCTACAGCAAAGCAAACAACAAGAAGCAATGCCAAAAACTTAAGCATTCTCGTTTTCATAACCTTCTCCTATTAATTTGTTTTTAATATTTAACTATGGTTATCATATAAGATTATTTGATTTTTGTCAATAACAACAACTGATTTTCGGTTATTTCGCACAGCGAAACGAGTAAGAAACTGTGCACACCGCACAAAGCCTCTCCCCTGATTTTTGCGTATGGGTTCTATGGAAAGAAAAAATAGCATATTCATAAAACAAAAAAGCATTTTTCGGAGGAAACACGCTATGAAAAGCAATATCTATAAGGATATAGCGGAACGCACAGGCGGAGACATCTATATAGGCGTTGTCGGTCCCGTCCGCACGGGCAAATCGACCTTTATAAAGCAAGTTATGGAGACGCTGGTGCTACCCAATATCGAAAGCGCATCAACCAAGGCAAGGGCGAGAGACGAGATGCCACAATCTGCCTCGGGCAGAACCGTTATGACAACGGAGCCAAAATTCATACCCGAGGAGGCCGTAACAGTACAGCTTGAAGACGGCATAAGCTTCAGAATAAAAATGGTAGACTGTGTAGGCTATATGGTAAACGGCGCTTTAGGGCACACGGAAAACGGCGAGCCGAGGATGGTTATGACGCCTTGGTCCAAGGAGCCTGTGGCCTTCGAGGATGCTGCTGAAACGGGCACATACAAGGTGATCGCCGAGCATTCGACTGTTGGTGTTATGGTGACCACCGACGGAACGGTGAGCGATATCCCCAGAGAAAACTATGTTGAGGCAGAGAGAAGAATAGCAAAGGAGCTTACCGCTATAGGAAAGCCCTTTGTGATAGTACTGAATTCAGCTTATCCAAAAAGCGAAGAGGCAAAACGGCTCTCTGCTGAGCTGGAAGAACGGTACGGACGTCCCGTGCTTGTTATGAACTGTACGGAGATGGACGAGGACGATATAAAACAAATACTCAGCTCTATGCTCTATTGCTTTCCCGTTAAGGAGCTGAAAATATATACGCCGGCGTGGACCGACATACTTGAGCCTCAGCATCCGCTGAAAAAGCGCATCCGTAGCTTCATACGGAGCGCCGCCGCAAAGGTCAAGACCGTCGGCGAGGTCAAGGAGGCTTTTGCCGCCTCTGACGCCGATGACGAGGTTATCGGTGCTTCTGTTACCTCTCTTTCCTTAGGCGACGGCTGCGGTAGAATAGATATAGCCTTGCCCGACAAGCTGTTTTACAGCATATTAGGGGAGATGGGAGGCTTTGACATCCACGACGACAGAAGCCTTGCAAAAACCGTAACAGAGCTTTCGGCAGTAAAGAAAAGCTATGACAAGATCAAGTCTGCACTTGAGGCTGTAAAGGAAACGGGATACGGGATAGTTACCCCTGACAAGGAGGATCTGACTCTGGAAGAGCCGGAATTGGTAAAGCAGCCCGGCGGATACGGAGTGAAGCTCAAAGCATCCGCCCCTTCCATTCATATGATAAGAGCAGACATAAAAACAGAGGTAAATCCTATGGTAGGAAGCGAGACACAATCCGAGGAGCTCGTAAGATTTATGCTCAAAGAATTTGAGGAGGACCCTGCAAAGCTTTGGGAAACCAATATGTTTGGAAAGACACTGTACGAGCTTATCGAGGAAGGGCTGTCCGCAAAGCTGGCACACATGCCCGAGGACGCCCAAAGCAAGCTTGCCGAGACCCTGCAAAGGATAATCAACGAGGGTAGCGGCGGACTTATCTGTATTTTACTTTAAGCTATGACGGTCAGATATTCAAAGCTCAAAGATAAAGAGGTAATAAACGTCTGCAACGGCACACGGCTGGGATACATAGCAGACATAGAAATAGACTTGAATAGCGGCAGAATACTCAGGATTTTAGTTCCGAAGAGCGGAAAGTGCCTTTCCTTTACATCTGCCAAGCATCCGATAATTATTCCGTGGCAAAACATAGAGCGAATAGGCGACGATGCGATACTCGTACGAATAGCAGAGCTTAGTTGCCCGTAGCTCTCCTTGACCTTTACACCTTCATTTTGGGTGTAAAGGTCAATTTTTTTGCTACAATTTATTATTTTTTGTTCACTTTTAAGCAGAGCTTAATTATCGGGTGATATATTCTTTGCATAAAAGCAAAACGCTCCCGAACACGGAGGTGAAATATCAATGAATTATCAGGCCGTTTTCAAAAGATGCGAAATAAAGTATCTTATAAACGCTAAACAAAAGGCTGCCATTCTGAGTGCTATTGCTCCGTATATGGAGCTTGACAAATACGGAAGAACCACCATCCGCAATATTTATTATGACACGGACAGCTATCTGCTTATCAGGCGCTCGATAGAAAAGCCCGTGTTTAAAGAAAAGCTAAGGATAAGAAGCTACTGCAAAACCGACGGTAATTCTACGGTTTTTGTTGAGATAAAAAAGAAATACAAGCACGTTGTTTACAAGCGCAGGCTGACACTGCCCGAGAACGAGGCCATGGAGTGGATAGCCACGGGCCGTTATCCAAAGGAGCCTTGTCAGATATCAAATGAAATTGATTATTTTATCAAACACTATGGCACTCTTAAACCCTCGGTCTTTCTGAGCTATGAAAGAGAGGCTTATTACGATAAAAACGGAAGTGATTTCAGGGTAACCTTTGATGAAAATATTCTGTGCCGGAAAGAAGATATGCTGTTAAGCGAGGACCCATGGGGCGAGGCACTGCTTGAGGACGGGCAAACGATGATGGAAATAAAGACGTCGGGCGGCATACCCTTATGGATGACTAAGGTGCTTACCGAGCTTGGAGTTTTCAAGACCTCGTTTTCAAAGTACGGCAACTACTACAGAAACACGATATTTCCCGAGATAAAAGGAGGATTTTTGTATGCTTAACAAACTGTTTAAAGGTATATTTGACCACGAGGGCGTGTTGGTTATAGATATCAAGGATTTCTTGCTGTGTATGGGCTGTGCGCTGCTGGTAGGTTTACTTATAGCTATGGCGTATATGTTCAAGACCCGCTATTCAAGAGGCTTTGTTATCACACTTGCCCTCTTACCTGCGGTAGTCTGTGTTGTTATTATGGCAGTGAACCAGAACATAGGCATCGGCGTTGCGGTTGCAGGTGCGTTCAGCCTTGTGCGTTTCCGTTCCGTGCCGGGCACAGCAAAGGAAATAGGCATTCTTTTCCTCGCTATGGCGGCAGGTCTGATAATCGGTATCGGGTATCTGGGCTATGCAGTTCTTTTTACCGTCATTATGACCTTGGCATACATTCTTTACTCGCTTATAAACTTCGGTTCAAGAAAAAAGGACAGTCTTTACAAAACACTTACCGTTACCATTCCCGAAGACATAAACTACGTAGAGGTATTTGATGAGATAATGAGCAAATATACTTCCGCCAGTGAGCTCGTAAGAGTAAAGACTACCAACATGGGCAGTCTTTTCAAGCTTACCTACAACGTAACGCTTAAAAACGCAGGCATAGAAAAGGAATTTATAGACGCTATACGTTGCCGCAACAGCAACCTTGAGATAAGCGTTTCAAGGCAGGAAAACGTTAACAACGAGCTGTAAAGGCTCATTATAGGGAGAAAAGTCATGACAAAATACATGAAAATAGGCATTACCGCCGCCGTTGCGGTAGTGGTGATAGCAGGCACAATAATCGGTTTTATTTGCTTTGGGAACAATAACACAGAGGCACCTTCTTCAGAAGAAAACGCAAGCTCTGTTCTTGAATCGATAATGGATGCAGAAAGCGTAACCGATTCAAGCCGTACCGACAGCACAGATGGCGAAAACTCTGCAAGCAGCACAGATGGCGAAAACTCTGCAAACAGCTCTGATGCTTCCCACGCTGAAAGCGATGAAGTCTCGGCAGACGATGGCGAAGGTACCGTTTCTGACTCAAGCAACGATACTCAAAGCGAAGAAATAAGCACTGACATTTCTTCGGCCTCCGATACGGAAGAAAGCGCAAATGACTCCTCCGTGGTCATTGGTGACACAAGCACAGACGTTTCAACGCCGGAGGAGAGCGAAAGCCTTGCAGAATCTATTGTTTCGGAGGACGTAAGCACAGTTGAATCCGAGCCGGAAGATGATAACAGTCAGGCTGTGTCTGTCCCTGAGGACGAAAGCACCGTGGAATCCACACCCGAGGACACAAGCAGCATCTACGTACCTCCCGTCTCTGAGCCCGATGATAGCAGCTCGGCAGAATCGATACCCGTTGTCGATACCGATACAAGCGAGCCTGACGAGGTCATAGTATCTGCAGACGCAATGTTTACCGACAAGGATTACGACACCGCATACGACACGACCAAAGCCGTTTACATATACCTTAACGGCAACTATATAACCTGTAATTCCACCAAGGCGGTTGTTACGGGCACCACGGTTACCATCAACGACAAGGGCACCTATGTAATTTCGGGCACGCTGAATGACGGTATGGTTATTGTTAACGCCCCTGTTACGGAAAAGGTGCATATCGTACTTAACGGCGTTACCATAACAAAATCCACATCTGCCCCGCTTTACGTGAAGCAGGCGGAAAAGGTTTTTGTTACCCTGCCCTCCGGCAAATCAAACACCCTGATTTCGGGCAGCTCCTTTACGGCTATTGATGATAGCAATATTGATGCTACTGTTTTTTCCAGAGAGGATCTTTCCTTTAACGGAAAGGGTTCTTTAACTGTTCAGTCCCCCGCAGGGCACGGCATAGTATCCAAGGACGATCTTGTTATTGTCGGCGGCACATATAACATCACCTCCAGCGGCCACGGCGTATGCGGAAAAACAAGTCTTCGAATTGGTGGCGGCAATTTCATTATAGATTCAGGCAATGACGGCTTTCACGCAGAAAACATTGACGATATATCCTCAGGATTTTTGTACACCTCCACCGCCAACTCCACAATAACTGCAGACATAACGGCAGGCGGCGACGGTCTCAGCGGTCAAGGATATCTTACCCTTAACGGCGGTAGCTTCACAGCGGTATGCGGTGGCGGTAGCACAAAGTCGCCCAATTCCTTGGTAAGCTCAAAGGGACTTAAAGCAAACGGTGTTGTTACCATTAACGAGGGCACCACCTTGAATCTCAACAGCTCCGAGGACGGGCTCCACTCCAACGGAAACATCGTTATTAACGGTGGCAAAATCACAATAAAGACGGGATATGACGGCATACAGGCTGACGGCACTCTTACAGTAAACGGCGGTATCTTCGACGTTAATAGCGGAGGCGGTGCGAGCGCATCCGTAAGCACTGCTGTGAGCTCTAAGGGTATAGAATCTGTAGGTGCCATGATTCTCAATAAGGGTAGCTTTACCATCAATTCCGCCGATGACAGCATACACTCGAATCTGGATGTAACGATAAACAACGGTACCTTTACCCTTTCCTCAGGTGATGACGGTATCCACGCCGACAACGTATTGACCATAAACAACGGAAGCGTGAAGATCATAAAGAGCTATGAGGGACTTGAGGGCACAGGCATTGTCGTCAAGGGAGGCACAGTCAGTCTGGTAGCAAGTGATGACGGGATCAATGCTGCAGGCGGTGTTGACTCAAGCGGAAGCACGGGCAGACCCGGCAGACCCGGAGACAACTTCTCCTCGGGCAACGGATACATCACAATAAATGGAGGCTCGCTGACCATAGATGCAGGCGGAGACGGCATCGACGCCAACGGCTCTATAACAATGACGGGCGGCTCCGTAACACTTGCAGGTCCCACAAGTGGCGGCAACGGCAATCTGGACTATGACAAAACCGCCACGCTAAGCGGCGGCACTCTTATGATAGCAGGCTCCTCGGATATGGCACAGAACTTTTCCTCTGCTACAAATCAGGGTGTTGCTTTGCTAAAGACAGGCTCTCAGAATGCAAATACAACTATAACCCTTAAGGATTCTACAGGCAAGGTACTGCTTAGCTGGACCGCAAGCAAAAAATATGCTTCAGTTATTGTAAGCTGTGCAGAGCTCAAGCAGGGCGGCACCTATACCTTGACCGCAGGCAGCTACACCACTACATTTACACTGTCTTCCCTTATATACGGAACAGGCGGTGGTGGCGGCTTCAGACCGTAAAAAGCTATTTTCTCTTGCAGAACATATTAAAATGCTCCCCTATGCATTACCGCACAGGGGAGCGTTTTCTGTCTATTTGACGTTATCTTTTATCAGCTTGAGTATATCCTTATCCGCAGGGCAAAAGTCATAGGAGGCTATCTCCTCGGGTCTTATATAGCGTATGTCACAGTGCTCCAATAAGGCAGGAACTCCCGAAGCTATCACAGAGTTATAAAGCAATAGGTGAACTGACATATCGGGATAATCGTGATATACCTCGGTAAACAAGCTCAACGGGCGTACAGTTACCCCAAGCTCCTCAGTGCATTCCCTGACAAGTGCCTCCTCGCCGCTTTCGCCCGCCTCAAGCTTGCCGCCGGGAAACTCCCACAAAAGCCCTCTCGTCTTATGCGGCGGTCTTTGACAGATCATAAACCTGTCACCGTCCCATATAAGTGCTGCGGCAACATCGATATATTTCTTCTCCAACGCACTCACCTATATGTCGAGATAGTCTTTCCTGTAGGCAACGCCAAATGTATCTGCAAGCGCTTTAAGCTCTGCATCGCTGATGGTGTTTATCACAGGAAGATGTGCTGTAAGCATATACAGCTCTGCCGCTTTTTCCACAGTCTCTATCAGACCGAAAGCCTCATCAAGACTGTTACCTGTGCCGTAGATCCCGTGTATGCCCCATATCACAAGGCGGTGCTCAAGCATCTTCTGAGCAGTTGCCTCCCCTATCTCATTAGTACCGCAAACCATCCAAGGAAGCACACCGACGCCGTCGGGGAATACTATAATACATTCACTGCAGGTCTGCCACAGCGAACGTGTAAAGGCACGCTCTTCAAGCACGTGTACTCTGTTCATAGCCAGAGTGTTTGTGGGATGGCTGTGCATTACAACTCTGTGCTCTTTATCTAAGGAAAGCCTTGCGGCGTGGCTCATAAGATGGGCAGGCAGCTCGCTTGTAAACCTGCCGCCGTCCTTGTATCCCCACAACAGCTCGGCGCTATTACCGTCTGACGATATGCGAATAATACCAAGATTGGTCTCGGGGTCCTTTTCTACGTTTTTAAAATACTTACCCGTGCCCGTAACGACAAAAAGCTTGCCCGCAAGTTCACTGCCGTCAAAGCCGATAGGTATAACTCTTATAACCTTATCCAGATCAATATAAGGAGATACCTCCTCCTCGGTGAGTAGGCAGCTTATATTACCGCCGTTGCGTTCGTCCCAACCGAGACGGTACATATTAGCGGTAGTCTCTGCCATTTCTTTAATAAAGGGTGCTGTCAATATATCTTTCATTTTCTGCTTATCAGAACCTCGCTTTCGTATTTCTTCACTTCGGAGAGATAATCCGCCACAACGCCTTCCCTATTCAAAAACTCTGCCCACACGTCACCTATGGGAGCCACCTTGAGCTCCTCACGCACATACATAAGCTCGGTCATTTCGTTATTGTTCTGCAATTCCGCCATCCTTTCAGTAGGCATCAAAAGCCCATAGAGAAGCGCCTTTTGAAGGTTGCGCACACCTGTTATCCATGCAGAAATACGGTTTATAGAGGCATCAAAATAGTCCGTTGCCAAAAACACTCTGTCCAGAGCGCCGCAGCTTACTATCTCGCAGGCAATATCCCTCGTCTCGTCATCAAAAAGCACCACGTGGTCTGAATCCCACCTTATCGCCCTTGTAACGTGGAGGGCGATTTTTTCGTTGTAGAGCAGCAGTGCGGAGATCTTATCCGCAACAGACTCGGTGGGGTGATAGTGTCCGTTATCCATAAGCGGTGTGATACCCTTGTGATCGGCGTAGGAGAGGCAAAACTCAGCAGAGCCCACCGTGTAGCTTTCAAGACCTATGCCGAAAACCTTTGATTCAAGAGTTATGTAAACCTTTTTCTTATCGTAAGAGGTAGAGAGTATTTCATCCAGAGACCTTTTAAACCTTGCACGGGGCCCGAGGCGGTCTGCAGGAATGTCCTTATAGCCGTCGGGAATCCATATATTCATTACACAGGGCACGCCTGTTTCGTTTGCGAAATACTCCGCAATTTTCAGACACGCTATGCCGTGACGTACCCAATATGCCCTTACCTCTTCATCGGGAGATGAAAGGGTAAGACCGTCCTTTACCATCGGATGGGAGAAAAAAGTGGGATTGAAATCTATGCCCATACCACGCTCTTTAGCAAAGCTCACCCATTTTTCGAAATGGCAAGGCTCAAGCTCGTCTCTGCCCACGTTTCCGTCGGTTATAGCGTAGCAAGCGTGAAGGTTGAGCTTTTTACTGCCCGGAATAAGGGAAAATGCCTTATCCATATCAGCCATAAGCTCGTGAGGCGTGCGTGCCTTTCCGGGATAATTGCCCGTAGTTTGTATACCTCCCGAAAGTGCCTCTCCGCTATCAAAGCCGATAACGTCATCACCCTGCCAGCAGTGGACAGAAACGCAAACGCTCTTCAACGCCTGAATCGCTTTTTCGGTATCAACGCCCAAATCAGCGTATATCTTTTTTGCTTCATCATATCTGCTCATATCTATACCCCCAAAACCTCGGTTACTCCGAAGGATGCTTTTACAAGTTCTCTTGCATCGTATATGCTAATATTACTGTCAGTGCTCATTATCTGACTTATGAGATTACCTACAGCCGTAGCCTCTGTCGGGCCTGCAAATACTTTCTTGCCCGTATACTTAGCGCTAAGAGCGTTAAGATAGCCGTCTCTGCTGCCGCCGCCTATTATATGCACAGCCGAAAACTCACGCTCCGACAGCGCTTCTATCTCTTTGATAGCCTCCGCATAAGACAGCGCCAAGGAATGATATACCGAAGCGAGCACCTTACCTAAAGACATATCTTCGTCGCCAAGCAAATGCCTGAGCGCAGTAAGCATATCCTCCGGCGCCACAAGCTCCTTTGCGTTAGGATCAAAAATGCCGCCGTGCTCACTGCTCATACCAAGCCGCATCATATCATCATAACCGTATTCGGCTCCAATACTCTTTCTTATCCCCTGAAACAGCCACATTCCCATTATGTTTTTCAAAAACCTATAGGTACCGCAGATGCCGCCTTCGTTTGTAAAGTTAGCCTCTTTTGCCTTTTCGGACAATACGGGCACGGTGTTCTCGGCGCCAACAAGGCTCCACGTTCCCGAGCTGATGTATACGCCGTCCCTGTCCATCGGACACGCCGCAACGGCAGATGCAGTATCGTGACTGGGGCAAAGCAACACCCTTGCGTTATATCCGAGGCGTTGTGCAACTGCCTCGGTAAAGAAGCCTACCTCGTGACAAGGCTGATGTAATTCGCCAAAAAGCCTTGAAGGCAGTCCCAGACGGTCTATCGTGTCAAAATCCCAATCCTTGCTTACTGCATTTAACAGTCCCGTTGTGGATGCATTGGTATACTCGGCACAAATAACGCCTGTAAGCTTATAATTTATGTATTCGGGCATCATAAGCATAGCTGATGCGCCCTCAAGCCTGCCGAGCTTTTTGTCCACGAAAAGGCGATACAGCGTATTGAAATCCTGATGCTGAATACCTGTTCGCCGATACAGCTCTTCTCTTGATACGATATCTGCTACCTCATCGAGCACCCTTGCAGTGCCGCCGTCTCTGTAAGCGAAGACGGGGAGTATCTCGTTCCCCTCTGCGTCAAGCAGCACATAGTCCACACCCCACGTATCCACAGCGACAGTGGATGGCACAAAGCCCTGCTCCCTACAGGCGGCAAGCCCGTTCAACACCTCGTCAAACAAAGCCTGAATATCCCAGATCAAAGCTCCGTCAGAATTCTTCATTCCGTTTGTAAAACGGTAGACCTCCTTTGTAACAAGCAAGCCGTTTTCTAAATAACCGACTATATGTCTGCCGCTTGAGGCACCGATATCAATTGCAAGATGAAAGGTCATATAATACCCCCATATTCATTCTGCCCTTAGTATACAACCGAAGCGCAGAAATATCAACATTTTTTTATTTGTTTTTCAACAAAAAAGAAGAAAGCATATTTTGCCTATGCTTTCTTCATAGCTTAGATTATTTACCGGTTATGGCTTTTATATGGAGGTTAGCCAGTGCGGCATGACCGCCCAAATTGGGATGGGGATCAAAGGAATAATTAAAGGGCATAAGAGTACCGCCTGCATTCACAAGACCGCCCTTCTCTTCAAAATGTCCGTAAGGGTCAACGAGAATACACCCCTGCTCTGCAACAATGCGTCTTATCTCGGTATTGAGCGCAGATACCCATTTATCGGACAGCGCACTCATATCGAGAGATACGTCTATATAAGGCATTGATAAGTTGATGCCGTGATAGGGACTGTAAACAGTGGTAATATATATTTCCGCATCAGGCGCACGGCTTTTTAAAGTGTGCAATATCTGCGGAAGGTCTTTGTTAAGCTTTTCGATGCCCGCCTGCATGGCGGCAGAAAACTCCTCACTCTCCACCCTCGCCTCAATTGCACGGATGGCATCGATAAGCGCAGCGCTGTCTACCGTCTCACCGCTTATATCGCCCGATTTGTCCTCTGAAAGACTGTCACCCTCTCCACGTGCGGGAACTATATCAGGATAATACTCCTCTACTATAGAGAGAAACGTGCCGAGCAAATTGTTTGCGCCTATGCATACGGTTATTATATCCGCACCGTCAACCTTGTCGGCATTTGTGGCGAGGAGCTCTATAAGCCCTTGAGTGGTCATACCGTCCACGGCATAATTAGTAAAATCGACCTCGGTATCAGGCAGAGACTTGCGAAAAGCGTTGGCTATAAGCGCAGGATAGGACCTGCCTACAGGGTCCTTTAAGCCATATCCTCTTGCTATGGAATCGCCTAATGCAACATATTTTACAGAATCTCGCCCATAGTACTTTGTGTTTGCAAACACCGATACCGCCTCTCCCCCGCTTGTTTCTTTGTCAGGCTGCCCTTTGGAGCTTTCGCTTTGCGTTATTGACTCTGTCTCCAAAGATGTATCAGACGTTATTCCGCTTTCTGCAGACGATAAATCGCCGCCCTCGCCTGCGCACGCCGTGAAGGTGAGTGTCAAAACTGCCGCAAAAAGCAAAAACAGGGCTTTTATACGTTTCACTGTATCTCTCCGTTTCAAATTAAACACGTTTTATCTTTTTTGTGGTTGTCTTATCAAATTCTCTGTCACGGAACCTGATCTGCTTGATAACCTTATAAGGCGGCTGCTTTGCATTGAATTTGCTTATAGCCTCCCTGATAACATCCTCCACATCGGTTATCCCCTGACTTGCCGCAAGCTCGATATTAGGGTATATCTCTGCGCCAAGTGCCTTGTCTGCCTCGCTGCCTACGGATGCCGGATATACCACAACCTCTGCAATGTAAGGAATATCCGACAGCTCGTGCTCTATCTCCTCAGGGTAGACGTTTTTCCCGTTCTTCAGGATTATTATGTTCTTTTTCCGCCCCGTTATGTAGATAAAGCCGTTTTTGTCTATTCTACCGTAATCGCCCGTGTAAAAATAGCCGTCGTGCATAACCTCTGCGGTGGCTGCCTCGTTCTTATAATATCCGAGCATGACGTTTCTGCCCTTGACCGCTATTTCGCCCTCTCCGTCCTTGTTAGGATTGTGAATCTTTACCTCGGTATCGTTAAGTGCCAAGCCAACAGACCTGCAGTTATAATACTCCGGGCGGTTTATTGAGATAAGCGGTCCGCATTCGGTTATGCCGTAACCGTTGATAAGGGTAATACCGATATCAGCAAAAAACTCTACGATCTCCTGCTTAATGGGAGCACCGCCGCAAACTATAAGCTTAAGCTCACCGCCAAAAGTCTCGTGTATATCCGCAAAGAGCTTTTTGCGCTTATCTATACCGAGCTTCAGCAAAGCCCTGCTAAGCTTGATGCCCGTTTTCAGCTTTTTGGTCTTTCCCTTTTCTTCAACTGCTGCGAGAATACGGCGATAAAAGTTCTCGGCAAAAAGCGGCACTATAAGCATCTCTGTAGGCTTGTACTTTTTCAGGTTGGGAAGCAGGGTGCGCAAGCTCTCGTTGATGCAAATAGTCATACCGTTATGCAACATGGTAAGGATACCGCAGGTTGCCTCGTAGCAATGATTGTAAGGCAAAACAGACAAACAGCGCTCAGTTATATGCATAAGCTCCTGACTCTTTACCACGTTAAAGCACAGCGTATCCTGAGAGAGCATTACGCCCTTGCTCTTTCCCGTTGTACCCGAGGTGTAGCTGAGCTGCTTGAGCCCTTGCATATCGGGAACTATATCCATATAGCGTGTGTCGCCCTCCTCCATCAGGCGCTCACCGTGAGCTATAAGGTCAAACAAGGTAAGGTCGCCTTCCACGGTGACTGACGAACCGTCCATAAGCACGTATTCCTTCACCCCAAGCCTTGACCTTATTTCGTCAAGCTTTTTTGCGACGGATGAAGTGTAGAAGACCACGTCGCTTTCGGAATGCACGATTATATTTAATATATCCTCAGGAGGCAGCTCCTTATCTATAGGCACCGCAACGCCCTCGGAGGCAAGCACCGCAAGATAGCTCAGCGCCCACGGATAACAATTGTTGCCTATTATGGCTATATGACTGTTGCCGACCCCGAGACTGACAAGAGCGGTTCCTAAAAAATCAACCTGCCTTTTAAACTCTGTATAGCTTACCGACGCATCCTCGCCGCCCACCCTATACCTGAAGGCAGCCTTGTCCTTATATATCTCCGCTGACGAGTCTACGAGCATACGTATGCTGTCACAGGGTCTTACCTTGTAACACGGATAATTTACCTTTCTGTTAACGTACATAAAGCACCTCTTTTCTGTTGATGAACAGGCAGTTACACATAGTTGCTTAAAATCATATAATTTAATTATAAACATAATATAAATATTTTCAAGTGAGGAGAAAGATTTTTATGTCAATACCCGTTAAATTTTCTGACTGCAGTGCAGTCACGGGGGCAACGTTTAACGGACACGGCGATATCCTGACCGTTAACAGCTTTGACAGCGCTGTGTACAACAACACCTCGAAGTGCGATTTGTGCACCTGCAGACCTTACAGCTTTATATCTGCCCATTGTAGCTGCATTCTTGCCATATCAGGCGGATGCAGTAACAGAGTGTATGTACTCAACGAATGCTTAGAAGAAACGGGAGGTATTTGCCTGAGAGGAGGAAACGGTCCCTTGCTTACCGTATATCTGACAGAGGACTGCGGAATGGTACTGACATACAGAAACGCAGTATACCTTGCAGACGAAAACGGCAGTATAAGCGAAACTCTCGCCACGGCAAGCTGTGAAGACGGAGAATTCATAGCTGCCGCACCTACCGATACGGGGATGCTATATGCTGTGTCGGAAAACGGAGCGCAGTATATACTGCACCGCTCCCCTTGCGGAAACGATTCCTGCTATATTCCGGTCGGCATTATGTTTAAAAGCTTTGTTTACGGAAATGACGGCACTGTTTACGGACTTTTTGCAAAAGGCTATCCCTACAGATATCTCGTGCCCGTGCTGGTCAACGGCGCCCTTCAGTGTCCCTCT
The DNA here is from genome assembly GCA_017521025.1 of Clostridia bacterium. Lineage (GTDB taxonomy): Bacteria > Bacillota > Clostridia > Oscillospirales > CAG-382 > SIG636. The sequence goes on along the minus strand of JAFXEB010000024.1, from coordinate 67,996 downwards.
GCCTCCTGCTTTGGAACAAGACTTTGCTTAGAATAATTTGTTTTTTGAGCATTATCTGTTGAAAAGATGAAAACAATGTGCTATTCTAAAGGGTAGAAAAACAAATCGGAGGTATATCAATGTACAGAGACGGCGGCTCTGAATATCAGGCAGAATATTCAGTTCTTGTTAAACCGACTGCCAAAACCAAGCTTTTAAAATTCGGAATAATTTTCGGTGCTATTTTCCTGTTTGTTCTTGTATACGCTATTCTAAGTATTTTTAACGCAGGCTTTTTGCTGGTGCCCAGCGCAGTTATGTTGATCGTTCTTGACGTGTTTATCATATGGTTCTTATGGAAATATACCAACGTTGAGTATGACTATCTCGTTGTAAAAGGCACTCTTTCCATCAGTGCTGTTTACGGCGGCCGCTCAAGAAAAGAGCTGTTCAGCACAACTGTCTCTGCCGCAAGCGTTATATCAGCCTGCGAGGGCAGATGTGCACCCGAGGAGGCAAAGGTCGAGCAGGTATATACCTGTGTCAGTTCCTTTGACTCAAATGATATTGTATACATAGTTTTTACAAATCAGGACGGCAAAAAGTGCCTTGCGTATTTTGAAGCCAACAGTAAAATGAAAAAGCTTATCAGATTTTATAACAGCTCTGCCCGCAATTTAGCTTAGCTATGAAGAACAAGAGTATATATTTATCTTCCGTATTTAAGCTTATGGACGAAAACTGTGGCGTACCCACAGACAAACTGATGGAAAACGCCGCTGAAGCTTTATACGGTGTGCTGAAGCTCGAAAACAGGCTTGATAGCGGCATATTTATAGTGTGCGGTAAGGGCAACAACGGCGGCGATGGCTATGCACTTGCCTGCTTGCTTAAAAAAAGAGGTCACAGGGTCAGCTTATATGCGGCACAGTCACCCTCGTCCCCCCTCGCTGTTAAATACTGTATGGAATACGAGGGTATGGGCGGAGTGGCGGCACCCGTTTTTGAAACCTTTCTTGACGGCTGTGAAACGGTAGTGGACTGTATGTTCGGCTTTTCTTTCAGCGGCACGCTGAAAGGCGAATACGAAAGGCTATGCTTGCTTATCAACGAAAGCGGCAAGTACGTGCTGGCCGCCGACCTGCCATCGGGTTTATGGGCGGATACAGAGAAGGCTCCGCCGCTTTGTATAAGAGCCGATGCAACCTGCACCTTTACAGCTCACAAATATGCCACCGCCTGCATGCCTGCAAAGGCTTACTGCGGAAAGGTGTACATTGCCGACATAGGCATACCCGAGGCAGTATTGCTATCAGCACCTGCTTCAGGAGACACCGACGGGGAGGAGCTTTTAAAGCTACTGCCGAAGCGTAGCGAGGACAGTCACAAGGGCAGCTACGGTCCCCTTGCGGCGCTTTGCGGCAATGACGATATGTACGGTGCGGCTTATCTTGCCTGCTCTGCCGCATATCGCACGGGCACAGGGCTTGTAAGGCTTTACAGCAGTGATAGGTGTAAAGAGGCTGTAAAAGTCATGCTACCCGAGGTCATAGGCGGTACCGCTGATTCTCTTGAAGTGGTATTGGACCGCAAGCCAAAGGCTTTGCTTTTAGGCTGCGGATGCGGAAGAACACACGACACGCTTATAACAGAGCTGCTTAAAAGAACGGAAGCACCCACCGTTCTTGACGCAGACGGCATAAACTGCATAGCCGGACGCATAGATTTATACAGGTCTGTTAAAGCTCCTATGATAATAACGCCCCACCCCGCTGAAATGGCAAGGCTCGTGGGCAAAACCGTTGCAGAGGTAAATGCCGAGAGGATCAAGACCGCAACAGAGTTTGCGAGCACTTACGGCTTTATCACCGTGCTCAAGGGCAACACCACGGTTGTTGCGTCTCCCGACGGCGGTCTTTACGTTAACCAAAGCGGAAACAACGGACTTGCAAAGGGCGGCAGCGGCGACGTGCTTGCAGGCATTATCGCCTCCTTGCTTGCGCAGGGGGTCCAACCCTTTGACGCCGCAAGGCTTGGCGTATATCTTCACGGACGGGCGGCAGATGCGCTTGTAAAGGAAAAGGGCGTATACGCTGTTATGCCATCGGAGTTAGGGGAGCAAGCAGGCAAAATAATGTATTTTGGGTGATTTTTTTGAAACGCTTAGTTGCTTTGATTTCTACATTTGTTCTGCTTTTGGTCTTAGTCGCCTGCAACAGAGAAAGCTTAGGCGAGTTCAGCAAGAGAGGGATATATCACGTCCGGCTTGAGGACAGCGAGATAGCCTTTACCGCAAGGATAGACGGCGTTTTTGAGGAATACGTTTTTACGGCGCCGCCCTCTGTGGCAGGACTTAAGGTGACCAGCTATGACGGTGTAGGCTATACGCTTGAATACGGCGGCATTGCCTTTGAGAGCAACAGTATGGCAGTAAAGGCGGCGACCGATTTCGGAGCCGCTATGACCTTACTTGAGGACGCAGGCAAGCAAAGCAACGGAAGGATATACGCATCGACAGACGGTGTAACGGCGGAAGGGCTTATCTCCTTAGGTAAGCTTACAAGTCTTGCTTACAGCGATGGTCGGGATGCAAGAAATTACAATATCGTTACGGAGGCAAAGGAATGACAAACAGAGCAGAGGCGAGAATAAGCCTTGAGGCTATAAAAAGCAACGCTTTAAACGTAATGGCTTTATTGAACGGCGGTTGCAGAATGCTTGCCGTGGTAAAGGCAGACGCATACGGTCACGGCGCAGTTCCCGTTGCTAAAGCGCTGTACGGTATAGGAGTGCGCAATTTTGCGGTCGCTACGGCTACAGAGGGAGCGGAGTTACGTGCGGCAGGTGTTGAGGGGGATATCCTTGTACTGGGCAAGACACCCGTTGAGGAGCGTGATATACTTGCCGAGCACAGGCTTTGCCAGACCTGCGACAGTGCTGAATACGCTGAAGCCATAGTGAAGGACGGAGCGCCCCATATACACATAAAAGTCGACACGGGTATGAGCAGGCTTGGCTTTTACTGCCACGATGTTAAGGATGTTGATCTTTGCGCTTCGCAGATATCGCCTGTATTTAATATACCCAACATCAAGGTAGAGGGTATATTCACCCATTTTGCCGTTGCAGACGAATCTGACGAAGAATGCGCCGTTTTTACCAAGAAACAGTTTGCGGCATTTAAAGGCGTGACGGACAAGCTTACGTCATTGGGATTTGATATAGGTCTGCGCCACTGCTGTAACAGCGCCGCCACTATAAGATATCCCGAAATGCATCTTGATATGGTAAGGCAAGGTATAGGACTGTACGGTCTTGAAAGATCCGTACCTGATTTTCCTTTTACTCCCGCAATGACCCTTTGCGCAAGGGTTGCCGCCGTCGGCGAGCTTCAGTCAGAGGATACGGTGAGCTACGGACGCACCTATAAAGCGGACAGGCCTGTGAGACGTGCAGTTATCTCGCTTGGTTATGCCGACGGTATGCCCAGGCTTTTATCGGGGAGATACAGCATCACCGTCAGAGGTAAAAAAGTGCCCATTATAGGCCGCATTTGCATGGATATGTTCATGGTAGACGTAAGCGACATCGAATGTCACGAGGGCGATATGGCTGTCATATTCGGCAAGGGCGGCGAGGTCAGCGAGATGGCGGACATAATCGGCACTATCAACTATGAGCTTGTATGCGGCATTACACGCCGAGTGCCCCGCATCTATGAGGAATAAGCCGACCCGCCGCAGGACTGAGAACCTGCTTGGTACCTCCCCTTTTCTGTTTTATTTTCTGAGCTTCACCGTGGGGCTTCCCACCACTCTCGGCGGATGTATTCTTGCCTTGATAATGCTGATTACGGGACATAAGCCCGAAAGGTTTTGCAGAGCCGTTTGTTTCCGCACAAACGGGAACAGTGGGATGTCGTTAGGGGTGTTCATTTTTGTAGGCAAGCGCTGTAGGGAGGAGCTGCTTATCCATGAGTTTGGCCACTCTGTGCAGAATTGTCTGTACGGTCCCCTGATGCCTTTCGTTGTCAATATCCCCTCCTTTACCCGCTTTCACTACAGACGGTTTAAGACAAAGTTTTTACACAAAAGGTTGCTTACAGGCTATGAGGATATCTGGTTTGAGGCAGAGGCTTCCGCTCTTGGCAGAGATTACATAAAGCGGCTTAACGCCAAAGCAAGGGCTGTATGCGACGATAACAAAAACGCACAAATATAAAATAATGAGGAGCGATGCAGATGCATACGCTCCTCTTTCTTTGCTTATATCTATTATTTTACGATGACCTTGACAAACTTGTTCTTGCCCTTGCTGAGAACATATTCGCCTGCCGCATCAAAGCCTGCATTGGGGTCCTTTATCTGTACGCCATCGAGCTTAACGCCGCCACCCTGCATAAGTCTGCGTGCCTCGCTACCGGAGGGTGCAAGACCGCTCTCCCTGAGAATAGCCGCAACACGGGTGCCTACCTCGCAGGTGTACTCATCCATCTCATCGGGAACGCCGCCACTGGCGATGCTCTTATATCTCTCTGCGGCTACCGCTATAGCCTCGGCGCCGTGATACATACGAACTATGGTCTCTGCATAGAGCCTGTGAGCAGCCATGATATCGTTCTCCACAAGCTCCTTGTACTGATCCTCGGAAAGATCGGAGGTCAGGCGGAAATAGGTGAGAAGAAGGGCGTCAGGTACCTTCATACACTTTTCGTACATTATCTCAGGTGCTTCATCAATACCGATATAGTTGTCGAGGGACTTACTCATCTTCTCAACGCCGTCAAGACCGGGAAGAAGCGGGAAGGTAATAACCTCCTGAGGGGTCTGACCGTAGTCCTTCTGAAGCTCTCTGCCAACAAGCAGGTTAAAGGTCTGGTCATTGCCGCCGATCTCTACGTCTGCGTTAAGAGCAACAGAGTCATAGCCCTGCATAAGAGGATAGAACATCTCGTGCATACCGATGGGCTGGTTGGTTGCATAACGCTTTGCAAAATCGTCTCTTTCGAGTATACGGGCAAGAGTATACTTACCTGCAAGAGAAAGCACGTCCTCAAAGGTCATTTTACCCAGCCAGTCAGAGTTATAGGTAATAGTGGTCTTTTCCTTATCAAGTATCTTGCATACCTGCTCATAGTAGGATTTACTGTTGGCACGGGTCTGCTCAAAGGTAAGGGGCACACGGGTCTTGCTCTTGCCCGAGGGGTCGCCGATCATAGCGGTAAAGTCACCGATTACGAATACGATCTCGTGGCCAAGATCCTGAAGCATCCTGAGCTTTCTGAGAGGAACGGAGTGACCGAGATGGAGGTCGGGTCTGCTGGGGTCAGCGCCCATCTTTATGCGAAGCTTCTTGCCGCTTTCGAGCTTTTCAAGAAGTCCCTCGGCAGAATATACCGAGATAGCATCTCTCATAATATTGTCATAAACTTCTCTTGCTGTCATTTTTAGTTACCTGTCCTTTTTTAGTATGTTAATATTTCCTCAAATTTATAGCGATTATATTCTGCCTCGTTATAAACAAAGCAATCGTAATAAGGAGATATCAAGCCCTCGTATATTCTGTTACAAAGGGCACTTGATATTCTGTCCTTGTTTGAAGTATAGATATCCTCGTGCTTATCAACGGCTTGAATAATGTAGTAGCCAAGAGGCGTATCAACTGCCGTTATATCGCCGGGTATAAGCTGTCTGTACGCAGTTTCGAGCTCGGGGAGTATTTCACCGGGGGTATACAGATAGCCTGCAGAGTTCTCCTTCCAATCCGGATGCTCTGTTCTGTACATATTTCTTGTAAACAGTACAGGCTTATTCACTATCTGCTCATACAAAGCCTTGCCCTCGGCACGCTTTGCGGCTATCTCCTCGTCGCTTTTGTACACTATGCGTCCGTCGGGATAATAGTCCACATAGGAGAAGACGATCTGCTGCATATAGATGCATTCCTCTTCATAGAAGGAGTACAGCTCTTCCTCGTCGGGATAGTACTTTCCGCCTGTACCTATGAGATATTCCCTGAGCTCATTGTAAGCCGTAAAATATCTCGAAAACTGCAAAAGAAGCTCGCTGTCAAGCCCGTAAGCAGCATAGTACTCGTTAAGCGCCTGCTCATTACCGAAGAACGAAAAGATGTTGTTGTACGACGATATATAGTTCTCAGTCTCGGTAAAGCCCAGATCATCCATAGCGTACATACTCGCCAAGGCGTGCCTACATATCTCAAGTCCGTATTCAAGGGCGTAATCCTTATGGGTCTTCAGCTTATCCTGAAGCAAGGAATTCCAATATACAGCCGCCTCAGCCTCTGTAGCGTCAACGTAATCCGTATTGTTTACGTCACCGCTCTTTGCCTCCACCATCATATAATAAAACAGCCTGGTGGGAAAATCGTATTCGTCGCCTTCAAACATAAGTGCGCCGTCAAACTCAACCAAAGGCTCTACGATATCACGGCCATATTCGGTCAGATCATCATTGTCTTCATACACGCCTTTTATCCTGTCGAACAATGCCCCGAGTCCCTTGCTGTAGTCATAGTCAGACACAGCCGTGCCACGGTCAAGCTCATATTCGGAACGGGCGATGTCCTCAAAATCCGAAGTGCACGAGACAAGGGAGAGCACGCAAAGAAGCGCAAGCGCAAATGCAATTGTTTGTTTCACACCGTCACCTCCCAAGGCAAACTAAAAGTCGATGGTATCGGCGGTGATTATATCGTATTTGGCAAGCTCTGTACTGTTAAGCTCCACCAATCCGTAACGGTCTGCCATAGCTGCAAGGAAACGCTCGTTTGCTATGCCTGCATATACCGTTTCGTACTTGGAATCCTTGTCGCTGTCGGTCATATCAAAGCCAAGCATGACATAAGCGCCCTCTCCAACCTTGCAATATCCGCACTCCCCTGCCTTAAGACCCTCTGCAAGCTTTGCATACTCCTCAACACAGCCTGCAAGCTCTACTATCTCACCGTCGGGATATGCTGTATACATATTGTCTTTGGAAAGCCCCTTGTACTCAGAAAGCGCCTTACCGCCGTTTACTGCGTCTGCTATCTCCTTAGCCTTTGCGGTTGCGTCACCGTTGTAGTCCGAATCAAGAAGATATAGATGTGTGACCTTGCGGTACTCCTTGGCTATGGCATCATAGACCTCGGTCTTTTTGACCTCGCAAAGACCGCTCTCCGCACAAAGTTCGTCCTGTACGGCGTTTACCAGATGCTTTTTTTCCAGATAAGCCTCAAGGTCATCTACCGTTATGCCGTAACGGACGAGGAACTCGGAAAGCTTGCCCTCGCTACCGTATGCGGAAATAAAATCGTTAAGCTCACCCTCGACCAGCTCCTTCTCCTCGCTGTCAAGAGTCACACCGTAATCTGCCGCCAGCTTCTCACAAATCAGAAGCATCTTGCAATGGTCATTTATATCTCTCACCGTATTCTCACCATAGGTGCCGTTGCCGGTGTCGATATTCCAGAAACGCTCGGTATCGTCAACGTAGTCTGCACTGCCGTAATACTGCAGATAGTATAAGTTCCAGCTTTTAAGGTAAGAGAAAATAAATGCGTACATGCCGGAGCTCAGTTCTTTGCCGTCGTAAGACATTACCGCCTCGTCTGCATTATCCACGACACCCACAGAAAGCTCTATCGTACCGTCGGGATCGCCTGAGCAGGACACGGTGAATAGCAGGGTTATTATGGCAAGCGCCAATGCTGTAATTTTTTTCATAAAAACTCCGTTCAGCCCTCTATCTCCCAAGGCTTGGAATAGCCCTCAACAAGTGCGCTGTTGACCTTTACCATCGCCTCCAGCTCGCTTACCTTTTCCATACAGTTTTCCTCGGCTGTGTATTCAAGCCATGTCTCTATATCCTCATCGGTAGGCTCTGTGCTCATATCCTTTTCGTCAAAATCGAGATAATGGAGGATATATATAGCACCGTCAAGCAAGAACATTTCTATCTCGCCGATCTTTACCTCTGATGCCTCCTTGCCAAAGAAGGATTTATAATACTCATGGCTTGCGTATGCGCCGTTAGGATTCTTCTCAAGGATGTCGGCGCCCGTGGGGCACGCCTTAATCTGCTCCTTAAAGTCAAGACTGCCGTCCTTTACGCCGTCATAGATAGCCTTACACTTGTCCTGAAGCAGCTTTTTATATTCCTCATAGGTAGATGCCTGCATAACGAGAGGGTCTACCTCTTTTTCATCGCCGTCAGCATCGCTGTCAGAGGAGGTATCATCGGAGGATGCTTCCTCACTGCTCTCCTCTTCTACTGCGTCACTGCTGCTTTCCTCACCGCTCAGCTCAGCGCTTGCATCGCCTGTGCGCCCCTCTGCGCTGTTGTCCTCGGAGGCTGCGGCATCCTTACTCTCTTCAGAGCTTTCGTCAGCAGAGGAGCTATCGGAGGACTCTGCCTCATCCTTGCTCTCTATGCCCTTTATCTCGTTAAACTCTTTCTCGGAAACATAGCCGTACTGAATATACTCAAACTTGACATAGGTGCTCTTTATCTGCTCAAAATAGTCCTTAAGATAATCCTTAAGATCCTCTATAGCACTTTCCCTTTCGTCGGGCAGTACGTGTCCGTTATCGATAAGCCAAGGAATAAGGTTATCGCTCATAACCACGGTATAGTTGAAGAAATATCTGACCCACTCGCCGTAGGTGATACCGTAGCTTGCCAGATATACCTCCCAACGGTCGGTTACCCATTGGTAGAGTACGCCGTTGGAATCTGCAACCTCCATCCCCTTATCATATATCTCCGAAGCCTTTATCGCCTCTATCATAGCGGCGGAAAGCTTGTCCGAGTATCCCTCAAAATCCGTCTCGGGATTGTAGCCGTACTGGTTAGCCAAAGCCTCATAAGCAAGGAAGGTCTTGCAGTTGGTATCCACACGCTTGGTGAGTATATCCCCATAGGTATAGTCCTTATCGTCGCCTTCGCTTACGATATAGTTTCTTATCTCCTTGGATACACCTGCAGTCCAGAATTTTTCCGTATCCTCTACGGCTACGTTGTCAGCCTCAGTAGCGGAAAGACTGCCCATATAATCGACGAACTGCTGATAGTACTCAAGATCGTCCTGCTTGTAGTAGTTATAGATATAGCTGTAAAGCCCCTCGCTGATGCCTGCCTCGTCAAAAGTATAGGCGTTATCAACAGTGCCCGCATACTCAGAATCGAGGGGGGCGATGTCATAAGCGTTCTCACCCGTGCCGCCGCAAGAAGCAGTAAAGCAAAGTAGGCTTGCTATCACAAGCATAATACTGATAATTTTCATTTGCATATATTTCACCATCCTAAAGAGTATTATACTATAAAAAACCCCGTTTGTCTATAGCTTTTCATACAATTTCCCGTAGCACACAAGCAATTGCGAAAGGGTCTTTAAAACGCCCTCGCCCGCCTTCAGTCTGCAGGAAATATGGGGTCTTGAGCCCGCAGAGATCATTACCCTTCCACGGAATGCGGGATCGGCACTCAGCGCAGAGCACACACGTATATCGAGGTCGCCGTTATACAGCGACAAAAGACCGCCCTTTTGCTCAACAGAGGAAAAGCCAAAGCCTGCCGCCATTCTTCTGCACAGCGCCACGGAAACAAGCCCCTCCACGGTGTTGGGAATGTCGCCAAAGCGATCACAAAGCTCATCTCTCAGATCATCCGCGTCCTCATCCGTTGCAATGGACGCTATCTTTCTGTACACGTCTATTCTTACAGCAGAGGAGGAGATATAATCCTCGGGAATATATGCATCGACCGATACATCTATACTGCAATCCTTTTGCGGCGAGTTTATGATGCCTTTTTCCTCGTCCACCGCTTCCTTAAGAAGCTTTACATACAAGTCATAGCCTATGCTCTCTATATGGCCGTGCTGTTCCGCCCCCAGAAGATTGCCTGCGCCTCTTATCTCAAGGTCACGCATAGCTATCTTGAAGCCACTGCCGAACTCGGTGTATTCTCTTATTGCCTGAAGCCTTTTTTGCGCAATCTCGGTAAGCAGCTTACCCGGTCTGTAGGTAAAGTAGGCGTAGGCACGTCTTGACGAGCGCCCTACCCTACCCCTTATCTGGTGAAGCTGAGCAAGTCCCATTCTGTCTGCATCCTCTATTATCAGGGTGTTGGCATTGGGTACGTCGATACCCGTCTCTATTATGGTAGTACAGAGCAATACGTCGGTCTCGCCCTTCACCATAGACTCCCACACCTCGGCAAGCTTGTCTTTATCCATCTGTCCGTGACCTACGGATATGACCTTATCGGGAAAGCGCACGGAGAGCTGTGCCGCCTTTGTGTGGAGCAGCTCTGTGTTATTTATCAGATAAAACACCTGTCCGCCACGCCTGAGCTCCCTTGCTATCGCCTCGTTCACTATCTCGTCATCATGCTCAAGAACATAGCTTTGCACGGGAAGACGGTCCGCAGGTGCATCCTCAAGAACGGACATATCTCTAATACCGCTGAGCGCCATATTCAATGTCCTTGGAATGGGCGTAGCGGAGAGGGTCAAGGTATGGACATCCGCCGCAAGGTTCTTTATACGTTCCTTATGGGTAACTCCAAAGCGTTGTTCCTCGTCTATTACCAACAGCCCCAGTCTTTTAAAGCCTATATCCTTCTGCAACAGTCTGTGAGTGCCTACGACCACGTCGATCTTACCACGCTTGAGCTCTGATATAACGTTATCGTTTATGCGCTTTTCGTTCATCCCCGAAAGCATCCCCACGTCCACAGGGAAACCCTTGAATCTGAGCTTTATCGTCTGGTAGTGCTGCCACGCCAGAAGTGTTGTGGGCACGAGTATAGCTACCTGCTTACCCGAGTTGACGGCTTTAAATACAGCACGCAATGCCACCTCTGTTTTTCCGAAGCCTACGTCTCCGCACAAAAGGCGCTCCATGGGAACCTCACGCTCCATATCGCCCTTGATCTCTTTTGCGGCTATAAGCTGTCCGTCTGTCTCGGGATATTCAAACATCGCCTCAAACTCGTCCTGAAACTCATCATCGGGGGGGCAGCAGAAGGCAATTTTTTGCTTGCGTCGGCTATAGAGCTGCAAAAGCTCTTTAGCTATGTTTTTCGCCGCCGCCTTGGCACGGGTCTTGGCACGGTGCCACTCGGTGCCGCCCAGACGGTGTATCTTTACCGTCTCGGTATTGCCTATGAACTTACTTACCGAATCGAGCTGACTGCAGGGTACATAAAGATTGTCACCTGCGGCGTAGGATATCTTTATAAAATCCTTTGCCACGCCGTCGCTGACCATATTGAAAAGGCCCTCAAAACGCCCTATACCGTGGTTTATGTGCACAACGTAGTCCCCTACCGAAAGGTCAGCGTAAGAGGATATCTTTTCACCCTTGACGGAGGAGGGTGTGCGTTTCTGCGGCACACGCCTTCTCGGAGCTTCTTCGGCAATAAGCGCAAAGCCGGCGCCCGGCAACTCGAAACCCTTTGTTGTATAGCCGCTGTTTTCCGCTACGGCAACCTTACCCTTAAGCAGCTTATCCCCCAAAGCGTATACCGGAACGCCCCTATCCGCAAGAACGGAGAGGGCATTTTCACGGCTTTGAGGATTACGTGCCAAATACAGAACGGTCTGCCCCGCCTCTGTCAGCGCCGAAAACTCCTCCACAAGCAATTCCACGTTCACGCCCGAGGTGCTGTTGTGTTTGGTTGAAATATTTGCATAGCTCTTGAATTCACCCGTAGAGCCGCTGCCGAGAAACGCATCGAAGGTAACGCTGTGTTTGCCCGTTAAATGCTTAAGCTCCTTGTCAGATGCCACGCAAAGAGCCGTTTCAAAGTCTGTAACGCCGCTATCGGTCAAACGCTCAAGGGTCTGCGTATGCTCCCAATAATACGCACGTGCACGTTCATAGACCCTTGCGCTATCCTTGACTATGATCATATCGTCAGTGGCGTAGTCTGCAAGAGTCGCCTTGTCGCCGTATATTATACCTCTGTATTTGTCGGGACACAGCACTTCGCCGTTAGCCTCAAGTGCCTCTCTCTCCTTGTTTACGGAAGCCGCCGCCTGAGGGCTAAGCTTTGGTGATCCAAGTGCCTTCATTACATAGGCATGGACACGGTCAGCCACCTCTTTACCGTAAACGTATTCAGAAACGGGGAGTATCCTAACGGAGCTTATATTGTCTATCCTGCGCTGATCAAGTATATCGAAATGACCGATCAGATCCACCTCGTCATCGAAAAAGTCTATTCTTACAGGCTTATCCTCCCCCGGAGTGTACACGTCAAGTATGCCGCCACGGAGAGAAAACTGACCTATACCCTCAACGAACTCGGCTCTGCTGTAGCCGATAGCCATAAGCTTTTCGCAAAGCTCACGGAGGTCGGCTCTTCCCCCTCGCTCAATAAGTATGCAGTCACTTATCAGCCTATCGGGACTTATGGTGTACTGCATAAAGGCGTCGGGCACGGTCACTATGGCGTCATAGTCCCCGCAAAGCATATCGTAAAGTATGGAGATGCGACTTTGCTCCCACTCCCTCGAATAGGTCTCTACGGTGTCGTACATAATACTGCGTGATGGGTAAAACAGCACTTTATCCATATACGCCTTAAGCTCGTTTTGTATTGTCGTTGCCTGCTTTTCGTCAGGAACCAACAGGATAAGCTTTTTTGAGCAGGCATCGGCAAGCGCCGCCGCAAATGCAGGAAAGGCACTGTCGCAAACTCCGTTAACAAGGGCAGGTGTATCTCCGCCCGAAACGAAACGCAAAAGCGCCGAAAAATCCTTATCCTTTTTTAGTGCATCAAGTACTATTCTCATTTAACCGACCTGTTACAATAATTCATCGCCTTGTCTACATCGCCTTCAACCAGAAGCTCTATAGTCTTTACTACGTCGCCGTATCTGCTCTCGATAAGCTTTGCATCCTCTGCCGAAGGCACCCCAAGCACCCAATCGGCAAGGTCGTAGTCAGGATGAGGCTTTTCACCGACGCCTATCTTTATGCGGGGATAAGCCTCGCTGCCCAGATGGCTGTTTATCGACTTAAGTCCATTGTGTCCGCCCGCACTCCCCTTCATACGCAGCCTTATTGCACCGCAAGGCAGAGATATGTCATCACATACAACTATCACACGCTCGGGCGGAAGCTTGTAAAAGCGTGCGGCGGCGCCGACCGCCTCACCGCTGTTGTTCATAAAGGTCTGAGGCTTTACGATAAGCACGTTCTTTCCGCCAAGCACGCATTTTTCGGTAAGGGCGGAGAACTTGAGTTTTTTTATATCAACAGAACATTTGTTTGCCACGGTATCTATCACGCAAAAGCCCACATTGTGACGGGTCTTTTCATATTGCTTGCCGGGATTACCAAGTCCCACCACCATAAAATCTATATTACTCTTCTTAAAAGCGGCAAAAACATTCATAATGTGCACATACTCCCATTATAATAAATCTACATTTTAATAATATAATATTATTATCGCCTTTTGTCAAGTTCTGAAAGACGGTTAATTTTTAGCAATAATCATCAAAAGGCGGGCGTGAAAATTATACATATTTTTTTGCTGTTTGCTATGGCGTTTTTGGAAATTATATGATATAATATCAAAGTTAATAGGAAAGATTATGTAACAAATTAAAAATTAAGGAGGAATTGTATGACAAAAAAGTATGTTTATCAATTCAGTGAAGGCAACGGCAAAATGCGTGAGATACTGGGCGGCAAGGGGGCTAACCTTGCTGAGATGACCAACCTCGGTCTTCCCGTACCTCAGGGCTTTACCGTTTCCACAGAGGCTTGCACCCGTTACTACGATGACGGCGAGGTTATCGCAGCAGACATCCTCGCTGAGATCGAAGAGCATATAGGCAAGCTTGAGGCTCTTACGGGCAAAAAGTTTGGTGATAAGGATAATCCACTTCTCGTATCGGTTCGTTCCGGCGCAAGAGCATCTATGCCCGGCATGATGGACACCATCCTTAACCTTGGTCTTAATGAAGAGGTAGTAGAGGCACGTGCTATAAAATCCGGTAACCCCCGTTGGGCTTGGGACTGCTACAGAAGATTTATACAGATGTTTTCCGACGTCGTTATGGAAGTGGGCAAGAAGTATTTTGAAGAGCTCATTGACAAGATGAAGGAAGAGAAGGGCGTCACTCAGGACGTTGACCTTACCGCAGAAGACCTGCGTGAGCTTGCAAATCAGTTCAAGGCTGAGTACAAGGCAAAGCTCGGTGAGGATTTCCCCTCTGACCCCCGTGTACAGCTTAAGGAAGCTGTAAAGGCTGTTTTCCGTTCTTGGAATAACGACAGAGCCAATGTATACCGCCGTCAGAACGACATCCCTTATTCCTGGGGCACAGCCGTTAATGTTCAGGAAATGGTATTTGGTAATATGGGCAACACCTCCGGTACCGGCGTTGCATTTACCCGTGACCCTGCTACAGGCGAGAAGAAGCTTATGGGCGAGTTCCTTATGAACGCTCAGGGCGAGGACGTTGTTGCAGGTGTTCGTACCCCTCAGAAGATAGACCAGCTTAAAGAGGTTATGCCCGAGGTTTATGAGCAGTTTGTTAAGATCTGCGCTATCCTCGAGGACCACTACAGAGATATGCAGGATATGGAGTTTACCATTGAGGATAAGAAGCTTTATATGCTTCAGACCAGAAACGGTAAGCGCACCGCACAGGCAGCTCTCAAGATCGCTTGCGACCTTGTTGACGAGGGTATGATCACCGAAAAGCAGGCTGTTGCTATGATCGATCCCCGTAACCTTGACACTCTGCTTCACCCTCAGTTTGACACAAAGGCGCTGAAGGAGGCTAAGTATGTAAGCAAGGCTCTCGGCGCATCCCCCGGTGCGGCTTGCGGTAAGATAGTATTCACTGCCGATGACGCCAAGACAATGGCTGAGAAGGGTGAGAAGGTAGTTCTTGTACGTCTTGAGACCTCTCCCGAGGATATCGAGGGTATGATGGCCGCTCAGGGCATACTCACCGTTCGTGGCGGCATGACCTCCCACGCAGCAGTTGTTGCAAGAGGCATGGGTACCTGCTGTGTATCCGGCTGCGGCGACATAAAGATGGACGAAGAGAACAAGAAATTCGTTCTTAAGGGCAAGACCTATGTTGAGGGCGACTATATATCCCTTGACGGTTCTACCGGTTATATTTATGACGGCATTATTCCCACCGTTGATGCTACTATTGCAGGCGAGTTTGAGAGAATAATGAATTGGGCAGACAAGTATCGTACTATGAAGGTACGCACAAACGCCGACACTCCTGCTGACGCAAAGAAAGCTCGTGAGCTCGGCGCTGAGGGTATCGGTCTTTGCAGAACTGAGCATATGTTCTTTGAGGCTGACCGTATCGCCGCTTTCCGTGAGATGATCTGCGCTGACACCGTAGCAGAGAGAGAGGCAGCTCTTGACAAGATCCTTCCCATTCAGCAGAAGGACTTTGAGGCTCTTTACACAGCGCTCGAGGGCACACCCGTTACTATACGTTTCCTCGATCCTCCTCTCCACGAGTTCGTTCCTACCGAGGAAGAGGATATAAAGAAGCTTGCCGAGGCACAGGGTAAGTCCGTTGAGGATATCAAGAACATCATCGCTTCCCTGCACGAGTTCAATCCTATGATGGGTCACAGAGGCTGCCGCCTTTCCGTTACCTATCCCGAGATTGCAAAAATGCAGACCAGAGCCGTTATCCGTGCCGCTATAAACGTTCAGAAGGCTAACCCTCAGTGGAACGTAAGACCCGAGATAATGATACCCCTTGTTGGTGACGTAAACGAGTTTAAGTTTGTAAAGGCCATCGTCGTTGAGACCGCTGATGCTGAAATAGCTGCAGCCGGCGTTGCTCTTGAGTACGAGGTTGGCACTATGATCGAGATACCCAGAGCGGCTCTCACCGCTGATAAGATCGCTGCTGAGGCTGACTTCTTCTGCTTCGGCACCAACGACCTTACTCAGATGACCTACGGCTTCTCCCGTGATGACGCAGGCAAGTTCCTTGACTATTACTACAACGCTAAGATATTCGAGAACGATCCTTTCGCAAAGCTTGATGTAAGCGGTGTTGGTAAGCTTATGGAGACCACCATTGCTCTCGGTAAGCCCGTAAATAGCAAGCTCCACGTAGGCATCTGCGGCGAGCACGGCGGTGACCCCGTTTCCGTTGAGTTCTGCCACAAGATCGGTCTTGACTACGTTTCCTGCTCTCCCTTCAGAGTACCCGTAGCCAGACTCGCAGCCGCACAGGCTGCTATTAAAGAAAGCAAGTAATCGCTTACTTTATAAAACAAAGCCATCCGCCCGTATTTCTTCGGGCGGATTTTTCTTTGTAATGTCTTTTATTTGGACACAATGTATGCTATACTGTGAACATTGAAGAATCATCTTTTAAGTTGCTTTTTGGAGGGCAAAAACAGTGGCTACTATTTCGTATCAAGAATTTGTTAAGATATTTAATATTCTACCATTTCATTCAGAGATTGAATTTATTTTTTCTAACACTAAAAAAACATATATGCTCATTAAGTATGAAGATAGCATTTCGTTTCAGCGTTGTGGAAATCTTATCGAAACGATTAGGAAATATAATTTAGATGCCGATTTTGTGTGCTCCGGGGAAGTATTTTATAAAAATCTTGAAGAGTTGTATATAGAGAAGTCTGTTGATGGCATTTGTTTGCAAAGCGATTGGGATAGAATTGAGAAAATCTGCGTTAATAACAGTTTTAACCTACCTGAAGAGTTAGAAGAAATTTTCAATGTATATTGTAACAATCCATAAAAGTAGGTACTTTAAAATTCCCTCTCTTTTGTCAGTCAACAAAGTACAGTTTGGCGCATTCTCATCATTGATTTGGTGGGACTGCTTTTTTGCTATCCCACATTTTTTAAAAATACTACAATATGAAGGAATGCACCGCAAAAGCAAAGGCTTTTGCGGTACATTTTTTGGCGGAACCGTTTTGCTATTTCAGCTCGCCGCTTTGAACCTTCTCAAGAACGTGACGAAAGCTCCCCTTAAACTGCGTGGCAGCGTTTTCGAAGGTATCACGGGAGATATCGCCATTCTCATAGCGCTCTATAAGGCGTTTTGCTTTTTTCACTTGTTTTTCAAACTCACGGTTGATTTTACCAAGTGCCATAGCTGCTGTGGGGTCGGAATGATAACTCATAATTATTCCTCCTAAACAAATAGCTGTCAGGAAGGCAACAAAAAAAGCCTATCCTGCGTATGGACAGAATCCCCCCAAGGAATTCTGTTCATGTCAAAATAAGCTAAATTTATTATCTGTATAATAACACACAAAACACCCTCTTGTCAACTGCTTTTTGATGTGTTTTGGGATTTGTATTATCAGAAACGGGTAAGGATTGTTTAGTCATAATATAAAACCGTGGGCGTCTGCAATTTTCGCAGAACACTCCACGGTTTTTTATTACTCATCAGATTATCAGAATTTCTTTACCAAATATTTTTTATAGTCATCTATCTGGAACGCTTCAGCGTACTGTTTTCTCGCAAAGATGCCACGGGTTTGCATAAGGTTGGCATAATACTCCTTGTATTTAAAGGAGGTGCTGTTAAGAGCAAACCATTGGGTGTTTATAGCCTTATCCCAAAGCTCGAAGCCCTCGGGGCTGACCTCTGCGTATACATAAGGGACGAAGTCGGCGGCATCCTCCCAGTTCTCAGCATAATAGGGACCGTCGGCGTAGTGACCGGGCATCTCACGCTCGATAGATTTAAGCCCCGCATAAAACTGAGCTTTTTTCACTATCTCGTGGCAGGCTATATGATCCTTATGCATGCTGTTTTTCCAATGAGTAATAAGGATGTTCGGCTTATACTTCCTAATAACATCGCAAAGCATAAAGGCGACCTCGTCATTAACGGGCAGCTCGCCGTCGCAGTACGGAAATACCACTGCTTCACCGCCGAGCATCTCGGCGAACGCCTTTGCCTCCGCCTCCTTTTGCTTGCGGTATTCGGCGACGGTGAGATGCGGGGGATTGCCCCTCTCCCCTGCAGTAAGTGCAACGGTGACGATTTTTGCGCCCTCAAGAGCTGCTGTAGCAAGCACACCGCCTGCAGTAAGCTCCATATCCCCTATGTGACCGCCTATTGCCATTATTGTTTTAGACATAATTTACCTCCAATATAATCATAAAGCTATGCCCCCAATTTAACATTGGGGGCAATATATGTTTAGCTTTGTTTATTCAGTTACGGGTGTGAGGGTGCCCTGCCAATATTGCTTCAACTCGTTTCTGATAGCTGCATGGCGGGAGCTGTTGAGAACAGAGTTGGTAGCCCACCCCTCGGGGGTGCTGAAATCGTTATATAGGCTGTGGGAGCTGTACATAATAGCGCCGTACACAAGATTCACGCCATAGCCGTCTTCATCAACAGGGTTCTTCTCTCTGTACTCGGAATCAAGAACGTATCTCCTCATAAGCTGAAGCTGGTCAAGGATAACGTTATTTACCTCATATTCACTTGCAACGTTATCGCTGAAGTTCTTATAAAGGCCGAGAGAAGCGATTATCTTGGTGCCGCCCTCGGGGACGGAAAGCTTTAACCACTCGGAAAGCATACCGCTTATCTCGTAGTTATAATAGGTTCTTCTGCTAACGCCCATAAACTCAGCCTCGGTAGCGCCGTAGAACTGAGGAGACATATAGTCTGCATAGAGATATGTATTATCACCGTCAGACCAAGTCTGGGTACACCACTTCTTAACATCAGCATACATAACGGAATAGTTGTAGCTGGTTTCGTAGTTAGTAATATCCTCGTCAGGAGAGATGCCGAAGAGCACGTCCGGCTTTGCCTGCTTGATCCTCTTGTAAAGGCCCCTTACAAGGTGGTCAGTGTTCTCTCTGCGCCATGCGCCGAGACCGAGGGTACCCGTGTACTCGGAGAAACACTCGGAATCAAAGGCGGTTGTAGCGCCTACGGGATAGAAATAGTCATCCATCACTATACCGTCAACATCATAGTTGTTGACTATCTCCATAACCGTGTCGATGATATGGAACCTTACAGATTCATAACCGATGTTGAGCCAATAAAGGTTGTCGTTGGACATGCCTACGTAGTCGCTATGCTCAACGCCGCCATAATTGCCGTTATAAAGCTGCTTTACCGCATAGGAATCGTCATATGTATTAAGGTCGGTAGCGTAGCCGATACGGAGGGGGTTGACCCATGCGTGAACGGAGATGCCTATCTTATGCGCCTCTTCAATAAATATCTCAAAGGCGTCATAGGTTGAGACCGCTGTAAGCGAACCCGTGTATCTCCAAGACGTGGGAGACACGGAATCAAAGGTGTAGTCGCCATAGAGAGCGTCGCCGTGAGAACGGGCGTGAAGCATAACTGTGTTGATGCCCGAATCATTGAGAGCGGTAAGATAGTTGCTAAGCCTTGTTCTGTAGGTCTGCTCGTCAGCCTGATATGCGCCCTGAACAAGATAAAGGTCGGAGATATTGAAGCAGTCAAGCCATACACCGCTCATAGTATCGTAATTTATGGGGGTATGAGGCGCTTTATCCGCAACAACGGGATCAAGGTTACCCGTGATTATCTGTATCTCGTCGATAAGCAGCTCTCTCTTAGCCTTAGGGATACGCACCATAATATATCGTGCGGTGACGCTGTTGAGAGTAGCGGAATAGCTATGATAAAGCTGACGGTTGGATGTGCTGGAGTTTACCACAAGGGTATCTGCCTTGCCGCCTATAGAGGATGCGCCTGTGCCGAACAGCTCAGCCTCGTTAGCATAAAATACGGTAAAGCTGTCGGGAACAGAGCTGAATGACGTTGTAGAGCTGTTTGTGTACTCCAAAAGCTTGAAGCTTACGGTATTGATGCTCTTTTTCTCTGTGCCGAGGTCGAATACGATATCAACATAGGGCGAATTCTCTGCCGTTGCGGCATAGCTGTAGCCTACCCAAGCAGGGTCTATAAATGTACCCGTTGCAGAGATGCCGTCATTAAGGTCGCCCTTGGCATAGGTGTTGAGCGCAGGGATCGATGAAACGGTGTCACCCGCCCATTTATCATCGTTAAACAGAGAGCTGGCGGTGTTGAGAAGATATTTGTACGTACCCTCGGTAGCGATATTGAGTCTCTCCACAGAGGCGTTGGTGGTGGTAACGATAACCTCGTCAACAGCGGTATCGCTTGCGGAATTGACAACAAGGGTGAGATAACGGGCGGTAAACGCCTTAGAGCTGTTTACGCTGTAGCCTAACTCATAAACGTTGCCGGAAACAGCGGGCGAGCTTGCAGTCATACCGACCTTATAATAGGTCTTACCGTCGAGAGAGCCGTAAAGCTCTACAGACGTGGGCATAGAATATGCGCCCGAGCCGCCGCCGTAGCCGGAAACGGCAATGTCTGTTATATTCTCGGTAACTGCGCCGAGGTCAAGCTGTATGTTAAGAACGCCGTTTGTAGGCTTGATAACTACATAATCCGTATCAAGGTTAATGTCGCCGCCCTTGTCTACACCGTCAGTAAGCTCTGCTCTGTTAGTGTCGCCCCAAATGCCCGAGCTCACAGAACCGATTATCTGATAGTCGCTGTTGAGAGCTACGTTTACGTTATATACGTCACCCGTAGGCTTGGGATATGTCTCCATATCGCCAACGCCGGTAAAGTCATTCATTACCGCATCGCCACTGGTGGTAACGGCAAGCTCGGAAATAAAGGTCCAGCATCTGTCAAAGCCGTCACTGCCCTGCTCATGCTCAAAGGTCAAGAGTATATACTGCCCCTTGAAAAGATTTGCGGCGGTATGGTGAACGTCATAAGTAACACTGCCGTACTCGGTAGGAACGTAGTAGCCGGACTCTATATTACCCTTAAGGTAATTCATCTCGCCTACCTTGTTGTAAGTGACACCGTCCATAGAGCTGGCAATGGTGATCTTACTGGGAAGGAAGATACCAAGCTCAGGGTCAGAAAGCATATGAAGACCGACGGAGCAAAGGTTACTGTAAGACGCACCAAGGTCTATGAGTATACCGTTGGTCTCGTTACCGTAGATCCCCACCCATGGGTCGTTGAGGAAATGGTTGGACGCAACAGTACCGTCCAGCAGCTCAAAGCCGCCGTCGACCTCATCCTTATCGGTAGCGTGACTGTCGGGATACTTGGGACTTACATAGCCAAGTATCTCATAGGTAAGCCCGTCAATCTTTGCCTCTGTATAAACAGGTGCGTTGCCGCTTACCATAGAATCAGTACCGATGTCAGGTATCGTCCAATCTACTGTATAGCGCTCACCGTCAAGAGCGGCGGTGCCCGTAACCACGGCAGAAGCTTCTGCCACGGGGAAGATCGCATACACTAAGGACCAGCACATCAAAAGCGCCAGCATAAAGGAAAACAGTCTTCTCATCCTCTGTCCCTCCCAATGTAAGGTGTGATTAAAGTTGAAGATAGGTAAAACTACAAATACACATATTGATACATAATTTTACTTATGTTAATAATACCATCAACGGCGCAAAATGTCAATAGCATTTTTGCCAAAACACAGTCTTTTTTTTGATTTTGAGCAGAAAACACAAACAATATATTCTTTTTGTATCGCTTTTTTGCCGTTTGTGTTGACAAATGGTTTTGCTTGGAGTAAAATACCTGAATGTAGATTTATATTTATGAGAGGTTTACTGTAATGAAGAACGAATCCCTTAACGTTTTGAGAGAAAAATTCCTGTCGTTTTACGAAAGCAAGGGACACCTTAAGCTTGGGTCCTTCCCCTTGGTACCCCAGAACGACAAATCTCTTTTGCTTATAAACGCCGGCATGGCACCTCTTAAGCCTTACTTTACCGGTGCGCAGGTCCCTCCCCGTAAGAGAGTTACCACCTGTCAGAAGTGTATACGCACCCCCGATATAGAGCGTGTCGGTATTACTGCAAGACACGGCACCTTCTTTGAGATGCTTGGCAACTTCTCCTTTGGCGATTATTTTAAGGAGGAGGCTATTCCGTGGGCGTGGGAGTTCCTTACCAAGGTGCTGGAGATACCCGAGGAGCTGCTTTCTGTCTCTGTATATCTTGACGATGACGAGGCAAGGGATATCTGGATAAAGACAGGCGTTCCCGCTGAGCGTATTTATAAGATGGGCAAGGAGGATAATTTCTGGGAAATAGGTGCAGGTCCTTGCGGTCCCTGCTCTGAGATATATTTTGACAGAGGTCTTAAGTATGGCTGCGGCAGTCCCGACTGTAAGCCCGGCTGTGACTGTGACCGCTTTATTGAGATATGGAATATTGTATTTACCC
The DNA here is from genome assembly GCA_017521025.1 of Clostridia bacterium. GTDB lineage: Bacteria > Bacillota > Clostridia > Oscillospirales > CAG-382 > SIG636. Next base: position 45,713 of record JAFXEB010000024.1, on the reverse strand, counting down.
AGTTTGAGGGTGACGGCAACGGCAACTATGAAAGACTTGAGCACCCCAACATAGATACGGGCATGGGTCTTGAGAGACTTGCGTGCGTTATGCAGGACGTAAACAACCTGTTTGAGGTAGACACCATACGCAATGTTATGCTTAAGGTTTGCGATATGGCAGGCGTTAAATATGACGCCAGCGGCTCTGACAAGGATATCTCTCTCCGTGTAATTACCGACCATATCAGAAGCACCGTCTTCCTTATCAGCGACGGCGTTATCCCCTCCAACGAGGGCAGAGGCTACGTTCTTCGCCGTCTGCTCAGAAGAGCCGCAAGACACGGCAGACTGCTTAACATCAAGGGTCTTTTCCTTTCTGAGCTGGCTGACACCGTTATTAACGAGAGCAAGGCAGGCTACCCCGAGCTTGAGGAGAAGCGTGAATATATAAAGAAGGCTATCCATATTGAGGAGGAGCGTTTTGCACAGACCATAGACGCAGGTCTCGGTATGCTTATGGGGCTTATCGACAAGGCAGTTGTTTCCGACATCAAGCAGATATCCGGCGACGATGCATTCAAGCTTAACGACACCTTCGGCTTCCCTCTCGATCTTACAAGAGAGATCAGTGCAGAGCACGGAGTCACCGTTGATATAGACGGCTTCACCGCTCTTATGAAGGCGCAAAAGGAGCGTGCCCGTGCGGCAAGGAGCTTTGCTACCGACTATATGGGCGGCGGCGTTGATTTCGGTGAGCTTATCGACAAGAATGACAAGACCGAGTTTGTAGGCTACGGCGCAACCGAGAACGAGGCTGAGATCAAGTACATCATCAAGGACGGTGAGACTGTTTCCGAGATAAGCGGCGGCAACGCAATACTCGTACTTGATAAGACTGCATTTTATGCTGAGTCCGGCGGTCAGATCGGCGATACGGGTGTTATCACCACTGCTGACGGCGTATTTACCGTAACCGACACAAAGAAGACCGCAGACGGTCAGTATCTGCATTTCGGCGAGCTTAAGAGCGGCACCGTTGCTCTTGGCAAGGCTACTGCCACTGTAGATAAGATAAAGCGCAACTTCATCGCCCGTAACCACTCTGCGGCTCACCTGCTTCAGGCAGCGCTCAGAAAGGTTTTGGGCAACCACATAGAGCAGGCAGGCTCTTACGTAGATGCAAGCCGTGTAAGATTTGACTTTACCCACTTCTCCGCCCTTACTGAGGAGGAGATAGGCAAGGTAGAGGCACTTGTAAACAACGAGATACTTGCGGGCTCTGCCATCACCTGCACAGAGATGCCTATTGAAGAGGCAAAGGCCATGGGCGCTATGGCACTGTTTGGTGAAAAGTACGGTGATGTGGTCAGAGTCGTAAAGATGGGCGATTTCTCCACCGAGCTTTGCGGCGGTACTCACCTTGACAACACTGCAAAGGCAGGTCTTTTCAGGATAGTTTCCGAAAGCTCTGTTGCGGCAGGTGTTCGCCGTATAGAGGGTATCACAGGTCTTAACGTTATCTTCCAGATGAAGGAGGAGGAGTCGCTTGTAAGCAAGATAGGCGCTACTCTCAAGGCCGCAAACAAGGGCGAGATCATCCACAAGGCTGAAAGCGTTATGAACGAGGCTAAGGCACTTAGGAAGGAGCTTGACAGCATCAATCAGAAGGCCGCTCTTGCCAGCGTTAAGGATGCAGCAGCAAACGCTGAGGAAGTAAAGGGTGTTAAGCTTGTAAAGGCAAGCTTTGAGAGAGTTCCTACCGATGCACTCAGAACCGCAATCGACGCCGTTAAGGACAAGGAGCCTTTGGCTGTTTGCGTATTCGCTTCTATTGACGGCGACAAGGTTGCATTTGTTGCAGGCTGCGGCAAGGAGGCAGTTGCTAAGGGTGCTCACGCCGGTATGATACTCAAGAACATATCCCCCATCGTTGGCGGTGGCGGCGGCGGCAGACCCGACAATGCAGCAAGCGGCGGCAAGGATTCTTCCAAGACCGCTGATGCTTTGGGGGCAGTGAACGCTGTTCTTGAAGGACAGATAAAGTAATTTTTTAAGGAGTGCAGAAAATGGACTGCTTGTTTTGCAAGATAATAGAGGGCGTGATCCCTTCCGCAAAGGTGTATGAGGATGACAAGATACTTGCCTTTAAGGACATTAATCCTCAGGCACCCGTACACGTGCTTGTTATACCCAAGAAGCACATAGCCTCTCTTGACGGTATAGATAGCACCAACATAGATTATGTAAACCACATATTCGCTAAGGTGCCCGAAATTGCGGCATCCTTAGGTCTTGGCGGCGGCTATAGGCTTATCTCCAATTGCGGCGACGACGCCTGCCAATCTGTCAAGCATTTGCATTTCCATATACTCGGCGGCAAAAAGCTTGCTGAGGCTATGGCATAGGTTGGTTATTACGCTATGTTAAGAAACAGGTCTGTTGCTGTATTGTGCCTTGCCCTCACGGCAGGGCTTGCGGCAGGCCTGTTTTTGCATTTTGCCCTTGTTTTGTTCATAATTGCTCTGTGTTGGGGAGTTTTGATGCTTGTCAGACCCGCAAGAAAGATGCGTTTTGCTTTGACTGTTGCCATTGTGGTTTTCGGAATAGGGTCCGTGTGGGGTCTGTTGTACTCTTTTTTCAGCACCTTGCCCGAAACGCCAAAGGGCGAAACGGCAGCCTTTACTGCAAGCATCAAGGATATTCAAGAGGTCAACGGACGTTACCGTGCAACCGTCGACGTAGACGATGACTGCTCGGAATATGACGGATACAGCGCATATATGTATCTTGGCGAGAGGCTGTCTGTAGGCGACATAATTCAGGTAAACGCCACCATGAGAGCCACCGCCCCGTCTATCAGAGGTATTGGAATAGAATATAACGCCTACGGCAGCGCCGTAAAGCAGGACGGCGTGTATGCCAAGGGAATATTTTATACGGCGGCAAAGCTGAGGCACGGTATAAATGCACGGATACACGACGCACTGGACGACGATGCCGCAGGATTTTACGGTGCGCTTATAACGGGTGTAAGACAAGGCATGAGCGAGGAGGCGGATGCGCTTTTTTCACGCTCGGGTCTGTCCCACATCATCGCAATATCGGGTCAGCATTTTTCTGTTATTGTGATGAGTCTTTACACTCTGCTACTGTTGACTATGCGCAGGAAAAAGTTTTGCTGTGGACTTTGCATAGTAATCGCCATTGCGTATACGGTTCTTGTAGGTGCGTCACCCTCTGTGGTAAGAGCGTGCATAATGTGCTGTGCGGTCTTTCTTTCGTGGATGTCAGTATCACAGACAGACAGCTTTACGGTGCTGTGTATAGCCTTGGCAGCTATCGTTATGATATCGCCATACTCTATAGCTTCGATGGGGTTACAGCTTTCATTTTTGGCTACGGCGGGCATACTCACCGTGTTTGAGCTGCGTGCGCCTGACAGAGAGCAAGACTTTTTCGGCAAAATAAAGGAGCTTATAGTTGCCCCTGTCATTACTACCGTTGCGGCAAGCTTTTTCTGCTTGCCTGTACTGCTGACTTCCTTTGACTATATATCAGCAGTTTCGCCCTTTGCAAATCTTGCCGTGAACTATCTCGCTTCCCCCGCTTTGATAGCGGGTATCGCTTGCGCCGCTTTTGCAGATGTTTTACCGCAGATAACGCTGTTTACTCTTATACCCGAATACATTTACAGCGCCATAGTATGGATAGCCGAGTTTTCGGTATCGCTTCCCTATTCCACTGTATCCTCTCATTTACCTTACGTAAAGCTGATGCTTGTACCCACCTTATGGCTTGTAGCGGCTACTCTTGTGGCAGATTGGCGTATTGCATTGCGTTCGGTGCTTGGCTCGGTATTGGCGACGGTGTTGATTGTAGCGTGCTGTGCAGGTGCATATAATTTGTCCCTTAGGCGGAACGCAATGCTGTGTGTAAACGAGGAGGGCGGCTATATACTGTGCGCAGACGGAAGCGACCGCCTTGTAGTGGATATGTCAGGCAAGGACGGATGCAGCGACGGTGTGCTTAAAAGCGGTTTTACCGCTATCGACAAGTACGTTGTTACAAGTGCTGATTCTACCGCTATGGAGCGACTTGAGAGAACGCTTTACTATATCAACATAGATACGGTCTATTTGCCGAAGGCGGAAGATGGCGCATTTTTTGAGCTTGACTTTCTTGACAAGGTGCGGCAAGTGGTTTATTATGACAGAGGACTGCTTGAGTTTTCGCAGGTGAAGCTTTACGTCCCCGAAAGGAAGGGCGCAGTAAGCGCCTTTATCCTCGTGGCAGAGCACGGAGGAACATCTATCGAAGCGGTCGGTGCAAGAGCAGACTATAAAGATTGGCACCTTGACGATGTGGACGGACTTATTCTTACGGAAGCGTTTGTAGAACGCAATATGCCCGAAATGATGTTGCCCGAGGGCTTTGACAGGCTATATGTATACGGCGACCACCGCTCTTATTACACAGACAGTCTGGCAGAGAGAGCGGAGTACCGCTTTGGATACGAGGACGGTCTTACTCTGCGCTATGGCGAGAATGGCATACTGGAGGTTAATTGATGAACGAAGACCTTTTGAAATCACATATAAAAAGCGCAAAAACGGGACTTTGCTATATCCTTTGCGGCGAGGAGGAATATACGAAGGACCACTACGTAAACCAGTTTATCAAGCGTGTCAACGCAGGACCGTTGCCTGAATTCAATCTGCTGCACTTCAACGGCAAGGAGTTTACGCCCTATTCCCTCGGAAGCTGTCTTGAGGAGTTCCCCTATATGTCCGATTATAAGCTTATAGTTATAGAGGAGCTGGATTATGCAAAGCTTAGCGAGGCGGTTGTTAACGAAACGGTTGAGATACTTGACAATATGCCCGAATACGCTAACGTACTGTTTATTGCCCGTGGCGGCGAGCTATCCCAAAAGCTTATCGCAAAAAAAGAAAAAGCGCCCGTATCGGCACTGCTGAGCTTTGCTGAGAAAAAGGGGCTGCTGGTCAATTTTGAAAAGGAGACGGGCGCAAAGCTGAGGAAATGGGTGCTTCGCCACTTTGAGGCCGCAGGCACGGCAGTGGACGAGGCTGTGCCTGAGCTTATGATAAACGTATGCGGTGAGGATATGTACACCCTGAAGGGCGAAACGGCAAAGCTTATCGCATATTGCAAGGGCAGGAGCGTAAGCAAGGCAGACGTTATCAACGTGTGCTGCTCAAACAAAAGCTACAGAGTTTTTGACCTTACCAAGGCGCTGACCTCCGGTAACACCCAGAAGGTACATGATATATATAATTTTCTGATAAGAGACGGTATATCTCCCCACATGCTTATAAGCACGCTTTCGTCCTGTATCACCGACATAACGGTGACCAAGGCGGGGCTGGAGGACGGGAAAACCGTTGGAGATATCGCTAAAAGCCTTAAGACCTTTGAGTGGGCAGTAAAGAATTACGTACCCTACGCAAGAAAGGTGAGCTATGCATATCTTGATTACGCCGCTGACAAGTGCAACGAATGTGCGGTGGCGCTTAAAAGCTACAGAAACGATCCCGCAATTACTGTGGAATTTTTCCTTTTGAGGTTAGCATCCTATGAACAAGCTTAAGCTAAGGTACCCAATATTTGTGGAGGGCAGCTATGACAAAAGCCGTGTAGCGGCTGTGGCAGATACAATGATAATAGTTGGCGGCGGATTCGGAGTTTTCAACGCAAGGGAGACGCTTGCTCTGTTAAAGCGTATCACCGAGGACGGCAAGCTTATTATGCTTACAGACAGCGACGACGCCGGCAGGCTTATACGCAACAAGCTGAAAGGCGTGCTAAAAGCCGAAAACCTTATTAACCTGTATATTCCACAGATAAAGGGCAAGGAAAAAAGAAAGGCTGTCCCCTCCAAGGCAGGGCTATTGGGGGTAGAGGCCATGGGCGACGAGCTGTTGAGGAAGCTGTTGCTACCCTATGCGGTGGATTCGGCTCAGAGCGCCGAAAACGAGCCGGTGAGCACCGCTGACCTTTACGGAGCAGGTCTGAGTGGCTGTGGCGACAGCGCCCTTATGCGCAAGGATTTTTGCTCAAAGGCAGGTCTGCCGCTAAACCTGAGTCCCAAAGCCTTGAAGGAGGCTATTAATTTGCTTGGCGGCAAAAAGTTCTTTTTTGAAATATTGGAGCTGTTGAAATGAAAACCGTGTCGTTTTGCACCCTTGGGTGTAGGGTAAATCAATATGAATCCAGAGCCTTAGCTGAGCTGTTTGTAAGAAACGGCTATGAGGTATTGCCCTTTGGCGAGCATGTTGATGTATGCATAGTAAATACCTGTGCCGTTACTGAGGAAAGCGAAAGAAAAAGCGCCCAGATGATAAGACGTGCCATGAAGCTTTGTGAGGACGTAAGGGTATGCGGATGCTTTGCTCAACGGAGTGGTGAGTTTGAGGGTATAAGCAGGCTTAGCGGATGCGGCAGCAAGGGTGAGATGCAGGATTTTTTAAAGATAGACTGCACTGAAAAGGGCTACGAGCTGTTGCAGATAGGGCACGTGGGGGCGGAAAAGCTTTGCGGCTTTTCGGGTAGCCGTGCTTACGTAAAGATACAGGATGGCTGTAACGGGCGCTGTACCTATTGCATTATTCCGAGACTCAGAGGAGGGGTACGCTCAAGACCGCCCGAGGAGATAATATCAGAGGTAAAAAGACTTGCTGACAGCGGATACAAGGAGATAATACTGACCGGCATCGAGACTGCCGCCTATAACTATATGCCTTTATGGGAGCTGATAAGGCGTGTAGCTGAGGTAGAGGGTGTGGAGCGGCTGAGACTTGGCTCCCTTGACCCTAACGTGCTGACGCCCGATTTTATACGCACGGTAAAAGAAACGAAAAAGCTGATGCCACACTTTCATATTTCTTTACAGTCGGGCTGCAGCCGTATTTTACGCCTTATGGGCCGTGCATACACGGCGGAGGATGCAAAAGAAAAGTTGCTTTCTCTTAAGGCGGCAAGGGCGGAGATAGAGCTGTCTGCGGATATCATTTGCTCTTTCCCCACCGAAACAGCCGAGGAGCTAAAGGAAACTGCTGAATATCTGAAGGAGATAGGCTTTTTGCACATTCACGCTTTTTCCTACTCCAAGCGTCCCGATACCCCTGCCGCCGCTATGGAAGGGCAGATACCCGAAGAGGAAAAGAAGGTGCGTATGCGCTATTTCCTTGAGGAGTGCGAGGCTATGGCGCTCACGAGGCTTGAGGGAAAGGTGGGCAATACCGCCGAAGTGCTTGTAGAGAAGACGGTAAAGGACGGTGCTGTAGGTCACACAGCGGATTTTTGCGAGGCGTTTATAAAAACAAACCGTCCTTTAAAGCAGAGAGATACCGTGAAATGCACGGTCCTGTCTGTAAAGGACGGAAAGCTTTGCTGTGAGGCTGTTTAATTATATACTATACTGTAACCACCCTCGGCGGAAGCGTCGGGGGTGAATTTTTCTTTAAGTCCTGCGCTGACATAAATGCTGTCGTCGGTGATAAACACCGTCTCCACGCCCAAGCTGTCAGCAATAGCGGAGGCAGACTCAAGTCCCATTACAAAAAAGGCAGTGGACAGTCCGTCTGCAAGAGTGGCGCTGTCACAAACCACCGTCACGGACACAAGTCCGTTGTCTGCGGGAAAACCGGTTTTGGGATCTATTATGTGGTGATAGGTCCTGCCGTTTTCGCTAAAATTACGTATATAGGAGCCGCTGGTGACTACCGCACATTCTGCCACGGAAAGGACACCTGCTATGCCGCCCTTGGGGTCATTTATCCCTATATTCCACAAAGAGCCGTCGGGCTTAACGCCTACCGTGCGGACATTGCCGCCCAAATTGATAAAGGCGCTCTCCACTCCCCTCTCCAAAAGAGCCTCGGCAACAGCGTCAGCGGCGTAGCCCTTGGCGATGCCGCCAAAGTCAGCTTTACCGCAGGACAAGCTTACGCTCTCCTCCGTGCATCCGAGGACGGAGGAGGATACCGTACCCACCGCTTCTGCTATCTCCTCCTCCGAGGGAACACGAAAGCTGTCGGTAGTAAAGCCCCACAGGGCCACAAGGGGATAAATGCAAGGGTCATAGGCACCGCCCGTAAGCCCCTTTATATGAGTTGCCGCAGAGGCTACCTTATTGATATGGACACCTGAGCTTACACTGCCCTTTTCGTTCAAAGTATAGGTTTTGCTGTCCTTAAGGGTAACGGACAGTTCTTTTTCTATCTCCCATAACAGCTCTTTGCATCCGTCTGCTGCCGATGCGTGCTCACTACTGTACACACGCACCTCACAGCTTGTATCCATAGCCATACAGTAGGCAGAATAAACATCGGCCTTGCCCTCAGCGCAGGAGGGCAAGGCGATTATTATCAAAAGAGCAAGGATCAATACAAAGCTTCGTTTCATTACGGGTTGATAAGTCCTGCATCTACCTTGAGCACGTACTCTGCATCAAGGCCATCAACTGCGCCGTCGCCGTTTACGTCGCCAAGTGCCAGTGCAAGCTCGTCAAACTCAACAAGGTCTGCCGCCTGATACAAAAGCCTTGCGGCATCAAGACAACCGATGCGCTTGTCAGAATCCACGTCGCCCTTTACAGCGATAGAATACTTGGCGCCTATGCTCATATCGGTAAGGTGAGATACAACGGTATCGCCTGCAGAAAGCTTTTCGTTTCTTACAGAGATGCCCTTATCATCAAGCACTTCAAGCTTATCACCCTTAAGACCGTCGAACAGCTCGTAGGCGGTAAAGCCGCAGGGGACAATAAGCCTATCTCCCAGCTCGGATATCCCGCTGTTTGCCTTAACGGTGATCTCAGCCGCTTCTTCGGGAACGGTGGGGATCTCAGCGGTGCCATTTGCGTATGCTTCTGCCTCCTCGGCGGTCTTGGCAAAGGCGATATACTCTATATCCATATACTCGCCTGCGTTGGCGTTGCCTGCGAAAAAGTCTATGCGAAAGCCGTAAATGGTATCCTTCCAATAATCGATCTCTGTAAGGTCAACTATCTGGGTATGCCACTCACCTGCCTTGCCGTGGTCAAACCTGATAGACTTTCCGCCTGTGGCGCTGGGGATCTGACCTGCGCACAAAAACAGCTCGGTCTGAGGAGTGGTCACATTCTCGCTTGTTTTGTACTTCATAACAATGTATTTGTACTCGTTGGCGCTGAGCTTTTTGTAGGAGCCGCCGATGCTGTAATCAACATAGGGGTCATTAGTTGTATCTGCAGTAAGCCTTACAGTGCCGTTGTTGTTGCTTACGGTAGCGGCATTCTTGTAAGAAGCGTTCATTACACCGACTGCGCCTTCGCTGTCAAAAGCAAGATAGCTTGCATCGAATCTATGGGGAACCTTGAGATCAAGCTCGCCCTGCTCTGCCCTATCCTTCTTGGTAGTGACCAGCGCAATACCGTTGATAACGGGTCTTGTGCTACCATCGCTGGGTCTGTTTACAAGCTCTTCCCCAACGACCATAGTAGAGGAGCCGCCGCCGTCAAGACTGATACAGCTGTTAACACCCATGGATATAAGGAAATCGTCCTGTTGGCTAACGAGGAAGCCTTTGCTCCACTCAGGATTTCTGCCGTCATTCTGCAGCATAAACATTGAGCCGTCATTCTTATAGCCGATAATCGTAGCAGGATAGTAGGTGTTGTCGCTGGAATTAGTGGAAACGCCGTCAAGAACGGCACACATAGCACCGCCGATACAAAGCTTTGCCTTGGACCAGTCATTGTCTCTGCCTGACACGTCTCTTATGCTGACTGTAAACTCTACGCTATCGCCGATAGCATAATCCTTTACGCTGTCTATCGCTGTTCCCCTTGCGGTCAGGACGATGGTATCCATTGTAAGCTCAGGGTTTTCGCTGTTGCTCTCGTCATAAATAGCAGACACGGTGCCCTTTACGGTCTCGCCGCACTTAAAGCTGCCGCTGATATCGGAAAGCACTATCTCGTATGCATCGTCAAGAGCATAGTTGGTGGGGCCACAGTCACCTGTATATACTACAAGAGAATCGTGAGCAGGGAGACGGTTAAGCGCCTCAGTGCTGGTGTTGAGCCCCTTGGTGGTGTTGTTTACGTTTACGGTAACAACGGGCTGGCCTATCATGGGAACGTAATCATAGGTTATGCCAAAGCCCCAGAAATAGCCGTGCCCCTCGCCGTTTGTAGTATAAGTGGTCTCGTTTACAATCTGAGACGAGCAGTAAATTACTCCGTCAGAGATGAGTACGCCACGGGGAATGGTAAGAATGCTCTTGGTAACATTGGTGTTGCTGTGTACGCCCGTCATCCAGAAATCGCCATTTACAGCCGCAAGCACCTGACTGTCCTCATGGTCTGCGTTATAGCGTGTAACATAAGTAGGAATTGTGTTTTTGAAGGATATGCGATCCTTTTTAAGAATCTGAAGATCAAGGCTCGTATCCTTAAGATCAAACTCAACTATATTGACCTTCTGCAGATCATAGGTGCTTCCCTTGGCAAGAGAAACGTAGGTGTGATTAACGCCGTCATATATCTCTTTGGTAAAGCCGTCATCCTCGCCGGTGATCATAGGAACTGCGCTTGCCGATATAACGAAGGATAAAGCGAGCATTAATGCCAAAACAATTGCAAGTGTCCTTTTCATAACATTAAATTTCCTCTCATTTGCATATTTGTGTATATTTTGTAATCAAACGGCTTTTACAGATATACCCTTAAGCCGCATAAAATGGTTGCTAAGGGTAACACTGCCACCGCCCTCTATATCAAAGCTATGGTTATAGCCATAGGTGTCCTTGTAAACAGCTATGACTTTTTTGCCGTCAGAGAAGGTTATCTGCACCCTCTGCCCCGGCTCCATCGGCGTTTCGCCCACAAGACATTTCATTATACCGCCCCCTCGCTGTTTTCAAATATGCTATCGGTAAGCAGTACGTCGCCATCCGCCGCAGAGGTAGCAAGCGCATCACAGCGCTCGTTATATCGGTGGCCTGCATGACCCTTTACCCACACAAGCGTGACCTTGTGCACCGAAAGCAGCTCAAGAAGCCGCTCCCACAGATCGGGATTCAAGGCGGGCTGCTTGTCTGCCCTGCGCCAGCCACGCTTACGCCAGCCCTCTGCCCAGCCCTTGCAAACCGCATCCACCACGTACTTTGAATCGCTGTACAAGGTTACCTCGCAAGGCTCCTTCAACGCTGAAAGCCCCGTTATAGCCGCCATAAGCTCCATCCTGTTGTTGGTTGTAAGCCGATAGCCTGCCGAAAGCTCCTTTTCTACACCGTTATACTCAAGCACGACCCCATAGCCGCCCTTACCGGGATTGCCACGGCAAGCACCGTCGGTATATATGTTTACCTGCTTCATTGCGTGCCCTTTCTCTGCCTTCTGATATCCTTGCCACAGAAGGGCAGTACGGTAAAGTCACCGCTGAGACGGGAAAAGATGCGCTCTTTATACAGGCTTTCTATCTCCTTAAGGCTAAGATTAGTGGTAACAACGGTAGAAACACCGTTAATGATCCTGCTGTTGAACAGATTGAAAAGCACGGAAAGCGTAAACTGCGTATTGAATTCGGTACCGAGATCGTCTATTATCAACAGATCGCACTCAAAATACCTTTGGTTGTCATTGGAGTATGCTCTGCCAAAGCGCTCTGCCTCAAAGTTGTTTACTATGTTAGAGGCGCTCTCGTATACAACGGAATAGCCTTTTTTTATTACCTCTCTGCCTATAGCTGAGGCGAGATGTGTCTTACCCCTGCCGGAGCCGCCAATCATAAGCAGGCTCTCCTTGCCCGGGGAAAACTCTGTGGCAAACGCTTTGCAATGGCCAACAACATAACGCATCTGCTCCTTAACAGAGGCACCGCTTTCGGTATTGCCCGTGTAATAGCGCATATCTATGGTCTCGAAGGTCTGCCCCTCCAGTGCTTTACCCAGTCCCGAGCTATAATATGCCCTTTTAACTATTGCCTCCCTTACGCAGGAGCACAGTCTTGAATCTACATAGCCCGAATCATTGCACAGCTTACAGCTATATACAGGCAGGTCGTAATCCCTTGGATAGCCGTGCTCTTCAAGCAGTGCGTGCTTACGGCAAATAAGAGCCTCGTGCTCCTCGTGAAGGGCGTTTGCCTTCTCCTCGAAATCATCGCCGCCCTCTATACCGAGCTGCATAAGACGTGGCCCTACAGCCGCAAGCCTTCTGTTTATATCAGCTATCTCAGGAATGCGCACCTCGGTCTCTTTTACTCTAAGCTCCGCCTCTGCCCTTGCCTTTTCTCTTTTTGCATTAAGCTCCGCAAATGCGGACATTTTATCATCGTATGACATTTACACACCTCAAAGCAAGCCTATTGCTCGCCGCTCATATCCCCATCCTCGCCCTCGGCGGTATCCGCAGGCTCTGAATCGGCATTGCCGCCTGCGTCCTTAATGAAGCCTTTTTTAGCCGCCGCAGTAAAGAATTTCTCAATATCATATTCGCTGTTTTCCTCTGCCCTCTCAGCAGCCTTATCCTCGGCATGCTTTGCCTGCAGCTTTTCAGCATCCTCAACAGTGCGCACGCCCTTGGCAAACCACTGCTCTATTATTTTGGACATATAGGGCAGCTTAAGCTCGCCTATCCTGTCAATAGTGATCTCATAGGCTTTCTTCACAAGATCAAAGCTGAGCCTCATTTCACCAAACCAACGGTCTGTGTAGCTTCGTTCTTTTGCGGTAAGCTCACGGTTACCTATGCCGCACAGCCTGCGGAAACGAGCCGCCTTGCTGTCCGCAGTGCGCTTAGCCTTGAGATAACCCTCAAGCTCATCAAAAGAGCTTATGCCGTCAGCCTGCATACCCACTGCCGTGTTGAAAACGTATGAAAGGTTGCGCTTGCCAAGGGAAACGCAGTATTCGACTATACCGCAAATCATCTCGGCACCCATACCGTGGTAATCATACAGAGCATACAGAGTGTTAAGGTCATTGCGGTTAAGCTGTTTTTGCAGTATCTCACCCACATATATCGCCACCGCCTTGAAGCCGTCATCCTCGTCAACCGCATCGGCAAGATCTTCACTGTCGTATTGTGACGACATATTCTTAGAGGTCCTCTTAACCTTTGTCTCTCCAAGATCTATGAGCCCCTCCTCGGTAAGACTCGCCACGGCAGACTCTGCAACGATCTGGTCCATACCTAATTTTACACCCAGTCTGGCAGGGTCCACCGTACCCTCCTCGGCTATATAAATAAGCACCTTCAGCTCTGCCTCCGTGAAGGCCCTGAGCCTTTCTATGCCCAGACGTGCCATAATAAAGCACTCGCCGACAGGTGCAGAAAGGCGCAACACTTTTTTAGTCTTCATGAATTCACTACATCCTTATAGCTTTATCGTTTGTTAAAACACACCTACGCCTGCTCAGCTCACGCTATCTGTAGGGCAAACCGACACGCAAATGCTGTTAGTTTCAGCCACGTTACCCAAAATCTCTATAGTATAGTCTATGTTCAGCTTACCGCCAATGGCGCTCATATCGCTTTTCATCCGCCTGGTGCTGACACGCAGGTTCATATTACGGTATCCGTTATAGCACACGCAATCATAAACTGCGCCCTGACGGAACACAAGATTTGTAATCATTTCATCGCTTCTGCGACTGATAAGCGCAAGGTCATCCTCAAGCATAACAGAGGTGTCAGCTATCTCGCCATCATCAAAATATTCTTTGTAATCAATGGTAAGACGCTTGCCCTTGACATTCATATATCCCTCAAAGCTCTCTACACTCTCGTGAGGCTCGGGGATATCCCCGGGCGTTATCATATCTCTGTAGCTGAGCTTTTTGTTGGTTATCATAATCTCTACAGGAAATCTCATATCTCAATAGCTCTCTATATCAACGCATTTTGCTCTCTCTACCCCATCCCTGCCAAGAAACACTTTAGCAAGTCTGGTAAAGCTTTCAGGTGCGTCGCTGACGTAGAAATCAGGCTCTCCCTTCTCCGTTTCGTCAACGGTAATATACTCCGCTGCGGCAAGTGCCGCCTCCTTGCCCGAATTGACAAGGATGCTACCCTCAAGAACGGTGCCTATAACACCGGAAAGGTGGGGATAGTGAGTACAACCGAGTATTACCGCATCTGCAGAAAAATCCAGAGTAGGCTCAAGGTATTCCTTTGCAAAAAGCATAGCCGCCTCGCCCTTGGTATACCCGTTCTCCACAAGAGGCACAAACATAGGACACGCCACGGAACGCACCTCTATACTCTTGTCTATTTTATGTATTGCACGCTCGTATGCGCCGCTTTTGACCGTGGCAGAGGTGCCAAGAACGGTAACACGCCCCTTGCCCGCAAGGGCTACTTCAGCCGCACGCTTTGCAGCGGGGTCCACAACTCCGATTATGGGAAGGGCAAAATGACGCTTAAGCTCGTCTATGGCGTTGGCGCTGACCGTGCCGCAAGCCACAATGATAAGAGAGGCACCCTTATCTACCAAAAATCTTGTGTCCTGAAAGGCGTATCTGCATATGGTGTCTGCAGATTTCGTACCGTATGGAACTCTTGCGGTGTCGCCGAAATATATATATCTTTTTCCGCAAAAAAGCTTTTCAAACTCCGCCGCCGCAGTCAGACCGCCAAGCCCGGAATCAAAAATGCCAACCGTTTTATTCATCAAAGCACTCCAAATCAAGTATCAAGAAGGTCACCGATCTCAGCGGAATTAGGGATAGAAGCAAAACCGCCTACCCTGGATGCAGAGATCACCGATGCCGAAAGAGCATATTCGGCAGCACTGCGCACATCATAATTGCGCAAAAAATCAGCGCAGAAGGCACCCACAAAGGTCTGATGCTCTGCTGTTATATCAACGGTCTGAAGCGAGGGCGCCATAAGCAACTCGCAGTACTTGCCGTCATAAATATATGCACCCTTTCTGCCAAGCTTAAGTACCACAAAGCGCAGGGGCATCCTGTCACAAAGTGCAATACAGCCACGCAGATAATTTTCAGTGGAATCTGCTTTTACTCCCGTCAGTATCTCAAACTCCTTATCGCCGACTATCATTATATTATCGCCACGAAGACCGGAAAGACGCACGTTTTCATAAGCACCCGTTGCGTCCAGCACAAAGGGTATCTCTCTTGCCCTGCAGGCAGAGGCTGCGGCAGAAAGCACCTCGGGATCGGTATTAAGGTCGGTTACTATAAGGTCGGGAGCGCAACCGAGAGCAGCCTCGAGATTTGCACAGTTGAGCTTGGAGGAGGCGCCCTTATAGATGACCTTGCCGCCAAGACCGTACTGCTCAAGCAAATAGACCTCAAGCCCTGTCTGGTTAACGGGGTCAATGGCGATATAACCCGTGTTAACGTTCTCGTCCTTCAAATAACGAAGCAGCCTTGCGCCCTGCTCATCGTCACCCACACGGGCACACAAGACGACCTCTGCCTCGGAGCGTGCCGCAGCTACCGCAGTATAAGCGCCGTTGCCGCCGGGAGTGAAGGAATATTTCTCACGGGATACGGCAACACGCCCCTCGTTTGGAGCAAAGGGTACGTTAAGCAAAACGTCCATATTAGCACAGCCGATTACAAGCATATTCCTTTTCATTAAAGACACCTCCGGGCACGGGGCCTATTTATACATCATATAAATTTGCAGATTCGTATACACTATATAATATACAACCGTAAAGGAATTTTGTCAATAGCTTTAACCCGCCCCCTTATAAACAAAAAATGTGCACAGCATAATACCGTACACATTTTTGGTCAGTCCTGTTTACCGTTTATTAATATCAGTCACAGCATACGTCTTTTTTAGCAGGCTTTTTAGGCTGGGGTGCCTCTGCCGTGGTATCCCCTATGCCCGTAGTCTCCGAGAAGAGAACGTTTGATTTGGTCATATTGACCGCATCGGTAGGAATGATTATCTTAGAGGCAGTGCCCTTGGAAAGCGCCACAAGCGCCTCAAACTTTTTAAGCTCAAGCACTGCGCCGTCAGCGCCTGCCTCTTTAAGTGCGGCAAGACCGTCAGCCTCTGCCTTCTTCGCAAGGTATATGGCTCTTGCCTCACCCTCCGCTCTCGCTATACGGGCATCTCTTTCACCCTCGGCGGCGAGGATCATAGCCTGCTTGTCACCCTCTGCCCTTGTGATAACAGCAACCTTGTGTCCCTCTGCCTCAAGCAGGGTCTCACGTCTGTCACGCTCTGCCTTCATCTGCTTTTCCATAGCGTTCTGGATCTCGGCGGGAGGGATGATATTCTTAAGCTCCACACGGTTTACCTTGATGCCCCACTGGTCCGTAGCACTGTCAAGTATCTCGGTCATACGGCTGTTTATGGTGTCTCTGGACGTGAGCGTATCATCAAGCTCAAGTTCGCCTACGATGTTACGGAGAGTAGTGGCTGTCAGATTGCTGAGTGCGCTGATAGGTCTTACTGCACCGTAGGTGAACAGCTTTGCATCAAAAACCTTGAAGTACACAACGGTATCTATCTGCATGGTTACGTTATCCTTGGTGATAACGGGCTGAGGGGGAGAATCCAGCACCTGCTCCTTAAGGGTCACCTTATTGGCGATGCGGTCGATAAGGGGCACCTTGAAATGCAGTCCTGCGTTCCAAGTCTTTTTAAATTTACCGAGGCGTTCAATAACATACTCGTTGCCCTGCGATACTATCTTTACGCAAATAACAAGTAGCAAAAGCACCAAAACAGCTATGCCGATGCCTATTTCAATACCCATAAAAATACCTCCTGTTTCTCTGCCCGAAGGCGAGTGTATTGTTTGTAATTTATTATATCATTACACAGAAGAATTGTCAATATACGTTAACGGCGGCAGAGTTAAAAGAAAAAGGGGTTTTTGATATTTTCTCTGCCGAAGTGCTTGACAGCCATTCTGTACATTGCTCTTCCGTGTATACGGTCGTGCCATATAAAGCGGCGCAGCATCTTGGCAACAGACCATTGCTCGCCGTAGCTGCCATCCACGGCAAGGTTTTGCAAAAAGCCCTCTTTAGCCTCAAGCAATTCAAACCCTCTCTTGCGGCATCGATAAATATCACCATCGTTGTCAGCATCAACGCCTATCTCGGAAAAATAGTAGGCGTTTACGTTTTTGGTATGTGTATACATTTCCTCTGCAGTGCGGGGTGCCGTGCCGTAAAAGGTCTTTCTTTCGGGAGCGAACGGAACGCCTTTGTTCGGGATAGAGTCATAAAGCGCAAAAAAATCCTCTGCCGATTTCAGGGCAAGAATCTTTAAGCTTTCGTAGCGCTCTTTTGTAAGAGGAGCAAGCTCGCAATCGAAGATCGCATCAGAATCTGCGTCGCTTATATTAAGCTCGGACGCTTTTTCCTCTGCGATTACAATTTTAATTTCATCAGGGGCTTTACAGCCGCACCATCTCGCATAAGACGCTACCTCTGCAGGCATTTTAGCTACCGCCTCGTCAATGCTTTCACCACGGGCGTAAGCACCGGCAAAGTTCGTAGCATATAGCAAGGTATCGTTACCGTTATGCTCCCAAAAACAGTTTATTATCACAAATCAAGCCTCTCTATCCTATAATTATTCAGGTGAAAAATTGAAAAAAGCACTTGCAAAAGCAAGTGCTTTTTTCTGGTCTGAGTGACTGGACTTGAACCAGCGGCCTCTACCACCCCAAGGTAGCGCGCTACCAAACTGCGCCACACCCAGATACAGCAGTCTGTCGACTGCGGGAGTTAGTATATCACTTTTATTTCTCTTTGTCAAGAGTAAATTTGACTTTTGTTATAAAAAAGTTTTAAAAGCAGCTACGGCGCCCCAAAAGGAGCGCCGTAACCCATATTTTTGCGATTTTATTATTATTTAGTTAAGATCCATACCGCTACCCATAGGGTAAACGATCTTTGATGTATCAAACTTACCGTCAGCGAACATCTCGGGAATATCGATAGTGAGCCTGCCCCTTGCGGCTGCCTTGCCCAGAACCACCTCGACAGCGGCGGGAATGTTGGCACCGTAAGCGAGAGTGCTGTTGATATCCTTGGCGACTGCACCGGGAACACCCTTGGCGCAATAGCAAAGCACGAGACCGTCTGCATCTCTGTAAACGCCTGCATCGTAGGGCATAAAGGAGCTGATTACAACAACCTTCTTACCAACGGACTTAGCGTAGTCACAAAGCGCTCGGGGGAAGCTGACGTACCAGTTGGAGTGAGCCATATTGGTTTCGGTCTCCACCTGAACTATTATATTGTCTGCACTGTCAACAAGAGCCTTTGCAGCATCATCTATGGCGGTCTTGTTTGAGTATATGTAGGGGGTATAATCGACCGTTGCTATCTTGTTATCCGCATAAAGCCTGTTAAGAGCAAGCTCAAAGGCGTTAACCTTATTTGCGTATGCAGCAAAGTATGCAGTCCTTTTACCCTCGGTGCTTATGGGAAGCACGCCGTTGTTATTGAGAACGGTAACGCCCTCGGTCGCAAGCAGCCTCTCAGCGGCACGGTTAGCCTCGCAGCCGACCTCCTTAAGGGCAGCGGCAACCTTCTCCTCGGTAGAGGTTACGGGAGCGTCAAAGAGGCCGAGAGCCTTTTTAACCTTAAGTATACGCATAACGGATTCGTCGATACGGGACATAGGTATCCTGCCGTCTTCAACGGCGTTTACGATATTGTCAATGAGTGCGCCAAGCTTGGCATCATCCTTTACAGAACGAAGTGCTGTGCACATAAGAAGTATATCAACGCCTGCGTTGATGGCAAGTATATTAGCGAGCTCAGAGCCAACGTGGCTGGAGATAGCCTGCATCTGCATAGAGTCGGTGATAAGTACGCCCTCAAAGCCAAGCTCCTTACGGAGTATATCGGTGAGGAAGACCTTGGAAAGCGTTGCGGGAAGTGTCATCTCCTTCTTATCCTGCTTTGAGACAACAGATGCCTTCTCTATATTGGGGAACTGGATATGACCGCTCATTATCATCATACAGCCGTTCTTTATTGCATCCGCAAAGGGAACGACCTCGAAGCCCATAAGCTCCTCATAGGTAGAATATATAGCCGGCAGACCCGTATGTGAGTCAACATTGGTGTTGCCGTGGCCGGGGAAATGCTTCGCCGTAGCCGCAACGCCTGCCGCCTGCAAACCCTTCGCCATAGCGGTGCCGCAACGGGCGGTCACATACTGGTCGGAGGAGAAGGAGCGCACGTTGATAACGGGGTTGTTGGGGTTATTGTTTATATCCACAGAGGGAGCAAAGTCCACATTGATACCAACAGCGGCAAGCTCTTTGCCCGTGATAAGACCTGCGGTGTAAGCGTTCTCCGCATTACCTGCAGCAGCGAGTGCCATATTGCCGGGGAGAGAACAGCCGTGGCTCATACGGACGACTCTTCCGCCCTCCTGATCCACACCGATAAGCATAGGTATACCGTTCTCAACAGAAGCCTGAAACTCCGCATTAAGACGGGTTATCTGCTCAACGTTCTCAAAGTTTTCAGCAAACAGAATAACGTTGCCGAGCTTATGCTTTCTTATCATAGCTCTGACTTCTTCAGACATAACGTAGTAATTGGACTGCTTATCCTCATCACTGTTCTGCCACTTTCTGAAGTCGAACATAAGCATCTGACCTATTTTCTCTCTCAGGCTGAGCTTTGCAAGAATCTTTTCCATCACATATCCTCCGAAACATTAAATGTTAGTGCATACACCAAAATTTTACCACGCAAAGCGCAAAAAGTCAATACGAAAGACGTCTATTTGCCGTCTATTATCGTCTCCATGGTTATTTTTTGTTCTTTAAACCCCATCGCCCTGTAAAAAGCCATAGCACCGTCATTAAGTGTCCACACGTTAAGAGTCACGTTATAGCAGGACTGCTCCTTTGCGAAAGCCAGCACGTGCTTACAAAGGGCTGTGCCTACGTGCCTTCCCCTTGCGTTCTCGTCCACACA
Source organism: Clostridia bacterium (assembly GCA_017521025.1). Taxonomy (GTDB): domain Bacteria; phylum Bacillota; class Clostridia; order Oscillospirales; family CAG-382; genus SIG636. The sequence goes on along the minus strand of JAFXEB010000024.1, from coordinate 25,782 downwards.
TATATCATCTATGTAAAGACTTTTATGGTTTACGAGAACACCGTTCTCGCCCGTCTCCTTAAGCACGCAGAATGCGTGACCCAAGATGTCGCCGTCGCTCTCTGCTACGAAAATCGGCGTACTGTTATCGGCGATTATATCTGCAAGCTCTGACTCGCTGTACTTGGAGGCGCCGCCCATAAAGATATCGGGTCTGCCCTTGTGATGCACCTCTGCCACTTGATAGAGAAGCGACATTATCCCTTTTATATCCTTAAATTCTGCCCTTCTTATCTCCATATCCGCAAGCCCCTCCCAAACAAAAGATGAAAAAGCAAAGCCCCCAACTGATGTTGAGGGCTTAACCTGGTGATCCATCGGAGAATCGAACTCCGGACACCATGATTAAAAGTCATGTGCTCTACCGGCTGAGCTAATGGATCGTTTCCTGCGGTCTTACAAAGCCGCCAAGAAATAGTACCACATAAAAACGCTTTTGTCAATACCTTTTTTTAAGGCGTGTCCGTTTTTTTGTAAAAATCAATAAAACCTGAAGTTTGCTATAACCTTGCCCAGAATAACAAGATTATCGGTGTAAATAGGCTGCATAGTACTGTTGGCAGGCTGTAATCTCACCCTGCCCTCTTCTCTGTAAAAATACTTTACGGTAGCGCTGTCCTCGATCAATGCGAGAACTATCTCGCCGTCCTCTGCATAGCGGCGGCTCTCTACAATAACGATATCTCCGTTAAGTATGCCCGCCTCTATCATACTGTCGCCTACTACACGGAGGGCAAAGAGCTGAGAAGAGCCTGACATAGACGCAGGATAATCAACGTAGCCCTCGTAATTCTCCACCGCAAGAATGGGCAAGCCCGCTCTGACCTGCCCGAGCAGAGGCACTCTTACCGTACGGGGGCTATCGTCATTATCGCCGCCGCTTACGGTTATTGCCCTGCTCTTTCCGTCAACTCTTGATATATATCCCTTTTCCTCAAGGCGCTTTATATAGCTATGCACGGTAGAGGTAGATTTTATACCTACGGCAATGCAAATATCACGGACAGAGGGAGCAAAGCCATTATTTTTGATTGTGCTTTTAATAAATTTAAGGACAGCCTTTTCCTTATCGGTCAGCTTGTAGCCGTTATCTGCCATTACTCTGTCTCCCTCCCGTATGCAAGGTCAAAAAGCTCCTCCGCCCTTGCCATATTGCCCTCAAGATACAGCCTGCCAAAAAGGCACTCAAGCCCCGTAGCACGTCTGTAGTCGATAGCCGAGGCACTTTTAGGTACATTGACGCCCTTGGCGTTTCTGCCATACTTGAATATCGCCTCTTCCCTCTCGGTAAGGTGGGGCAGCAACCGCTCCACAGCGGCGCTCTGACTCACAGCGGTGACGTAGCTCTTAGCCTCAACATTAAGCTCGCTCACCTTATGGTCACCGTCACCTATTATTCTGCGACGGGCAAGCAGCTCTATAACCGCATCGCCCATATATGCCTGTATCAGTGCGTTGCACTTGGTAAAATCTACGCTCTTTTCCATTTGGGACCCTGAGGAGTATCCTCTATAATTATGCCACGCTCGGAAAGCATAGCCCTTATTTCGTCAGCACGCTTGTAGTTTTTTTCCTTTTTAGCGGCGGTACGCTCGGCAACAAGCGCCTCTATCTCCGCCTCATCTCCCTGCGCCTCTGACTTTACCTCGAGGCCGAAAAGCACAAGAAGTGCGTGATATTTTTCATAGGCACTGCCAAGGAAGGCGGCGCTGGCATTGCTGTCGCCAAGGGCGGTATTTATAAGCTTTGCTATTTCAAAAACGCAGCTTATTGCGTCTGCCGTATTGAAATCGTCATCCATAGCGGCGTTCATTTCTTCGGTCTTTGCATCTATAGCGGAAAGACATGCCGCCTCTGCTGGGCTGATATCGCCGCCGGCAGCGTTCTTCAAACGGAAGGCAAGGTTCTCCTCGCAGTTCTGAAGTCTTTCAAGAGCGCCCTTTGCCTGCTCAAGTATCTCTGCTGAATAGTTTACGGGACTACGGTAATGGGGAGAGAGCAGAAAATAACGTATGACCTGATAATCATACTTCTCAGCCACGTCACGCACGGTAAAAAAGTTGCCGAGAGACTTGGACATCTTCTTGTTATCCACGTTTATGTAGCCGTTGTGCATCCATATCTTAGCAAGGCACTTGCCGGTTGCGCACTCGGTCTGAGCTACCTCGTTCTCGTGATGCGGGAAAGCCAGATCCTGACCGCCGCCATGAATATCTATCTCGGTACCAAGGAACTTGAAGACCATGGCAGAGCATTCTATGTGCCAACCGGGTCTGCCCATACCCCAAGGGGATTCCCACGCTATCTCAGTATCCTCCTTACGAGCCTTCCACAAAGCGAAGTCATAGCTGTTCTTCTTATCCTCGTTTATCTCTATCCTTGCACCTGCCTCCTGCTGCTCCATATCCCTGTGGGACAGCTTGCCGTACCGGGCAAAGCTTTCGGTATCAAAATACACGTCACCGCCCGAAACGTATGCGTGACCGTTCTCTACAAGCTTTTCTACCATAGCGATGATCTCGGGCACGGTCTCGGTAGCTCTGGGATGGAAGGTAGCGGGTTTTATGCCAAGACCCTTGGCATCCTTAAAATACTCGCCTATATATTTCTCTGCAACCTGAGAAACAGTGGTGCCCTCCTCTGCGGCACGCTTTATAAGCTTGTCATCAACGTCAGTAAAATTCTGAACAAAAACCACCTTATAGCCCCTATACTCAAGATAGCGGCGAAGCATATCAAACACCACGAATACACGGGCGTTACCGATATGGAAATAGTTGTACACCGTAGGTCCGCATACGTACATACGCACTGTATTGTCCTTGACCTGCAGCTCGTCCTTTTGTCTTGTAAGTGTGTTGTAAAGTTTCATAACGTATATATTTCTCCAATGAATTATTAGTCTTAGTTGTTCGCTCCGTCATCGCTGCCTGCGCTGTCCAGATGCTGTTTATAAAGCATTATGCAGTAAAGGCCCGAATATATGCTGAGTGCTGCCGCAAGCACCGTAAATATAAGGCTGAGCAGTCTGAACTCATAAAACAAAGCATGGTTAATAAGCACAGGCTCAAGCACGACAATCACTATCAGCAGTATCAGCGCAAGGTTGGAAAACCTGAAAAGTGCGCCCTTTATCTTGCTTTCGCCAAAAAGCCTTTTTGTATCCATCTCGGGGTCGGTAAGTCCTATCCCCATCAGCGCAAGCTCACGGAGAAGCAGTGCCGCTACCGCCCAAAAGAAGAAATGCCTGTAAAAGCCACCGGGCAGGATGTAATCGGAAAAGCATATGGAAATAAGTGCGCCGAATATAACAAGCTTATCTGCAACCACGTCAAGAAAATGCCAATAGCCTGTGTCTGCAGGGCGGCTTGCCATAAGCTTTTTATCTATGTAATAAGCAACGGCGGCAAGAATGAAAAAGGATGCCGCTATTATCCTGGGCCAGGTATACTTTGCGTCATTGGAAAGCCCGAAGCTGTAGACCATACACGCCATAAACACAGGGATAAGTATGAGCCTGACCAATGTGAATTTTGCAGGTTTTTCAAATTTCATATAATATTCTCCGAACAGCTTTATTTATTAAGTGCCCTGCCGCAAAGATCGTAGTCGATAACCTCTGTTATCTCTACCTCCACCATCTCGCCATCCCTCAGTCTGCGTGGAGACGAGAAGTACACCTTACCGTCAATATCGGGTGCGTCAGCGGCAGACCTGCCGAAATATATCTCTGCGGCTTTATCATAACCCTCGCAAAGGACGGTCATGACCTTACCGACAGCCTTATCATTGTTTTCCTTATGGATCCGGCGCTGCTCACGCATCAGTATATCGTAGCGCTTTCTCTTAAGCTTTTCGGGTATCTGGTCGGGCATATCATAGGCGGGGGTGTTCTCCTCTCTGGAATACTCAAACACGCCAAGCCTTTCAAAACGCATCTCCTTAATGAAAGCCTTAAGCTTTTCAAAATCCTCCTCAGTCTCGCCGGGGAAGCCTGTAATAAAGGTGGTGCGAAGGGTTATGTCGGGCATACGCTCTCTCAGCTTTGCTATGGTAGCTCTTATGCTCTCCTCCCTGTCACGCCTGTTCATACGCTCAAGCACGGGGTCGGAAATATGCTGTAGGGGCATATCTATGTACTTTACCACCTTGGGGTTGTTCGCCATCTCGTCTATAACCGCATCGGTAAGCCTGTCCGCATAGCAGTACATAAGCCTTATCCACTGTATGCCCTCCACCTCAGAAAGCGCTTGCAAGAGGCTGTCGAGGCAATAGGTGCCGTATATATCCTCGCCGTATCTGGTGGTATCCTGTGCCACAAGGCATATCTCCTTGGCACCGAGAGCGGCAAGGTCCTTAGCCTCTGCCACTATATCCTCTATGCTGCGGCTGCGGAATTTGCCCCTTATATCGGGTATAACGCAGTATGCGCATCTGTTGTCACAGCCCTCGGCTATCTTCAAATATGCAAAATACTCGGGCGTGGTAATAACACGCTCGCTGTAAAAGGGGCTTTCGTCAACGCTGTCGAAGCGAGTGTAGCGCTCACCCTTATACGCCGCCTCCACAGCCTCGGCAATATGACCGATGGAGCCTGTGCCTACAACACAGTCCACCTCAGGCATACGCTCTATAACCTCGTCCCTGTAACGCTCGGCAAGACAGCCCGTTACAACAATGCCCTTAAGGGTGTGGTTCTCTTTAAGCCAAGCCACGTCAAGGATGTTATCTATAGCCTCCTGCTTTGCACTCTCTATAAATGCGCAGGTATTTATTATTATTACGTCTGCATCCACGTCCTCAGGCACTATCTCGTAGCCCTTATCCGCAAGCATATACAGCATATTTTCGGTGTCCAAAAGATTTTTCGGGCAGCCCAGTGAAACAAAGCCTACTTTTATAGCCATATCTGTTATTACTCCCTTTCCAAAGCGGAAATCGCATTGTTTATATCATCGTAGTCATACCCCCTGGAGGAAAGGTATGCCACAGCCTTTGCCCGTGCCTGTCTGTCATCGGGGTGCAGGCTTGGAAACTTTTTCACAAGGATAGCCGTTATTACCTCCACAGGCGTCTCCTCAAGCTCCTCCACCGCCGTCTCTATCTGCTCTCTTTCAAAGCCCTTGGCATAAAGCTCTTTCTTTATACGCAGAGGACCGTACCCCTTGCTTCTTTGCAATGCGGTGGCGTACTCCTTGCAAAGCGCCTCATCGTCCAGATATCCCTTTCTGACAAGAAGCTCAAGCACCTCATCCACGGTATCGGCAGGAAAGCCCCCACGCCTCAGCTTCTGACCCAAGGCACGGGTAGCATAGCCCTTATACGAGAGGTACACAAGTGCTTTTTTTATGCACAGCAGCTTTTCGTGGGCAGCGGCAAGCAAATTGAGACTGTCGCTGTCAGCCTCTGCGCCGTCAGCGACACCGATGCGCTCAAGGTCTGCAAGAGTAAGCCTATACTTCTCTCCGCACGCCTCAACCACCGCCTCGCCCTCTTTTTCAAAAACGGTTACGCTGAAAAAGCCGTTCATTATTCGTCTTCACCAAAGAAATCTTCATCGTCGCCCTCGGGGAGCTCGCCGCCCGCAGAGCACTTTTCTCTGATCTTAGCCTCAAGCTCTGCGGCAAGTGCCTTGTCCTCGGTTATCAGGTCTCTCACCTTGTCCTTGCCCTGACCGAGGCGCTCGCCGTTATAAGAAAGCCACGAGCCGCTCTTGTCGATAACGCCAAGCTGTATGCCAAGCTCAATTATCTCGCTCTCCTTGGAGATGCCCTTACCGTAGAGTATATCAAACTCCGCAGTCTTGAAGGGAGGCGCAACCTTATTCTTTACAACCTTACACTTGGTATGGTTGCCTATTATCTCACTGCCTGACTTAAGCTGCTCTGCCCTGCGGATATCTATACGAACAGAGGCATAGAACTTAAGCGCCGTACCACCCGTAGTGGTCTCGGGATTGCCGTAGAACACGCCTATCTTCTGACGAAGCTGGTTGATAAAGATAACTATACAGTTGGACTTTGCAACGGCCCCCGACAGCTTGCGCAATGCCTGAGACATAAGGCGTGCCTGAACGCCCACGTTGGCAGAACCCATTTCATTATCTATCTCGCTCTTGGGAACAAGGGCGGCAACAGAGTCTATAACCACTATCTCAACAGCGGCAGAGCGTATAAGCGCCTCGGCAACCTCAAGTGCCTGCTCGCCGTCATCGGGCTGAGATACTATGAGGTCGTCTATATTAACGCCCAGCGCCTTAGCGTACACAGGGTCAAGCGCATGCTCGGCATCTATAAACACAGCCTCGCCGCCATTCTTCTGCACCTCGGCAACGGCGTGGAGCGCAACGGTAGTTTTACCCGAGGACTCAGGCCCGTATATCTCGATTATTCTGCCACGGGGCAGGCCGCCTATACCCAAGGCAAGGTCAAGGGACAGAGAGCCTGTGGAAACGCTGGAAACCTCCATACGGGCATTTTCACCAAGGCGCATTACGGAGCCCTTGCCGTATTTCTTCTCAACCTGCGCTATTGCTATCTGCAGCGCCTCTTTCTTTTTATCAATGATCTTATCGTTCTTTTCAGCCATTTTCACTAACGGCGCCGTAAGGCGCACCCCTCTCTCCATATATTTCGAAGCCAACTTTTGCATCAAACTAATGTTCGGTTAATTCTAACACATTACGCTTTTGTTGTCAACGGGAAAATCAAAGTTTTTCCCCTTTTTGTTTATGTTTTCGGCACTGTATTGTATTTTTCACTTAAAGGTTTAATAAATTTATTTGGCTTTTGTGTATTTCACCTATATACTTTTGTCATTTTTTAAGTTAAAATATGCTTGAGCCCGCTTACGGGTAAAACGGACTTACAGTTTGAAAGGGGTATTTTCAAAATGAACGAGAGTGTAAACCACGGCAAGCTCGGTATTATCGTTATGAACAACTGCGCAAAGCTTGGCAGTATGATTGAAAAGCACATACTTGCAATGCGTGGTGAAGAGGATACGGGCAAGAGCTACATCATCCCTGTTGATGAGATCCGCTTCAGTAACGGCGAGGGCAAGGCAAAGCTTCCCGATTCTGTCAGAGGGCGTGATATCTACATCATTTCCGACGTTGGTAATTACGGCGTTACCTACAAGATGTTCGGTAAGGACAACAGAATGGGTCCCGACGAGCATTTTATGGACATCAAGAGAGTACTCAGCGCAATAGGCGGCAAGGCAAACCGCATTACCGTTATTATGCCTTTGCTTTACGCTTCCCGTCAGCACAAGCGCAAGGGCAGAGAGTCTATGGACTGCGCTATGGCGCTCAAGGAGCTGGAGAATATGGGTGTTAGCACCATCATCACCTTCGATGCTCACGATCCTACCATCCACAACGCAATTCCCTTCACTTCTTTCGAAAATTGCATGGCTACCTACTCTACACTCAAGCGTTTTATCAATGACGAGGGTCTGTTTGACAGCAACAACCTTACCGTTATCAGCCCCGACACGGGCGCTATGGAGCGTGCTATATTCTACGCTAACGTTATCGGCGTTGACGTAGGTATGTTCTACAAGCGCCGTGACCACTCCAAGATAGTCAACGGCAAGAACCCTATAGTTGAGCATAAGTACATCGGCTCTTCTCTCAAGAACAAGAGCGTGCTTATAGTTGACGACATGATCGCCTCCGGCGAGTCTGTTATAGACATTATCAAGAAGATATCCCACTACAAGATAGACCGCACCTACGTTGCTACCACCTTTGCATTCTTCACCGAGGGTGTAGCAAAGTTTGACAGACTTTACAAGGAGGGTAAGCTTACCAAGCTTTACTCCACCAACCTCTCCTACATACCCGAGGAGATCAAGAAGAAGCCTTGGTTTGTCGAGGTAGACCTTTCCAAGTTCATCGGCAAGGTTATAAACACCCTCAGCCATGACGAGAGCATATCTCCTCTCCTCGACGCTAAGCACAAGATACGTGAGTTTCTTGAAAACAAGGCCAAGAAATCCGAATAGTTGCATTTGACCTGCGGGGAGGCGCACCGTTTGCTGCCTCCCCGTTTTGTATCATTTTTCACACCTTTAAGAGTGGGAGCATACTCCTTTTTGTGAAAGATACAGAAAGTGTGTTTATGTAAAAAAAGCACTTGACAAACGGTGCTGAATTTGGTATTATTGGCAGTAAGTAAGAAAACATTAATCTGTTTTCTCCTTGCTCTGCCACCTGTGGGCAGGGCCACAGACCAAAAGGAGGTGTAATTTGATGGAAAAGAAAGCAATGTACGAAAGCCTGTTTATAGTTGACAGCACTCTCGGCGAAGAAGGCATCAAGGCTATTGTTGAGAAGTTCACCAGCTTGATCGAGGCTAACGCTACTGCCGATTCTATGAACGTCAATGAGTGGGGCAACAGAAGACTTGCCTACCCCATTAACGACATGAATGAGGGCTATTACGTACTTGTTAAGTTCGAGTCTGCTCCCGATTTTCCCAAGGAGCTTGACAGAATCTTTAACATTACCGACGGCTTGCTTCGTTCTCTCATCACAAGAGTAGAGGCATAAGTATCCGCAAAGGACTACAGGAGGAGTTATGGCAAGTTTCAACAAGGTTATACTGATGGGTCACCTCGTAGCTGACCCCGAGCTCAGACAAACTCAAAGCGGTATCGCTGTTACCTCGTTCAGGATAGGCGTCTCCAGACGTGCTACCAAGAGCGGTGAGCAGCCCCAGTCCGACTTTTTTGACATTGTTGCATGGCGTCAGACGGCTGAATTTGTAACTCGCTTCTTCACTAAGGGCAGACCCATACTCGTATGCGGCTCCCTGCAGACCCGTTCCTGGACGGATGCTAACGGCAACAAGCGCATTTCTTACGAGATAGTAGCCGATGAATGCTCCTTTGTGGACAAGAAGGGCGACGCTCCCGTAAGCGGTGGCGCACCTATGGCAGAGATGCCCAGCTACAGCTCTCCCAAGACCGACGGTTCTTTTGAGGAGCTTTCTGCTGACGACGAACTGCCTTTCTAATTTTTTAAAACAGATTATTGAAAAAGGAGGTTATTGCTTTGGATAACAACAAAGAGGTAAGAACCGAGGTTCAGAAGCCTTTCCGTCCTAAGAAGAGGAAGAAGGTTTGTGCTTTCTGCGCTGACAAGATAGAGCATATCGATTATAAGGATACCCTCAGGATCAGAAAGTGTCTCTCCGAGAGATCCAAGATCCTTCCCAGACGTGTTACCGGTACTTGTGCTAAGCATCAGAGACAGCTTACTACCGCTGTTAAGCGTGCAAGACACGTAGCACTTATCCCCTACGTATCCGACTAATTACCCAAAAACAAAAGCCGTCCTTACAGGGCGACTTTTTTGTAAGCAACAGGTGGTATTATGGCAGACAAGGTATCCAATATTATAGAAAAACTCCTTTTGACTCAGGGCATAAGCGAATACGGTATTATAGATTTTGAAAAGCTGTGTGTTATCAATCCCAAGCTTTTGAGGGGCGAGACGGTAAAATCGGTGCTTGTGGCTTTACTACCCTACCGAAGAGAAGAGTTTGTATGTACAGACGGTCTTAATGCAGGGCTTTTTGCCCGGATAAGGGACTATCACGGCTGTTTTTATCAAATAGCCGAAGCGCTTTTGCCAGAGCTTGAAGCGACTGTAGGCGGCACGGTGTTTTATGCGGCGGACCATTCCCCCATCGCCGAAAAGGACGCAGCGCAAAAATGCGGCTTGGGCTTTATAGGGCGAAACAGTTTGCTTATAAACCCGAGGTACGGCAGCTTTGTATTTATAGGCTGTTTTTTCTTTACGGAAAGGCTGGACGAGAGGCTCGGCGAGCGACGTGGCGGATGTGGAGACTGTCACCGCTGTATAGACGCCTGCCCTACCGATGCCATTAGTCAAGGGGTAGATATAGAGCGCTGTCTGTCCTATATATCCCAAAAGAGCCGCAAGGAGGACGGGGATAGAGAGCTGCTGCGCCTTACAAAAACCGTGTGGGGCTGTGACATCTGCCAAAACGCCTGCCCTTACAACAAAAACGCCATGTGGGGCGGGCTTGACTGCTTTGCCGAGGGATTTTTACCCCGTATTTCTGCGGAAATAATAGACGGGATGGATGACGGCGAATACCGCAGTCACGCCTTCTCTTACAGGAAGCGAAAAGTTATACTTGAAAACTGCTTGACGGCAGAGGGCAAATATGATAAAATGCAATAAATAGTTCCAGTATGGCTTCAGGAGGTATTTTATGTATAATGACCATCAGGATAAGCTAAAGCAAGTAACGGAGCGCATACGCTATCTCCGTGATATTTTGGACCTTTCGCAGACCGAAGTTGCCGATAAGCTTGGAATACCCGTTTCTCTATATATCGAATACGAAAACGGCGAAAAGGATATACCTATCAGTATGATGTACGGCGTTGCAGATATATTGGGTGTAGATGCCGCTGAGATACTTACGGGTGAGGCACCCAAGATGCTTGATTACACCGTTACCAGAAACGGTAAGGGCATCGGCATAGACCGTTATGCAGGCTATTATTTTGAGGCTCTTGCTCACAATTTTATCAACAAGAATAAGGAGCCTATGCTTGTTACCATAGAGCTGTCCGAAAAAGCGCCTGAGCTTGTTTCTCACGGAGGGCAGGAATTCAACTACGTGCTGGAGGGCAAGATAGGCGTTATTCTCGGCAAAAAGACTGTGGAGCTTAATACGGGCGACTGCATTTACTTTGACCCCAATATTCCCCACGGTCAGTTTGCTATAGGCGGCACCGCAAAATTCCTTACAGTTATTGACGCTGAGAACTGATGGAAAAGGGTTTTACCAAAAAGAAAGCCTATGGGCAGAACTTTCTGACCACCGACAGCATCCCTATCCGTATAGCCGAGGTGTGCGGCGCTGACGAGCATACGGGCGTTATCGAAATAGGTCCGGGCATGGGTATACTGACAAGACAGCTTCTTGCAAGGGCGGCAAAGGTCGTGGCTATCGAGATAGACGAGGAGCTTGTACCTTTTCTTAACGAACGCTTCGGCGATAACGAAAAGTTCAGGCTTATCAACCGTGACGTGCTGAAATGCGATCTTTCGGAGATAATAAGGACGGAGTTTGAGGGGCTTGATTGCATAGTTTGCGCTAATCTGCCGTATTATATAACCACCCCCATAATAATGACGCTGCTTGAGGGCGGTCACGCCTTTAAGTCCATAACCGTAATGGTACAGAAGGAGGTGGCAGACAGGCTTGCCTCCACCCCCGGCAGTGATGGCTACGGCGCCATAACAGCATCTGTGAGCTACTACGCAAGGGTGATCAAGCGCTTTAAGGTAGGTGCGGCAAACTTTTCACCAAAGCCAAAGGTGGATTCCGCAGTGATAAGCATTATCCCCTATGAGGATAAGCCGGTAAAGCCGATTTGCGAAAAGACCTTTTTCGAGGTAGTAAGGGCGGCATTCGCCACGAGGCGAAAGACTCTTGTAAACTCCCTGTCGGGCGCTTTTGCAAGCAGACTTTCCAAGGAGACTATTGCGGATATTGTTTCCTCTCTGCACAGCCCTACAGTCAGAGGAGAGGAGCTTAGCGTAGCGGAGCTTGCCGCAATTGCCGACAGGATACACGGGCATATAGGACAGGAGGTATCCCAATGACCAACATAACAAAAAACGAAAAGCTCAACCTTTGGATACAGGCTACTGCCGAGAGCTGTTTGCCCGATATGCTTGTGCTTATCGAGGGGGATGACGAGCAGACAGAAGCGCTCGGTGCCGAGCAGGATGGTAGCGTTTTGTACATCGTTCCCTACCGCAAGGGTGAAAGCCTTGGTGTTGCATTGACGGGCTCTGCCTCCGAGGTGCTTGCTATCGTCGACGGTGCAGAGGTGGGTATCGACCCACTAAAAGCAATTGAGGCTGACGGTAATTTTGTTAAGGGCTACACAGAATAGTCCACGCAAAACAGATTCAATATCACAGTAACATAAAATGCGCTATGCTTTTTTCATTGCATAGCGCATTTCTATTTTTTATAAGCTAACTACATTGTAAAGAACGCTTTTGCCGTTTTGTACATCTGGTATATATCCCATTTGGAGGCAAGCTCGTAGGGAGCGTGCATGGACAGCATAGGAACACCAACATCCACCACGTCGATATTAAGCAGAGCTATTTCTGTAGCAACGGTGCCTGCACCACCCTGGTCCACCTTGCCGTACTCGCCCGTCTGCCACACAGCACCCTCTCTGTCGAGGACAGCGCACAGCTTATGGAGCAGCTCGGCAGAGGCATCGGAGGTGCCTGACTTGCCCCTCGCACCGGTGTACTTGGTAACAACCACGCCCTTGTTGACATAGCAGGAGTTTTTGGGGTCATAAGCATCGCAATAGCAGGGATCGTATGCACCGCCAACATCCGCAGAAAGGCATATACTGTTTTCGCAGAAAGCGCTGAAGCTTGCACCGCCCAGCTCGCAAAGGTCGGAGAGGAAGTTTCTATAGGCGGCAGAGGACATACCGGTAACGCCGTAGCTGCCTACCTCTTCCTTATCGGCAAAGATGCAAATGCAGGTACGCTCGGGAGCTGTCTCCTCAAACAACGCTACCATAGAGGGATAAGCACATATTCTGTCATCGTGACCGTATGCGGATATCATACCACGGTCAAAGCCCACGTCCCTTGCCTTGCCTGCCGGAACCACAGAAAGCTCAGCCGTAAGCAAATCGCCCTCGGTGATACCGTACTTCTCGTAGAGTGCGGAGAGCACGCCAAGCCTTAGAGCATCCTTTTCATCATCGCAGGGCTCGGAGCCAACTATAACATTAAGACCCTCGCCGCTGATAGCGGTTGCCAAGGGCTTATCTACTTGGTCCTTAGCTATGTGCGGCATAAGGTCACTGATATAAAATGCAGGCTCGTCCAGCTCCTCACCGAGAGAAACCGTAACCTTTTCGCCGTTCTTTTTGACAACCACCCCGTGGAGCGCAAGAGGCATTGCGGGCCACTGATATTTCTTTATGCCGCCGTAATAATGGGTCTTGAAGTAAGCAAGACCGCCATCCTCGTAAAGAGGTCTTTGCTTTATATCAAGGCGAGGAGAATCAACGTGAGCTACTACGATGTTAGCACCGTTCTCTATGGCGCTTTTACCTATGACCGCAAGCACTATGCTCTTATCACGGTTTACATAATACACCTTGTCGCCCGTCTTAAGAGCCTGTTTCCTGTCAAAGGGCCTGAAGCCTGCCTCTTCTGCGGCGGCTTTGGCATAGGCGGTAGCCTCACGTTCAGTCTTTGACGCATTCATAAACGCCTTGTATTTTTCGCAAAAAGCCTCTACATTAGCCTTGTTTTCCGGCTGTATGGAGGACTTAGGGGTATAAATAAGCGTGTTTCTCATTTCGTCTGTCATTGCTCGTCTCCTTCGCTGTCAAAATACAGCTTTTTATATTTTTCTTTATAGTTGTTGATTTTGTTTACATAATTACGTGTTTCCTCTATGGGTATGTAACTGAGAGTTTTGCCATCCTTACAGTATTCTTCATTTTTCAGCCAGCCGGTCACCCTGCCGATACCTGCGTTATAGGCGGCGCAGGCATTGTCCCAATCAGCACCGAGAAGGTCATAAAGATGCTTCAGATAGTAGGTGCCGTAGGATATATTGGTCTCAGGGTCGGTGAGAGCAGACGCGTCATATTCAACGCCCATGCGCCACGCTATTTCCTCGGCAGTTGAGGGCATTAGCTGCATAAGCCCTATCGCACCCACACGGGACCTTGCGTTTTCATCAAAGCCGCTTTCGGTCTTTATAACTGCGGCGAGAAGCTCAGGCGGCATCCCGTGCTTTTCGGCGTATTTCTCTATAAGCTCCTTATGCTCCAAGGGATAAAGCCGTTTTTCCACGGCAGTGCAAGAGGTGGCAGTAAGCAGAAGTGCCAGCACAAGCAGCACAGTCAGAACAGGCTTAGCGTGTTTTATAAGCATACAAACGCCTCCTCTCCTCTGCCACGATCCCGCCCAGCGCCAAAAGCAGACCAAGCATACATCTTATACTGCGTTTTCTCAGGTTGCCAAGGCTGCAATCGTTGACTACTACGGCATCCGAGCGTGCTACAAGCTCTTTTACAGATATCTGCGCCGAAAGACGTTTTTTTATCTCCTCTGCCGTCTTTCCGTCACGGTCGGCAAGCCTTTTAAGCTGTGCCGAGCAGGGGGCAACAACTGCTATTATCTTATCACAGCGGCTGTCAAGTCCCGACTCAAACAGCAATGGGGCGTCAAGCAAAACTACCCTTTTACCTCTGTCGCCATAGCTTTTCACCAAAGCCTCGATATCCTCGACGATATACTTGTGGGCGATACGGTTCAGCTCTTTAATGCCATCCTTTTCGCTGTATGCCCTTGCGGCAAGGGTCGGGCGGTGTATCCTGCCATCCCTCACTACGGCGTCGCCAAAACGGCATCTCAGCTCGTTTATGCAGTGAACATTGGTGTCATATACCTCATGGCAGACCCTGTCGGCGTCTATATGTGCGGCGCCGATACTGCGAAGGAATCCCGCAACAGTGCTTTTGCCACTGCCGCTCCTGCCGCAGATGCCTATAATATACATACCAATGCCTCCTTTTTATCAAAAGCATTCTTCAAGCTTGGACAAGGGCAAGGCGCCTTGTCGTATAATGCGGGGCTCGGCTACAAGGGAGAGAATGGTAGACTCAACCCCTACCGCTGTTTCACCTGCATCTATAATAGCGTCTACTCTGTCAGCCAGCGTCTCTATCACCCTTTTGCCATCGGTAGGAGCACCCATCCCCGATATATTTGCAGAAGGCAAGGCTATAGGCACGCCGCAGGCCTCAGCTATCCCGAGGGCAATAGGGTGTGCGGGTACACGTATGCCGACAGTGTCGCCGCCTGCTGTGACCACAGAGGGAACACACTCACGCCTTTTCAGCACAAGAGTCAGCGGTCCCGGAAGGAACGCCTTGAATACACGCCTTGCTCTCTCGTCAAAGAAAGCGATCTCCTCAGCGGCGGCAAGGCTTGCCACGCAAAGGCTCAAAGGCTTTACGGGAGGACGCATTTTTGCACTGTAAAGCTTTTCCACAGCCGCTACATCAAGACCGTTACAGCCTATACCGTAAACCGTTTCGGTAGGAAACGCAGCAATGCCGCCCCCTGCTATTATGTCCGCACAGTACATGACAGCACGCTCGCTCTCAGGACCGGGCACTGAGCCGTAAACAGTAAATATTTGGGCAGCCATAGCCGTCACCTCCGTATATCCAATATATATTATGATATAATTTTAACAGCCATCTGTCAAGAGGTAAACACAGCATAAAAGCCGTTGTTTTTATGGCACATTCGTAAAAATGCACTTGACTTGCCTATAAATATATGATATAATTTAGACAACAAATTCTGCAAAGGAGAAAAAACATGAAAAAAGTTCTATGCGCACTTCTTGCTCTCATCATGGTTACTGCTTGCTTCGCAGCATGCGGCGGCAATGAAGATGGCAACTCTTCTCAGAGCGATGTTATAGGCGAGTATGAAAGCGGCACCGAAAGCACCGGCGAGAAGATCACCTATGCTGATAAGCTCCCCGCTGCTGAGGACATGGGCGGCCGTGAATTCTACGTTTATCAGCGTAAGTTCGGTTCCGGTAAGGTTACCATTGACTTCCAGGGCGAAGTAATTTGGGAAGAGACCGAGGACGGCGAGCTTACCAACATCAACAAGGCTAAGTATGACGTTGTTGAAGAAGTTCAGAAGAAGTACAACTGCACCATCACCGGTGAGATCGTTGACACCAGCAGTGCTGCTGAGGTTCGTACCGCTATTCAGGAAGATATCGTTGGCGGTACCGCTGAGTATGACTTCTGCTTTGAGACCTATTACTACTACTATCAGTTCGCACTTGATGGTATGCTTGTAAACCTTCATGACCTTGGTATCGATTTCGACCAGGCTTGGTGGGACCAGAACGCAGTTGAAGATATGTCCATCTGCGATCAGCTCTACTATGCACTCGGCGACATCAATACTTATGACAACGACGGTACCTTCGTTCTTCTGTTCAACAAGGCTCTCTATAAGGAAAACGGCGGCGATCCCGCTGAGCTTTATAAGATGGCTGCAGACGGCGATTGGACCTTTGAAGAATTCAAGAATATCGTTACCGGCTTTGGTAAGGATGCTAACGCTGACGGCGTAAGAGACGAATTCGACATTTACGGCCTCCTCACCGAGACCTCCAACCTTTACAACCACTTCCTCGCTAGCGGCAACAAGACCGTTGAGAAGAATGCTAATGACGAGCCTGAGCTTTCTCTTGCTACCGGTGACGGCTACCCCGCTCTTACTGACGCTGTAGATCTTTACCTCAACGATAACGACGTTCTCGTTGCTAACCTTGAGAAGTACGTCGTTAAGTACGAAGGCGAAGACGTTTACGAAAAGACCGTTACCAACGCATTCAAGGAAGGCAGAGGTCTGTTCTACATGACCAGCCTTATCCACCTCCCCTACTTCAGAGATATGGAAGACGAGTTCGGCTTCCTTCCCATCCCTAAGTACAACGCATCTGATGACAGATACTATCACAACATGGGCGCTCACACTTCCAGCGTTCTGTTTGTTCCCAACAGCCCCGCTAACGTTGAGGGCGAGGCAGGCGAGCAGCTCGGTATGATCATCGACGCTCTCGGCGCATACAGCAAGGACATCCTTACTCCCGAGTACTATGAGAAGCAGCTTAAGAGAGGCGACGCTCAGGATTCCGACAGTGCTGACATGCTCGACATCGTTTTCGGTTCTCGTGTATTTGACCTTGGTCAGGTATTCGGTTCTCCTTGGAGCATCACCGAGACCGTTGAAGTTCTTGATAAGAACATCGCTTCCAGAGTTGAGTCCAAGAAGGATTCTGTTGAGCTCAAGATGGCTCGTGCAGTATCCACCATCAAGGAGAGACTTGCAGGCGAATAATCAAATATTTGCTTTGGCAGTTTGATTTATGCTAAGAAGGCGGCGCAGTTTTGCGCCGCCTTTGTTTTTGCGTTTTTAAACATTTGTGGTGGGAAGCTTTTGTGTTTACTATACGAGTTTTGTATAAAACTGACGGTGCAACTGTCATAGAAAAGCCTTTCAGCGTGAGTAAGTATCTCAATTCACACATACTCTATGCTATTTTTGTATAAATTAGTGCAAGACAAAAGAAAAATAAAAGGATTTTTCTTACTAAATGTATGTTGACTGTAAAACAAAAAAACACTATAATAAGTGTGTTAAAACAAATATTTAAGGAGTATATGAATGAAAAAGACTATATGCAGATGTGAATATGACACCGAGACCGCTACCGTAGTTAAGAAGGTTTGCGTTGGTTGCTACGGCGACGCTCAGGGCTATGAGGAGACTCTTTATCAGACTCCCAGCGGCTCTTACTTCATCTATGTAAACGGCGGTGAGGAGAGCCCCTATCCTGTAGAGGATATCAAGAGAATCGCTAAAAACAAGGTTGAGGCTTGGATAGCTGAGCACGAGTAATTTCTAATGGATACAAAACGCCCCTGTCACGCAATATGTGACAGGGGCATTGTTTTTTTGCTACTGTTGTTATGAGGATATAAAGCTACTCCTTGGGCGAGAACCTATGATAAGCCATATCTGAGCCTGCGGGGCGTATATACATATAGCCGCCGTCAAAATATACGTCATAATCAGCACGGTCTATAAAGTTCACGCTGTCGCCCACCGGGTAGGATATGACCGTGAGAACGCCATCGGCGCAGCTGTATTTTATATCCACTTTTGTAAGCGCCGACGAGGGTGTGAGCACGGCGTGACCCGTACCGTCTGCACGAAACAGAAGCTCCATACTGTCGCCGTCATAGCTGCTTATCCAACAGCCTATAAAATCCTCTGCCTCCGCTCCGACGAAGTGGGAAGAGCCGTCAGTCTCGTTACCGGCGCAGGAGCAAAGGGAAAGGCATAGCAATATCGCAAGGGTAAGAGCCAATAATCTACCTCTCATCACATCACCAAGGAAGAGGGCCGTCATTCAGATACCAGTTAAGCTCGCCCGTTTCATCGTTATTTAGTGTCAAGGTACCGTCATCATTGAACTTATAGGTATAGGTTCTGGGATGGGGCTCGTCCAAGGTATCGGGATAGCTTATTATGGTAAGCTCGGTATCGGTATATTCATATTCTATAAAGAAGCGTATATCGGTGATATCAACGTAACCCGTACCGTCGCCGTGCATAGTGTAGAAGGTCGCCATAACGCCCTCCATCTCATCGACCCAGATACCCGTAAAGGGGTCGTTGGGGTCAACCACGATTACAGAGTTTTCCCAATCTATACCGCTCACATCGGAACCGTTCTCTTTACAAGCAGTAAACGAAAAAATGAAAATCAAGGACAATAGTATCAATAAAGCTTTTCTCATATATCTACCTCTCTACGATATTTGTGCTGACACAAGTATATTATAAAGCAACAAAGCAATAAATGCAACACTATTTAAGCTTTAAAATAAGCTCAAGCACACGGCGCACGCAGGGCACTACGTCTGCTCTGCTCAGTGTACCCTCCGCCATAGCCGCAAGCAACCTTGCGGGACTGCCGTGAGGCATACGCAGATCGTTTCCTGCAAGCACCTCGTCGCAATGGTCGGCATAGTTACCCCAATCAGTAAGCACAAGCCCCTTGTAGCCCCATTCACCCTTGAGAATGTCGGTAATAAGCTCCTTTTTCTCAGAGGTATAGGTGCCGTTTAGCTTATTGTATGCGGTCATTATAGCCATAACGCCGCCTTCTCTTACAACGATTTCAAACGCCTTGAGATATATCTCTCTGAGTGCCCTTTCGCTCACTATAGAGTCGCCCCAGAGTCTGCCGTCCTCCTTGTTATTACAGCAAAAATGCTTTGCGCAGGCGGCTACGTTGTTTGACTGTATGCCTCTGACCATAGCGGCGGCAAGCTTGCCTGCGAGAAGCGGGTCCTCGGAATAGTACTCAAAATTTCTGCCGCAGAGCGGACTGCGGTGGATATTGATGGCGGGGGTCAGCCACATACCGATATTATTTTCCTCTACCTCTGACGCCGCCGCTGCGCCGACACTTTCCACAAGCTCCTCATCCCAGGTACAGGCAAGCAGGCAGGCAACCGGCCAAGCTGTGGTCTTCACGCCACGGTTGGCAAAGAAGCGCAGACCCGCAGGGCCGTCAGCCGTCATCACGGGTGGAACACCCACTGAGTCAAGACCGCCAAAGCCACGGGTGTCGGCAGGTCCACGGTTGGGACATCCCCCCGCAAGAGTCACAAGCTCTCCATCGGAAAGCCCCTCTATAAACTCGTCAATGGTATGCTCCCCTCTTGCCACGCTTTCAAGGCTTACCCTGTCACGGCTCACACGGACGCCAAAGTGGTTGGGTACAACGTGCTCCACATCCTCCTTTGGGTCGGGAGGCAGGTGAGAGCGGTCTGCCTTGGGTGGGTACTCTGAAACGGTCAGCGTCTCATAGCTACCGTCGGACTTCAAACGGCGTGGCAGCTTTGAGGGGGCACAGCGATTTGCAAGCTGCTTTACAACGCATGCGTCAGTATCGAAGCTGTAAACAGCGCTTAGGCTACGGACTGAGCTACCGATATATATTGTGTAGGTCCCCTTTTTGAGCACGTACGCCGCAAGTGACTCATCATAGCTTGCGAGCCCGTCACAGTGCAAGCTCAGATGAAGCTCCTGACTCTCGCCGGACCCGAGGAGTTTTGTCTTGGCAAAGCTACGCAGCTCATATCGGGGCGTGTCGATGCCGCCCTCCGGAGCACCGCTGTAAAGCTGTACCACTTCCCTGCCTGCCACGTCACCCGTATTTGTGACCGATATGCGAAGGGAGATAACACCGTCAGCCTCGGATACGCCGAGGGACTTTATATCAAAGGTGGTATAGGACAGACCAAAGCCAAAGGGATAATTCACCCTTTCGGCGGCGCCCTTTACCGTTTCAAAATAGCGATAGCCAACAAATATATCCTCCGTATAATATACATAGTCGAGGGAGTCGGAAAAGCCCTCGGAGGAGGGGTAATCGTCAAAGGAGGCGGCAAAGGTATCAGCCAGCTTGCCTGAAGGATTTACATCTCCGCAGAGTATATCTGCCTCTGCCAGAGCACCCTCCATACCGCCCTGCCAAGCCATAAGCACCGCTTTTACGGCAGGCTCCCTCTCGCACCATGCAGTGTCCACCATACCGCCAACGTTGAATACCACAACTACATCGGAGAAAGCAGTGCATACCGCTTTTACCATTGCTTTTTCCTGCACAGACAGATAAAAGTCGCCGTCATCAACGGTTCCTTTACGGTCACGCCCCTCGGTAGAAAAGCGGCAGATGCTGATAATGGCAAGGTCGCATTCACTTGCTGCACGCTCCAGAAGCTCTGCAGGAACAGCAGGCTCTACCGTATAGCCGGGTTTTTTGCCCTCGGCACGCTGGGCGGCAACGTTAGCTCTGTAAAATTCGATAAGAGGAGCATAAGCCTCAAGCTTGCCCTCTGCCTCCTTGCGCTCCATAGCATCACAGAGGTTAAGGACGTACTTAACCACAACGTCACCGCTACCACCGCCGCCTTTTACATAGTCAGCGGATGCCTTGCCGAAAAGGGCGACCCTCGCACCCTTCTTTATAGGCAATATGTTATCTGTATTCTTAAGCAAAACCATACCGTCTGCCGCCGCCCTGCGGGACAGGTCGATATGTGCTCTTGAGCTTGTTACGAGAGCACCGTCCGCCCCCTTAGGGATGACGGGCAGATATTTAAAGCGTTGCCATTTTTCCATAGTAACCCTCCGTTCACCGCACAAATGCTTTATGAATATATATAGATTATAGCACACAAGTGCTTTATATTGCAATAGAAAAAAAGAAGCAGTAAAGCACGGGGGTTCTACTGCCTCATTCATAATTTATTATAGTGATATCAGCTCGAATACCTTGTCCGGCATATGACAGCCGACGGAGGCAAGCATCCTGCCCGCATAGGCTGAAAATGCTGTGTGCCCCACCAAGCGGAACAGAGCGGCACACATATCAACGTATGCGCCATAGCTCTCTCTTGCGCTAAAGCAGCCAAGACTGAGAAAACGCAGCAGTGAATAAACTGCACAGACAGATACAAATTCGTCCCAAGGCTTTTCGGGTCTGTCCTGAAAAGGAAACTGCTCGAAAAACATATGGTTTACAAGCATATGCTCAAACCATATTTCCCACCTGGGAAAGGTCGTTTCAAAGCTCTGTCTTGCGTTCAGGTATGCATCAAAGGAGTTATCTGACGTAAAGTATTTCAAAGCCTCCTCGCCGTAATCGCATACACTGTTACTGCGCCCGTCGAGAATAGCGAGAAGCCTCTCCATAATGTGAAGTCCGTCGGCAAGATGCTCTTTATCAACACAGATATCAGGGACATCGGTGATGAAGCCACCGTCAAGCAAGGTGTCGAGAGCGGCTTTATCCTTGCGCTCCATTATATCGTCAAGGGCAAGGAGTGCCTTGCCAAGGCGCAAAATGCGCACCGTCAAAGGGTACGCCCTCTCCTGCACGAGGCTGATAAGCCAAAGGCGGATATCCTCCTCACGCCCCATAGTATCGAAGACATAACTGCGCTTTCTCCGTGCATTGATATCAAACGCCATAGGCTTTTTTACAAAGGAGATGGGTGCATCACTTTCAAAAAGCACCTCAAGAACGCCCTCACAGCTATTTGAAAAGGAACATTCGTAAACAGGGTCAAAGTGCAGACCCCTTGGATAAAGCCTGCAGACAGCCGCCAGAACACCTTCCCCAAGCTCCGCCTGGATGGAGCAACGCCCATCGGGTAGCCTCATAGGGCAGTTGCCGTCATATTTAGGATATATTATAGCGTAGCGGTCAGGCGTGGGTGACAGATTCAGCTTTATTCCCCTGTCAAGCCTTTCGCCAAGCTCGGCGCTATGCTCGCTACCCATAAGCCTGAAATAATCGTCCACCGAAAAGGTTATGGGCCAACCCTCACAGCAGGCGTGTCTGCAAGCACCCATTTTACAGACGAAATTCTTAAGCGGTGCAGGCAGTAAATACTCGTGTTCTTCTTTCATAAAAGCTCCCCAAAGCCTTTTTTATCTCTGTTTTTTCTGTTTTGGAGAATAGCACATCAGTTAGCAAAATTCAATGATATTTTTTAATAACTTTTGTATCTAAAAAATGAAAATTTAAATAAATTAAATGCTTTTTTGTTCACAAAATCCGATAAACACCCGTGGACACGTATTGAATTCTTTTTAAGAATGTGATAAAATGTACTGCGATTTTGAAACGGAGGTGTTATTTATGACCTACGAAGAGAGAAAGGCGCAAGTAAGAGCATTCTTAGGGCAAACGGTAGATATCAAAATCGACAGACCCATAGGCTATGTTCACAAAAAGAGCGACTACACCTTAAACTATCCCATAAACTACGGATACATTCCGGAGGTTTTCGGCGGCGACGGCGAAGAGCTGGACGTATACCTTCTTGGGGTTGACGTGCCCGTAGAAGAATACACCTGCAGAATAATCGGCATAGCAAACCGTGAAAACGATATAGAGGATAAGCTTATCGCCGCACCTGTCGGGCGTAGCTTTACCAAGGACGAAATGGTAAAAGCCATACATTTTCAGGAGCAGTACTATAAGACCTACGTTGAGACCTTGGAGGATATTGAATGAAAGTGCTTATAGGAACCACAAATCCATCCAAAGTCAAACGCTTTGAGGGCTTTTTAGAAGGATGTGACGTTGAGTTTGTTACACTCAACGACCTCGGGATAAAGGCCGAGCCCGAGGAGTGCGGAAGCACTCCCGAAGAAAACGCCGTGTTAAAGGCAAAGTTTTACAGCAGGTATTTTGATACGGTAATTTGCAACGATTCAGGGCTTTACTTTGAAGGGATTCCTCTTGACGACCCGAGGCAGCCCGGCCTTAATATACGTACGCCCTTGGGAGGCAGACGGCTTGATGATGAGGAAATGATAGAATACTACTCAAGGCTTATCGGCGAGCTTGGCGGCAAGGTGCGTGCATACTACCTTGACGGGATAGCGGTCTGCAAGGGCGGCAAGGTGTATTCTTTTATGGAAAACAGCGAGGCTACAAAGGTGAGTGCATTTTTTATGGTAGACAAGCCATCGGATAAGCGACACCTCGGGTGGTCCTTGGATTCTTTGTCCGTTAACAAGAATACGCTTACCTATTTTGTGGATGCAGGCAACAATATGTACGACAATGTTGAGGAGCAGATAGTGCTCGGAGAGTACAGAAAACGGGTTGTGGCGTTTCTTAAAAAGGCACTGGGCCTTTGTGTAAAATAATTTGCAAAGAGGCTAAACAATGGAGATTTGGGATTTGTATGACATTCAGGGCAACAAGACGGGCGAAACCCTTGTTCGGGGAGATAAGGTGCCCGAAGGGCGTTACCATCTGGTAGTGCACGTTTGGATCAAAAACAGCGAGGGCAAATACCTTGTATCTCAACGGAGTGCCGACAGACACAACTTTCCGCTTTTGTGGGAGTGTGTAGGAGGCTCTGTCGTGCGTGGAGAGGACAGCCTTACAGGTGCGCTGAGAGAATGCGAGGAGGAGATAGGCGTAAGCCTTGAACCAAGTCACGGCAGGATAGTTTTCAGCAGAGCGAGAGATGTAATAAACGGAAAGCGCTACGGCGATATTATGGATGTCTGGCTCTTTGAATACAACGGCATTGCTGACCTGAAAAAAGCTACTACCTATGAAGTCGCTGATGTCAGGTGGGCAACGGTTGAGGAGATAAGGGAGCTTTGGGACAGAGGAGAATTTGTTCCTACTCTCGGTTATTTTTTCGACGAGATAGCATAAAATTCAAAAGTGTGCGGCTCTTAAACCGCACACTTTTTGCTATACTTTGTTGCATTTTACACGCCGATAAGGTGGACATATAAGACACTTTTATTTCTTAAGATAAACAACGCCTTCTCCTACACGTTCACCGCCAGCAAGCTCCCAGACGGTAAGCTTACCCTCTACAAGACGATAATCAGCATACTCTGCGCCGTCCACATAAAGCTTGCCTTCTCTTGCTTCCCACTCGTGAGTGCCAAGCTCGTACATGACCCTGCCCTCGGAAACATAATGAAAGGTACCGTCTTCATTAAACACAAAGCCCATATTATGGGACTGTTCGTCACGCCATTCACCAACAAATGGATGCTCGACTCCGCAAGCCGAAAGTACACAAAAAACCGCCGCCGTCACTATCAAAAACGCAATAAGCCTTTTCATAACTACCTCCTGTTAATTCGTCGGGAATACAAGCCTAAGCCTGTTTGTATTGTAGCAAACAACTTTAGTTTTGTAAAGCAAAACCCAATAATTTCTTCAAAAAAACGCATCAGGTCAAAAAATATTCGCACCTTGTCGGCAAAGGAAAAAATAATCGTAAATATTTCCATCAAAAAGCAAAAAAGCTCTTGACAATTCGTGCGCATTTTGATAAAATAACCGAGGTCTTAGGGGGATTTCTTCTTTGACTGGGTAGTGGGAGTTTTTTCCCACACCGACTCTTCCCCTCCTGATAAGGGCAGGTGGCGAGTTTAATATTTGCGGGTATGGCGGAATTGGCAGACGCGCTAGATTCAGATAACGCCACCTCGTTGAAACATTTGATAAAATCGCATTTTTGCGTTTTTATATTCGTGGAATAAGTTGAACAGTAAGATTTATCCGAAAAGTAAACTCCACCTCGGTTGCCTCACCGTGTAAAAATCAGAGGCAAAAATCAAATAGGCGGGTATGGCGGAATTGGCAGACGCGCTAGATTCAGGTAACGCCACCTCGTTGAAACGTTTGATATAATCGCATTTTTGCGTTTTTATATTCGTGGAACAAATTGAACAGTAAGATTTATCCGAAAAGTAAACTCCACCTCGGTTGCCTCGCCGTGTAAAAATCAGAGGCGAAAATCAAATAGGCGGGTATGGCGGAATTGGCAGACGCGTAAGATTCAGGTTCTTATGTTCGCAAGGATGTGCAG
The DNA here is from genome assembly GCA_017521025.1 of Clostridia bacterium. Lineage (GTDB taxonomy): Bacteria > Bacillota > Clostridia > Oscillospirales > CAG-382 > SIG636. The sequence continues at coordinate 651 of JAFXEB010000024.1, read as the reverse complement.
GTTCAAGTCCTGTTACCCGCACCACCAAAAGCCTTGAAAACTTAATGTTTTCAAGGCTTTTGTCTTTTCAAAATAATTGGCAGACACATAACCAATACGCATCACCGTATATTACGCGTCTGCCTTTTTGATTACACTGGGAAGCACCACACCTCTGCATCTCTGCCGACCATTTCGCCTTCTTCATCATAATAATCCAAGTGAATTCGATGAGAGCCATTGAGCATAAATCTGACGGTCAACTTCCCTTCTGTTTCGGTTATTATTATTTCTTCAATGAGCATTCTTAAGTGTGTATCACTTATAGCGCCGTCTGCGATGATACTGTCAATAAGTTCGATGCTCTTTTTGATTTCTTTCTTCCTCTCCTTGATAGTTCGTTCGGCATCTTTATATTCGGATAACTGTTTTCTTATATTTTGTATTTCAGTTTCACAGTTGGCAAGCATACGGTCATAAACATCTGCACGATTTCTGTCACGGATACGCTCAAGCAATATTTGTTCTTGGTCTTGTTCCAACTGCTTTAATCTTTCTTGTAAATTGAATATTCTTTTTTCTGCCGATGGTTTATCTGCTAACCATTTTCGCATATTCTTATCTACATTATCAAAGGCTTTTTCCGCAACGCGTTTAAGTTCAAGGATTTCT